>JAQWBP010000031.1 GCA_028706315.1 Syntrophomonadaceae bacterium
TTAACCTGGACTTGGTTTCTAATTATCGACTAGCTCTCTAAGAATTCCTGTAATTTCTGATTTACCTAATTGTCCCAAAGCCATCTTCATAACTGCATGATACAGTGCTCCATTCTTATCTATAATCGATACCCTATTGACTTCTAAAAAAACCAAGCCAGCAGCCAGGGCCGTCCTATTGTTTCCATCGATAAAGGGATGATCTTGACAAAGATATAAAATGTAGGCAGCAGCCATCTCGAACAGGTCAGTGTTTAGGTGTTGCCCGCCATAAGTTGCTTCTGCACCACTCACGGCAGAGCAAAGCAAATCGCCGGGGCAGCCAGGTTGTGAATACACTCTGTACTCATTGTCTGTTATATGGAGCACAAAATGGAAAAAGGATTATTGACGATCATATGGTTAAGCTGGTTATTAAGGGGAATTGAACTAGGTGGTGAATTAGATGGTGTTTCTTGGCCTAAACTTCCGCTCAATTTTGGGACAACTAACACCGTCTATCACCGCTATAGATTGGCTGTAACAATTTATACTGGAGCCGATGGGCGGATTTGAACCGCCGACCTGCTGATTACGAATTGTCTTCGGGTGTGAATTTAGGTGTAATGAGGTGAAACTAAAATCCTCAGAATTGCTGTAATATAGGGTTTTTCATTGACAGTTTCTTCCGCTTTCGTAACCTGTTGTTACTACCTGAAACGAAATTTTGACCACGGTTTGGACCACGGATATTTAACGCTCACCCTGGATTCTAATATCCTATGATCCTACCTTTAGAGCTTTACGGTCAGACTATCTTTCCCATTATTGTAATTATTTCAATCAATTATAGAGGTTATTGGAAAGATACGTTATACTTCTATTAGTAAGTGTTAAGGGGGGTTATGAATGGCTAATAAAAAGCAAAGTGGTCCGGATGTTACTCATTTGGCCAGTGATATTCTTAGGAATCCGAATTCATCAAAAATACAGAAACAACTCGCAGGAAGCGTATTAGCACAATCAGGAACAGACAAGCAAACTGGAGCTGAAATGGAAGATATCGCATCAAAGGCTTTAAGTAGTTTAAAATATAACAATGATACTAAAACATTGGCTGCCAGTATTGTTTCCCAGTCGAATAAAGAGAGATAGAATAGATCCCCGGTGAATGATAAAATACTGCCGAGGATTAATTGCTAAATATAACCATGTAATTCTTATAAGCTTGTTTTATATTCAGTAAAATCGGCATCTCTTGCCTACCCCTCGGCACTGGGCCAGATCTTAACAGGAAGCATTACAACATCTTTTAATTTAATCTCTAAATAGCCGCTATAACTAGGAAACATATTCCCATATCAACGGTTAGTTTGCAATGTGTTCATTGTAAAACTTAATAGCTGAATCCATCTCTTTAATTAAATGAGGTTTTAACTCTTTGCATTTATTTTTAGCTTCGGATGGTTCATAACCGTTATCCAGCAAATAGGCATAAGTGCTTGCCATTTCCAATAAAGAAGTCGATTGTCTATTTAACAATTGCGATAATTCATGTTCAACATTAACGCTTTCTTTAAACTGTGATTCCAAATTTTTTTTAAATGTTTTGCCCTTTTCTGTAATCTGGTATACATAAGTCTCATCCATTTTGGTTTCAATTACAAAACCTTCTTTAACTAATGAATTAACTTCGATTTGCAATTCAGAAGAATAGGGGCCATAAAAATGATATTGATAATCAAAGTTAAATGGATTCTTTCTTATTTGCAACATATGAACTGTCTTCTGAAGCTTTTTACGCCCTTTAACGGTATCGACTGTTTCTAACAAATCAAGCAAAGCGTATGTGGTCTTGAACACATAAATCACTCCCCTAAAAAATTCTCAATATATTCACCCGGAACATAATATCGTTTAATATTTATGGATTCGTCTCTCATTGCACCAATTACTTTAGAAATACGAGATAATTCTTCAGCTCGGCCATCATTATCAAATAGAAATATTTGTTCAGACGCTTCTCGTTCTTTTGGATCTTCCTGAGATGGCTTGATTAAAATATATGGATCTTTATAACAACCACTTTCAGCACTATCAACCAATAGTAAATATTCTACTGGTATTTTCAATTGCGCTGATAATTTATCTCCAGCTCTGATTATTTTAAAAATATCAATACCCTGAGGTAAAGCTTTATAAAGATTCCGATTTAGTATGCGTCCGCAAAGATCCTTTAATACCAAATCATCGCAATCCTTCCACTTCATAACACAAGTCCACAAGAGGTGTTCATTAAGTTCCAAGTATGCCTGCAAAATATCGTCATCGGAATTTTCTTCTTGTACATTTATTATCTTTTTCAATACAGCGGGAAACTCAATTAAACCTTGGCTTTCCAATTCCTTTGCCCGTTTAAAGACACTAGACATCATTAACTCTGCACTCCGAGTAGTCTTATGAAAATATACATTTTTATACATATAGTATCGTGCCATCACATAGTCTTCTGCAATACTTTGACCTTTATTAAGGTCAAGGCCAATTTCTACTTCATCCTCATGTTTACCGAGCCGTAAAACATTTATTAGCCATTCCAAATCGAAAGAACCATAACCCGCACCAGTCATGACAGAGTCTCTTAGTAAATAGTCCGTCCGATCAGCATCTAATTGACTGGAAAGAATTTTTACTAATGCAGAGGATTTATGGGTTCTTTGAATTATTTCTGCTACTTCATCCGGAGAAATATTATAATGTCTTATTATTTTATTAACACATGTGTTTCCTTTAATAATCTTTATAGTCCATTTCTCGTGCTTAATACCAGTAATACCTTCAAGCGCGTGAGAAAACGGTCCATGTCCTATATCATGTAATAGAGCAGCAACAGAAACTAAAAGACGATTATCTGTCAATTCTTCAACTGATAAACCATCTCCGGTTACTTTATTAGAAGAAATCTTATCAATAAAGCGACGTGTAAGATGAGCCACGCCAAGAGAATGTGCAAAACGAGTATGTTCAGCACCTGGGTATGTATATGATGAGAAACCTAGCTGTTTAATATGCCGTAATCTCTGAAATTCAGGAGTATCAAGTAAATCTAAAATTAATCTTTCGTTTTGCTTATCAAAAAGAATAATATTATGAATTGGGTCACGGATAGCCTTCATATTAAGCATCTCCAGAAAAAACAATAGTTTGTAGGTTTTCAATAAGTATATTACAAAATCCTGCTCAGGAATATGTATTTTTCATCCCAGGTAGATTAAAAACCAAAGTTCGGCGTTTAACCCAAGCTTTAACATTACTTATAACTCGGTTAAGATTCTCAAATGTTTGGTGATTAGATTTTGCATAAAAATTTGAACATTTAAAAACATAAACATTTTGTCAAACATTTACAGGATTCCCTTAATTAATGTAGAAGATTGTAATAAACCCCAAAAATTTAAGGGAGGTAAAGTTATGCAAAAAAGGTGGAAAGGAAATTTTATGAAGGTCCCACGTGATATTTATGCTAAACTTGACCAAATTGATACAAAGGATGTTATGGTTGCTTCTATTAAATCAATACCACTACACGATATTAAAAATAGTTTTTATAGGCATCTCAGTATAATTTGGTCTGGCAAAGATGTTACATATAATAATTCAATAATTCCACTAATTTCTGTTGGTAGATATTCAAAATATAACATTAACGGTAGATCTATTCCGCTAAAGCAATTGCCCAAAGTTGAGGCATCCTTTACCGCTGATGTACCCAATTTTGGAGATTGGTCCAAGGGTTACCATGATATTACTTGGACAAGAAAAGTATACCAACGGGAACAATGGCTACCAAGAAATCTTTCTATTAATATTGAGTTACTTAACATTAGTAATAATAATTATACTTTTAAATTCTATATAGACTGTATATTGAATAAAGAAGAACCGGACTTTTTAGAAGACCTATTATATCATTGTAATTTGCTACAAGAGAATACAGGTACTTGTAGTATTTTTGCCGCAGATGCTAATGATTCCAACTATGTTAAAACCCTTTACGTTGATTGGGAACTCCTTCCCCCCGGAACAAAAAATTTTGTTAATAATGTTAATTCTATTACTACTACTATAAAACACCCTTCCGACGAACTTATTAATACTGTTAAGGAACGACTTGATTTTTTCGAGACGCTTAAACCTATAAAATATATTAGAGGAAAGAATAAGTTTAATCTTTATTTCGGGGCACTATTTAACAACAATTTAGTACTTCTAGAAAACATTAGATATGGTAATGCAATCTATATCTTTACAAATAACTGGGAAGAATTTAGTAAATTAAGTCGTATTCAACTATTAAAAATTAAGAGTAAAGATATTAAACGTATAACTCATTCTAGTAATTGGAAATACAATGTTAAAATTGCGTTAGACGAATTATCCTAATTTAATACTTTCTAGCCCTTTCCCTTTCTTATGAAAAGATTTTTGCTTAATTTCTTTGCTCCAATCTTATTGTAAACTATTTAATTTAAACTTGGCTAAAGAAAGGTAAACACAACTATGCAATTCATAAAAGAATACTTTTTCTGCAGCCCCCGGCTGCTGGCCAATGTCGGTGAACTGGAGGAAATATATCAATCCACAACCGCCATTAAATGGGCCCCCGATTTTTCCATAAACCTCAACGGGCGGGAATACCATCACCAGGCTGCTTATAATAAAGCCTTCGAAATAGAATTCGCCAAAAACAACTGGGAACTGCAGCCCTTACTTCACGATGATCCCAAGCTTATCGGCGATTTCCGCAAAAACGATATTTTCGTAGAAATACAATTCGGCAACAGTGCCACCCTTTACCGGGACTATTACAAATTTCATTACGGTCTCACCAACAACCTGCTATCCCTGGCTGTGCTTATCGTTCCCACCAGACCGGCTGAATTCTTTCCCACGCGCCATAACAGCGTAAGCAACATGGCCGAATTTGACCTGGCCAACAAATACTTCAAGCTCCTGCCCATTCCCGTACCCATACTATTAATCGGCTTATTGCCCCAAAATTAGCGGCTGTATTTGCACTTGCCAGGCCCTTATGCCCATCTGCCGCGTTCGCGATACCGCAAATCTCTCAAGCCATACCATCATTTTTAACTCAGGCCTAAACACTTCTGCTCAGAATCAATCTTATATCCCAGGCAGATATTTTCTCATCTCAACCACTTCCTTACATTTTAAATCCCAATACCCCCATTCTCCTTTATCATGAAGGGAAGAAGGTTGGTGAAGCCAAGCAGGTCAATTTTCATGATAATGCGCATGCCAAAAGAAAAGGACCCGGTCGGCCGGCAAATAATTGTCGTAATAACTTTATGGAAAGCAGCCAAGAAGTTATCGCAATCGCCTCTAAGAGTAGCAATCACATCTCTTTTGCCAGCATCTCCAAAGCTGGTTCCCAGGAAAAACCGTCCAGGGATCTTTCTGAGAGGGGTGATTGCTGATGTTTACTCAATTCTTTAACTTAAAGTTTAACCCTTTTACGAAAGAAGTACCCGCTGATAAATTATTCCCCAGTCACAATTTGGTGGAGCTTACTTCCCGTCTTATATATTTGCAAAAAGCCAGGGGGATTGGCCTTATCATCGGTGAAGCCGGAACAGGTAAATCAAGTGCTCTGCGTAAATATGCCCAAAGCTTAAATCCGGCATTGTTTGAAGCCTGTTACTTCCCACTATCAACGGTAACCGTTCAGGAATTCTACCGGGGATTGGCACTGGAGTTGGGCGAAGAACCGAAGCACAAAAAGGTCGATCTGTTCCACCAGATTCAATCTGCAATTCGTTCCATGTATTATGAACGCAGGATTACTCCCGTTATCATCCTGGATGAGATCCATATGGCATCAAACTAGCTGCTTGAGGATCTGCGCCTGATTTTTAATTTCAATATGGACTCTGAAAATCCTTTTATCTTGATATTAGCTGGGCAGCCACCTATCCGCAGCAAGTTATCTTTGAGCATTAATCATCCCTTAAGACAACGGATTGTGGTGAAGCATACGATGAGCAGTCTTGTTACTGCCATCCCATAATGTCCAGCAATAGACGGTGTTAAATGTCCAAAAGCTGACGGACATAGTGACCGAGAATATTAGCCCCATAGGGGGCAGGGAGAACTAACTCAATTCTCCCCGAACAACAACCTTCACCATGTGGTCATCAATAATATTTCGATTGTTTTGTGCTCCGTATATCAGACAATGGGTACAAACCTTGTTGACCATTCTGGCAGCTCTACTCGAAAACTTAAATATCTAAAGCTATACTGTTATGGACAAAAGGCGGAACGGGTATGTATCCATAAATTTAAGTTGGCTATGGGACGGACAACTCTGGCTAGCCATCCCGGAGCATCCCCTACATAATGCCAAATCCTTTGGAGCTTGGACTCAGGAAGATCGGATTTATCTTCTACAGATTCACTGCCATAATGGATTGTAATTGATTCCAGGCAACCTTGAAAGTAATCGACTTTCTCATTAAACCATTTTCTCGGGGACTTAGCACTTAGCTGGGTTGCCCACCAGTTTTCCAGCTCCTGATTACCTTTCTTGGCTATTAGAGGATTAAACGTTGTCCCTTTTATATAATGATCCTCATCATCAATCCCAAAAATAAGATAGGCCAGATCCTTTCCGTATAAACAGGCCTAATTAGAGAGCGCAGAAATATATTCCCCAATCTCCTGTGGATCATATCTATCTTGTTTGAACTCTACCCATTCCGTTTCATGTGGCAAAGCTCTCAGCTCATCAAGAAGTCTCTCTAATTCTAAATCATTCACGTTAACCCTTCTTCCGTGGATGTTTTATCCTTACTAGTTCGTTTTGGGGCAAATAATTTCCTTGTGTCAAATGAAGTCAAATCTACGCTTTTCCCGTCATTTTTAAGTAATATTCATTATTATTATTATATTCTCGGCAACATAGACTGATTGACCATACCCTTTAATCTCTACACGTGGCGAAAAAAACTTTCCAGATTAGTTTTGCATTTCTCTCCCTCTGGGCTATATAAAAATACTCTTTCACCCACTCAAAGATCTCCCGCGAAACCTATTTACTTGAAGCTGCTTTCTTCAGAGGCTCTTTGATTGCCTTTTCAAATTTGACCATGGCTTCGCATAGGAAATCCTTTATTTTATCCCAGTCCTCCCGGTTAGTGACATCTACCCCAAACATGCGATGGGTAATCCGAGCAGATTTTTTATCATCCAGGCGCTCCCAAGTTAAAGGTACTCCATAAGAATTTTCAATGGCTTCCTTGTTTTGAAAAAGTTTATCATATATTTTCTTGTTTTCTTCTTTACTGCTAATATTAATTAGTACCTCAACAGCTGCATAGTTCTTCGTAATTACAAAACTAAATGGTGCTCCGCTAACACCTGAACCACTCGAAAGCCAGTGATCAGTACTGGCATTAACATTCTTGAATTGATTTGAACAGGTATTGAATTTTTCCAGCAGCTCAATCCAGAATATTTTTCTAAGTTCCAATATATCACGATTGGCTTCCTTAACTTCCTTTTCTTCACGTGTTTTGTCAGCCATCTTAATAATGTAGTCCTCAGCTTCTTTTACTGGTATTATTTGCTCCATATCCAGTAAGATTTGTTGGTTATATTCGTATGGAGTAACTTTAATACACTGCACTTTAATACCATGATTCAGCATCCACATTACTGTAGATGTTACTTCTTTACGAAATTTCCCTGCAACTAAGATCATGCGTTGATCATTCTCATTTAGTGATATTTCAGAAAATGGTTTCCCGTTAAAGAACTCTATAATATTTTCTTCAGCATTTTCATTTGGGGAATACTTATCTAAATAGGCTTGGTATATCTCCTTAATTTGTTGTTTGGATAAAGTTGAGCAATAAGATACATATTTTAACGCCTGCCAAGTAACGTCCCTCCCGGTATCGTCAAGCTTATTCTCAATTACAACAATTGTTCCTGATTCATCAAGAGCTAGCAAGTCCAAGCGTTCGTTGGTATCATTAAAACCATCAAACTCTTTTTGAATAATAAGCAGTTTCTCACCTAAACACTCAGGATAATTGGCAATCCACTCCTGCAAATGCTCACGTTCCTTAAAACCAAAATCGTGAAAGGTTTTGCTTTCAACTTTAGTTATTTTATTGGCTTCTTTGTCTAAAACAAACATTGATTGACCTCCTAACATCGATTTGTAACTTGCCGCTTAATCTAGCCACTTACTTTTTGCTCCCAGCTCTTGCCGTGTATTAGATCCAACAAGGCCTGGCACTTGTCCTTGTTGTTCATTTCATCTTCAACTATTTCGTTTACTTTTTCTATTTCGATTTTCGCCCGATAGTAAACATTATTTTTATCTTCCTTATAAATAACATCATCCAATACGTTCATAGCTTTACGCAGTTCATCTCTGTCCACCATGAGACCCATAGCAAAATATCGTTCACTAGTAATAGATTTACGTGAATATAAAGCAATACTTCTTAATAACCTAACAGCTTGTCCCCACGAACCCTGATCAATATCGTTGCCATCTTGAAATGAAATTGAATTATACGATACCTCCGGCAAAATTTTTCCTTCCAGGGCTCGTTTCAGCCTTTCTGTCAGATTCTTTAGAATAGCAGCCACATCAGAGCTGGCCATATACCCGCCACCATTAACCTCCTGGTACATATTATCCAAATCGCGACAGAGTCTATCCCGGTTACTGTTTACAAAAGCTGCAACATCACCGGTCACAATTGCTTTTAACCTGGCTCCCCCTTCAGAATTAATGCAGTTGATTTCGTTCTGGTAGAGGGAACGAACGGTGTCAGGCATCCAGTGCACCCCGTCACCCAAAGAATAACTCATATTATCCAATGCGGCCTGCATAGTATTTTTAAGTCTTTCAATTATCTTCAGATCATCCTGGCTTAGAACGGAAATCCGATATTGGGTTTTCCTGGTTACTCCGCCGTGGCGACGTTCGCCCTTCATACCAAAATAATCCGGTTTTACAGGTGCGTCCAGTGGACCAATACGCGTTAATTTATCGACTATAACCTGGCTACCTTGGTTATATAAACTTCCAAGTTCGACAAGCTGCGGAGAATAGGGAGATAAATTCATTTCTGAAGTTACCAAGGGAACAATTTTGCCATTTTCCACAGCCTTTACTTCACCAGTTAGTGGATCTACATCAACTTCTGGACCATTGGCAAAGATACTTTCTCCCGGGAAAAATCCCATATACTGCCGCCATATTTCTGCGGCCTCTTTGCTTCCTTCAGCCGGTATTAGTTTTGGAATCCTGGCGGTTTCGATATTAAGAGGCGATGACATGCACCACATGTAGTCTATAAAGACCTGCCACTGCTGACTTAACGCCGCGTCGACCTCTAAAACAAAGTTGGCTTCCCCGCTCCACTCGTTGCCCAGACCAAAATTAGGAGACGAACCGGTACACAAATAATTTTTCCCTTCCGTGCACGTTATAAGTAGTGCATTGGCCGGGTAACCTGTAAAAAAGGAAACCGGGTAAATAGCAAAACGGATCCTATTTGCCATGGTGTTTTGCAGTTCCAACAGCTTCATCAAAGTATCTTCCCGGGTAGGACAGGCAGGGTAAACCATTAATATTATGCGGCACTGTATGGCAGGATTATCATATAATTGTTTTTCCAACCAGCTGGCTCCATCCTCATCAATCCCGTATACAGCTCCAAGAATACATTTAGCTGAGGATAATGTACCAGCGTAGGGGATTTCATTATAATTAGCTACACCGGCCAAAACCCGTGGCTCAGGAAACAGCAGCGGTGGCTTGCATGGTAGTTTTATCTCATCATTCCCCATATGAATTAATCCTCCCCCTTATTGTTCTCTATCCTACTCCCAATGCCTTAAACACCGCATCAATTGGATCCTGGTAGAACGAGGTCTGAAACTTAGTAAACAATTCAGGGGGAACGGCTGCTATATCTGCTGCTGAAGTCATAGGAAGCAAGATCTTCTTGGCGCCGGCATCAAAACAAACCTGTAGCGTATTAGCTAATTCCGATACTTTGGTTATTGTTCCACCGATACTCATAGAACCTAGAATAACCATTTGTTCCTGTACAGAACGTTCCAGAGCTCCAGAGCATAAGGTAATCAAGGACAATAGGGTCAGATCATCGGGTAAACCTACCCCCTGTAAGTCCTGTAAATGCAGATAAAAATCCTTAGTCTTTAGACTAATACTGCCACTAATGCTATTGGCATTAGCCCGCAAATAGTTAAAGGCGACATTGGCACTCTCTTTGGTCTTGGAATTGTTGCCAAATCCAGATCGTTCAAATTTCCCTGTCCCCGGAACCACCTGCAATTCCATCTTAAACACACCCAGCATATTGCTAGTGCCCCTGGCAACGGTATAGACGTGACCGGGCTTACACATACCTTCAGGAATGAGTTTGCCTCCTCCCTGTTCAGGCACTGAGACATAATATTCCTCCAGGGTTTCTTTATCGATGTAAGAAAACTGTACATCGTAGAATTCCATACCCCCGATTTTCTTGAGTTGCTCCTTGACCCGGCGGCGTCCTACCAGAGCCTTTTCTAAAACCTCGCGGACTTCTTCCTTGCCAAACTTGCCATTGGGGTAAAGAATTTTTATCAGTCCTGAAACAGTTTTGCGGACCGCAATGACATCCCGCTGGTTCAAGTTATTACCGAGTTTAAAATACTTGTCCAGTGCATCTGTAAACGAATGCTTCCGCATTTCCCGGAAATATTCAGCCAGGTAATCAACAATGAAGCCATAGCGATCAGTAAAAAACTCCGGCCTCATTTTGGGGATTTCCCATCCCGGTATATAAAAATGCATCCGGTCAAAAAAAGCTGAATCATTATTCATAGCATCAGGGAAAGGAGCGAAGAGGTGGAAGGTCTTTACCAGAGAATCTATACTCTGATTGATATTTCCCACAAATACCATAGATGCATTAGCATTCTTTTCTTCCTTGCCACGAGCAAAAGACCCTGAGGCCATAAAATCTTTCATGATCTGGATTCCATCTTTGTCTTTAAAATGAATGCCTGCTACTTCATCAAAGGCTACTACATCCCATAAGCCTACCAAACCTATGCTGCGAGTTGACATATTGTAAAAGAGGTTGGCAACCGTAGTCTGTCCTCCCGATACCAGAATAGAATTCGGTGAAACCTCTTTGTAAACATGGGATTTACCGGTTCCCCGCGGTCCCAGTTCGCATACGTTATAATTATTCTCAACCAGCGGAACCAAGCGCATCAGTAAATGCCATTTTACCGTTTCCTCAAATTGGGTCGGTTCCATACCTGTAGAGCGAATGATTATATCCATCCACTCTTCCTTGCTAAAACTCTCCCGCCCTTCAAAAATCTCCTCCATGTCCATATTCGGCATCTGAATGGGCTTTAAGCTACGTACATAGAAGGGGGTATGATGCTTTTCGTTTTCATCATAGAAATATTCCATTTGGACGATACACCAGATACCTCCGGCTAAAAGTTTTTCATAATCCTTAATATATAGCTGGGATATTTCTACCCCCTTGATACCCAGATTTGAAAACTCAGCTTCATAGACATCCCGTTTTTCATTGAGCTTGACGCTAATCCGATCAATAACATTATATTTGCCCAACTCTCGGATCTTGGATTTCACCTTTTCACTTTCATCGGGACGCACAAAATTATTAGCCAGAATTTCCTTAACCCGGGCAACTCCTTCCTCAATTTCTATCTCATTATCGGTGGCGCAGTACATACCCAGTAAATATTCCAGCACATAAACAGGTACATTCGCACCTTCTTTTATCTTCTTGGTCAAGTCCTTGCGGACAACCCGGCCTGCAAATTTTACGTTTAATTTGAAATCCAAATCCATAAAATAACCACCCTTATCCACAATACGACTGCGAACAAACCCTACACTACTTTTTCATCAAGCCCCGAAAACAAAGACAATTGGCATTTATTGTCATCACCTTTAGCTTTATTATTTAAAATAAGCAAATATCGTTCAGGCTGCGAATGCTTCTCTAATTTACCAATATCTACAGCATGCTGTAACCAAGCTTCCATTTGTATATCCTTAACATTAAATTGCTCTGCGAGAGTTTGGCTATCACGCTCATTGTTTACTTCAAAAACGCATTGAATATATGGCCATACGATTTCGAACAAATCGTGCACTTCGGAATACTCATTCGCCTTACCGACAACAGTAGCTCCATGCATAGTTTGTTTTTTATCTTTGTCATTGGAGAAATCGCCATTACTAGCTGAGGAGTGCTTTATCTCCCGCGCTCTGTCATTGAATATATTAATCAGACTCTGTTCCTCATTGAAACTATCGGAGGGCAATCCATATGCACCCTTATTAATCAACGCACGATTTCCATTGGGAGCATCTTCCGATTCACGCACAAAAAGAGGCACCCAAGAATTTCTCATATTCTCGACAGCACCAGTCCATGTTCCACCCTTCCCTTCAGTAGCTGATATCACCACCGCAAATCTGGAGAGTGCATAGATGTACTTATTCCTACCCATGGCTGTCCCTACACTAAACCGTGCATCGGGATGATAAGGGGACATTAAAAGCAGATGATTGTTGAGTACGGCATCGCGGTTGGCCTTTTTACGGACAGCCGCAGTAAGACCATTGGATACAATCGAAATTACCCTGCCGCCTGCTTCAATTGCTCCCTCCTGAGCGATGGAATCAACCCCGCGCGCACCGCCGGACACAACCCCTAAGCCATCTCTCACACAGGCTCTGGCCAGCTTTTCGGTGTAGGTAATACCTGCATTATCCACTTCCCGTGAACCAACAATACCGACAGCCTGCTGATCGAATAGATGGATATCGCCAGCACCGTATATTACAGCAGGGGCTTTATCTTTTAATAGCTTCTTCAACCGTTCGGGGTATAAAGATTCAGAACGGGTCAATACCCATATTCCCATATCCTCAAGCCGTTTCAGCTCGATTGCCAAACTGCCGCGCCGGGATAAGAGTTTATCCAGTCGATCCGATTGTCGTTCATCTAAGTCAAGTTCACTTTGCCAGTCATTAGTCCCAGTTGCTAGAAAAGCTTCTGGTCTTTTCAACGAGCTTATAGCCAATTTTTTGGCCAGTACATTCCACTCAGTTAAGCTCAATGGTTTAATCGTAGATTCAGCGCTTTTCGGAATTGCTAAATTAGAACATAATAATAAAATCACCTGGCTATCTGAAGAAATATTTATCTTCGTCACTCACTATCACCTCCTGACCAGGTAGCAGCTAAGGCCAGAGGAAATACTGGCCCACTTCCTGTTTCCTGTAAAAGCGCCCCACAGACTGTCAACGTCCAGCGAGAATCTACCATATCATCAATCAATAAAACTGGCCCCCGTGGACAATCTTCAATAACCGAAAAAGCCTCAAGCGCATTATTGGCCTGTTGATTGCTATTCTCCATCATTTTTTGCTCCACCGTATCTTTTGTCTTAGTTAATACCTGATGGTAAGGGATGTCCAATAGTGCTGCGACTCTCTTGGCCAGCCCAGGTACAAGCTCAGGGTGTCTTCGAGATGGGATAGCTGTTACCCATTCTGGCATGGGTTCAGGCTGCCAATGATCGTTTATTAATTCTACAGCCGCCTCTACAAGTTCGTCACTAAATCTGCCATCTTTATACTTTCCTGATTTCACCAATGTTCCCCAACCTGCATCGCCATACCGGCACAACGCCCTACCCTCCTGGTTCTGATAGCCCGCAGCAATGTTTCCTCTAAACCGCCCCACTCCTAGAGCAGGCCATTTTTTCCTTATCTTAATCGACAGATAACCTCTACGCAAAAAAAGAATTGCTTTATTTACCAATTCAGTATTCACACTTTCCTGGAAAAATGGGTCCTGGCAATTAGCGCATTTCCCACAAGGCTCTGCATAAGCATCATCTAATTCTTCAGCCACTACCTGCATATAACATTTATCAGTCAGAACAAAGTCCTGCATCTGTTGTAATTCTTGATATCTCAGCTTAGTCACCCGATTCATTCGATCTTCATCGGGTTCCCATGGGTTAGTACTACGATAATATTTGCCGCCGCTTTTAAAAATTGCCCCTTCTATTTCCATTAGTTCAATGCAGTTTTTTATCCTATTCTCAGATAAATTAACGTCTCGTAAAATGGACGCGATACTTATACCATCGTTTGCATCTGCTATTATTGATAATACTGTACGCATTTCATTTCCATCAGGAAAAGCATGCTTAATAAAATAATCCTGGATCTCATCATCTTCCCCACCATTTAAGAGAATAGCATAGGCATTATCAAGGTTTCGACCAGCACGACCGATTTGCTGATAATAGGCAACCAGAGATCCTGGTCGCTGATAATGAACAACAAATCCTAAGTCCGGTTTATCAAAACCCATCCCAAGAGCCGTAGTAGCTACCAGTGCTTTAACTTCATTATGCAATAATTGCTGTTCTCTATTTATTCTGTCTTCATTATTTATTTTGCCATGATAATCAAAAGCGTTGATACCGACAGACTGCAACCATGTGGCAACTCTCCTGCAATCAACAATAGTTAAACAATAAATGATTCCTGTGCCAGGCAAGCGAGATATGTTTTCAGCTAACCATGCCAAACGTTCAGCTTGATCCTTTAATACGACAGTCTGTATCCGCAACGATTGCCTAGTTAACGGGCCACGCATTATCTTTAAGTCCTCACCTAATTGTTCTTTAATATCATTTACTACTCTATCATTAGCAGTAGCTGTTGTCGCAAGAACCGGTACGCCGGCAGGCAATTTCTCTATAATTCCAACGATCCTTCGGTAATCTGGCCGAAAATCATGCCCCCAATCAGAGATACAATGTGCTTCATCGACAACCACCATACCGATATTTCCAGGTATCCCTGCCAATAGTTCATTAAAACCCCTTGAGACTAATTTTTCCGGGGTAATTAACAAAATATCGCAGCTATTCTTTTGCAACTCAGCCTCAATCTCATCCCATTCATCCGGGTTACTGCTGTTAATTGTTGCCGCTCTAATCCCAATCTTTGAAGCCATCTCTATTTGGTTTCTCATTAATGATAATAACGGACTGATAAGCAAGGTTATCCCTTTACCCTCTTCTCTAAGTAATTTGGTAGCGATAAAATATACAATACTTTTGCCCCATCCTGTTCGCTGCACTATCAGGGCGCGTTCTTTTCGCACAACAACCGTTTCAATTGCTTCCCACTGTCCATCTCTGAAGGTCTTGTCCTCACCCAACATGGTTTTTAACAGTTCCTCGGCCCGCTCTCTCACCATTCTCCCCCCTACTCCGCTTGCTTAAACAAACATCACCAACCAAAATCATCAAAATCATTCGCAATTCCCAGGCTGATCTTAAATTTAATTTCGCTATACGGGGTTCCCAGTTCGTCGTCCATCAGACGCAGGTAATAATCCTGGTTGCGGTCATAGCTACCTCCTTTTAGGGTTAAGCGGACTGAGAAGGTTCGATCATCAGCTCTGTCACTGGTTTTATCAGCAATAATGGTTTTTTCATCGGAAATTTTCTTTTCCCCGTCTATCATATCCCACATAGCAACCATAAGTTTTCTAGGCATCCGCTTATCGCTAAGCTTCTCAGTCTGAAAGAACTGCAGGGTAAATGTATTATTGGTTATCTTATGGGATGTATTGGTTAACTGCACATCTACCTTCTGCAGCATTTTTTCCCTTACCCTGGAACCGCGTACATTTCGATATTTAATCAGGGGTATTACTATCTCCTGCAGGGAAGCCCCACCGTGCACATAGTTGGCTCCGCCCCCTTGAATCTTGAAACGCTGCATTCCCCTGGGTACAATCGCTCGCAAATCGCAGCCGTCACCCAGCAAATAATCCATTTTTATCGACAGTATTCCGGGGGCAACAACATTATCATCAGTTAACATGAAGCGGCGATTCTGATCTATACATTCCAAATTATCTTTAACGATTTTATCGCTCTCAACGAGCGGCTCGCGCTTGTATAAAAATCCATGGTCAGCCGTAACAAAGATCTGGGTCGCATTAAATTTGTTTACGATCGTCAGAACCTTCTCATGCAGTTCATTAATCGTTTCGTCAACTGCCTTGAAAACCCGCTTTTCACTGGCGGGTTTGTCACCTGTGGCATCGATAATATCATGGTAAAGATAAATAATTCGGTAGGGCTTGATCAGTTCACGCCCTTCCTCTCTTGATAAGCCCGTAAATTCATTAAGATCCAGAACCATCGATTGAGCATATCTATACTGTAAAATCTGTTGCCGTTGTTCTTTGCTAACCGTTTCTTTACCATCCACCAGAACCCGAGCCTTGTTATTAATACGATATTCTTTGCCGGGCAAAAAACTCGCCATTCCTAGCTTGGTGTAGGAAGGCATTACTCCCTGCATAGCCTGGATTTCAGCTACCCCTTTGCCACTCTGGTTAAGCCGAGTATTCAGTTCCTGGGCCGATTCATAACGCAGCGCGTCTGAGATGATAACGAAGACCTTATCCCGTTCATTCTTATTAACCACAGGGAATACATGATTTTCATAAAAACGGCTTTGTTGATCAATCAAAGGGATCGGCCAGAGGTCCAACAACTCATCCTGAACCCTTTCTCCCCATACCTGGGACAGGATTTGCAGGAATCCATTATCATATAGATTTTCCACCAACGGGCGCAGGTTTTTCAAGATATCCTGTTCCACTACGCGATCATAATATAAGTAGAAATGTCGATAATATTGATCCGCCTGATAATAATCCTCGGTATAGGCTGCAAAAAGGCTGCGGGCATTCGGCTGCACGAAGCCATGCTGATGTTCCTTATAGAACACAAATAAATTAATAGCGGCCTCTAATGCGCCATAGACATTGGCAAACTTATCATACCAGTGGCTGCTCCTTCTCAGGGCGATTATCTCGGCATAGTTGTCATAATCCTGCCCACCAGCCACCAGGCTATTTACGATCTCAAGGATAATGGCCTTATCAAAAATCTCTAAAATATCACAGTTCAGGTAAGCTTCCAGCCTCCAGTCGGCAAAATATTTGCTCACCTTTAGCTCTTCCTCAAAATACTTGGCCAGTTCATCAAATCGATGCGAATCCTCCCGGTTATTCATCCAGTGGTCAATAAAAACCACTGAATTAGCTATATTTTCATTCAGATAAAGCTTCCAGCCACCGGGTATCTCAGTTTCCAACTGATAAGCTAGACTACTTATAAGGAGTGATAAAAAGAGCTTCTTCAGGCTGGGAGCCTCATTATAGAAACCATATTCCCGTTGTACATAACGCCAAAAGATCTCCTCACCGGGCCATTTCAGGAGCTGTCCCCAGAGAAGGTTGTCTTCTTCATTAATCCCCGCCAGGAATAAAGCCTTGATGACACTTTCCAGATTAGCGGTTTTAACCTTACATGCTACCGCCATCATTCCAAGTTCCAGGCTGCCCTTGTCCCAGTGCCCTTGTGACAACGCCAGCAGTTTCTGGTAACGGTCTTTATTATCAAAAAAGCTGATTTGCTCACCTAATAAACTGCGCAAAGATGAATCAACCAGTAGCAGTTCGTTCATCAGCATGGAAACCTTATCCGCAGAGAACTCGGCGGAATAAAGCAATATATCCAGCAGCCAGTTTTCTTCATTGACCGGTTGGGGAAACGGGGCATAAATGAGATAGTTACTGCTGGTATCTTCCTTTTCCAATAAGCGTTTGCTGTGGAATGCATTGTTTTCGGTCAAGGCCCAGACTTTTATCCCGCTAAGATCCAGTTCCTCAATCGAATCAACAAAAGAAGCATCATGGTCGTACCAAAAAACAATATACCGCTGGCTGCCCTCGGGCAAGGATTCCTGGAAGCGTTTTTCTAACGCCGCTTTTAACTGTTCCGTGTTTATCATAAGCAAAACATCCTCAAATTTATATCTTGGCCAAGAGGCCATCGAATTTGGCGTAATTAACTACAACCCCGTCATCCAGGTCAATTTCTATCTGCTGATCGGCCGTATGACGGAGGAGTTCATCATATTTGCGCAGTTCTTCTTTTTGTTTGTTAAGATCGTTCAAGCGTTTGCTGGCATCCCGTTTGTCTTTGGCGTTTCCAGAACTGGCCACAACTTCTTCTAAGCGGCGCGTTTCCAGTTCATATTTGCCCTGCAATTCATGCAGATAATCGGTGCGGATACGGGCCAGGGTGTCTTTATCATAGCGGTGCATATAGATTAAGGCATTGAAGGCCTTCTGTTTTCCTGATGTAAACAGCCAGTAAATGGGACGTTTCTTATAAACCTGTAAGTGATCTTTGTAAAAATCATTGAGAAAATACTTGCGAATACGCTCAACCGAAGTTTCGCTGTCTTTTTTGCCCAGAGCCACAGCGATGAAATCCAGGTTAGCGGTCAGGTTTTTCTCTCCAAAAGTGGTTTTAATAAACTGAATAAACCGGGCTACTATATCATCCTCGAAGTAGTCCCTGTCCAAAACCGGAATAATGGCATCCTGGTCGGCAGGGAAAGTAATATACCTGTCGGATTTGAATTCTCCCCCTGCATAGATCAGACCTGTTTCATCCAGAGAATAGCGTCCCATCATACATCCGACGGCATAGGAAATAAAGGACCGGATATCCCGCTCCAGATCAGCTTTTCTTATGGTTACGTCCTTTTCTTCAACTTCTGGAGTCAGTTCGTCCTGCAGGCCATAGATATCGATGAAAATGCCATTTAGTTCTTCTTCGTTGGCTTTAAGCTGATTAAATTGCTCATCTGCAAAGTCCTGCCAATTTAGAAAAGCCTGTTCTAATGTATCCGCTCTGTGGCGATGTTTGAACAGAGGATGTAACTCAAAATCCCAGGAGATTTCAAAGGAGTCCCAATCAATACGGGAGATTGATATACACCTTTTTACTGTAGTTGCGATATTTTCCTCATAGCTTCTATTTTGAAATAAAGGTACGCGACTAATATCTCCTTGATTGAAATGTAGTGTTGGACATATCATTCCTAAAATTTTATCAACCACTTTTGAATTCAAGTAAGCACAAAGCACTTCTAATGTTATCGGTGTATTACCTTTAGAATCAAATATTGCCATTTCGACATCTGAAAATAGAAATCCATAATTGCAATACCTCACGGATAATTTATTAGAACTGGTTATAGAATTCCATGTTGATGCTGGTAAAAAGTAGTATTTAGAATCTCTCAATCGATAATTATTATTTTTCCCTGAATGGGCTATAGATTCCCCGCCATTTTCCATATTTACTATACAGTCATAATTACCATACCACTTCCTATATTCCCCGCCTTTATTAAAAGGAAACCATTTTTTTGAGTATATAAAAATATCGTTATATTCTTTGTGATTAAAGCCAATTCGTTTTATATCTACTTCGTACCAATACCTAACAAATTCATCGGTATTACCGGTAATTATTCCTTGTTTAGGCTCGAACAAACTACATAATGGAGTTCCATGGGAGAAAATATTATTGATTTGTTTTGTAGCCCAATAAGATATAGGATGCCCAGGTATAGTAGTATAGTTATTAAATGAAGACTTATAATAATTCGTTTGATTATGAAACTGAATCTTTTTATCATCAACATTTCTATAGTCAATCAATCTTATATATGTTGCATTAAAAGCCTTATTTTGAGCTTTATGCAATACAAATGATGTTGTTCCAAAATCAGCTCCAAATGTACCATATCCTAAGTGAACCATATTTTTAAGTGTTAAACTTCTGTATATTCTTTCGCGTAGATATAAAAAGCTTGCTAAGAACATCCATGAATTTTGTGTAATCATAGAAATAAATCCATTAGATAAAGTAAAGCTTATACAGCGTTCAATAAAGACTGCATAAAGGTCAGCTTTACTATAACTAAATTTATCTGATATGTATGCCGATAGTTTTGGATTTATATTTTTTATTCCCATATATGGTGGATTAGTACATACAACATCATATTGCAGCGCCATGATTCCCGCTTGCTTGATTAACTGTGGCAGTAGTTTTATTATTTCTTCTATTAAAGCACTGTCAAAAAGGTTAGGATTTATTTGTTTTACATATTCAAGCCTATCCTGCCAAAAGTCTGCATCAATATCCCCTATTTCTATTATTGACCCATATTCCTTAGCATCATAAAACATGGATAATAAATGATCGATCTGCCAACGTGCATGCTGCTCATCCTCAACACCCTGCAGTATTATTTTTTTTGCTTCATCCCCTAATGAATTGCTTTCCTGAATGGCACAGATATTTAACTCAATTGAATCACGAAGAACGTGCCGGTTCGTCTTCCTGGCCTTCATCATCACCGCAAACGAAGCCAGTTGAGCAGCTCGGTCATCTATGTCTAAGCCATACAGATTGTTTTCTAGGATAAGCTTGGGAATATCTCGTTCAATATAACCGGCTTTTTTGTAGATTTCATATAATACTTCAAAAGCATAGACCAATATATGCCCCGATCCACAGGCCGGGTCTAGGACTTTTATATCTTCCGGTTTTATTTGTTTATTAATAAGTTTATCCAGTTCAGCCTGAACCTCCGGTTCCTGTTCAGCAGGTTCCAGATAATATTTCCACTTGGCTTGCAGGTCTTTATCAGGATGTGCCTCCAACCACAGCTTGCCCAGGGAATTTTCCACCATGTATTTCACAATCCACGCCGGGGTAAAAAGCTGGGTAGCTGCAGGTATGTTTTCCTTGCTGATCTTTATGTTTTTCTTTAACCCTGCAAAGACCTCATCTTTCTTCTCCGATATGTAATACTGATATAACCAGCCTACTATTTCAACTTCCTGCCAGTCTTCTTCGGCAATACTATTAACCATTTCGCGAATAATCGAGTCATCATTCAGCAGCTTGTCTGGGAACAGCAGTTCAGTATAATCAGCGATTTTTTCAAACATAAAAGGCAGGGGCTCATTCAGTACATTGCACTGGCTAATGATCAGGTATTTAAAGAGTTCTTCACTCTCGTTTCGGTCCAAATGCTCATAAATCTTGTTTTTATTAACAGGCAGGTCTATCCTGGCCGCCTGGCTTAGGATTTCCGGTTCCTGCTTGCCTGCTTCCCGGTTTGAAAATACCCTCACGCCGCTGTCCAGGTAATCATTCACTTCCATGAAGCGCAGGGCGATGAAGCGATTAAACCAGGTATAAGCTACTTCATCCATAACCTGATCAAAGCCCTTTTGTTTAATCCTATTAACCAGGGTCTCGCGCTGCCTTTTTATATCGGCATTGAAAACCCGCCCCCCGATGACGATGGCATCACTGCTTTTCATCTCTACGTCTTTTATTTCATTGGCTGTTATGCCTAGTTCAAAGGCTTTTTGTTCCACCTGTTCTCGCAGGCGCCGTCTGGCATTTACGGCAAAGTTTTTGATCGCTGATTTATCCATCTTCTTAATCATCTCCTACATCAATCGAATGCGTTTATTATCCTGTAAAACCTGCAGCAGTTCCTTTTTGACGGATTGCAGGTATTCATCCACGTCGGCTTCATTCTCCAGGATGGTCTTGTTCCGGGCAATCTCTATCAGGCGCACCTGCTGAGTCTCTTTTATCTGGGGTGGTTTAACTGGGACATCATTGCCTCCGGGTTTATGCGTGACGGGTACCGGCTTGGCTCTCTCCTTATCTATGCGAGCCATGCTGGAGGATTTTAGATCCTGGCTCTGAGCCTTCAAGGCATCCAACTGGATAAAATCACGAGCCTCATCTAACCTATCGAAAAGTCGCTGGAAGGATCCGCTGATCTCTTGTGACAGAGTGGGAGAAATGGCTTCCTTGTTGATTTCCTTTTCAATAGCCGCCTGATCCGCCTCAATGCTTGCCTTTACTGCAGACTTCTTTTGCTCCAGTAAAACTTCTGCCTGGTTTTTCATGCCAGCCAACAAAGCTGGGATGTCTTTGATATAGCTATAGGGCTCAGCTGCTTCCAGTATATTCTGCAGCTCCTGTATTCCCTGCCGAATATCCTCATCACCCAGATAACCTTCATTATTGTAATAGAAAGCTTTAAAATTTAAGGCTTCGTTATATTTGTCCACCTGATTTTCAAAAAAGCCCTTAACCGGAGCAATGTCTTCCTGGTAATCAAGTAAGGCATTTTTTTGTTCCTTGACTGCTGCCAGGAGGCTATAGGCGTCTCTGATTTCATGAAGTTCCTGCAGCAGCTTTAGCCCGGTTTTTACAGTCTCCTCTCCCGGATAGCTGCCATGTTTATATTCAGCCAACATCGCTTTTAGGCTGGCTATTTCTTCTCCGATTAATTCTTGCAGTTTATGATACAGGGCATCTTCATCCTCGGGCAAATTAGCGCAACCAAAAACATTGCGGCCGATTTCCCGAGCTGCCTTAATCAAAGTCAAATCTACTTTTTTCTTGAGCTGGATGACCAACCGATCAACTTCATCGCGCTTACAAAGGTAGGAAGACAGGTTGCGATCCTCAGTATTCATCATTTCATCATTGTAGATGAGCCTAATCTCATTCTGTATAAACAACCATGCGACCAAGCCGGCGATGTCATACCATCCCCAGCCGTAGGGTTTAATCGTAAACCGATCCAGCAATGTTTTCACCGTAACCCGGAAATGACGTTCATCCTGACGGCGGATAAAATCCCTTATTTCATCCAGCGCCTCTTTATTTTCGCCATCGTTTTGCATCCCTAAAAGTTGCGTATCGTTGCTGCGCAGGATCGAAGCGATCTGTTTTTCTTCGGTGAGGGGATTCTTGATATAATCCAGTTTCTTATATTCGTTTCTAACCAGTATATTCAAGGCTGTATTGATCTTTTCCTTGGCATTACCAGCCTTCACATCCTGACGTTGGCTAAATCCATAGACTTCAGCTTCTTCCAGGGCGGTTTCCAGCAGGCTCTTCACCCTTTCTTTACGGATGCCTATTTCCCGTCCCTTGGCATCAAGAATCTGTTGGATGTTTTCGGGATTGTTCAACGAGGCTTTGCGGCCGATAAACTTCTCGGTGCGCTTGATTTCCTTGATTTCATCCAAGAAGGTCAGGTCCTCGGGAAGGCGCATCAGCATTATGCTGCTATCCATGGTCATCATTTTCAGGTTTTCCTGAGTGCTAAAGTAATCATCTGCGTAAGGTGTCATGATGGTCAGGGTGAGTTCATTTTTCTGATTGCCGTAGTTGATATCATCCACTTGGCGGTTAAAGCCAAAGGAATAGTAGTTAGAATACTTATAGCTTTTTTGCCCACTATAAATGTCATCGAAAACAACCCGAGCGACTTCCTGCAAGATATCACGTTCATCAATGTTGATGGACTTAATCTCCCGGTTAATGTCCTGTTCTTCATCAGTCAAAAAATAATATTCATCCCCGTTTTGTTGGATAAGGGTTTCTGCTTTTAAGCGATCCAAGGAGGCCTGTATGGTCTGACGCAGGGTAATCTTATCCTCATCTATCTTACTCACCATTAGAGTAGTTAGGTTTTCAAGATTAGGCGCAATCTCTTTGATATGCCGAATCATAAAGAGGACTTTGAGAATTTCTATATCATAGGGCTGCAGATGGCTGTTTTCAGCTGCCTGCCGTATAGTCCGGCTGATGGTATGGTCCAAGAATTTCTCCACGGTATTATAAAATAGATTAAATGAAACCAGGGTACCTAACGGAAAATCTCCAGCCGCAACTGCTGCCTCCTGGAACGCATTGAGCATGGAGCGCTCACCTTCGGATAGATGTTTGCCGGAAGCCCCTAGTTTACGTATGTTTTCAAATACTTTTTGCAGGAGATTAAACTGATAGGGAATAAAGGGGTAACATTCCTGAAAATCTTTTTCGTTTTGATAAGATTTCATCTCTGCGGTCCCGGCGGAGAAATTGATCAAGTTACGCAGTCCCGCCTGGTTTTCGGTATAATACAGACGCAGGGTATCCGGTACCCCTTCATTGTCCTTTTTCTCCAGGATGCGGCGTTTGATAACCTCGTCGGTATTGGCACTGGAAAGACTAAGGCGGGTCTTAAAACGCCCCTGAATCTTGGAGAAGTCACTGCCCTTCACCCGGTTTTTGGTAAGGCCATCGATGTCCTGCTGAGAAGTTACCATCACCCAGGCTTTGCCTTTACTGTGGATGCCCAGGTCTTCGGTTACCGTCTGCAGGTTCAGCATCAAATCAGTATTATCCCCCACATACTGCCCCATCTCATCAACCATGAATATTATCCGCTGCTTCGGCCCTTTACTTTCGCAGTATTCTTTTACCATGTGAGCAAATTTTTCGATACTTAAACGGTAGTTACTTTCGGCATTATCGAACCAGGCAGCGGCTGATTCTTCAGTCATGCCGGTGGATACTACCAGGGCAGCAATAATATCATCTCTTATAAAATAAGATTGTTCCCGTAATTTTTGCCATTCGTCACCAGCGATGCTGACAAACTCGGCCTGGAATTTTTCATAGCTACCGCTTTTTAAAAGCTGGCGTTCCATTTCCGCCAGCCAGGGTATTTCACCGCAAAAGCCTTGTTTCTGATCGAAAACCTTCATGAAGACCTTTACAATAGCGTCTTTCTTCACTTTGCTATCGGCGTCACTCTTGGAATCAATATTAAACAAGATAACGTCACTCGGAATTTGCGCGGCTCGTTTCATACCCGCCAGCAAGAGGGGATCATCTATTTTGTCGTCAAAATAATCAACCGCTTTTTTTCCCTTTACGACTTTCCCTTCCAGGATATATGATAAGATCTTCAAAAAATGGGATTTACCTGAACCGAAAAAGCCTGAAATCCATACACCCATTTCGTCGGTTGCCCCATCCAGCGATGGTAAATAAGCATCATAGAAGCTGTGGAAATGCTTAAATAATTCATTGGTAACCACATATTCATCCAGCTCTTGATGGATTTCGTTTTCCTCTCGCTGTTCAACTTTTATGACCCCTTTTATATTGCGTTTGATATCTTTTTTAAAGAGCTCTGCTATCTTCACATCTAAACCTCCAGCTTCTATACAAGTTTGAAAGCGCGGTAGTAATTATCGTCCTTAAATTTCTTAAAAAGCGTAAGCTCACGCTGGTCGTAGGCCCCGGGGAAAAACATAATTACCGGAATATCATCCAGTACTGAGTGCAGATTATTTAACACTGTGTGAGACCGCACCAAAGGCCATACTTTACCAACCCCGCTTATAAGAACGAGGTTATAGCCGGCCACTTTCTCTTCTATCAGGGAAATAAAGTTTTCCGGTTTCAGCATGGGCTTAAGGGTTTTATATAACTTTTCACTGCCCTGTTTTTCTTCCATGTCCTCAATTCTGGCTAAAGGTACCCTGGTTACCAGTATTTCTAGCATTAATTCATAAAGATCTAACTCCACCGGTCTTATTTCTGAACCTGGAAAACTAAGTTGTTGAACGATATGTTTAATATGACTGCGTACCAGCAGTTCATAACGGGGATCATAGTCAAATATATAAAATCCGATCTCCCCACCCTGGCCTTTATTTTCCATAAAGTCCGGGGATTTTATTTTAGCTAATATTTGATCCAGTCTGTTTTTGATATCTGCCATTATGATCCTCCCAGCATAGCCTGAATATATTGCTCTTCTCCATTTATCTTAAGGTGTTGCTTTAGGTTTGGCTCCATTACTGGGGCTGAAATAATTAGGCTTTTTTCATCTTTTATTAGACCTGCATCGATGAGTATACGGATATATACCTGTATCAATTTGTGTATGGTATAATCCTGCCATCCTGCCACAGTTGAGCTTTGCTCTCCTTTGCGGGCAAAATAGGAAACCAAATCAACCCGCTCCAGTCTATCCTGGCGCAATAAGTGTTTTGTCTTGAACTCCTCCTGCATAAATTCATAAAAAAGCAGGTCGGTCTTCATAATCGTGTATAAGGCAATTATTTTAGCGGTCTCACTGGATGCATTAACCAAGAGTTTTAACAACGTATTGTCCAATACGTCCAATCGCAATAAAACGGCATTTAAACGTTTGCCTATGCTTTTAGTAGTTTTATATTGAAAGAGGTTTTCTTCTCGAACTTTACGGCTAATTTCTTGCTTGGATAATCCTTTGAGCAAGAGACCGGCGGTTGTTTTCATCTCAAAAAATAAAAAAGGATTGCCTGTCAAGCGAGCTGAATAGGTATCGAAATTTTTCACTAAGAAACCTCCTGAAAATGTTTTCGCATTTAAACTGCATGTGTTGCTATGATTATTGGTATTTATGGTTAAATTTATAAGGCTGCTGTGTTTCAGTCTTTTGTGCTTCCCGTATAGTCTGTCATCTTTTACACATTCCTTCTTTAAACCTCTAGAATATATCGAAATATCAGCCCAGACAAATCACATCTGCGCTAGTTCAGTTCAAATATGTGCTACTCCTGACCGTCACCATCCGATAACGGAGGATTATGTAGCCCTTCGGGTTCGCTGCGCCTACATAATCTCCATTATCGTAAGTTGGCTATCCCGCTCCAGGCACAGGCTCCAGGCTTCCCGATCGGCACTCACCCGCTCGAGCTGCGTGATAACATGCACGGATGTGAGTGGCCCTCCGCCCTGCCCCCCCGTTCGATGCTCAGATACCCTGCTCATCGCTAACGCCGATACGGTCCTGGCTCTAACGAGCCTAGTCTCTTGGAGCAGCGTGTCCTCGCTGGTATCTATTAGAATACAGATTATGAGTGACAGATTCATGTCACAACCAATCAATATAACCAAACATTCTTCTTATTATGAGTCTCGCGGAGCGATTACAGCCCTCGCCGAACTGGCATTATAGTCTTGCACCCTGCGGGTACTACTGGTGTTCGCTGTCGCTCACTACTAATGTTGGCAGAAGAGATATAATGGTCCTGCCAGACATATAAGCAAGCTGGAATGGCAGGAATTTGTGATTATACCGGCTCATTTATAAGCGCTCAAGGTTTCCCGCTGGCGGGCCCTGCCCGACCTTGATCACTTATAATCGCCGGACCAGTCAAACTGCCCCCGCCCTTCCCCGAATAACCATTCACGTTCAATTATACATTTTTATCTTTTAGACAAACTTCTATTTTAAAAACAAAATACCTGCAATTGGAAGGAAAATGAATCATTGCCAACTAACTATTCACACAAATTACTGCTATTTATACATAAAAAAAGCCCGCGATGGAGCTCAAATTATACTTTTAAAGTTCAAACTTTTCCACGCGCGCCGTTTTATCGGTCAAGTACTGCTGACCAACCCAATCATCAAACAGCACCGGCGGATAAGTTTCTTCTTTATTGCCCAGAGCTTCCCAGGCATATTGATTCAGCTGCGCAATCAGTTTTAACAAGGATTAGATGTAAGGCATTTAAAATGTATTGAAAGTCAGGTTATAAA
>JAQWBP010000065.1 GCA_028706315.1 Syntrophomonadaceae bacterium
TTAATCATATCAAATCCGCGTCCTTCCGCGTTGAATTAGGTTTACCGTCCTACTATACCCATGCGGTTTATTATTACATCGAGGGTTTCGTCGATGGTGGTTATGTAACGGGAAGAGGCATTGTAGGCATGCTGGAATTTAATCATGTTAGTTATTTCTTCGTCCAGGGCTACCCCGGAAACGGACTGCCTCTTGCTTTCCAGCTGGCTTAATAGCACCTTCTGGTTTTTAGCCATGCGGATGGCCTCTTGACTTTTTACCCCTATTTCAGCAGTTATCGAACGCCAATAATCATCGTTAGTAATATTTTGAATCATACTATCGTCATTATCATTCAGATCATGTTTCAATTGGGCTATCTTCAAAGCATTAGAGCCGTCACCGAAATTGACCTTAGTACCATTTTCCCAGGTTGGCTCAGTGGCGG
Organism: Syntrophomonadaceae bacterium; assembly: GCA_028706315.1. GTDB lineage: Bacteria > Bacillota > Syntrophomonadia > Syntrophomonadales > Syntrophomonadaceae > STF2-222. Next base: position 428 of record JAQWBP010000065.1, read on the forward strand.
CAGCTATGTTTTTTACATCATTTACTATCGCGTCACTAACCTGCATGAACTCAGCCCAGTTTTCAATGTTAGGATCTGGCATATTGAAAAAGTCTTTCCCATCAGGATAAGTTTTATGATTATTCAGGCTATATCCCTGGCGGTGTAAGTCATTAGTTTTGACTACTATAGTTTTGGCCAGGATATTAAGCTGTTCCATTAAATTAGGAATGAGCTCTTTATATTCTGAAGGGCTAGCTTCATCTAATGTCTTTCCCCGGGCGTCAAGTACCCCTCTTAACTCACCACTAGAAATAGAGGCTTTTACGCCGGTATCTTGCCAGGTTACCATATGCATACCCTCGGTATCACTTTTTACATCCAAGGGGTTATAGTATACGTCCTGGACGAGGTTGCGTCCTCCTAACTGGACGGTTACCATACTCGTCCGGTTATCTTCAGAAACTTGGACATCCACGATTTCACTCAGCTGATCTATGAGTAAGTCTCTTTTATCTAATAGGTCGTTCGGCTGTTTGCCGGCTATTTTAATGGACAGTATCTGCTGGTTGAGATCTTTTAGCTGCAGGGCTATAGAATTTATTTCATCTACTTTAACTTTTACCGTAGCGTTTAAATCTTCTTTTAACTCTGTTAACTGCCGATCAGTATGGTTGATAGCATCAGCTAAGGCCATACCCCGCTGGGCTACTACTGACCGGACGGCTTCACTCTCCGGATGGGCGGATAAGTCCTGCCAAGACATCCAGAATGCGTCCATTACACCTCTGAGTCCGTTATCAGAGGGCTCGTTGAGTATTACTTCTATTTTAGCCAGGCTATTCTCTAGGGAATCCCAGTAGCCGGCAGTTTTATTTTCGTTACGTATCTGGCCGTCGACAAAGTCGTCTCTTAGCCTTCTGATATCGGCAACATCGACCCCGGTCCCCAGTTGCCCTACTTTGCTATTTCCGGTCAGCATCGGAGTGTGGTACGGCCGGGTGGTGACCAGGTTGGCTTCCTGCCGGGTATAGCCAACGGTGTTGGCATTTGATAAGTTATGGCCGGTTACGTCCAGTGCGGTCTGCTGGGCCATTATCGACCGCTTGCCCATTTCCAGCCCCATAAATGTCGCTCTCATTTTTGCAACCTCTCTATAATTTTTTAGACGCAGATTTGCGCTGATTTTTATGATTTTCACTGATTTTTTTCTTACTTAAAATTCGGCGCTTTATCTTTATTTCATCCCCAAAGTTTATCAATAAACCTACTGTTATTCCTGTAGCTTTTAGATAATTTACTAATTGTGTCTCATGCGCTTTGGTTAATTCACTAATTGCCTTTAGTTCTACTATTACTTTATCTTCAATCAGCAGGTCCGCATAATACTCTCCCATAAGTTGTCCTTCGTAATATACGTTGATTGGATGCTGCTGAATTACCTTTAATCCCTGCTTTTTAAGCTCAAATACCATAGCGTTTTCATATATCTTTTCTAAAAAGCCTGCTCCCAGTGTATTGTACACTTTGTAAGCACACCCAATTATCTTCTCCGTTAAATCAGAATATTTATAATTATAAGAATCAGCGTTAATCATAAAAATCAGCGTCCTTCAGCGTCTATTCAAACCTTCTTGTCCAACAAGTTCACCCCGGTGGGGGGGTCGGGTTGTTGGGTGCCGGTTGGGGAGTAGGTGGTGCTGGGGGGGCCGGTTAGGGTGGATTGGATGTTGGCGATGTAATCGAGGGATTGCTCGATTAGTTCGTAGTTGTGATTATTTAGTGCTTTCAACCGGGTCAGATTGTAGTCTAATTTACTTATCGCCATTTCTAATTCCTGGTGCATGGTGGACACCTCGCGGCTGGCTTGGGAGAGAATTTCCCGGGCCACGGGGGCCTCCGAGCTGATACCCCAGGTCTCTTGCAATTTTTCCTGTAATTTAAAACGGGCATCTTCCAATTCTTCCAGGTGAGAAATAATGATGCCCTCTTTACTTATCAAACTATCTAATTCTTTAACATTTCCTTTAATAATAAGCTGCTGCTTATCCTGGCTAACTAAAGCCAGACTTTCCAGGACGCTATTTTCATTATTTATGGAGTCAACAAAAGCTTTGACCAGGCTTTCTAAATCGTTTTTCATCATCTATATCAACCTGTCTACTATAGCTCTTTCGATCATTTTCTCAGCTACTGCATCATCAGACATTTCATAAGTGCCTGCTGATATTTGTTCCCGCAGCTGGTCGACCTTATCCTGGCGTATATCTTCCGATTGTTTAATGGCCTGCATCGCCTTTTGTTTAACTTTGCTTTCGCCAGAAATATTCAGTTGATCTTTCTTCCCCGCGCCCTTCACCATCTGGTTTTTATCCATCTTATTACTATTCAGTTCTTTACCGTATATCTTTAAGATATTCTGCACCTGTGCTCTAGAGATAATCATCAGCATTCCACCTCGTAAATCTTGATCTATTAATATATTCGCATAAAAAAAGCAGGGGCTTAATACCCTGCACGCCCACTTATATGTATATTTATCTCGATTACTCTTAATATCTCCCTTTTACGCCCTCACTTATTGGCTGCCAAAATCACCTGTATCCAAACTTTATAACTTGGGCCTGTCCTTTTTAATATGCATCTGTTCCCGCCTTCTCATCACTGGATCAGATGGCGTGTCTCTTTGTAGGCTTTTACCAGGAATAGCCCCTTGGAGTTCAGCGTTTAGCTCATGGAAACATTTGTCACAGTACCTGCCGCTATTTATGGCCCGTCCACATCTTTCACATTCCAAAATAGTACTAAACCCTTGAGATACTAAGCGCCCCTCGCGCAAGAAACGCAGGATTTTTTCTTCAGCTACTCCCGTTTCTTCCGCTACTTCAAATACATTAGCTCCGGGATGATCGCGTACATAACGTCTGACAATCGTATACTCATCTTCTTCTGCTTCCGTACATCGACTACATAAATTATTGCCCTGCGATGCAAAAACCCGACCACACTGCGAGCAATTTTTTAAATTTGGTCCCACAAAATTACCTCCCTCCAAGATCAGCTACCTACTAAGCAAACTTCTACCGCCGGGAATGCCTGTGCCCGTGAGGGTAAATTCCCGGCTACCAAATAGGATTCCAGTTACTGCTTTATCTAAAATATTCAATACATCCACCTAAAATCCCTTCCCATCTGCCCAGGTAAGAATTCAAGTGGGGACGGTTCTTGACTTGAATTTTCTGGAAATTCAAGTCAAGAACCGTCCCCACTTGACTAAAATCCCTTCCCAATCGCCCAGGTAATAACTGCTACTTTTTCCGCCCCGCTATCGCGCAAAGTACGTGCACACTCCTTACTCGTCGAACCTGTAGTGTACACATCATCAACCAGCAGTATATGTTTGCCGGCAACTTTGCTGGCATCGCGTACTTTAAAAGCATGCAAAAGATTCTTTTCCCGGGCTGCCCGGGTAAGCTCCCTTTGCGATGGTGTTTCCTTAATCCGGTATAAAAGATTAGGCTCCATCTTCACCTTAATAGTTTTACTTATCTGCCGTCCCAAAAGCTCAGTCTGGTTAAAACCACGCAGTTTTAGATTACCTGCCGAAATAGGTACCGGCACAATTACATCTACCGGCATAAAAGCTGGTTCCTCTATAACTACAGTAGCCATCATATCGCCCATTTTCACCGCTAAATGTCTTCTTCTCATAAACTTAAGCACTTTTATAGCTATCCGGTAGGACTGTTCATATGGTCCCACTGATCTGGCAATATCAAATTCCGGCGGATTTTGCTGGCAGTCCATACACCTTTTACCGCCTCTTTCCAGGTACTTGCCGCATTTTATGCAAACGGGTAGATAATTCTGCATGTTAACCATAGTCTCTTGACAGGTAGGACACCAGGGTCTTCTGGTACTAAACCTCCCCGGTTCCCTGCAAATAGAGCAGCAGGTTTGCGGAAAAAAAATATCCATCAAAAGATTGACCATGGTTTACACCTCACATTTTAGCGATTAGCCGGTTTTGAATACTAGAAAACCTTATGACATGAGCATTTTTAATGCAGCTGCCGATATGATGTTAAAATTTGGTGATTTTCGCCTGTATAAATATGTATTATATCATAGAATAAGAGAATTATGACTTTGAGTAGGAAAATTCGAAACGAAAAAACGCAGGTCGCAGTACCAGGTTTTTAAAAATAGCCTAGTTCTGACCCGGAGTGCAGTAGAGAATCGAAGGAGGGCCTACCTTGAGCAAAGGCATCTCTATATCGTCATCATCTTGTACAGCTACTTTTAGCTCCCTGTGATGCACTATAGTGCGGTGCCTGCTACCTTTTATGAGAAAAAGCATAATAATCATCCATAAAGAAAAACAGATTACTTTAAGCACAATAACCAAAAAAATACCTCCTTCTAGCTTCTTATATTAAGATATGCTAGCCAGAGGTTACTTGATTACTTAAAATATTTACCTTAGACACATCTGGACAAAACATTACATTTAACGCCTTTTAGTCATCACTTACAAGCTTATTTTTTAAAGCATAAACTGCTGCCTGGGTCCGGTCTTTAACGCCCAGTTTTTTAAAAATACTCGTCAGGTGATTTTTAACTGTTTTTTCACTTATAAACATGAGCTCGGCCATTTCTTTGTTGGTATTTCCCTTAACCAGGAATTCTAACACGTCTTTTTCCCTTTTAGTTAATCTGGCATGATCTTCCTTACGCTCGGTACGAGTTAATTCACGTACCAGTCGATTAGCCACCCGCGGGTGTATTACTACTTCCCCGGCCATTACTTTATGTATAGTATCCACCAGTTCGCTGCCGGCCACATCTTTTAAAATGTAAGCTGAGACTCCCGCTTTGACCATATCTACTACTTCTTCATCTTCATAAATAGTAAGAGCGACAACTTTTATGGATGGCATCTCCCGCTTTATCACCCGGGTAGCCACAATCCCATCTGTCCCAGGCATATTTACATCCATCAGAATAACATCCGGTTTTTCCTTGCGGGCCATATTAATAGCACCTTGTCCGTCGCCTACTTCAGTAACTACTTCAATAGTATCGTCTAACTCTAAAACTTTCCGCAATCCTTCCCTGACCAGGGCATGATCGTCAGCTATTACAACTCGTACCTTGTCCATTGTTTGCCTCCCCTTCTAACGGAACCGTGATTATTACCTGTGTACCTGAACCTGGTGATGAAATAATATCTAATTTTCCCCCGAAAATTTTAACCCGTTCTTTCATGCCAATTATGCCGTAACTTTCATTATTAGAAATTTGCCTAACATTAAATCCTTTACCTTCGTCTTTGATGACGACTGTTACTGAATCCTTATTATCTTCTAGTTTAACTATGACCCGGTTAACTCCGGCATGTTTTCTTACATTAGTAATTGCTTCCTGAATTAATCTGAAAAGCGCTAATTCTATAGCAACATCATACTTTCTCCTCTGCCCAAACATGACCAGATCAATATTAAAATTATATTTAGCTTCATAATCAGAAAAATAATCGTTTAAGGTTACCCTAAAATCTTCATCATGAATAAGTGACGGCTTCAGGTCAAACATTATGCGCCTTATATCACCTAGGCTATCCTGGCCCATTTTTTTTATATTTTTTATCTCTTTAGAAATTTCGGCTAAGTCTGTACCTAGATGGGTTACCAGGTCCAGCCGGATGAGCATACTAGCCAAACTCTGTGCTGGCCCGTCATGTAATTCGCGGGCAATCCGGCGCCGTTCCGATTCTTGAGATTCAACTATCCAGAGTTCCAGTTGTTTATTACGATAAGCTTCTTCTAAAGTTCCGCTTATTTTTTCTACATTGCCCATGAGTATTTTTAAAGCGATTCCGGTAGTATTAAGAAAATTATCAGCCTTGCTGGCTATAACCTGGTATTTGCGCAGCTGAATACCTAGTTCATCGCGCCACTTACGCAAGTATTGTTCACTCTGGCGCAATTTAAATAACTCCATCTGTTTTAACCGGGCATATTCATAAGCATCTTTGATATCTTTTTCTGAATAAGATACAAAATTACGGCTTACTTCCATGAGCTTAATCCGGGCATGGTATTCCTGCTTTTCTAGTTCGCCCACCTGTTTTATTACTTCCTTAGCCTCGTGTTTCAGTTCCTCCAGTTTGAGTTCCATTTTAGCACATTGCTCCTGGCTTTCCTGCGCAATATCAAAAATATCATCGCGCCCTTTTTCCAGGGTTG
>JAQWBP010000032.1 GCA_028706315.1 Syntrophomonadaceae bacterium
TAGCTCTAAAAATGTCAGGGGGCCGGGGTTGTCAACAACCCCGGCCCCCTGACACTTTTTTCAAGTAGGGACGGTTCTTGACTTGAATTTACTGGAAATTCAAGTCAAGAACCGTCCCTACTTGAGAGTCCCTACTTGAGAATTAATTAATAGAATTTAGCTCAACATTGTTTCCGTCCAGGATAGTTATTTTATGAGTTCCCTGACCAGTTTGGTACTGTCCTTTAATACTATACCCTGGGTCTTCCTGATTGGCATTTTCTAATACATTCCACTCGACATTACCCTCGAGTTGAGAACGATCGTGAACTTCAGTATTAACTAGCAGATCACTGCCGGTATTATAATTTAGCTCTATATCCCCTGCACCATTAATCTGCCAATTACTCGCCACCTGACCAGCATCTATTTTTAGCGGATTATTTTGCCCTTTTATTACTACATCCAACCTTTCTGGCAGCACCAGGGTGTATTCTGTTATCCGGCATCTATACCCTAGATCACTCCCATTCAGAATGGCAGCAAAACTAACATAACAAGTATCACCTGAAATATAACTCTGGCAGCTGGCGCTTTTTTCTAGTATCTGCCGGGCTTTTTCCGGTGAATCCGCTGATACATTAACTGACGCCGAAGCGGTAATATTGCTGGAACTGGTAGTATGGATCTGTAAGGTGCCGGGCGGAGCCTGTATTACAAGCTTTTTTATTCCCGGCCCAACCGTGACTTCGGCTGGCTCGGTCTTTAGCAAGTAATCCTGAGAAACCAATGCAATCTTGGCCTGATTTATGAAGCCAACCTCGGTTAAACCTTGAACAGCAAGTCCGGTCATAACAATAATAAAGACTATAATAATACTGAAAATATCATATTTGACTTTTATAACTTCATCTTTGTTTAAACCAATTTGTACCAGCACTTCTGCGCCCAGTAGTATAAACAGTAATGGCCACCAGTTTAATAAGACATCTATAACAGCTACTTTATTTACCTGGGCAAAGATTAAGCCGGCCCCCAAAACAATTAGAAGGAGTCCCATGGAAAGGGTACCTACTCGCCATTGTCGCATTCAGTATTTACCTCGCTTTCCTCGATATTGTCTGTATTGTCCGGTTCTGTTGCTATACTCTTTTTATTCACTTTATTACCGGCCAGCAATTTTACCCCTCCAGCAATGAATATAAGCGAAACTATCCCTGTCTGCAGGTAATTGCGGATTTCCCAACTTATTAGTGGCGAGACAATTCTTTCGAAAAGAATCAGCGCCCCAAAAACGATAAGCCCCCAGCCAATCCAACGCGGATGTTTATTTATCCAATTAAAAAAAGGTACCTCTCCGTAAACCTGATAATCGTTACCTGTTTCCACCCGGTGGTACGCATCAAACATGCTGTAAAACCAGATAACCGGTAATATAAAGACTAGTATACTTAGGTTGAGCCAACCCATTAGAAAAGCGGTAAAGAAAAATAGGGCCATTAATTGTATTCCTTCATTTAATAAACCCAGATACATATGCCCGGCACCGGGGACTATGGAAAAAACTACTGTGAGAACTTTACGGTTGTTTAAAGCTAGGTTAATAAAATCATAATTATTACCTTGCGGGCCTTCTACGCCTTCTCGCCGCAATTTATCTACCAGTGAAAGCGAATCGACCAGGCCCACAAACCAGATAATCGGCAATGCTATCAGCAGTATAACGAAGAACTCATGCACACCAGTTACCCAGAAGAGCCCCATGACCCCTGCAATAGACAAAGCAAACAGCGAAAAAAAGAGCAGGGCCCGATCGGCAAAACCCAGGTATAGATGACTTAGTCCCGGTATACAAGACGCTATAAAAGTTACAAATTTGCTTTTTGGTTTCACTTTGATACCTCCTCATGATTTCTATTCTCAAAATCTGCTATCCATCCCGCAGTTTTTTCGGCAACTACACCTGACCAATCTAAAATGGTTGTTTCCTTTGTAGTTTGCCTTTCTATATTTACTGCAGCACTAGAAAGGTGGTCGTAATTATCTACCAGGGATTGAAATACGCCTCCTCCCATAAAGAAAAGGGTCAGCATGGCAGCAGCAACATAATATAGGAACAAATTCTGTACGTTTGGAGTTTTGGGCTTTTGGCTTAGTGATGGTTTGCCCGTAGATGAACTAGTCAGCAGTTCCATAGTTCTTGGGGTAAAATCAGCTGGGATTAGTTTTTCCGCTGCCTGCAAATCATCAGCATTAAAAGTTTCTAAAAAAATTTCCATGCAAGACTCACAAGCATAAAGATGTTCTTCCATTTTTCCGCTGGTCAACTCATCATAATGGCCTTCCTTAAAAGCCAACCATTCTCCGCTGCTATAATGTCTCATTCGCCAACCTCCTCCCTCCATTTCTCCCTAAACATACTGCGTGCGCGATAAAGGCGAGATTCTACCGTTTTCAGGCTTATCCCTTCGGCACTGGCAATATCCCGGTAAGACCTAGATTGGAAATAGAACTGGTAAATAACCTTACTGTAAATTTCGGGCAAGCTCTGGCATACCTGCCTGACCTTGTCCCGGTTTTCATGGTGCAGAAGCATTGCATCAGGATTTACCTTCGTACTTGCATCCTGTACTGTTGTAAGATCGGCCCGGATGTCCTCACAGATTTTGCTGCTGGCTCTTTTCCAGTCAATTGCTTTATGCATGGTTATCTTTCCCAGCCAGGCTTTAAAATTATCAGGTTGGTACTGCGGAAGAGATTGACAAATCTGTAAGAAAACTTCCTGGGCGATATCTTGTGCATCATTGTTGTTGCTGACGAATTTGAGAATTATAGCGAATACATAAGCTTTGTAAGATTCTATAATCCCCTCAAAGGCTTCCTGCTTTCCTGAAATAAATGAAGCGATCAGTTCCTCATCTTTACAAACCTCAATCCCCTCCTTGCTGCTTCACTAAATATAACGAAATATTTCTCTTAACCCCTGCAAGATCTACAATATTTTTTACTCAAGTAGGGACGGTTCTTGACTTGAATTTACTGGAAATTCAAGTCAAGAACCGTCCCCACTTGAATTCTACTTTTGATTATGGTTGCCGCTCCCCGGAAGCTACGGCATATGCTTTTTGTAAAGCAGTTAAAGTAACCGGGCCGACAACACCATCAGGTGGAATCTGGGCAGCTTTTTGAAATTTAATAACTGCCTCTTTAGTGACTAGGCCAAAATCCCCATCTAACGAAGCCCGATAATACCCTAACCGTTTTAACATCCTCTGCACTTCTTTTACATCCAGACCCTTATCCCCAAGTTTTAGTGTCCGACTGGCATACGCTTTTCCTACAATAATTACCGACGTACCAATCGGAGTTAAGTCATATACCTCAACTACATCTTCATTATATAGCCTTATACAGCCATGGCTAACTGCTTTACCAATAGATTTAGGATTATTAGTCCCATGAATACCATATCCTCCCCATGGAACACTAAGCCGCATCCACCTTACCCCGAACGGTCCACCTGGATTAAGGGCTTTACTAACAATAGTCCAGTTTCCTAAAGGAGTAGGAGTCTTTTTCTTCCCAACTGCTACTTGGTATGTCTTAACAAAATTGGTGGAAACAAAAAGCAAAATTCTCCTATCAATATCAATAACTATACTGGGTTGACCCTGATAACTGTATTCTGTCACTACAGAAGTTCTTAGGCTAAGATAATTCCAGGTAGCCGCATCGACAATGCCATCTGCCGGTAAATTATAAGATTCCTGAAAAACCTTAACTGATAAGCCTAGTTTTTCAGTAAAAACGCCATCTAATTCTCCCTGGTAATATCCTAGCTCCGCTAATTTTTCCTGTACTTCCAGTACGTCAGGTCCATACATAGGAATAACATCATAACGTAAAAACCGACTTGCATAAACCATTTTTATATCTCCTTTAACCCTTTTACTATTAATATTTATCTAATCTGTTTAAGGTGATTACCAGACATTTAAATAATATCAGAAAAGGATTAAAGACCTGCCAGCTTACTGCTGACAGGTCTTTCTTTAACTAATGAAAATAAATATTTATTTTTTAGGTGGCTGCCATACTTCCCAAACCCTACCGGCTAGCTTAGTTGACGGCTTAAGTGTTGCCCCACCTTCCTGCCACCCCGACGGCATAACTTCACCAGTTTCACGGGTGTGCTGAAATGCTTTGAGCTGCCTTAAGAGTTCCTCAGGATTACGTCCTACAGGTGGCGAAAGAACTTCCGCTGCCTGAATAACTCCATCAGGGTCAATTAAAAAACGTCCGCGGATATCAACCCCTGCTTCATCATCATAAACACCATATAAGGAACCAATCTTGCCTCCCCGATCGGAAAGCATTGGATAAGGAATACCACCATCTACCATCTTCGCCAGCTCAGTTTCATTCCAAACCTTGTGGGAAAAGATACTGTCAACACTAACAGATAAAACTTCGACATTTAAGCTTTGCAATTTATCATAGCCAACGGCTATGTGGGATAACTCGGTAGGTCAAACAAAAGTAAAATCTCCTGGATAAAAACAAAGTACTACCCATTTACCCAGGTAATCGCTGAGGCTAACTTTAGTGAACTTTCCTTGATGAAATGCATCAGTTGTAAATTCAGGTGCTTTTCTGGTTACTAACATTTTATGCCTCCTTCCATTATGCCAATAATAAACTATAGCGTACGATTATAGTTTATTATAAGCCGTTATTTAGGCCCATACCATAGTTTCACATCATATATGCCCTCCTGTTATTTGTAATCTAGCCTCCAGTTAGAATAAGATGCAAAAATTTTTATTGGTTCCATATTATTCTGCTTATATTTCCATTAAATATATTTTCCATAATATTTTTATAAATTCGTCTATCATCCATCCTTTATAAGTTAAAAAATGTAAATATTATTTTATATTTTGACTATAGTCCTGGTTGAAATTTTTATTATTGCAAATACTAACTTTTAAAGGAGGTGTTCTTTAATGGGTAAAAGAAATCGTCAAGATAAGAAAAAGAGCGATAAATTAGATAACCGACAAACTGATTCACAGAAAAACAAGAACGACAATAATATCAGTCAAGACAGCAGTAATAACCGTGATGGCGGCAACTGCTAATATTATCTAGAACTAATCAACCAGGGGTGGTAATAAAATTACCACCCCTGGTTATTTTATGTTACAGCTAGCTAGTAAAATTTCCAAATTATATCTTGTCATAGTAGAAAATATGCGCTAAACTAGGAACAAGATAAAGTGGATTCATTTAGTCAACATTGGAGTGAACATAATGCAAATTACAAGGCAAACGGAATACGCTATTCGAACTTTGCTCGAATTAGCTGACGCACCAGAGGGAGAAGTATTGTCAACAAAATTTATTTCTACCCGCCAGGATATCCCAGAAGATTTTTTAAAAAAGACGCTCAAGCTTATGGTGCTAGCAGATTTAGTTACTACCCAGAGAGGTGCCCACGGAGGAATAAGGCTTATAAAACCAGCTGATGAAATTACCTTACTTGATGTAATAACAGCGATCGAAGGCCCCATAGCTTTAAATGTATGTCTGGTTCCCGGCTATAAATGCCCTAACCAACCCGACTGTACTGTTTCTGCGGCACTAGCCAGGGCTCAAAAAGCACTTATAGCAGAACTTGCTAAAGTAACTCTAGCCGACTTAGTGAATAAATCCAATTAGACAAAATAATTTTTTATTTGAAAGTTGACTAAGGATATCCCTTTAATCTTCTTAATTTTTGAGAGGAGGAATAATATGTTTTGTAATCAGTGTGAACAGACTGCAAAAGGTATCGCTTGTACCACCCGGGGAGTATGTGGTAAAACAGCTGAAACTGCTGCTCTGCAGGATTTATTGATGATTGCTGTCAAAGATTTATCCGCTTATGCCCATGCAGCACGACAGAAAGGTGTTATCGATGATGAGATAAACCACTTTACTCTAGAAGCTCTTTTTGCTACCCTGACTAACGTAAATTTTGATCCGGAATGTTTTAAGGAATATATTAGTCAGTGTGAATCGCTTAAGCAAAAGCTGGAAGAAACATTAAATATAAAAGGTTATAGCCTGGCAGTTAAAGAATCTTCTCTAAATTTATCCGCTGTAAAAAGTCTGTCTGATTTGATTAAACTGGGGAAAACTGTTGAACTAGCCCCTGCGAAAGATAAAGATATAAAGTCTTTGCAGCAAATCGTTATCTATGCTATGAGAGGCATAGCAGCCTATGCCCATCATGCAGAATTACTGGGACAAGAAAATGATCAGGTATATGCTTTTATCCACGAAGTTCTCCCCCAGCTTGATGATAGTAGTCTGGGCCTTGATGATTGGATTAATATAGTACTGCAATGTGGTAAAATTAATTTTATAGCAATGGAGCTATTAGATAAGGGTAATACACTTACCTTTGGACATCCGGTTCCTACCACTGTGCCACTGGGACACAAACAAGGTAAATGCATACTAGTATCAGGTCATGATCTCAAAGATTTAAAAGACCTGCTTGAATCTACCCAAGGTAAAGGTATCAATATATACACGCACGGAGAAATGCTCCCTGCCCATGGCTATCCTGAATTAAAAAAATATGACCATTTTTATGGTCATTATGGGACTGCCTGGCAGAATCAGCGTAAAGAGTTTGTTGATTTTCCCGGACCTATCCTGATGACTACAAACTGTATTCAGGAGCCTCAAGCTAGTTATTTTAACAATATTTATACTACCGGACCTGTTGGATGGCCAGGTGTTGTTCATCTAAATAATGGTGACTTTGCTCCCTTGATAGAGGCCTCCCTAAACATGCCTGGCTTCAAAGAAGACCAGGAGCAAGGAAGTGTAATGTGCGGCTTTGCTCATCAGACCGTTTTAAGTATTGCTGATAAAGTTATTGCTGGTGTTAAAGCAGGTAAGATAAAACACTTTTTCCTGGTAGGCGGCTGTGATGGGGCCAGAGCTGGCCGCAGTTATTATACTGAATTTGTAGAAAAAACCCCTGATGATACCATAGTACTTACCCTGGGCTGTGGTAAATTTAGATTCTTTGATAAGAAACTCGGCGAAATTGATGCCATTCCCAGACTTCTTGATGTTGGGCAGTGTAATGATGCCTACTCAGCTATACAAATTGCCCTGGCACTGGCTAACGCTTTCGATTGTGGTGTTAATGACTTACCACTTTCCCTGGTTCTATCATGGTACGAGCAAAAAGCAGTATCAATACTGTTAACCCTGCTTTACCTTGGCATTAAAGATATACGCTTAGGCCCAACACTACCAGCTTTTATAAGCCCTAATGTTCTTAATGTACTAGTGGAAAATTACGGTATTAAACCTATCACTACTGCTGAAGAAGATCTGCAGGCTATACTAGGTTAATTTAGTTTACGAATTACACAAGGTGGTGAATATCATGGCTAAAAAACCGGGCATAAGGATCAGCTTAATAGACAAAATAGGAACAGGTAAGTGCCACCGTGGTCATAAAGTAGGCGACGTGTTCGATTTTGACACTGAAAGAGGGAAATTATGTCCTATGGCTATGCATGTTCTGTTTCCTGCTATTGATATCCTTCGCTATGGAGGAAATTTTCCCGGAGAAGATGAGGGCACTGGAGTATTTTGCTGTCCTGATTACCGGGTAATAAATGTGTTTAAAATAGAAAAAATATAGACAGGGAGGATTGAAGAAATGACTCAAAAAAACATGTTTTCAGCCGGTTCTATTGAGTACCAAGAGGGTTCGGTAGTTAGTAAAGTAGTTCTAGCCAAAGAAACAGGTAATATTACCCTATTTGCTTTTGATAAAGGACAAGGACTTAGCGAACATACAGCTCCCTTTGATGCGTTCGTTTATATTATGGATGGAACTGCCGAAATAACCATCTCTGGTGAAAAGCATATCCTTAAACAAGGTGACATGATTATCATGCCGGCCAATGAGCCTCATGCTTTAGACGCCGTAGAACAGTTTAAGATGATGCTGGTAATGATCAGATCTCAGAGCTAAAAAGCTCACGCATTGGGGGGATTATATGAAGTGGACAGAAGAAGCGCTCAAGGAGCTGGAAAACATACCGGAATTTGTGCGGGATATGGCGGTTAAAGCTATAGAAAGTGCAGCACATGCCAGCGGCAAAGAAGAAATTTCAGCTGCGGATGTAATAACTAGCCGCCAAAAGTATATTTCCTTTGTCGAGGAAAGTGCTGCAGAAGAAGAAAAGATTCGGATAGCAGTAGTCCGCTGTGAAACAGTCTCAGAGGTATGTCCTGGAGTTGCTTGTTTTAAAGCCTTTAATAATCGTAAACAACTTTTCCGTCAATATGGAAAAGAGGCAGAAATAATCGGCTTTTTTACCTGCGGGGGTTGCCCCGGACGCCGGGTTTCCCGCTTGGTAAAGAGCTTAAAAAAATATGGTTTAAACGTGGTGCACTTATCATCCTGTATGCTGCTGGAAGATTCTTATGGTAAATGCCCACACCATGAAGATATTAAGAAGGCTATCGAAGCGGCAGGCATCCGAGTTGTAGAAGGCACACACCATTAATGCAAGATATCCAGCAATATACACATTTTTATGTAGTTTAGATGCATTATTGAAGGAGAGAATTATATGGCAAAAAGGACTATGGTAAAGATAGATGAAAAACTTTGCAACGGATGTGGTGCATGTATCAGTCCCTGTGCCGAGGGGGCACTAACGCTAGTCAACGGCAAGGCCAAGGTTATTAAAGAAGAATTATGTGACGGAGCAGGATTTTGCATTGGTATCTGTCCTACGGGAGCCCTATCCCTGGAGGTTAGAGAAGCCGCAGATTTTTCAGAGAAAGCGGTTAAGAAGAAGACTTCTGAAAAGAAGTTTCAATACATCCCTCAAAAATGTGAATCTTGCGGTACAAGTGAAGAAGATGCCTATTTACTGGCAATAAAACACCAGGGGAAATCCCTATGGTACTGTACTCATTGCCTCCCTCGCCTTATCCATGGCTAAATACATTATGGGCCGGGTTATAACCCGGCCCTTGCTTTATTGCATAGGTTGCGAGAATTGACACAATACCAATTTTCAAAATATTGGTGATAGGAGACGGAAAATGCCCTCTTTAATGCGCAGCAGTATGGGCCTGTCCGCATAAGTCTCCGGGGTAATTTCGATACAATCGTTAATGGCAAGCAGGAACTGTTCCTCCAGCTGGCTGCTGATCCCCTGATCATAAATGAAAGCATTTACCTCAAAATTAAGTTCAAAACTCCTGATGTCCAGATTCGCAGTCCCTACTGAACTGGCAAAACCGTCTGAACAAATCATTTTACTATGCAAAAAGCCCCGCTTATACCGATAACACCGGACTCCTGCATCCAGCAATTCCCCTATATACGAAAGAGAGGCCCAGTAAACATAAGGATGATCCGGTTTATAGGGAATCATCAAACGTACGTCCACCCCCGAAAGAGCGGCAATTTTTAAAGCTTCCAGTATACTCTCATCAGGTATAAAATAGGGCGTCTCTATATAAACATTACGACTAGCTTTGCTAATCAGCTTAAGATAGCCGTTTTTTATGGCAGGATAATTCATATCTGGTCCGCTGGATACTATTTGTACTGCGCTGGTCCCTTCCGAATATCGGTCTGGAAAATAGCAGTCTGTTTCCGGTAAAGAATCCCGAGCAGCGAAACGCCAGTCCAGTAAAAATCTCATTTCCAGGCTATCAATAGCACTGCCTCTGATTTTAAGATGGATATCACGCCAATAGCCAAAACGAGGTGAAAGCCCCAGGTATTCATTGCCGATATTAAATCCCCCAATATATGTTTCCTCCCCGTCAACAATACAAATTTTACGATGATTACGGAAATTAATTCTTAAGTTTATATATGGTAAGAACGGAGGCAAGAAAGCAACACTCTCCCCCCCTGCCTCATGCAATTTTTTAAAGAAACGAACCGGCAGTCGTATGCAGCCCATGCCATCATAGAGCAGTTTCACTTCTACTCCCTGCTGGGCTTTTTCACTGAGAATATCTATTATCGACCGGCCCAGCGAATCATTGCGAATTATAAAATACTCCATATGAATATAATCTCGGGCATTTTTTAGACTCACCAGCATCTGGTCAAAAAGTTCACGACCTTCATGAAAAACCTCCAGCTTATTATCCTGGGTTAAAAGAGAATAGCTACTTACCATCTGCATGTGGATGAGATCCCGGTATTCCCAGACCCGAGAATCATTAAAACACAGGCTGTTTTCGTGCAATCTGGTATCCTGCAGGGCTAATAACGATAAAACCTCTTCTTCTTCCTCTTCCTTTAAGCAAAAAAGATTTTTCCGACGCAAATTTTGCCCCAGGAATACATATAGTAAGAAACCTAGCAAGGGCATAAATACTAATAATAAAATCCACGATAGTGTGGTCATGGGGTTACGCCGCTCAAATATTACTACCACCAGCACCAGAAATATATTAATGATAAACACAATATCCACCAGTGGCCATCCGATGCCTGAGACCTCCATCACAATCCTCCTGATTCTTGGGAATATGGGGTCTGATTTAAACTTTATTCTTAACTGACTCCCATAATCTCTTATATGCTTTAGTTTCTAAGGACTTTCGTATCCGGGTAATTATTATCTTAGCATACCTCATCAATAAATGGCCCTCAGGTTCCTAATGGTAGTTAAAACTTAAAGCCAAAATACCTAATCCCTCCAACACAGAGCGAAAGATTTATGTGGTTGAAATAGAAAAGTAAACAGTTTTAGCAGGAGGAATAAATTATTCCTCAGAATTGGCAGGAATACTAGCAGTACCTTTTTCAATAATACAAGGCATAGGATTATAATAACTGATACCTAATTGTTTGATTTGTTTTGCCCCACCGGAAGCATTTATACAAATCCAGGATTTCACTACCGCGCCATCCATACCTTCATTTACGACTTTCTCGCTACCTCCGGTAAGATTATCATTGTTGCGGTAAATAGTATATGTTTTGATTTCTTTTAAAGTCTTATGATGCCATTCAACCCGGGATGGTTCATTTGTCCCGTAAAAACCTACATATAGATTGTTATCTATACCCTGGGCCCAAATAAGAATAGGAAAAGAAGTATTATTTTTAAACTTTAAATCCTTCGCTCCGTAAGATACGGTGGCATCCTGCCCGTAAGGGACATAGGTGACCGGCATACTGTGAGAATGTCTTTCCATTATAGGTAAGTTACAGAGAACAGCAACATTATATAAGGTTGTGGCCATTTTACAGACGCCTCCTCCCGCCCTTGGGATTAACTGGGAACCAATGTACATCGTGCCATCCTGAAAACCTTTTTCATACGTGTAAGGCCCTATCGCCTTATTCTGGGAAAAAACCTGCCCCGGCTCAACTACAGTTCCTTGTAAAAGTCTGGCAGCCAGGTGGAAATTATTTTTTTCTCCCGGTAAGGAGTCCTGTAATACAGTTTTATATGCCGCCATTTGGACAAATGCGCAATGTTGCTGCTGTTTTTCACGAAATAATTTATCATTTTTCCATGGCACCTCAATAACAGAACTAGATGCCTCATTCGTGGCTTCCGGGATGTTTTTAGCATAGTTAGATTCCTTTATATGTAGAATCTCTAAATTATTTGAATAATTAAAGCCATACAAAAATAAGGCAGTAAAGACAAGTAATAAAGTACAAATAATTAACTTATATTTGCTTCGCAACACTTACTCCCCTTTTATTTTCAACTGTGATGCCGCTAAAAAGTTATACCGCAGGACTTTCCGCAAGGAACCTAACTCTACTTATATTTTGTTGATTTTACTGTATTTACACAGCAAAATAATACCTTATTAAGTACATATTGGTTTACTATTAGGGGAGAATGCGTGCCGAAAACCTTCCCGTGATTTTTTCCGAAAAAAATAACAGAACGGCAGTATATACCGTCCTGTTATCTTGATGACCGTTAGTTAAATTATCGGTTCGACTCTTGCATCGTTTCTATTTTAGTACTTCATAATGCATCGAATCACTATAAGAATTTCCCCAGCTAAATCCAGCAGGTTTAAATGCTTTCTCCCAGAGTATTAAATTAGGATCATTTGTTTCTTTACTGGGATTAACATATCTAAAATGATTACTCGCATTAATATCAATAGCAGTTCCCCAGGAATGATTACTCAAGCCTTTATTAGGATTCCAGTTTACATGCCTGGTAACAAATGTTCCATCCATAGTCTTAACCAGACTTGTCAATGGAACCTCTTTTCCGTTTATCATAGCAGTACCATTTGCTATGTAGTTAAAAGCCTTAAGGAAATTATCCTTAGCATCTTTATGTACCTGTACATATTTATTTATACCGGGCAGCTTAATAGTTACTATATTTTGAGCAATCCAGTTCGGATCTATTTCAATTCGCCCACCACTTGTATCTCTATACCGGAATTGTCCAAAAGAACCATTAACTTTACTTAACTTAGGGTATTTATCTCGATCTGCAGAATTCGCCGCACGAGATACTGGTGTAACTTCATGGTTAGTTGTGCTAGTAGTTGCGCTCGCGACAGTCTGCGTACTATTCGCAGCTAAATTTACTTCTGAATTAGCTTTTACGGTTAAATTAATTACCTTTTTACCCGTCTTTGAGCCATCGGAGGCTATCACCTTTACCACATAATCTCCAGGATTTACCTCGCTGGTATCCCAATCATAATTTAATGAGCCGCTATTTATTTTGCTCTTGGACGTATCGTTAATAAAGAACTCCATACCCTCCACCTTTTTGTCGTCAGTCGCGGTGGCTGAAATGTTTACTACTGCTCCCCTGGTAATAGTTAACTTGTCCCCAGGGTTAATAGAAACTGAAGGTGCAGCATTTACCGGTACAGTAAAGCTTTTAATATCTCCATAACTAGAGCCTTTTGAATTTTCGGCATACGCCTGGAAATAATATGTATTTCCTTCCTGAAGATCACTTATGTTCGTAGAAAATGGTTTATTCGCATCGATGCTTTTCAACATAATTTCTTTTTTGTCCAGGCTCCTGCTTGTCCCCCATTTAAAACCATACCGGGTTATTTCTTTGCCCCCGGTGTCATTTACAACACCTTGTAAAGTAGCGCTGGTTTCTTCTGTACTTGCTGCAGCTGTAGCTACGGTGGGTTTAGCTGTCCCATAAACTTCCTTGTAGATAAAAAATGATATTAAGAATACTAGTGCAATGATTACAAAACTCCAACTATATTTTTTATTCATAATACTATTATCCATAGAAAATAAACTTTACTAAATTAGTTTATAGTCTATAGCATCATCCACTCCTTCCTTTTAGTTACTTAAATATGCATATAATTCTAACTATAACAAGTAAATATCGTCAAAGGTAATATACGGCAAGTATGGCCTAGCCCCCAATCCGGCCGGCCCTGTGGGTAAGGTAGTAATAATTTGTAACCTTTTGGTTAAACTATTCCTATTAAATAACAAACTGTATTGGGAGGTTAGAAACATGGGTGTAGTTACTAACACTACTGATAAATATCAGAAATGTCTTGATGCGTGTGCAAAATGCGTACAAGCCTGTTATGAATGCTTTAACGCTTGTGTTAATGAGCCTGATGCTGATGTCACGAAGAACTGTACATGCTCACAGTCCCTTATTCTAGCACCTGCGGCAATCCCTAATGCTACTGCCAGGAAGAACTGTATGAGTATACTCCTAGAATGTGCTTTAATTTGCCAACAGGCAGTAGCGTATATGTCAATGGATGCTCAATATGCCAAAGATCTTTGTAAACTCTGTGCAACAATATGCGATAAGTGTGCCCAGGACTGCGAAATGTTCAAAGATGATCATTGTCAGAAATGCGCACAAGTCTGCAAAACATGCGCTACCGAGTGCAGAAATATGGCTGGAGCCTAAAATTTTTTTGGTGTAATAAGGTAGGCATTAGTGCTAAATATTCTTAACTGCAAATAGCAAAAACAGGAAGGTAATATGCCTTCCTGTTAATTTTGCTACTGCAGTCTTAGGACCTAACAAACCACCGGTTAATCAGTCACAAGTACTTATACTTAAATTTATCCTGAAGGTAGAACTCATCAACTTTTCATCCTGGGATATTATGTGGCTAATAACCCGATCTCTTTCACATGCCAGATGGTAAGCCCTTTCACCATTTCTTTCCTGCATAGCATCGATAATCTTTAAATCAATCTCTACTATCTCCCGGTAATCACTATGCCTAGAAACTACTTTATAATCAATTTCACTAGTAGCTTCAAACAGATCATCCATAAGTCGGTGCATAAGCGGGTTATGGGAATATCTAGTCGTAATGCGGCCAAAGGTGGTTTCGTAGATATACCTCTCCTGAACCGTACTTTTTGATAGCCTCTTATGAAGTGATTGCGTCATTTCAGCCAGTATGTTGATCTCTTCCTGAGTGCTATTGCGAGCCATCAAGCGAATCGATTCATCCCAGAACATCCAGGCAACCTCCAACAGATCCTTAACGGTTAACTCAATCGTATATCCTGGGGTTGATACTGGTTGCACCTGCGACACATTAGGTATATCGCAAACATAAATCCCACTGCCCTGTTTGCTCTTAACTATTTGTCGGCCCTCTAAAATTTTCACCGCTTCCCGGATCACCGTACGGCTTACTCCGAAAAGTTTAGCCATGTCCCGCTGGGAGGGTAACCTGTGCCCGGGAATAAAACGGCCCTTATTTATTCCTGAGATAATCATAGCAACTATATCATGAGTTCCCAGCTTTTCTTTATCATTTCCCATCCTATTCTTCTTTCTTAATAAATTAACAGCAACCACCGCTACCTGAAAACCATTGTAGTACAAACGAAAGCCTGACAGCAAGTTAAGATTTCACTTTTCAGTAAATCTGGGTATCCCAATTTAGTCTTTTATTGGTTTACTTATCATACCACTTAGGCTATAATGGTCTCAAAAAAAAAGTCGAATAGCAACGAAATGCATCATAAATTTTTATTCCCCTGCCAATCTCAAATATTCTCAGGATGAACCATACCTATGTAGATTAGTAAATATGAGGGGGTGGTAAGATTCCATAATTGGCTGTAGCGAAAAGCCTGAACACAGGAGTCAATATTATAAGGATTGGAGGATATATGAATGCAGGATAATAAAGTTGTATACCCTTATATCCCTAACTCGGTTCCGGAAATAAAAGCCGAGTTAATGAGGGAAGTCGGTGTCACCGATGACATGGAACTCTTCGAAGAAATTCCTGAAGACCTGCAACTCAAAGGTAAACTTAACCTACCCCCGGCAATACGTGATGAATATTCTATTAAAAAGCATACCGAAGATATATTAAAGAAAAATATAAATTGTAGTGATTTTCTTAATTTTATTGGTGCTGGCTGTGCCCGGCATTTTGTCCCCGCAGTTTGTGATGAGATTAATGGGCGCGGAGAGTTTGCCACCGCTTATGGTGCTGAAACCTGGGCCGACCACGGTAAACACCAGGCCCTTTTTGAGTATCAGAGTATGATGGCTGAGCTTTTAGATATGGATTTCCTAACTGTTCCTACCTATGACGGTGCTAATGCCGCTGCCAGTTCTCTCTTAATGGCCCATCGCATTAACGGCCGTAAAAAAGTACTTCTTCCCCGCACCATGGACCCTGATAACCTCACAATTATAAGAAATTATCTCCAGTCAGTTCACCAGGAGAATGCCCTGGAAATAGTATTAATAGACTATGACCTCGTCAGTGGGCTTATGAATCTAGATGACTTAAAACAAAAGATAAATAGTAATGTGGCTGCTGTTTTAATAGAAAATCCTTCCTATCTAGGTTTTCTTGAGACTAAAGCTGAAGAAATAGGTAGGATTGTCCGGGAAGCTGGAGCCGAGTTTATTGTGTATACTGATCCTATTTCACTCGGAGTTCTGGAAGCACCGGCTAATTATGGTGCTACTATAACCTGTGGAGATTTTCGTTCCCTGGGCCTGCACCTGGCTTGCGGAGGTGGCGTTGGCGGATTTATTGCTACTTTTGATGACATGAAATACATGCAGGAAACTAAAGACCTGGTTGATGGTCTAACTGAAACCATTGTCGAAGGTGAATATGGTTTTGCCACTACCATGATAGAGCGCACCCATTATGCTCTGCGAGAAAAAGGTAAAGAATTTACTGGAACTGGTACTAATCTCTGGGCGATTACTGTAGGAGTTTATCTGGCTATTATGGGTCCTAAAGGCATGTGGGAAGTCGGCGATACTATTATGAAGAATGCTCGCTATGCAGCCCAAAAAATAGCTGAGATCCCCGGTATTGAAATTAAGTTTAGCAATCCGTTTTTTAAAGAATTTGTAGTCAATTTTGATAAGTGTAGTAAATCCACTGCTGATATTAATCGTGATCTACTACAGCTGGAGATATTCGGGGGGAAAGACTTGTCAGGTGATTTTCCCGAACTGGGGCAAAGTGCTCTTTACTGTGTAACCGAAACTCATAGTAAAGAAGAGATTGACCGCCTGGTAGAGGCCCTGAGAGAAGTATCTCGCTAATCAATGACAGTAAAGAAAGGATGGAGACTTATGGCAAGAGATAAGAATACCTTACTCCGTGATTTTCACGAAGCGAGATGGGATGAGCCCTTTATCTTTGAGATGTCAGTTCCGGGCGAACGAGGTGTGCTTGTGCCGCGTCCCTGCGAAGAAGTAGCAAGCCAAGCTGGGGACGTTATAGGCGAGTTGCCAGAATTTATAAAGCGGAAAACCCAGCCCCAGCTTCCGGAAGTAGGTCAGATGCGGGTGAACCGTCATTATATGCGTCTATCCCAGGAAACACTAGGAGCTGACGTTAATATTGATATTAGCCAGGGCACCTGTACTATGAAATACAGCCCCAAGGTTCAGGAACATCTTGCAGCACGTAACCCTAATGTAACTGAGATTCATCCTCTCCAGGATCCTTCTACCATGCAAGGTATACTGGAGGTTTACTACCGGACCGAACAATTTTTAAAAGAAATATCTGGTTTGGACTCTTTCTCCTTCCAATCGGGAGGCGGTGCGCATGCCGTACTGGCTAATGCCTATATAGTCAGGGCTTATCATGCAGACCGCGGCGATGATAAAAGAGATGAAATAATCACTACTATATTTTCGCATCCCTGTGACGCCGGAAGTCCTGCCACCGCTGGTTATAAAGTGATTACTCTTATGCCAGATGAGAATGGTTACGCTAATCTGGATGCTATGAAAAGCTCGCTTTCCGAACGAACTGCGGCTATTTTTATTACTAATCCCGAAGATACTGGCATATACAATCCCAGGATAAAGGAATATGTTGATGCCGCCCATGAAGCAGGAGCTCTCTGCGTTTATGACCAGGCTAATGCTAATGCCGTTTTGGGTATTGCCCGGGCTAAAGAAGCCGGATTTGACCTGTGTCATTTTAACCTGCATAAGACTTTTTCGGCACCTCATGGTTGTATGGGACCAGGAGTGGGAGCCCTTGGGGCCAAGGGATTTTTACAGCAATACCTGCCTGTACCCCGCGTAGAATTTGACGGAGAAAAATATTATCTTGATGATAATTGCCCTAATAGTATCGGTCGCGTGAGGTCATTTTTAGGCAACTTCCCCGTTGTTCTCAAAGCCTATATGTGGATTATGCAGATGGGAGCTGACGGATTAAG
The DNA here is from genome assembly GCA_028706315.1 of Syntrophomonadaceae bacterium. Taxonomy (GTDB): domain Bacteria; phylum Bacillota; class Syntrophomonadia; order Syntrophomonadales; family Syntrophomonadaceae; genus STF2-222. The sequence goes on from JAQWBP010000032.1 coordinate 17,720, forward strand.
AGAAGCGGCGATAATATCCGTGCTCAACAGCCAGTATATGACGAAATATATACGTCAAATCCCCGGGGTAGTAATTCATTACGCTGAAGGAAAAAGACGTTTGGAACAGGTCAGATACAGTTGGGAAAAATTAAAGGAAGATACCGGTTTTGGAACTGAGGATGTCCAGCGGCGCCTGGTAGATTATGGAGTGCAGCATTACTGGATGTCTCATCACCCCTGGATTATTCCTGAACCGTTTACCCTGGAACCTTGTGAAGCATACAGTAAAGATGATATGGATGAGTACCTATCCATTTTAAGACAGATATCCAAAGAGTGTTATGAACAACCCGATTTAATAAGAAATTGTCCTCATAATGCTCCTATACACCGCTTGGTTAAAACCGAACTTAATGATTACGAAGAGATTGCTGTAACCTGGAGGCAGTATCTCAAGAGGAATAATAAGTAACTTTTAGGATTAGGATGGAAGGAGGCAAATCTTAATGAGTAGTAACAACGGAAGTACACAACTGGAACAGATGGGATACAAACAGGAATTAAAACGCGAACTCGGTCTATGGGGTCTTTTAGCTTTTGGCATATGTATGATGTTTCCCATAGCCCCCGCAGCTGTTTACGGTGCAGTAACTACAACTTCACTAGGACACATGTCGCTAGTATATTTAATCGCTGTTATTCCCATGTCTTTTACCGCCTGGAGCTACGGGCAAATGGCGGGAGCTTACCCAGTTTCCGGTTCAGCTTATGCCTATACTCAGAGAGCCATTAATCCTCACCTGGGTTTTTTAACTGGCTGGGCTGTGCTATTAAATTACGTTCTTTTTCAGGTGTTAAACTATGTAATTATCGGAATTTTTGCTGGTGCCCTTTTTCCTAACGTATCTTTCTGGTTAATAGTAGTAATAGCCGTAGCCCTGGTAACTATAGTAAATCTATTAGGTATTAAGAATCTTACCCGAGTTAATACAGCTCTCATTCTATTTATGTTTGTTGGTGTCATTTATTTTGTAATCAGCTCATTCGGAGCGCTAAAAGGTGGTGTAGGCTGGGGTTTTACCACCCTTCCTTTTTATAACCCCGCCACTTTTGATATGAACGCAGTCTTGTTAGGAACTTCCATTGCATGTTTTTCCTTCCTGGGATTTGAAGCCATGACTACCCTGGCCGAAGAAGTGCATAATCCCGCCCGGACACTATCTAAAGCTACCCTGATAGCCTGTTTCTTTATGGCCTTTATATTTATACTGCAAGCATATTTCGCCCAATCAGTAAGCCCGGATTTTAATTCCTTTACTGACCTGGATTCAGCATTTTTTGAAGTATGTCAAAAGGCTGGAGGACAAGCCCTGGCTACATTTGTATCAGTGGCTATGATTGCAGGAGCCTTGGCCAATGCTCTAGATTGCCAGACAGGTGTATCCCGGCTTTTATACGGAATGGGACGCGATGAAGTAATCCCCAAAAAATTCTTTGCTCACCTGAGTCCGGTAAGAAGAGTTCCCGTAAACAATATCCTTTTAATGGCCGTTCTAGGGATTATTGGTGCGGCACTACCTTTAGAAACAGTTATAACTATAATTAACTTCGGGGCCCTAGTTGGATTCATAATGGTAAACCTTTCCGTTATAGTTCATTACTATGTCAAGAATAAGCAGCGCGATTTGATGGGTACGATCAAATATCTGGTACTACCTGGACTAGGATTTTTAACTTGCCTCGTACTTCTCTTTAACTTAACCCCAGAGGCCAAGTGGGTAGGTATTGTCTGGCTGATAATCGGTTTTATATACGCAGCTATAACTACCAAAGGCTTTAAGAAAACACCTGCAACATTAAAAATGATGGAAGATATTGAGAGCTAGCAATAAAAGTGATGCTTTTTGTTGGATGTGTAATCATAAAGGAGGTCACATTTATGGAAAATCAGAAAAAAAGTCAACCAATAGCCCCCTATATTGCCATTGGAATTTCAACAGTAGCTTATGGAATCGCAGAACGGAAACATATTAAAACTAACCTGGATATTATTGAGGACTGCATTCGCGGTGCTGTCGAGACAGTTAATATCAACATGCCAGTTAAGGTTGTATCCCTAGCCGAAGGAGCAATGACCGGATTCACCGAAGAAGTCTTCGACATTCCTCATGTTTTGGCCGCTCGGGAGCTCTTTATAGATATCCCCGGGGAAGAAACGGAGCGACTGGGAAAGCTAGCTAAAGAATATAACATCTATATAATTGCCCAGTGTAAAGCCCGCTGGCCAGAAGTAATCAAAGACCGCTTTTTTAATACCCTGTTTGTCATAAGTCCCGAAGGAAAAGTAGTTCACAAAGCGGCGAAAAACCACATCTGGTGTCGGGAGAGGTCTTGTACCCCGCACGATGTTTACGACCGCTGGGTAGAAGTATTTGGTGACGGCATTGAGGCTTTTTATCCAGTCTTGAGAACAGATGATATAGGTAATATTGGTACCATTTGCTGTAGTGACGGAGAATATCCGGAAGCAGTCCGTGCACTGGCCTTTAACGGTGCTGAAGTAGTTTATCGTCCCAGCGAAGCCATGCCCATGACCGGAAGCAACTATCCCGGCGGCGGCAGCTGGATGGTACAAAACCGGGGCCATGCAGAATTCAATGCAGTCTATATGCTATGTCCTAATGTGGGACCAGTTTATATTCACCCCGAAATGAAACATCCCTTCAATGTCGGAGGAGGTAATTCACATATTGTGGATTATCGCGGAGAAATAATATCCTATTCCGCTTCCAACTATAATACTATCGTAGCAGCTGTAATTGATATCGAAGCCTTGCGGCAGTTCCGGGTTATGAATCTTAATAGTAATTGGACTAAAGATCTGCGTACTGAACTTTTTAAACACATGTACGATACGCCGGTTCATCCAAAAAACTTGTGGCTGGAACAAGACCCTCAGCACCATGCCCAGGTGGATGAAATTTACCGCGGCAATATACAGCGCCTGATCGAAAGGGGTAGCTATACAGCTCCCTATCACAACTTCCCAGGTGCTCAGTGCCAGTCAGAACCTACTTCAGAAGAAGAATGGCAGAATATGAAAAAGTTGTGGCAAAAAATGGACTAATTAGTTCAATACCTCTATTTCCCTAACCTTAAAATGGCCCATTATCATATGATAATGGGCCACATTATTTAAAGAGTTTAATTCTCCCCCACCCCATGCTTTCCCAAATAATCTAAAACTTAATCGGTACACGGACCAGGTTTATTTCGCTACCATCTTTCGGACTGTTAGAAAAGACCTCCAAATAGCCATCACTGGAATCAGGCACGGAAAAATCCAACTCCACCTCAAAAGTACCCCGATCAGGAGCACCTGAAGTGGCAGTAGTAAAAATCTCGGCTAGTTTTTGCCCTTCACTAGTTACCAGACGCAAACTGATCGCCGCTTCAAAAACACAAGCAGTCCCGGTAACAGTTAGAGGACTAGAAATCTTCTGCCCGGGTGACGGAGAGGTAACCCAGATAGCAGGCTCCCACACCTTAGAGATATTACTTTCAAAAGGTTGTTCATAAAGACCTACATGTCCCCACCAATCCTGGGTACGCTCATCAACCTTACCATTTACGGTAAAGGATACCCGTTCAATTTCCGGAAATTCAGTCAGGGTGTTGACAATACTGCTAATACCAAGAGCTTCTTCAGCTGAACCAACATTTGCATTAAGAACCTCGCTAGAGAAATCAATTGTTGCCAATCCATTATCAACCACTATATTTTGTATACGGGTACTTTCCGGTAGAACTCGGAAAGCCCCCTCGGTTTTGGGAACTCCTTTGATCAGTTCCTCCAGCGCAGCCTTCCTGGCATCCGTAGTAGAAACTACATGAACCTCACGCACCATATAAATATCACTTTCACCCGACTTTAAATAATACACCGGTACCGAAACTTTTTTGGCTGCTGGCTGTGACGGTGTACTCGGTTCTCCTGGTTGCTCGATACTTGTTTTCTCACAGCCTATACCAACTGCCATTAGCAGTACAAGTAAAAAAACAGCTGCTAGTTTATAAATTCGATTCTGCATAACAACGTCAACTCCCCTCGAAATTGCCTTTCTGAGACTATTTACTTGAAATCTATTTTACCCCTAATACGGGAATATAATCTCGACATTACGTTTCAATAAAAAATGGTTGAGCATATTTCCGAACTCTGAAATCGCATCGCTGCCATTAGTAAAGATTAAATAAGTCTTTCTTATAGTGAACATTTGGGAGGTACTACCGTTGCAACCTTTGTTGCTTTGCCAGACGGCGCTTGGGCTGATCGAACATTTCTTTGACTGTCCACAAGTTTAAAAAGGCATTATACCCCCACCACATGGATAAAGTCTCACCAGGGCTCTTCCATGATAGGTAAAGGCATAGCAGTCCTAGCAGCAGGAAAATTATCCATACCCAGACTCCAAAGCGTTCTTCAATTTTTACTACCAGGATATGATATAATCCAATAGTAAAAAGCACATAAAGTCCGAAGACTATTCCTGTATACAGTTCCAAACGCCTCCCCAAATTCCCCCTGTTTTTCTCGTATTATTTACATTGTAACATAGGCTGGTTGAGTTAAAATTAGAAACCAAACTATAGCTTTTTTTTATCACTATCGCTATATCCCAGATACTACCAAACCTCTATACAGCCCCCATCAATAAATCTGATATACGGTATTTGCCTTAGTTCTGTCATCAGATTAAAAAGAGCCTGGTCTTTATTCTTCGCTTCTATCATTACATCAAAGTCGCGATTCAGCTGTTTCGCTTTAGCCATAAAATCCAGCAAAAATGAGCTTTCAACATTGTCAGCATGGCTTCTGAAGTGCTTCTCATCTTTGGGACTGGATATGTGAATCTTGGGTGGCCTGGTTTCGCCGTCCCAGGTAGAGAATATATCTGCTAAATAATCGCTTATGTCATCATTATAGTTATTGCACCAGTGATGATGAATATCTAGTACCATGGGTATCTTTAATTCCTGGCATAATTCCAGCACATCTCTGGCGGTATAAATCTTATCATCGTTTTCCAGGACTATTCTCTGCTTAATGTCCCTGGAAAGAAGTTTGTAGTTCTGTATAAATCTCGCTAATGATGCCTCTTTGTTTTTATAGCCTCCACCTACGTGAATTACCAGTTTGGCTGATGAATCTAATCTCATACCATCCAGTATTCGTAGATGATACTCCAAATCCCGTACGGATGCCTCAGTAACCTCTTCCCGGGGGGAATTTAATAGCGTAAAATGGTCGGGATGAGCGCTGATGCGAAAATCATTTTCCCGGGCATAATCCCCCAGGGATTTTAGCTTATCTTTTACTTCGGCAAACCAATCCCAGTTTTCAGTTACGGGGTGGGTGGCCAGGGGAATCAGTTTTGAGGTAATACGAAATATTTTGATATCATTAGCCCGATTATGGAAAAACAACCGCTGTGTATTATCTAAATTTTCTCTAGCAATAGAGGTTAGCCGGGCAAATCTATCTTTTTCGCTAGCTATTTTGGACAGATTCTGCAGCGTTATAGTCCTGGATGGGGAACAATCTTTCAGGACTACAGACATGGCTACATAACCAAAAGAAATCCTCAAACTACTCACCTACCTTTTGCAGTATTAATTGACCCCTTAATAGCATCATTTTAAACAAATTCAATTCCTGTCTCCGCCTGATTACTTATTAGTAAAATATCTACATAGGAAGACCACCCTACTGGATAAGTGAGCTATGACGCAAGGTCACAAAGGAACGCTTTTGTTATGTCATTATATCCTTTTTACTATACTTAATTCACGCCAGCCAGATGCAATTGGGCCAGGAGAATAGATGGATTATATGTCAAGTTAGTTTTACATTTTGCCTGATAAAACCATGAGAGAGAGTTTAGTTGCTCTGTGTCGGAGGTGGGACTTGAACCCTCACACCCCACACATTGTTTCGGCACCATCCCCATTTCTATTAATATCCCTTTCTTTCATCCTAATCACTCTTTTTTTTCATGTTCTGATTTAATTCAGAAAACACTTTTGGATAAGTTGGATCAACCTTAGCATTTGTTTTCGCTGACCATCACTAATTATTTCTTTTTCTGAGATGCAAGACAAAAAACAAAACAGTGTAGAAAATGGAGGGAATTTGTATGATAAAACCTCTCATTTTTTACAGGAAATTGCTTATATAGAGTTGAATGATTATTATTTGGTTGCACTTTTACAATTTGTGTTCTTTTTCTATATAAAATTGAGTCAATGACGAAGGAGAATAAAATATGTTATTAAAATCGGGAATTGTTGGTTTTGATGATCTATTATTTGGTGGTTTTATTAAAAAGAGTACTATTTTAGTCGAAGGAGTTCCCGGGGCTGGCAAAACGACTTTTGGAATTGAATTTATATATAAAGGCATCGTTGAAATGAATGAACCAGGAATCGTGATTACTTTTGAGGAATTGCCGGAGCAATTATATCGCGATGCTCTTAATTATGGATGGGATCTACGTAAACTTGAAGAACAAAACATGTTGAGAATAATATGTACCTCGCCAGAGGTGATATTGGATAATACTATCGGGTTCCTAGAAAGTATAGTTAAGGAGATAGGTGCCAAGAGATTGTTACTTGATAGTGTTACCCAATTTAATATGGAATTTAATAATGCCAGTGATCTGCGTAAGTCAATTTATAGTTTGTGTAGCGGATTAAAAAGGATGGGACTTACTTCTGTGCTGATAAAAGAGGTTGATGATTATAAAGAGTTTAAAGCATCTTTTGAAGAGTTCCTGGTGGATTCCGTAATACGACTATATTTCGAAGAATCATTCCGTTCGAGAAGGCGCTACATTGAAGTGCTTAAATCCCGTGGACAGGACTTCATTTCTGGTAAATATCCTTTCAAATTTTCTAAAACTGGTCTAGAAGTTATCGGTTTTATCGATATTCAAAAGTTGCAGAATAAAGACGCATTTATTTTATCCGAAAGATTGAAAAGTGGGATTGATGGCCTGGATAATATTTTAGGTGGAGGATTCTTGAAAAGTACGACAATTATGGTGGAAGGATCCTCAGGTACAGGTAAAACAGTAATGGGATTTCATTATCTGTTAGAAGGTATTAAGCAGGGTGAGAAAGGATTGCTGTTAGCCACTGAAGAGAGTGCTAACTTTATTAACCAATATATTCATTCATTTAGTATGAACCTCGACGAAGTAGCAGTAAACTCGAATATTTATATAATAGATCAGGTGTTTTCCAGTACCAGTCTGGAAGAGGTTATATCTGATGTAGTAACTAGTGTGAAGGCCAATTCTACACAACGAGTAGTAATTGATTTTGTTAATACTTTCATTGAAATTAGCGACAATTTATTAAGTCTCAAGATTATGTTAAGAAACCTTATAAATTATCTAAATATGATGGGATGCACAACGATTCTGATACTAAATCAAGATCATGAGGAGACTAGTAGTCCACTAAAAACAATTATTCAGCCGTTGGTCCAAGGAGAAATTTATCTATCGTCTACAGTACGAAAAGGTAAGCGATATCGGTCTTTGGAAGTGAATAAAATGAAGGGACAAAAATATATCGCAGGTACACACTTGTCTGAAATAAGTAGTGACGGAATGTCTGTATTTCAAAGACTAGGAGGAATATAACTTATGGCAACTAGTAAAATGGCGTTTTTCGGAATATATGGTATAGATAATTTAATAGGAGAGGGACTCTCTTATGGTTCTCAGGTAATGATAAGGGGCAATAGCGGGATGGGTAAATCAGTATTAGCTTCCCAGTTTGTAAAAGAGACTCTGACTTGTCGAGATAATTGTATATATGTTTGTTGTGATGAGTCTCCCCGGGAAACGCGGCAATATCTGAAACAATATGGGCTGCACCCGCTACCCTATGAAGAAAAAGGACGCCTGGTTTTTGTAGATGCTTATAGCCTGGAGCCAACTGGAAGTAATTATTTTTCCAGTGAAGATGGACTGGAAAAATATCTTGCCTTAGAAAAGCAAGTGATAGAAAGTATGAAAAATGGTAAGCCTACGCGGATTATAGTAGATAGTTTATCCACGTTGTTGATGGGACGAGATACCCAGGAAATAATGGAATTTCATCGTTATCGTCTTAAGTTTCTAAAAAAAGCTGGCATTATAGCTATGGATCTTATGGTCGATGAAGTTTTGGAAGAATCTATGTTTAAACTATCAGCTCATCTATACGACGTTATTATCCGCATGTACTATACCGGATCTCCGGAAAGACCCATGCGAGCCTTGCACATGGGGAAAATGAAAAGCGGTAAATTCGATTCTTCACAGCTTTTTTATACCATAAACCCCAATATTGGTTTAGTAATAATGCAGAACTTAGCTGATTAGGAGGAAAAAATGGATAAAGATAATTTTTTATTTAAATTATTAAATAATGTTTTCTTAGGAATTGGCCAATTAGCAGATAGCGTACCTATGGGCGGAATTAACTATTTAGAGATGGTTTGCGACTCTTTTGTTGAGCGAATGTTTAATCAATATAAAACCAACTTTAACCCTGTATCAGATAAGGTAGTTGATTTATGTCGGGCCTGGATTGAACTCATGGACAAAGAAGGCTTTTTGCACCAAGACGATTATCAATTTAACAATGGGGATGAGTTAGTTGAAATCAGAGTTAATAACCATAATTGTTCATATTATGAGTATTGCACTACAGCTAAAAAGGAACATATCTCCCTGGTATGTCCTCGCATGTTGAGCTGTAGATGGGTAGTCAGTAACTGTACCGGTCAACAGTATCAGTTAAAAACCGAGGGGTTTTCGGAAACTGATTGGTGTCATGGTATTATCTATCCGGAAAAAATGATAAGTGAAATTCTGACGAAGGACGGTGATAACATATCTATTGCCGGAGAACGTGCTATAGTTTTATCTACTAATGCTTACGGTATATTAATGAAAACAATTTATGATAATGCACCACACCTTTTAGATCATGTTCTATTTCAATCAACTTATTACTCCAGTTTGGTAGAGTACG
>JAQWBP010000033.1 GCA_028706315.1 Syntrophomonadaceae bacterium
AAAGATATCGGCATACTAATACTGTTATAAGAAATAACTGTTATCAAACAATCCACTAATGTTATCAAATTATCCATTAATGTTACTGAAATTAAATATAGATGTTACTGATAGCGTGGAATAATCATTACAACAAAAGATAACTAAAAGCATTAAAGGCATAACCTATGATAAGGATACCTAATGTAACTAGGCCTATAAACACTAACAATAGCCGTGTTTTAATTACTTTAGAAAGCATAATTATAGATGGGAGAGATAAAGCTGTTACGCCCATCATAAAGGCTAATACCGTACCGATTCCAGCTCCCTTATATACTAAAGCCTCAGCTATGGGTAATGTCCCAAAAATATCAGCATACATTGGGATTCCTACCAATGTAGCTAATAAAACTGAATACCACTTATCTTCGCCCAGTAATGCTGAAATAATGTTAGCAGGTATCCAATTGTGAATTAGAGCCCCTATTCCAACACCTATTAGAATATAGAGCCATACCCTAGTGATAATTTCTTTAACCTGCTCTTTGGCAAAATCAATTCTATCCTTAGTAGCCAAACTCTCCTGCTCAGCTTCCAAAATCGGGTTACTATAAACAAATGATTCTACATACTCCTCTAGGTTGGACTTACTTATAATTGTTCCTGCAGTAATGGCGAGAACAAGACCCGCTACGACATAGGCAATAGCTATTTCCCAATTAAATATACTCGCAAGTAAGATTACAGAAGCTAAGTCTACCAAAGGTGATGAAATTAGAAACGAAAAGGTAACACCAATCGGTAGGCCTGCACTAGTAAATCCTATAAATATAGGTATAGATGAGCAAGAGCAAAAAGGCGTAACGGTACCTAGAAATGCACCTAGTGTATTAGCAAATAAGCCTTTGTATCCTCCTAATATTTTTTTTGTCCTCTCTGGGGGGAAGAAACTCTGAACATACGAAATCGTAAAAATTAGTACAGAGAGCAATATAAAAATTTTCACAACATCATAAACAAAGAAGTGGATACTGCCACCCAGTCTGCTACCTACATCTAGCTTAAAAACATTTTCAACTAAAATCGTCACGAGGTTATAGAGCCATTCCATCTTTAATAGTTGACTATTAAGCCATTGGAAAATAAACATAACTTACATCCCCTTATAAATAGAATAATTATTATTAGTTTTAGTCAAATACAAAGATTAATTCAAAAAGGGACAGCTTAATCTAGACATTATATCCCATTGGCCATGCCTATTATTTTAGCCTTCCGCCCTGGTATTCGGCCTGTGAATAAATGAATTATTATATGTGCATATACAGATATATGAGTCAGTGTAGACCTTGTTGTAAATCCTGTCAACTGGTTAATTTGTGAACATCATTTTGGCATTTTGGAAACCCATATACGGGGAAAGAATAACTAAATAGCTATGCTGATTGTTTTAGACACACACGGTTTTTTCAAGTGATACTTTTAATAAATTATTGTACTTGAGGTGGATTTCTTGCTATTATATGAATATATTGCAATATGCGCATATACTTTAAGGAAAGGAGAAATCAGGTGGACCGAATTTTTAAAGTTCTAGGTGATACCAATAGGCTTAGAATACTTAATTTACTATTTAATACTGATGAACTTTGTGTTTGCGAAATTGAAGTCATTCTAGATATGACACAATCAAATGTTTCAAGGAATTTGGGAAGGTTAAAGAATGTAGGACTAGTAAATTCAACTAAGGAAGCTCAATGGGTAATCTATAAGCTGGATTCTGATTTTATAAAGAAAAACGATTCATTAATAAAGTTTCTTAAAGGTAATTTTGAATCAGATGATCTTTACCAAAAGGATCGGGAAATATATCTAAGATATAAAAATAGCAATTTCAATTGCCAATCCATAACAGATGATAAAAATAATGTTTTAAAGACGCTTTATAAGGGCTGACTATAATAAATGGAGGTTTTATGGTGAAAAAAGAGAAATTGCAAGGTATAGGATTTTTTGAAAGATATTTGACTCTATGGGTCGTACTGTGTATGTTCGTAGGAGTTTTAATTGGGAAGTTTTTACCTGGTATTCCGGATTTTTTGAGTAGATTTGAATATTTCAATGTATCAATTCCTATAGCTATACTAATATGGGTAATGATTTATCCGATGATGATGAAGGTTGATTTCCAAAGCATCAGAAATGTAGGTAAAAACCCTAAAGGCTTGTATATCACATGGGTTACAAACTGGCTTATTAAGCCATTTACTATGTATGGCATAGCAGCTTTTTTCTTTTATGTAGTATTTAAAGGAATTATTCCGGCTGATTTAGCTAAGGATTACCTGGCAGGAGCAGTTTTACTTGGGGCTGCACCTTGTACAGCGATGGTCTTTGTGTGGAGTCATTTAACTAAAGGTAACCCTGCTTATACAGTGGTACAGGTAGCAACTAATGACCTAATTATTCTTGTGGCTTTTACTCCCATAGTGGCATTCTTACTTGGCGTGAGTGGTGTAGCAGTTCCATGGAATACTCTAATTTTATCGGTGGTTTTGTTTGTTGTAATACCCCTTGCAGCAGGAATTTTTACCCGTATATCAGTTATTAAGAACCAGGGTGAAGATTATTTTAATAACTCTTTTATTCCCAAATTTAACAACATTACTATTGTTGGACTCTTACTGACCCTTATAATTATTTTCTCTTTTCAAGGAGATATTATTTTGGCTAACCCCATACACATTGGGCTAATAGCTGTTCCTTTGATTATTCAGACCTTCCTTATTTTCTTTATTGCTTATTTGACAGCTAAAGCTTTAAAACTATCTCACGATATTGCCGCCCCAGCAGGAATGATTGGAGCCTCTAATTTCTTTGAGTTGGCGGTTGCTGTTGCTATCGCACTTTTTGGAACTTCATCACCTGTTGCATTAGCTACTATTGTGGGGGTTCTAGTAGAAGTGCCTGTTATGCTTGTTCTAGTTAGAATTGCCAACAGAACAACTCACTGGTTTCCTGAGTTAAGAGTGGAAAACATATAGGAAAGCAAATAAATAGAATTCTAAACAAAATAGTTGACGACATCAACCTAAGAGGTTAAAATAATAGTTGATGTGGTCAACTATTATTTTAAAGGAGTTATTTAAATGGACAATAACATAGCAGATATTTATAGCTTACTACAAGAAATAGCTTGGTATTTTGGAGATCATGGATTAGGAGGGGAATGTTGTGCAGACTTATCATTTGTTGAATTTATGGCACTTAAGAAAGCTTATGAGAATAAGGATTCATCAATCCAGGACATTGGTAATGCTTTAAATTTCACCAAAAGCGGATCGACTAGAATTATTGATCGTCTTGAAAATAAGGGTTATATCATCCGGGAACGATCTGCTTTAGATGCCAGAGTATGCTGTGTACCAGTTACTATTAAAGGAACGGAAGTCATGAAAAGTGTACTTGATGAGAGAAATCGTGAGCTTAACGAAATTTTAAAAGATTTGGATTCAGAAATGATTGAACAAATTAAGGATGTATTAGATATATTAGTAACGGCCATACAACGACATGAAACTATCTAGGAGGGTCTTTTAGTGAACACATTTATTAACACTCTTAAATACTTTGTTGTAATAACTGCGGAGCTTACTGTGCTATTTGTGGGGATTAGCACGATTGTGGCACTAATACTTTTATATCTACCAGAAGAGAAAATTAGAAATTGGATGTTAGGAAGAGGTATATGGGGTAATTTTATTGGTGCTTTTATTGGAGCTTTAACTCCTTTTTGTGCATGTTCTACTATTCCACTAACACTTGGTTTTCTAAAAGCTGGAATTACATTTGGTGCAGTTATGTCATTTGTTATTTCTTCTCCTCTTCTCAACCCCATTATATTAGCAATAATGGTGGTGTTAATGGGTTGGAAGGTAGCTATAATATACTTTATTATAGTATTTTTCGGTGCAGTATTCTTCGGCGTAATTCTGGAGAGATCAGGAGGGGAAAATCTTGTAAAAAATGTTCGTATAACACGAGGGGATAATTTAGAAGATGAAGAAATACCTAAAGCTCTTATGGGTAAGTTAAAACTATCATTTAGAAAAGCACTGGAAGATTTCAAAGCTGTTTTAATTTATTTACTTGTAGGTGTTGGAATTGGGGCAGTTATTTATGGTTATCTACCACAAGATTTGGTTCTAAAGTTTGCCGGCCCTGATAATCCCTTTGCGATTCCAATTGCTGCAGTAATTGGCATTCCTCTATATATTAGAGCAGAAGCAGCTATACCCATCGGAGTAGCACTAATGCAAAAAGGCATGAGTGTAGGTGCTGTTATTGCTTTAATTATTGGTGGGGCAGGTATGGCAATTCCTGAAATGAGTATGCTAGCAAGTATATTTAAGGGAAAATTAGTTGCAGCTATTGTAGCAGTAATATTTGTTACAGCTGTAATGGGTGGATATATTTTCAATTTGGTTTTGTAAAAAGGGACCATAATATAAAGAAGAAAGGAGATTATATTTATGAAGAATGCAAATGAGAAAAAAGGATTATTTGCTCGACTAGCTGAAAGCAGAAAAGCCAAAAAAAGTTCATGCTGCTGTTTTCAGGTAGAAGAAATCGTAGAAGAAAATAGCGATAATAAGAATGAGAAAAAGTCATCAAAGGGAAATAGCTCTTGTTGTAAATAAACCATATTAAGTAAAAAACCCCCGGTTTTATTAACGGGGGTTTTGTTCAACCTTAATAGTTTAGGTAATTTTTAACGGTAGGAAATGCAATGGTTATATGATATAAACCCGGAGTTCAATTGGTTATTGAACAAGCACTCAGGGCACGAAACAATTATGAGCAACAAATGACCATAGATGAGGTGGTAGTTCATGACAGTATGTTTTAATCATATATGGGATGAATTTAGTGTTCCACTAAAAAGCTTTATTAAAAGGCGAATACCAAACGAAGCAGATGCTGATGATATTTTTCAGGAAGTATTTATAAAAATTCAAAATAATATTGACGGTCTGAAAGAAGAACAAAAGATTCATGCCTGGGTATATAAGATAACTAAAAATGCAATTGTTGATTATTATAGAAGACGCAACAAATCAATAATATTATCGGAATTGCCTGAAGAACTAGCAAAGGAACCTGAAGAAGATAAAAATTCCAATGTAGAAATAGCAGCCTGTTTAAAAGCCATGATAGAATCTTTACCCGAAAAGTATAAGAAAGCCATAGTACTAACAGAATTCCAAAACTTAACTCAAAAAGAGTTAAGCGATAGAATGGAAATATCTTTATCGGGGGCAAAATCGAGAGTGCAGAGGGGCAAACAAAAGTTAAAGGAAATGATTTTGGAATGCTGCCAAATCGAGTTAGACCAGTGGGGGAATGTCATTGACTACCGTCATAAAAATAGTGATTGTAGATATTGCTAAGAAAAATGGACGCAGATGCGTCTTTTTTTCTATTCTTGCGTCTTTATAGGTGAATACCTGATAGACAAAAAAGGGAGGTTCTTTGATGGCGAAAGACAAAGAAAAAATTAGAGCTTTTATACGCAACAATTATGCCGATATTGTCTTAAAAGGCAGATCAGGAAGTTGTTGCGGAACTGGTTGTACTTGTAGTTCTGATGACAGCACACAAGATATTAAAGAAGTTTCTGTTAGAATTGGTTACTCTGAGGATGAGATTACTAATGTACCGTCCGAAGCTAATATGGGACTGGGATGTGGAAATCCGCTTGCAATAGCAGGTTTGAAAGAAGGAGAAGTCGTTCTTGATCTCGGAAGCGGAGGCGGTTTTGATTGTTTCCTTGCCAGAGAGCAGGTAGGTGAAACCGGGTATGTAATAGGTGTTGATATGACACCCGAAATGGTCAATCTTGCTAGAAAAAGTGCGGAAAAAGCCGGTTATCCAAATGTGGAATTTAGATTAGGGGAAATCGAGCATCTGCCTGTTGCTGACGAATCAGTAGATGTGATCATCTCAAACTGTGTTATTAATTTATCTTTGGATAAAGAACAGGTCTTTAGAGAAACTTTCAGAGTCCTTAAGCCTGGAGGGAGACTCTCTATATCAGACGTTGTTGCAACAGCACCGTTGCCTGAAGATGTGAAACAAGATTCAAACCTAATATCATGCTGTATAGGCGGAGCCGAATATGCTGAAGATTTGAAGGTTATAATGCAAAATGCTGGTTTCACAGAAATTCGCATGGTTCCAAAAGATAACAGCCGGGAAATCATAAAATCATGGGTACCTGACCGTAATATTGAGGACTTCATAGCTTCGTATATTGTTGAAGCTTTAAAAGCTACTCGGGATTAATTATAAAGAAGTGCTTCACTAGGATAAGAGGATAACGGCAAACTGAGACCACGCAGTTTGCCGTTCATGCTTTCTTTCGAGGATAACTTGACAAATTTATTTGCCATTTCTGGTTATTTGCAAAAGGGTGGTTCTTGAACACCTAAATATCTTTTAAGCGCTGCTTGAAGAATATGGGAGTAATTAACGCCTTTTTCTTCAGCAATATCATTAACCATTACTCCTCATCATTGGGCCGATGCAGACGTTTCAGACGGTCGCCTTCGAAGGTGGAATATTTAATGATCTCCACATCATCAATGATTACCATACCCTTTGTTAAGAGATGCTCTATTTCTAGAAGATACTTGTGAATGTACTCCTCACTATCGACGATTTCAACGATGACGGGTAAATCGGAGGAGACATCCACCAGACGACTAGTCTTAATTCTGGAATTGGCTCCAAATCCTTCAATGCCTTTGCATACGGTTACGCCGGCCATATCCAGTTCTTTGGCCTTCAATACCAGAACATGGTACAGTGGGGTACACTTCACTTTATCAGCTTCACCGATAAAGATGCGCAGACGCTGTGCAGGACCTGAAAACTTGAATTGTGACATTGCTTTCACCTCGATCATCC
Organism: Syntrophomonadaceae bacterium; assembly: GCA_028706315.1. Classification (GTDB taxonomy): domain Bacteria; phylum Bacillota; class Syntrophomonadia; order Syntrophomonadales; family Syntrophomonadaceae; genus STF2-222. Next base: position 6,952 of record JAQWBP010000033.1, read on the forward strand.
AATTCTAGCCAGGATTACTCCGGCAATCGTTGCCAGCAGACATAAAAATAAATTTCCAAAGGCATTAGAGACAGCGAGTATATAGAATCCTTCCTTTAATAAATGAACCGTTTCAAAGGAGAAGGAAGAAAAGGTGGTAAAGGAACCCCCGATTCCGATGATTAAAAACAAGCGCCAGTTGGTAGAAAGCGCTCCAGTCTCAAAGCCTTTCACAATTAAATAGGCAACTACAAAGCACCCGAGAACGTTTACGATTAAGGTGCCCAACGGAAAATTATAGATCCATCGATAAGCAATATAAGTTGATAAAGCATAACGCAGCGTAGCTCCGATAGCTCCACCCAGGGCTACAAAGATAATCGGCCACATTTTTTACACCATCCATTGTTATAATTCTTTGTTCAAGTGTTACTAAAAATACAGAAAAGCCCCCGGCATAAACCAGGGGCCATTAGCTCAAAGCAGTTTTGTCGATAGCAAGGTGGGCTCCATCACCGGGTTATTCAATTTTAATTAAATTCTATTACAATTATACACATTTTTTATTAGCTGTAAATTTTATAACAAACGAATTTTGTTCCACGACCATAATAATTCAGCCAGATAGTGAATTCGTTTACGAGTCTAACGATGCAACTTTGTGCAAACTATACAGAAATCTTTCCCCGAAATCCCTAAAAAATAGTTGATTTAGGGGCAAAAACTAGTTATAGTTGAGGTACAAAATATTATTTGTCGACAATATACAAACTATTTTTTTGGGGGAAGATAAAGTGATTAATAAAGATGATTTTGCACGTGAAAATCTGAGTACCCTGGTCGTTGAGTATATTAAACAAAACATACTGTTGGGGAACTGCCAGGAAGGAGATCGTATTTTAGAAGCAGATATAGCTAAAGAGTTAGGGATAAGTCGTGCACCAGTTCGTGAAGGTATAAATGAACTGAAGAACCATGGGATGCTCGTCTCTATTCCTCGCAAAGGCAATTTTGTAGCTACACTAAGTCTAAAAGATCTCAAAGAAATATTTGATATAAGAATACTGCTAGAAGATTATGTACTTGAAAAGATTATTAATGAGGACCTTTTAAACCAGGAAGATTTCCAAAACATAACTATGATAGTTAATCAGATGGTTGAAATAGCCAGAGAACAGGGTAACCTTACCTCAAGAATTTTAAAAGTTAATGAAATGGATATGGAATTTCATAAGTATTTATGGCATAAATCAGGAAGCAATAGAATTGTAAAGATACTTTTAGATCTTTATTATCAATTACAAATGGCCATGGTTATTGACACCAGGCTAACTGATAATCTTGAGGAAACCGCTAGTGACCACTATGATATAATTACCTGTCTTAAAGAAAAAGATTTATCCAGATGTGTGAATGTACTGAAAAACCATATAAAAACTTATAAGTTATATAAAGAATTTCTGAAGTTTGACGATTAAAGACAAAATTCCCCAGAAAATATCTGGGGAATTTTTTTAAAAAAGTTTGGCGAAAAAGGAGGAATTCTGCATAACTATGTAGTAATCTAAAACAACAATGTCGACAATCGACGGTATACTAAAGGAGGCGTATGCTTAATGCTAGCATTTGAAGTTGCCGAGTATAAAGAACGAATCAGAAAAGTAAAAGAGAGTATGTCGGAAAAGGGTATTGATGTACTGCTTATTACTGATCCAGCTAACATGAATTACCTTACGGGTTATGATGGCTGGTCGTTCTACGTGCATCAGATGTTAATTTTAATGATGGATGCAGAAGAGCCGATCTGGGTAGGAAGGGGTCAGGATGGCAACGGTGCCAAAATGACTACCTGGTTAAAAGATGAGAACATTATGTCTTATACAGACGACTACATTCAATCACTCACTAAGCATCCTATGGAATTTGTGGCTGGTATTGTTAAAGAAAAGGGCAAAGGCAATCAGGTAATCGGGGTGGAAATGGAGGCCTACTATTTCACGGCCAAGTGTTTCGAAAGATTGCAGGCAAGTCTGCCTAATGCCACCTTGAAAGATGCAACCTTACTAATTAACTGGGTAAGAGTTATTAAATCAGAGCAGGAGATCGCGTATATCCGCAAAGCTACCCGGATTGTAGAAAAAGCCATGCAGGTAGCAGTTGATTCATTAGGTTCTGGTATAAGAGAGTGCGACGTAGCTGCTAACATTTTTCACGCTCAAATCAGCGGGACCGAAGAGTATGGTGGAGACTATTGTTCCATAATACCGCTAATACCTTCGGGGGAAAGGACCAGGTCAGCTCATTTATCCTGGGACACCGATAGAAGGTATGAAAAAGGTGACCAGGTTAACCTGGAACTGGCCGCTTGTTACAAACGCTATCATTCACCTTTAGCCAGGACAGCTATTGTGGGTAAACCTGCAGACCGGCTCATAGCCATATCGGAGACTGTAATTGAGGGTATTGGCAATGCTCTAGCTGCTGTAAAGCCGGGACTTATCTGTGAAGAGGTTGAAGAGGTGTGGAGAAAGACTATTGCTAAGAGTGGTTTTATCAAGGATTCACGCATTGGCTACTCCATGGGTCTAAACTATCCACCTGACTGGGGTGAGCATACTGCTAGTTTTAGGCCCGGTGATAAGACTGTGCTTAAGCCTAATATGACTTTCCACATGATACCGGGCATCTGGATGGATGACATTGGCTTTGAAGTCAGCCAGACCTTCAGGGTTACAGGAAATGGTTGTGAAATTTTCTCTGATTTCCCCAGAAAACTTTTCGTTAAAGATTAATCCTTAAGGCTATAAAAAAGGAGATAGTTAGCATGAGATTTCAGGCACAAAAAGGACGAGGCGGTTACGGTCAAGCAATTGGGATATTAATGTTAGAAGATGTTGAGCCTTTTATCCCCGGTGATGTTGCCAATGCAACTACTTATGAATTTCCCGTTAGGTTTAAAGTAGTAGAGGGTCTTACATTTGAGCGTATAAAGAAGAAAGACTTAAGTGTAATTGAACCATTATTACAAGCGGGAAAGGAATTAGTAACGGAAGGCGTTAGAGCTATTACAGGGGATTGTGGATTTATGGCTCTATTTCAGAGGGAACTTGCTAATGCTCTTGAAGTACCAGTTTTTTTGTCCAGCTTATTACAGGTACCCTTTATTTCCATGACCCTTCGTGAGGGGGAAAAAATTGGCGTAATAACTGCAGATTCTTTGAATCTTGATCGCGATTTTTTGGCGGCCGTAGGAATTGATGAGTCAATATCCTTACACATTGTAGGATTGCAGGATCAGGAAAACTTTAGCTTAATGGGAACTAAAGGGTATGTTAACTCCGAAAAAGTTGAAGAGGAAGTTGTTGCTGTAGCCAAAACTATGGTAAAAGAAGACCCGCTGGTTAAAGCTATTTTACTTGAATGCAGCATGTTACCACCTTACGGGGCTGCAGTTCAGGAGGCAGTCAGTCTACCAGTTTATGACTACATTACCATGATTAATTATATTTTTTCCGCAGTAGTGAAAAAGAAATTTAATGGATTTATGTAGTTGCATGAAAGAACGTTAAAAATCACCGGGAGGTGCTAATGAGTGAAAGTGCTTAGCTATATTGACAGATTCGTATATAGAATTGAGGAAATTTTGCTTAGCTATTCAATAATTCTGATGGCACTAGTGTTGATAGGTAATGTATTAAGCCGGACTCTATTACACCAAAGTTTAACATTTGCCGAGGAAATGGGGCAATTTCTACTAATTATTGTAACTTTTGTAGGCACCAGCTATGCAGTAAGAAAAGGAAAGCATATTCGTATGTCTGCTCTGTATGGTATGTTATCTGAAAATGTTAGACGGTGGATGATGTTTATAATATCTATTTTTAACTCGGGGGTAATGTTTATTTTAGGTTATTATGCCTACCAATATACGACTAAGCTTATGTCTTTAGGTACAGTAAGTCCAGCTTTAAGAATCCCAATGTATGTTATCGTGCTATTTGTTCCAGTTACACTTCTTATAGCGGGGATAGAGTACCTGCGAACCGCAATAAAAAATATTAAAGAAAAGCAAGCCTACATTTCATCTGAATTAATCGATGATCTTAGCGACTAAAAAATCGAAAGAGGGAGCACTATGCTAACAATAATGCTAATAATAATGTTTACCCTTCTTTTCCTAGGCTTTCCTATGATGATGACATTACTAGTACCTGGTCTTGTTGCAATATTATTTTTCCTGCCGGGGGTAGACCCAATATTACTTGTACAACAGCTAGTTGGTGGAGTGAAATCTTATGTATTACTTGCTATACCAATGTTTATTCTTGCAGCCGATATAATGGCGACTGGAGAAACAGCAAATAGGCTGGTGGATTTTGTGAAAGCATTTGTAGGACACATACGTGGAGGTTTGGCCATCACAACCATTGGAGCATGTGGCCTTTTTGGAGCAATTTCGGGTTCTACACAAGCTACAATTGCTGCCATCGGTCGGCCTATGCGTAATAAAATGCTACAGGCAGGCTATGAAGACTCTAAAACCATGGCACTTATAGTTAATTCATCAAACTTAGCTATTTTAATCCCGCCGAGCTCAGTTATGATTATGTATGCGGTAGTCACAGGCACTTCAGTGGGAGAATTGTTTATAGCTGGTATAGGTCCTGGTTTGATAATATTAGGAGTCTTCTCAATTTATAATTATTTCTCTGCTAAATGTAATAATATTCCAGTGGAGTCCAAGTTAAATTGGCATGATCGCTTTATTTCTGGTAAAAAGGCTCTATTAGCTCTGGGATTCCCAGTTATTGTTTTAGGAGGAATATATTCGGGTATATTTAGTCCAACTGAAGCGGCAGCCGCGTCAGTATTATATGCTTTGCTTATTGAAACATTGGTTTATAAATCACTAAAGTTAAGAGATATTTCTGAAATAGCTCTTTCAACCGGGATAGTTACTGCCATAGTTTTTATTCTGGTAGCTGCCGGTTTAGCTTTTTCCTGGGTAATTTCTTACGCACGTATTCCCCAGATGATTACTGATTCATTGTTAGGCACAGATCCGTCAGCTTTAAAAATTCTCATTGTAGTAAACGTGTTTTTCTTCGTTGCTTGTATGTTTGTAGATTCTTTAATTGCTATAACGGTTATAACCCCAATTTTCTTCCCGATAGCAGTAGCTGCAGGAATAGATCCGGTATATTTAGGAGTATTAGTAACTATGCAAGCTGGTATTGGGGGGTCAACACCACCTTTTGGATGCAATGTTTTTACTGCTAGTGCTCTGTTTAATCGACCTTACTTGGAGGTTATACGCTCTTCTCCCGCCTATATTGGTTTGCTGTTAGCAGTTACCGTGGTATTTATTGCATTTCCTAATCTAACCATGTTTGTGAGAAATATTGCTTTTGGATACTAGTGTCTTTATTGGAGGTTAAACATGAACATTCATCAAGAAGTAAATGAACTAAAAGGTGAAATAGTCGCCCTGCGTCGTGATTTTCATATGTACCCGGAAATCGGTTTTGAGGAATACCGTACTGCGGAAGTGGTAACTAAATATCTTACTGAATGTGGTATGGAAGTAAAACGGGTGGCCAAAACCGGAGTAGTAGGTTTACTGCGCGGTAAAGAAACAGGGAAAACCATTCTGCTGCGGGCTGATATGGACGCTCTGCCGGTAGAGGAATTAAATGATGTTCCTTACAAATCAAAAAACCAAGGCAAAATGCATGCCTGTGGTCATGATGGACACATGGCTATGCTTTTGGGAGCAGCTAAAGTATTGTCCACTCATAAAAACCAGTTTAAGGGTAATGTAAAATTTGTCTTCCAGCCTAATGAAGAAGTAACTGGTGCTATGGACATGATTGATGCAGGAGTTCTGGCAGACCCGAAGGTAGATGCGGCTTTCGGCATTCACCTGTGGTCCCCCCTAAAAAGTGGACAGATCGGACTGGCAAACGGCCCGGTGATGGCGGCTAACGAGGAGTTTGAGATAACTATCTTGGGAAAACCGGGTCATACCTCGGCACCTCAGGAAGGTGTTGACCCCATAATAATTGCCAGCACCATAATCCAAACTTTGCAGTCTATCCAGACTAGAGAAACTGATGTTCTAACCCCCACCTCCATTGTGTTTGGGAGAATAAAAGGTGGCACGGCCAGGAATATCGTTACAGAAAAGGTGGAAATGGGAGGCACCATACGGTTTCTCTATGAGAATGAAGAATCAGGAAAAAAAGAACTGCTGGGTAAAGTCGAAAGGCTGGTTAAAGGGATTTGTGCAGCCATGCGGGCTGAGTACGAAATCAAATTTATTCCTAGCAACCCGGCAGTTATGAACCACCCTGAGATAGTTGAACTAGTTCGAGTTTCGGTTAAGGAAACGTATGGGAATGAGGGGACTATAGTTCCATATATGTGTATGGGCGGAGATGACTTTGCCTACTTTACCCAGAAGGTTCCCAGTACCTACTGTTTTCTTGGTATTGGAAGTAAGGACAAGGGGTCTAACTATCCTCACCATCACCCGCGTTTTGATATTGATGAAGATATACTGGCATATGGAACTGAAGTTCATATTAGAACTGCGCTTAGATTTCTTAACCGATAGATAAACAACCTATTTAGCCTATTTAGTAAATAACCGACCATAAAGGAGCGAAAGAAATGTTTAGGAGCTTAACTGAGATTGATGATTTGCTTAAAAAGCATAATGATTACCGGGACAGTTGTTTAAACCTTATTGCATCGGAAAACTGTGCAAGTTCTACTGTCCGGGGATATTTAAATACTAAATTAAGTAATCGGTACGGGTGTTATGAAAGCATGCATCCGGAGAATCGTGAATATACGGGGAATAAATTTATACATCAATTTGAAATGGAAGTCCAGGAACTGGTAGGGGAGATTTTTAAAGCCCCGCTGGTAGATTTACGTCCTATTGGTGGCCATATTTCTGGTGTGGCTACAGTATTAGGAACCCTGCAACCAGGGGAACTACTTTTTGAAATTCATTTAAAGGACTGGGGGCATGGCTTAGTAGGACCAATGCTCGAGGCGCCTCAGTTTCGTGAGACCATAAGGATTGAATCAATTCCTTACAGTGACCATATGATCGACCTGGATAAGCTCATCAGTATGATTTATGAGAAAAAGCCCCGGCTGATAATTTTCGGTAGTTCAGGCATGCTTTTTCCTGAACCCATTAAAGAAATAAAAGCTATTACTGAAAAAGAGGGCATAATCCTGGCCATGGATAGTTCTCATATTAATGGTTTAATTGCTGGTGGAGTGTTCCCTAATCCTTTAGAAGAGGGCGTAGATATTATGTTTGGTAGTCTGCATAAGACTTTTCCTGGTCCAGAGGGCGGATTTATCCTGGCCAAGGATCCCAAGCTATTCAAACGGATAGGGGATATCATGTCATCGGCACTGGTGACTAGCCACCATCTCTACCGTCTGCCGGCTCTGGCTGCTGCCATGCTAGAAATGAAACAATTCGGCAAAGCCTACGGGGAGCAGGTAATAAAGAATGCTAGAGCTCTGGGGAAAGCCATGGATGAATTGGGCTTTAAAGTAGTAGCGGCCGATAGGGGATACACCAGTACTCACCTTATCCTGGTGGATGTAACTGAATTTGGCGGGTGTAAAAAAGTAGCCCGGCAGTTGGAAGCAGCTAATGTACTTTGTTCAGATGACTTCGGTCAATTGGATAAGGAGATAAGGATCGGTACTGCAGAAGTTACTCGGCGGGGCATGAAAGAAACGGAAATGAAAACCGTAGCTGAATTTTTTAAACGAGTGTTAATGGGTAATGAAAGTAGCTCTTTTATAGCCCAAAAGGTTAAAGAATTTTCCTCCAGCTATAGCCACTGTGATTTCGGTTTCTAATAGAAACCATCGTTAAAATAAAGGCTGCTTTAGGGGAAGGGGCTGGTGTTTATTCGGGAATTATTAATACTATTATAGACTAAGGCAATAGGCCGCAACTAACAACATAGACAATGTGAAAGGAGAGTAAATTATGAAGGTAAGAAGGGTTTTATCGATTCTATTATCCTTAATGTTATTTGCTACTTTAGTAACTGGTTGTGGTGGCTCGAAGCAACCTAGTGACCAATCGGTAGACAATCCTAATTCTAAGGGAACTTATGTATTTAAATTTGCTCATGAAGAAGCCCCTGGTAGTGTACAAGATCTCTATGCAAAGCAATTTGCTAAGGTGCTGGAGGAAAAAACAGATGGTAGAGCTAAAGTTGAAATATTTAGTATTGGTCAATTGGGTACTGACCAGGATATGTTAGAAGCATTACAATCCGGGGCAATTGATTTTGCGATTTCTTCTCCGGGGTGTACCGGAACGTTATTGCCTGAAGCCCAGTTTGTAAATTTACATTTTTTATTCTCAGATAATATGGAAGTAAACAAAAAAGTACTAAATAACAGTAAAGCATTTTACGAAGATCTGGCCAACATTTATGCAGACAAAGGTATTAAAGTATTTAGTTTTTGGACTGAAGGGTTCATGGACTGGACTAGCAATCAGCCCTTGACTAAAACTGCAGATTTTAAGGGTTTTAAGATTAGGACAATGCAATCACCTTTAATTATATCTTCCTACAAAGCTTACGGAGCAAGCCCTACGCCGATCCCATTTTCGGAAGTATATAGTTCTCTTCAGCTAAATATGATAGATGGACAGGAAAATCCAATTTTTTATGTGGCTCACAATAATTTACATGAGGTACAAAAGTACATTACTTTGTCCCACCATGCATTGTATGTAGCGGCAACTGTAGCTAACCCGGAGACATACAATTCTTTACCGAGTGATATCCAACAAGCCATAGTAGATACAGTAGAGGAAGTCAAAGATTATTCCTTTGACATGCAACAAGATTTCAATGATAAGGCTTTGGAGGAAATGAAATCAGCAAGTGGTATTCAAGTATTAACAATTTCGGATCAAGACCGGGAAGTATTTGAAAAAGCAAGTATACCATTAAGAGATGAATATATTAAAGAAGTTGGTGACGTTGGTAAAAAGATTTTAGATATCCTAGTTGAAGATATCGAAAAGGCTGAAAAAGAAGTTTTGTAACCCTATTTAAATTAAGCTGGGAACCGGGATTTTCTCGGTTCCCAACCTACTATATTGCAGTATTTTAAACAATAGGAGGTTTTTATGATGTTCCCTGAGGCAAAGATTCTCGATGTAGACTTAACCAATCAAAAGATCTCGGTGCGAAGCCTGCCCGGTGAAATCTACCGACTCTACCCCGGAGGATCATCACTTGGATTATATCTGATTTTACAGGAAATGCAGGCGGGTATAGAACCGTTTTCGCCCGATAACATGCTGGTGTTTACCGTATCACCTTTTACTGGTCTGCCGGTAGCTGGTCTGAGTAGAGTAGTTGTCACCACTAAAAGCCCGCTAACTGGAACCATAGGAGATAGTCAGGCAGGAGGGTTTTTCCCCGCCTATTTAAAGGCTAATGGCTACGATGCTGTTGTCTTTAAGGGTCGTGCAGCAAACCCGGTATATTTGTTTGTTAATGGCGATAAGGTCGAATTACGTCCGGCGGACCATTTATGGGGCAAAGTGACCGGAGATGCTGAAAGACTAATAAAAGAGGAACTAGGTGATGAAGGCCTAGAAATTGCTCAGATAGGTCCAGGTGGTGAAAATCTAGTTCGGTATGCTGCTATTATGAATATGTGTAACCGCGCTAATGGTAGAAATGGAACTGGTGCCGTTATGGGTTCTAAGAATCTTAAGGCGTTGGTAGTGAAAAAGAACAAAATAGCTGTTAAAGCGTTTGATAAAGAAGGTCTGACTACTCTGACCAAAAACGTCAAGGAGCGGATCAGGAATAATGAATCAATAGATGGTCTGGGCGAATTTGGAACTGATGGTGACCTGGATGGCTTTAATGAGTTAGGTTTTCTGCCTACTAATAACTGGCAGACTGGTTGGTTTCCGGAAGGGGCCGAAAGCATCTGTGGCACGACTATGGCAGAAACTATTCTAGTTAAAAGGGATACTTGTTACACCTGCCCGGTCAGGTGTAAAAGAGTAGTAGAAGTACCGGGAAAAGTTGATCCGTTTTATGGAGGACCAGAATATGAAACATGTGCAGCTTTTGGGTCATATTGTGGAATAACTGATCTGGAAACAGTTGCACTGGCTAATCAGCTTTGCAACATGTATGGTATAGACACTATTTCCTGCGGAGGTACCATTGCTTTTGCCATGGAATGTTTTGAAAAGGGTTTGTTTAATACTGATGATACCGGAGGAATGGAGCTTAAATTTGGTAAGGGTGACAACCTGGCAATCCTTATAGAGATGATAGCCAAACGTCAGGGAATCGGAGATCTTCTGGCGGAAGGAAGTTACCGGGCTGCACAAAAAGTAGGCGGCGAAGCCTTAAAACTAAGTATATCGGTAAAAGGCCAGGAACTTCCGGCTCATATGCCTCAATTCAAACCAGCAGTTGGTTTAATATATGCCGTAAACCCCTTTGGTGCCGATCACCAGTCGAGTGAGCATGACACCTTTCTGGTTGCCGATCCGGATAGTCAGGAGAGACGATGGTTAGGTCAACTTGGGGTTTACAAACAATATCAGGATACCTTCGACCTCGATGATGACAAGGTGCGATTTGCGTTTGATACTCAGTGTTTCTTTTCCATTTTGGATACCCTTTGTCTGTGCCAGTTCGTGTGGGGCCCGGCCTGGGAATTATATGGTCCAGATGACATTATTCAGCTGTGCAAATATGGCATTGGTTGGGAAACCTCTCTATTCGAATTAATGCGGGTTGGTGAAAGGCGTATCAACATGATGCGGTATTTCAATGCTCGCGAAGGGTTCACGCGCAGTGATGACGCTTTACCTGAACGCCTTTTTGATCCTATGCCTGATGGACCTTCCAAGGGAATCACCCTGGACAAAGAGGAGTTTGAGCAAGCTTTAAACACTTATTACCAATTTGCTGGCTGGGATGTAAAGACTGGTAATCCTACCGAAACAAACTTGAGAAAGTTGTCTTTAGACTGGGTGGTTAAAAGATAGTCTAGGTAAATATTTACTTTTACCTGCTTCCCGTTATAGATTATGCAAGGGAATGGTTCCCTAGTTAGAGCGGTTGTAATGGTGAGTAAGTTTTAGGTTTAAGGAGTAATAAATGCAAGTCAAAGTAAAACTCTTCTTTACTCTGCGCAGGGGCCGATCCAGGGTGGTGGATATACAGTTGAACCCCGGTGCGACTGTTAAAGAAGTTATTATTAATCTAGGCATAAAGCCATCCGAAGTGGCCATTGTAATGGTTAATGGTCATTATTCCAATATGGAAAAACAGGTTGATGATGGAGATATAGTTGCATTGTTTCCTCCTATTGGGGGAGGCTAAAGTGTCAGTAGTATGTCTATTAGTTCTCCTCAATCCTCATATATCTTTTTAACAGGGTGGTGTTTATTACTACCCTGTTCTTCAATTTTAATATAGGTCAAGAAAAAGGTTAGAAATATTTTTGTTAAGGTAAATTATATGGTAAATTGGAATGTAATCTTTAAGTATATGGAGAATAAAAGCAATGCTGAAAAAAATCGATATAGTAAAAAATCTAATAAAAAAGCATAGTGCTCTATTTCGGTGTCCGAAGTGCGAAAAAGAGATGAAATGGAATGAGGAGAACAGCTTAGTCTGTTCAGATGGTCATTGCTTTGACCTGGCGAAAAAAGGTTACATTTATTTGATGCTGCGTAAAGTTGAGACTCATTATAATAATAAACTGTTTGAGTCAAGACGAGCTTTATGTCAGGCGGGATTTTATGAACCGTTGACACAAGAGTTAGTAGGTTTGATAAATAAATATCTTAACGATGAAATAGCACAGCCAGCTATTATTGATGCTGGTTGTGGGGAGGGTTCTAATTTAGCTAGGATTATAGAAGATATTAGTGCAAATACTCCACAAGAGCCGGTGGGAACAGGCATCGATATATCAAAGGACGGCATTAGTATTGCGGCCCGGGATTATCCCGGTATTATTTGGGCAGTAGCTAATTTAGCTGATCTTCCCCTGGCAGATCATAGTTTTGATGTACTTTTGAATGTTTTTACTCCTTTTAATCAGCAAGAATTCAAGCGTATCCTAAAGCAAGATGGCATTATTCTCAAAGTAATACCGGAAGAAGGTTATTTAGGTGAGCTGCGGGATATTTTTTATAAAAATAGTGACTCAGAGACCTATTCTAATCATGATGTGGTAGCAAATTTTAAACAACATTTCGCCATATTAGAGACTAAGCGAGTAACATATCAATTCAAGCTGGAAGGGGAGCAGCTAAGCCATCTGGTGAATATGACCCCTTTGGCATGGGGGGCTGCGCCTGAAAACATCCGCAAAGTTACTGATATGGGAGAAATGAATATAACGGTTGATGTGGTTATTTTAGTTGGGGGTAAGAGGTAAATAATCGAATTTAAACAAAATCCTCTTGTTCAAATCGAACAAGAGGATTTTTTAAATCGCCGCTATTTTTCTACGGACTGGTTGTTTAAGGATACTGCCATGGTTTCCGGATTGTAGGATACTTCATAACCTAGTGCTTCGGTAATAAATCTAATGGGTACATAAGTTACGCCATCTTTGATAACGGGGGCGCTATCCATTTCTTTACCCTGGCCGTTGAGCATATATTGCTTTTTGCTTATATTCATAATAATGTTTTTATCAGCAGTGGTCATGGTTACTGTGGTCGGGGGATTCCAGTTAACTTCGTAACCCAGGGAGTCACCCAGTTCTCTAACCGGAACCAGAATACGATCAGATTCTATAAAAGGGGTATTTACAAATGGGATATGATACTGATCGTTGACATTTACTGTTATCGCCTTTGCTGTCGGTTCCGGTTCTGGACTGTTTACTGCACCTGGCTCCAGCTCATCCATATCCATGCTATTGTCTGCGGTTAATACTGGAACAGTAAAATTAACTTTATTTTTAAACTGCTGGTCAATATTAAAATCAGCAGCCACATCCAGGGGCATACCGTCCATATTACCAGTTACAGTCAGATTACCATTGAGAGTAGATTTATCTTTGCTGGTCAATGAATCTGCGGTCAGTTTTGCCGCCACATTTTTTTCGTCAGCCGGGGATTTAAAACTTAGTTCCATATTAACAGATGACGAAATCTTAGCTGATTGGATATTTGATTTACTGTTAAGTTTGCAGTTCATAATCATATTTTCATCACTGTAGCCAAAATCCCAATCTGCAAAACCTTTTTCCGGGCCTATTTGGGTTTTACATTTGCGAATGTTTAAATTCTGCAATACCTTTAGAAATGAAACGTCGCTATCAGTATTACCAGTCTTAAGGCCTTCCATGATTTCATTTTTGTCCATAGTTGCCGGGTCTAATGCAGCTATTTGTTCGGCTAGTTTGGCAATAAATTTTTCATCCTGGAAGTTCTTGGCAATAAGAACTAATGATTCCTTATCAATATTCATTTCTGCGGTATTTCCCTGGGAGGTGAAACACTTATCAGGAATAGCTTCAAATATGGTATTTACCAGTTCCATGGCTGCCTCTTGCTGGCTGGACTGGTCAATAGCCGTCTGCAGTTCAGCAAAACTAAAGCCTTCTAATTTGGTATAGACATATTTGATATTTTCGGCCGGCATTTCCATTTGGGGACTAATTTTTGCTATAGAACTCAGGGATTCCGTCGGAATAATCATTTTATCACCGATAATATAGAACGCTAAGTTAATTTCCTGTGGCGTATTACCATCTACACTGCCATCAACCACGAAAAAGGCTTTATCATTTTTTAGGTCCATATCATATTTCAGGTTGGCTTTAATATTCTGGAAGCCTAAAGTTTTGAAGGTATCGCCGTTAATATGTAAGTCGATTTCCCCGCTTAAGGGGCGGTCGCAGTTAAGCTGCATCTGTTTTTCCTGTTGAATTTGCGTGTTTTCCAGGTACAGAGCCTTTCCCGGGCTGCTAGCTATAGCTGCAAAGGGGAGGGCGAAGGTGAAAATAAATGCAAGTAGTAATAGTAAGCTAGTTTTCTTTTTCATTCTCAATTCCTCTTTCTATTAATATTTGGACAATGCCGTATACAATTTTAAGTATACAACGGTCAATCTAAGAACTCAATGCTCACTAAATGGCAATTTGCTTTACATACTGTTTTTAAATTCTTGTAAAATACTTTTTTATGAAATGAGTTAGGCTGCTAAGCTCGAACCAGAATGCTTTTACTCGGGTTATGTAAATTCTGTCCTAATTGAAAAATATCGAATAAAGTGTATACTAAAATTAGGATAAGTCGAAATATGTAAAAAATCATAACATTTCACTTAATAATGTGCTAATAATTCTCCCAAGAGTACAAGCAATAATACAATCAAGATAAAAGCAACTACTAAAGTTATGCCGGCAATAAGGGGAAAAGATGGCATATCTGTTACAGGTGAAATCATTAAGGCGAAAGAAGTAAAAGATAAGACTTTTAAAGTAGGCCAAGGGGCTATTATACTAGATAATGGTAATAAAGTGGTAGCTGCCACAAGTGGAACTCCGGTATTAAAAGATGGTGCAATAAGCGTAATTCCCTTACTAATACTTTCTGGAGATGTGGATGTTAAGACTGGATATATTGATTTTAATGGAAATATTCTCATAAAAGGCAATGTAATGGATAACTCAAAAGTTACGGCCAGAGGAATGATAAAAGTGCTCGGCTCTGTGTATAATTCCGAAGTAATAGCAGGGGAAGATATTAAAATTTTTGGGGGAGTAATAGGTAGTGGAACAATAAATGTAATCCGCTATTATAGTGGTACCATATTTAATAAGCTGCACAAAGCATCCTCAATTGACGGAGGAATACATAAACTTATTGAAACACCCCGGGAACTGGCGTAACCCATTTCCTTTTAAAATAACTCAACAAAAGTGTCAGAAACTTTTGTTGAGTTATTTTTTTAGAGCTGTTCTAGCAGGGAGGCCTGGCATTCTTCGAGTAACAGTTTTTGGGCAAGGTAAAAATCAATTTCTAAGAGGTGGGCTAAATCTAATACTGAACGCGCTTTTAGTTCAGTTTTAAATATCAGGGATTCGGGTCGCTTATTAAACTTGACCATAGTTTGTATAAGTAAGCTGGCAGCATTAAATTCATCGCGGGTAGATAATTTAAAGTTAAGTATTAGTCCGCTTTCCCGACTGGCGATAATGCCCAGGATAGGATAGAAGGGATAATCGCCTTTTTTTTCCTGCACCGGGCCTGGACTGTAGCACCAGTCTATTTCCCATCCTTCTCCTTCTATTTGGGGCAGGTGACTTACGGCACTAATGGCTGTATCATAATCAAAAGCGAATCTGATTTCTTCATCATTAATTTCCGGAAAAGGCATCCATTCTAAAGTAAAATTTTCACTGGCAGAACCGGGTAGCACTTTACATAAGGGGATATGGTCACTCCCATTTTCATGCCACTTATTCTGGTGTTCCCGGCAGTGTTCCGCTACTGCGATAGCGTGCTGTAAAACGATAGATGCAGCATGGGCTTCAGCTGGTGTCAGGATCCAGGGGTAGAACCCGGGCTTAAAACTGCGGAAGACTGGCCAGGCATTATGACCACGGAAACTAAATCCTAGTTCTTTGTAAAGTTGCCGCTCTTTATTATTGAGTTCTCCTCGATCACCAAGAGTTAACAGCAATACAGGGCCATGTTCTTCTATCATAGCAACCTCTTCAGGGTCTTCAGTTTCCAACTGGCGCTGGTAGTATTTAAGCCCTTTTAATCCCTGGTAAATAGCCATGCCGAACATTTCGCCTTCACATCCCATTACACAGGCGTAATAAAGTTCTTTTTCCCCCGGAATTTCCACGGCAAAAATATCAGTGTCAGTCATCCATCGCCAGGGGGCATATTCGGTATAGAGCATAAACGATTGCAAAAGATTGTATAGGTCCTGCTTATCTTCTGGATTATCGATAAACTTTGTAACCAATTCAAACCCTCCCAACTATAAACACCAGGCCAACTTCAAATCTCAACAATATTTTTCTTAAGCATACATCATTTGCTAAATATTATGCAATAAGGTTATTAATGTGCGTTTTGTACATTACCCTTAACAAGGAATATTTCTATGTCACCTAAATGTTAAGATATCCCCGTTCTGAGTCGAAGAGCAGAAGGATTTCCTGGAGCGTGTTATCAGGGAATTGTTTAGTAGTGAGAGTGGTCAGTATAAGGAGAAAAACAACCAGACGGTTCGCCTAGTTAATGCATTGGGTTTTTGTAGCATCCCAAGGTGTTGGTTAATAGTATATATTAGCTTGATAGAATAGGAAGGGAATTTGTCTACTAGAGTTATTAAGCAAAAAAGAGACATTCAGGATATTTGCAAATCTACAACTGGAGCAGGGGGAGTTGATTTGGCTTAACAACCCCCTCCCCCCTGCTCGTTTAATATATCTAAGAAAATATCGACCAGATGAGGATCAAATTGTTTTCCCGCCATTCTTTTTAACTCCATGACTGCTGTACTAGTTGATAGAGCTTTACGATAAGGACGGTCATTAGTCATAGCGTCAAATGCATCAACTATGCTGATAATTCTGCAAGGAAGTGGGATTCTTTCTCCGGATAACCCGCGGGGATACCCTTGCCCGTTCCACCATTCGTGATGACATAAAATATACTCGGCCAGTTCTACTAACTCAGGAATTTCCTGAGCTATATTGTAGCCTATTTCACAATGCTGCTTAATTATTTCATACTCTTCCTCATCTAATGGCCCGGGTTTTGCTAATATCTTATCTGGTATACCAATTTTACCAATGTCGTGTAAGTCGGCCAGTAAACATATATCACTAAATTTTTTATCGTTTAAGCCACTTTTTTTAGCCATTAAAGCAGTCAAATATTTCATTCTTTCTGAGTGCCTGTTGATTAAGTCATCATGTCGCCATGCAGCGATTTTTAGTGACCTAATTAGTGAACTACGGAAACTTTCTTTTTGTGTATATTTAGCACAGAACATCATATCCTCGGCTTGCTGGAAGACATCCTCAATCGGTACTGATAAATTTCTTCTGGTAGCATTGCCGATTGCAATGCTAATAAATACCGGATATTCCTGGTTGTATTCTCTAATTTTACTATTTATATTTGCGCAAAAAGCCGCAACAGCTATTTCATTAGTAGAGGGAAGTATTATGGCAAACTGGCTGCCCCCTATACGAAACATATTACTTTTATCCAAAATATCATTATGCAGCATTTTAGCTACATCGTGCAGTACCTGGTTACCAAACTTATATCCCAGGGAGCGGTTTATAAGCTTTAGCCCGTTAATATCCAGGCTTACAATGCTCAGAGGCAAAAATCTTTTATCCCCCATTTTATGGAGTTTTTCTACAAAAGATTTGCTGTTAATAGCTCCCGTTACTCTGTCGATGCGGTTGTATTGTACCTGTTCAGGCTGTCTAATAGATCTATTTAATGCTAAACTTTTAACAGAATGCGTATTGATTATGAGGCCTTTTCTGAATTTGTCTTTTTTCATAGATCTTACCCCTCATCGTTGGTAATAGCTTATCTGTGAGTTTACATTTCCTGAGCCATCTTATCTAGTTCTTCCGCCATACTAGATATTTCTTCAATACTGGCAGTGATCTCCTGGGTAGCTGCGGCCTGTTCTTCACTGGAATGCAACGTAAGATCACTTATCTCAGTAGTTTTGGAAACATTGTTTTTAATCGTGTTAATTAGGTCGCGAATACTGATTACTGTCTGCTTGGATTCGTCAGAAAGTTTCCTTATTTCTTCTGCTACCACCCCAAAACCGCGTCCGGTTTCACCAGCCCGGGCAGCTTCTATGGCTGCATTAAGGCCCAGCATTTTAGTTTCATCAGCAATTTGTTTTATAAAGTTTAAAACTTCGCTAATCTGATCAGCCATACGGTTAACTTCTAAAACTTTATGGTTAAGGTCTTTTTCATTAACACTAATTTGGGATGCAGATGCGGCTAATTCTTCGATAACTGTTGATATTTCGCCCAGGCCGCCAGTTAAATTGGCTGATAAATCGCGGAGCTTAAAGGCAGCTTGTTTGGGCAAAGCTATATTAAAAGTTGCCACTACTTTAGTGTTATCATCTTCATCAAAACAGGGGTTACTCATAATTAAAACTGGTACTCCGTAGACGCTGGCTTCAACTTCCTGAGCGGCGAGCTTTTTAGAAGTAATGGCTTGATGAGCAATTCCACCTTCAGCTATAAGTTGTCCGAGTTGTAAATCGGGCATGTCAAATTTATTTGAAGGCTGTCTATAGGCAATTTTTTCCAAATCGGTCATAAATATAAAAGATCCTTCCGGGAACATGTTAGCGACTAAAGGAGCAAAATCACCGAATGAACGTGCAATAGGATGCAGACGGGGTAACATAATACACAAGGTCTGTACTATTTCGTTATTATCGTCATAAACGGGGACAGCAGTAAAGGCAACCCTCATGCCGTAAACATTACGGGGAATATTTTCGGTTACGGGGTTTTTTTCTCTTATGCACCGCGCGGCTGCACCTTCAGCTCTTACCTGGCCTCCTACCTTAAAATCGGGAATATCAAAAGCGTCTGATGGCATTTTCCACTGGATAATATTTTGATCAGTAGAGGCAAAAACGGCTCCACCGGGAACAGAATTAACCAGATAAGGGGCTATTTCTTTAAAAGCTTCCAGGGAATTTATGGTTATCATTACAAGCTCATCTCCTTAATAATATGATAAGTTTTAATTGAGAATTTTAGCTCCGGAACATCTTTCGTGGCGCTAAAATAGCAGTAGCCTTCATCGGCTAAGTTTGGAGTTAAATACTGTTGATTAAGGAGATATTCACCGGCATAAACTGCTTTTCCTGCTTTGGTGAAAGGGGATGCTACAGAATGTATCCCAACTTCAGGTTAAATTGGGACTAAAGGCAATAATTTACACTTATATGTTAGTAAATGTAATACAACAAGTGCGGTTGTCAAGGGTAGGAAAGACGGTCCCCGGTCACCTTACCAGGTAGAGAAAATTCTCCACCTGGTATTTTTTTTGTTATAATAATGCTTGGATAACTATATGGATACATATGCATAACTAGAGGTTATATAGGAGGAAGGATAGATGATCGAAAAAGCTCTCCAGCAGGAATTAGCTCCGGCTATAACGTATGCGGACTAGCATCGATAATTACTACAGATATTCCAATATATAGTTTTGAACGCGCATTTACCTGGTGGGGAAGTGGGCATATTTAGCCGGGTTAATCGCAATTTTAGGAGCTGGTATTAAACTGGACAAAATTTGGCTATTATACCCTGGCTATGAGCCACTGGCAGGCTGGATGTTTGAACTGGACGCAATTGTTGACATCTTGCCAACATATAATAATAGGATATATAACTCACAATTATAGTATAAAGGTAATATAAAAGGGAGGGACTAAGCATGAAACCAGAATTTCTGGAGAGTTTTTCCGACATAAGGGAAAAAAATATACT
>JAQWBP010000066.1 GCA_028706315.1 Syntrophomonadaceae bacterium
AGATAAGTTTTCGACATCAGAGCTTGAAACTATCGCCGCTGTACTGGGAGCTGTTTACTCAGCGGTTTTCGAATTCCCAGATGGCACGAAAATTTAGAGAGGAGGCGAGCAAGTGAACATATACGAGAAAATTGATCGCTGCCAAGAGGCGATCAGTGATAAACGTCCCTTTGAGGGGCATATGCTGGAACAACTTAAATGCTACTACCGTATTGGCCTCACCTGGTCGAGTAACGCTATTGAGGGCAACACGCTCACCATAAGTGAGACTAAGGTGGTGCTTGAGGATGGTCTGACCATTGGCGGTCGCCCACTCCGGGACTTTTATGAGACTGTAGGACACGGTGCTGCATACGACTTCATGTTCTCCCTCATCGGGGAGCGTCGCATAACCGTTGGAGACATTAAGACCATGCACCGACTTTTTTACAAGAACATCGACGAGGCAAACGCCGGTGAGTGGCGGAAGGAGAGCGTCATTGTCTCTGGTTCCGAATATGTGTTTCCCGAGCCCCAGGAGATCAATGAGCAGATGCGCGGCTTAGAGGAATGGATTAAGGGTGAGCGGGAAAACTACCACCCCGTCACCTTCGCGGCCATGCTGCATCTCAAATTTGTGTCGATCCATCCGTTCATTGACGGAAACGGGAGAACGAGCCGTCTAATCATGAATTTGGCCTTGATACAGGATGGGTACCAGCTGGCGATCATCCCCCCGGTATGCAGAACGGAGTACAACGACTATATCAGGCGATTCCAAAACAAATGCGATCCGGGCTCCTTCTGTGAGTTTATCGCCGAGAGGGTGTACGAGACGCAAAAAGAGATCATGCGGCTGCTGCACATACCGGTTCCCAAGCTGGGATAGTAAAAGTGGGTACCTCCGCATAAGACCACCCCGCTAGATGGTCCGCTATGAGTCCCTCTGATTTATGGCGGCTTTTCTTTATCTTTTGAATCGCGGGGAATTTCTGGGGTAGTGTATCTCGGGCCAGGACAAAGAGCTCCTTCTTTATCGGGTGCTTTTTTGGTGCCTGTTTGGTGTTTATGAACACCAAAACAGACCTAAACAGACTAAATCAGAACAAAGGTAAAAGTCAGCAAAACCCCACAGAATGGGCTTAACTACAATAGACTAAAACAGAAAAATGGGCAGATCCAGCAGTAATAGGAAGCATTCGTAATAATTAAGAATGTATTACTTGATTCCCCTGCAAAAACCCCTTTCCCAATGCAACTTAATGAATACGTGGTTTTAAAATGGTGTTAAATCTTTTGTATTTGGCAATTATAAATTCTAAATTATAGCAGGGATAATCCATATTTCGCTCTTTTTTAACGTTAACTAAAGCCGCGTAATTCCTTGGAAAATCCGCGGATTCCGCGTTGAATTACTCAAGCTGGTGCATAATTAATACTTTTCGCAGTGGAATCATTACTTGTATTTCTAAGACGCCTCGGCACCCTAGAACCTGATCAAGTCCTTATGTAATACTATATTCCCTTCCAGATTCTCATTGCCGGCACGTCCACCTACCCAGATGAAAACAAGGGAGCTATCAGTTAGAATTTGTACTTCAAATGCATTGAACATGGGGATAAATTCGGTGTTGATTTTTGCATTAGATGCAATCGTAAATGTCTCGTCGAATACTTCATTTTTCGGTGTGGGGTCGAGGTTAAAGATTTTAACTCTTGCTTTGTGCTTTTTTGCGCCGTTATTCAATACCAGCACCCGAATGTTATTTATAAACTCACTACAACTGATGGGACCAGTGGTATACTTATATTTATACGAGTTTGACATTTTATCATCTCCCTGAATATGTTTACAATATTAGGGTATTCAAAAAGAATAATTTTTGTGTATTGGTGTGATCAGCCAAGCAAGCGCTTAAACAACGAGCCATTATAGAAAAAGATTAATGCGTTCGGTAGGTGAAAAACGTGCATGAGGACGACCAACCCCAGAATGAAGGGGAAAAGGAAAACATCATAGATACAGAGTGGGATATGCTGGAGGAAGACGAAACCGAGGGGGATAAACGCAGCAAGCTGCCGCTTAAGATTGGAGCCGGCATCATTTTGCTGGCTTTCATAGCTTTTTCCTACGCCTGGCTGCCATTAATGTGGCCACCCCATCTTGATTTTTTGAAACAGGATAAAATCTTGTCCGAAGAAGACCTGGTGCGCCAGTGCCAACCGGCGGTGGTAAACATTCAGGCGCCCAAAACCGGGGGATTCGCAACCACCAGTCAGGGTACCGGTTTTAACCTCGAACCCCAGGGGATGATAATTACCAACCGCCATGTGGTGGAAGGTGCATCTTCAGTTGAGGTTACCTTTAGCGACGAAAAACAGTATTTTAGCCAGGACATAGAAATGATCGACGGCTATGATCTGGCGGTAATAAGGCTTAATGGCAATGACCGGCCCTCCTTGCCGGTGGCCAACGACCAGATAGTAGAGCTGGGACAAACAGTAACTATAATCGGGAACCCTCGGGGATTCCAGCGCATTTCTGCCCGGGGGGAAGTGAAGGAGTATTTTAAAACCGAAACCGGTATGCTGGTATTTTCCATTGCCGCCACCATTGCTCCAGGCAGCAGTGGCAGCCCGGTATTAGATGAAATGGGCCGCCTGGTCGGTATCATCTACGCCACTGGAACGGTAACCGTAGAAGGCGAAGGCCAGAATCGAGCTCTGGCTATCCCCGCCACCGCTCTAAACTACCAGAGCTCTAATTAAGCAAATTTTAAATCAAAACGGTTAAGCTTACATTTCTCATTTATTTATCCAGGAATATTTCAAAAAACTACTATTTGCTACTACTAAATACAATTAGACTTACTTTGTAATCATATTGGCGATATAATTACAGTATCTCGTATTTAGGAGGTTGTTTATTTTTTATAAAAATTGGAATACTCTTATTGACAAGATATAGCCAAAGGCAACCCTAGAACTGCTGAGGTATTGTCAACCCATCTACGAGGACCTATAATAGCTCAGGGTGCTTTTTGTTCATAGTCCTCAAATATCTTATGTAGTAAGATTTTTGCTATTTCAAGTATTGGGTAAATCCAGGGTGGCACCTACCTGTGAGTGAACCAATTACGTGTTACACGAAATTAAATTAACAAACTATTCAATTATAGGAGGAAGTTTTATGAATAAAGTGGAAAAGGCGCTTATACATGCTCTGTTTGTTCACCTGCATCATAATACCGATAAGGCGATTGATTTTGGTCTATTTAAGCAACTCAATGAAAAAATTGACCAGACCTGGCCCGGGGCTTTGCTAGTGGGGCCTGATGCTAATGATGATGCAGCCGTAGTTAAAATTCCTGATACGGATTGCTTTATTACCGCTAAAATGGAAAGCCACTGTTCACCATGTGTACCTCGTCCTTATGACGCTGCAGCTACTGGAGCTGGAGGAGCTATGAGAGATGTTGTAGCCATGGGTGCTAGACCTATGTTCTTGTTAGACTTTATTGGTACTCGTCCTCTAGAAGAAGAAGTCATTGTAGGTCCGTGTGGCTTTGAAGGAAAATGTACTTGTGGTAAATGTGAAACAATAACTAGTAAAGATAGAATTAACCGGATGCTTAAAGGGATTGCTGATATGTGTGAAAGCATGGGCGTATTTGTAGTTGGAGGGGGCTTTTCTACTTCCTTTAGTGATATCGTTCCCGCAACAGTAGTTTCAGTTATTGGTAAACAAATCACGGAAAAACCCCTTACCAAACCGGCTAAATCCCCTGGAGACAAAATCATTATAGTTGGGGAGACTGGTACGGATGGTAATGATACTCTGTATAGAGCCGGCTTAGTATCTTCTATGGAGCCTGCTATTGCTTGCTTTAAAGAGGAGAGACTTACCATGGACGCTACTTTAGCTGCTTTCGCTACCGGGAAGATTAAAGCTTGCTCTGACCTGGGTGCAGCCGGCATAGGAGCTGCCGTATGTGAATCAGCTCGTTTTGGAGGCTTGGGAGCCAAAATTCAACTAGATAAAGTTCCGGTAAAACCAGGCGAGATAACTCCGGAAGAAATCTTTATTTGTGAGACTCAAGCTCGTATGATACTGCAAGTTGAGCCACAACATGTTGATGAAGTATTAGAGGCTATTCGTAGTAAAAATGGCAGTACAGCCGTAATCGGTGAGATTACTGACCAGGATTACAATGTTTTTGAATATCAGGGTCAGATTATAGCTACTATACCGAATCACCCTTCTGAAAAAGTTCTAAAAGAGCTGATGGACTAGTAGGGAAGAGAGAAATTAGGGGGGCATCCTTGTCCCCCTATCCTTTTAGCCTGTACCAATTTCATATCTGAGAACTAATCTAATATCTCGATCCCAACCATTTTCATCAGGTACTTCGCATTGCTGGTCTTGCATGATCCAGGCTTTAACCGGTAGTCAAACCTTATTTCATTTTCATGATAACTTTCAATAAAATGATAGTTTTTTATCCTTCCGCTATGATCGTGCTCAAGCTCACACAACTCATAATCATGGGTGGATATTAGACCTATCGCCCAGGGTTTATTTAAATTCAGGAGAACATTTCTGGCTCCGGTTACTCTATCTAGAGAATTAGTTCCTCGAAAAACTTCGTCGATTAAAAAGATCATGTCTTGCTCATTTTTGGAAAAATCAATAATCATCTTGATACGCAGCAGCTCAGCATAAAAAGTTGATATGCCGCTGTTTAAATCATCGCTTATACGCATAGAGGTATATATTTCCATGATTGAGCAGCCGAATTTCCTGGCACAGACCGGAGCCCCCGCATAAGCCAAAACCAGGTTTACTCCTATTGTCCTCAGCAATGTAGTTTTTCCCGACATATTGGAGCCGGTAATCACAGCGATCTGATTTTCGATTGTAAGGTTATTGGTAACTCGCTGCTGGCCAGTAATTAAAGGATGACCCATTTCCTCAGCTGCGAAAAACAGCTGATCTTGATCAAATTCCGGGAAACACCACTCGGGGTTTAATTGAGAAATCATTGCCATACTGGCTAGAGCTTCATAAATTCCCAGGTTATTGACCCATTTTCGCAAGGAAAGTCCTGACCGGGCTTTCCACTTCTCCAGTGCAAATACGCAATGGAAGTCCCAAAAAAATAAGTTATTAACAATAAAATATATGATGGGATTATACTGAAAAGCAACCGCCCCTACAATTTTATCCAATCCCTTTAATTGTTGTGAAGCAGTTAGCTCATCATTAACCAAATCAGCTTTTAACTCCAATAAATAGGCGTCCGCAAATTTTTGCTTTTCCAATAGTTCTAAAAAGCGTTGATAAACTTCCACTTTCCTCTTATAGTCATAAATTGTAACTAAAATATTGTTAACTTGCTTACTTCCCCAAAAATTGATGATTATTTGAATGAAGACTAATGCCAGCGGAACATACCAGAAAAATGAAGGGTTGATAGAGCTTATAATAATTGCCATCAGGGTTATAAGCGGTAAAATATAGAATATATACGCTGACCATTTATGACTAAATAATCGCTTGTTATCCTCCGCATAGGCAAATAACTTCTCGGGATTATTCATATAATCCCTGCTGTCCATTGCCTCGCCTTGCAAAGCCTGACATAGTTCTAGATTTGAGGCCAGTTCCCGAATCGCATTTTGCCTCTTTCTGATATTCTTCTTATCCCGATCGGGATTTTCGAGCAGTTTCCTGAGATATTCTCTACCATGATAGGTGTTGGTTGTATTGATCCATTGAAAAAGAGACGCTGGCCCAAAGATATCTAGATCATTACTGTATCTATGCCCGGGATTCTGATATTCTTGGCCATGGTCAGAAAAACCAACCCAAGCCCCGGTCATCCGTTGCAGGCATTGCTGGTTAATTTTAGCCATTCTGCTATAATAATCAGCTCGCTTAATCACCCGGTCATGGAGCACTAGTAAGGCAATAAATAACACTAGCGCAAGGGACAGGCTGAGATAACCGTATATTCTATCAGCATATAAAAACAACAGCACTGTAACGAACCCAGCCGTCAGGAAAAAAACTAGGCGCAGGTTGCTTAGCCGGTTAGAATAGCGCTCCGTTTTTTCTTGGTTAGCAGTAAAAGCTTGTCTGCGTTGTAAAAACATTTGTCTTGTATCATTCATAATCTTAACCATCCTTTTTTGAAATAGGAAGTTCATATTGGCGCAGTGTCTGTATATGGCGCA
>JAQWBP010000067.1 GCA_028706315.1 Syntrophomonadaceae bacterium
AGGCATCAGCTTTATATTCATCCGGACATTCCTTATACATCACATAATAGTGCCATGTGTTTTGAGGCAGAAATTACTCCTTTGTATTTAGAGGTCTTTACATGTTTTGCAGGGGAGTTTCTCGAAAAGGAAAGTGCTTTAGGATCAGATCCTGGTTTATGCATAGTCGTACCTGATAACCTAAAAAATGTTCAGGAACTAATAGATTATGGCTATAGAGCCAAGAAAGATATTATTACTAAAGAAGAAGCATATACCCTGGCGGCCAGACTTAATATTCACCTGTCAGAGCATGGTGGGACTGGTGATGGAATTATTGGAGCTATGGCCGGAGCAGGTTTACGTATGACTGCTAACGATGGCCGTTTCCGGGGACAATTAAAACTTTCATCTCATAATGGGGTACTAAGTGTCGGTGAAATTAAAAGACAAGGTATTATTGAAACAGTTAGGAGCCTGGAGGGGCATATGCTGTTAGATGATGATGAACAGATAAGACTAGGGGAGAAAATAAAAGGGGTTATGCTTAATGGGCAATGCACCCTCCTGGTATTTCCTACCAGCGGAGAAGGCTCTCCTCACTGGGAAACTTGCAACAAAAGGCAGTTAAAGATTTATTAGCTCCGGGGACTATATAAAGTAATTTAGTTAGTGCTAGAATGTACATTATGAGGTGAAGTCATGAACCCGGTTACCGATGCCAAAACTAATTATAGTAAACCAAAAATAGTTAATGAATTATCGGGAGCAATGGGAGATTTAGGTCTTTTCCTGCCCCATGTACTTGCTGCTATTACTGTCGCAGGTTTGAACCCGGCCAGTATCTTCGCCGGATTTGGACTATTTTACATATTTTGTGGTTGGTTTTACGGAATTCCTATGGCGGTTCAGCCTATGAAGGTTGCTTCGGCTGTAATACTAACTCAAAAACTTACCCCCGGTGAAGTTGCAGCCGCTGGTATTGTAATTGGAATTATTATGTTAACCTTGGGGTTAACCGGACTTATTAAAAAATTGTGCGAAATTACACCTGCCGGGATTACTGCCGGTATTCAAATAGGATTAGGCATATCCCTGGCTATGCTGGGAATGAAAATGGTCAGCAGTGATTTTATCCTGGGCATTATTACCCTGGTAGCTATGCTTCTTTTGTTATCCAGCCATAGATTACCATCAGCTTTACTTGTTCTGTTCGGTGGTACAGCGTTAGGCTTATTGCTGCATCCGGTAGCTTTACCGAATATATCTATAGGCTTAAATTGGCCGGAATTTATATTACCTTCTTTGGCCGACTTTAAAAAAGGATTTCTCCTGATAGCCCTACCCCAGATCCCCCTTACTCTTACTAATGCAGTACTAGTTACTGCTTCTTTATCGGCCCAGCTATATGGCGAAAGGGCAGTGCGCGTAACCGAAAAAAACCTCTCCCTTACTATGGGTTTTGCTAACCTTATTTCCGGATTTTCTGGTGGCTATATGATGTGTCATGGCAGTGGTGGAGTGGCTGCCCACTATCGTTTCGGGGGAAGAACTTGGCGGACTCCTTTTAGTATTGGCCTCATTCTCTTGTTATTCGGAATTTTACTGGGCAACGATGCAGTTCCTATTTTGCAGCTTATTCCCGAGTGCGTACTGGGAACCCTCCTTTTTTATAGTGGTCTGGATCTGGCTATGGCTGCTAAAGTCTCCAGTGACCGACAGGAAATTATGGTCATACTTACAGTTATCATTTTGAGTCTCGCCTTTAACCCCGCTGTAGCCTTTCTGGCTGGTTTAATAATTAATGGGGGAATAAAAAGAAATATTATCAGCATATGAAACAGGGGGGACACAGGGGAGATTAGGTCAATAATTATCTATCAGAGTTGAATTTTGGGATTTTATAGAAGGATATATAGCTTTTATGGCGAATAATATATTTAATTGAAAAAATTAAAGCAGTTCTTCGAGCTGTCAGTTCTAAAGGTGAATGCCCATGAACTTACAGCCGTTGGGTTAGATGAGAAATTATCTGGCCTCCCGTGTTTGGAAAGAAGAGCCTCATGCAGCATAATTTATAATATTCAATACACTATAAGATTTATACGTCCAATAAACACGGCTTTTGCCATGTTTTTATTTTTTAGCACACTTTCAGGCACGGGGATAACCCTGTGTCTCGTTTTTTTCTGATCCGGATTCAAAATACGAAGGCCAAAGGGGGTGCAAACTGTACATCATAATTCGTGAGCCAAAAATATTGAGGAGGTTATACATATGGTTAAGAAAATGAAATTGGTCGCACTAATACTTATGGTTGCATTCGGGGCATTCATCATAGCTGGATGCGGTGGAACCCAGGACGCTGATACACCTACACCAGAAAAGACTCCTGAACTTGAGGGTAAACTGGTAGTTTACCATGCAGGTAGCTTAAGTATTCCTTTTGAAGCACTGGAAAAAGAATTTGAGACCTTACATCCTGGTGTAGATATTCAAAGGACAGCAGGAGGAAGTCGGGATCTGGCCAGAAAGGTTATTGATCTTGGCGACAAAGTTGATATCCTTGCTTCAGCTGATTACATCGTAATTGATGATATGATGATACCTGAATTCGCAGAGTGGAATGCTGCTTTTGCTAAAAATTCCATGGTAATTATGTACACTGATGAAAGTAAGTATGCTGATGAAATAAATAAAAATAACTGGTACGAGGTTCTTCTAAAAGAGGGTGTAAAATACGGACATAGCGAACCTAATAATGATCCATGTGGTTACAGAACTGTTCTCAGCTGGCAGTTAGCAGAAAAGAAATACGAAACAGAAGGTCTTTTCCAAAAGCTGACTGATGGATGTCCCCAAGAAAATGTTCGTCCTAAATCAGTTGAATTGATAACTATGCTGGAAACTGGGGCATTAGATTATGCGTTTGAATACGAGTCAGTTGCCCGGCAGCATGCAGCCAAAAATCCTGCCTTCAAGTGGGTAGAATTACCGGGTAAAGTTAATTTAGGTGAGGTTAAAAATGCCGAATTTTATAAACAGGTTTCTATAGATTTACAGGGTAAAGAACCTGGACAAATAAATACTGTAGTGGGAGAACCTATTGTTTATGGCATTACTATGCCGACCACAGGTGAAAACCCAGAACTGGCCATCGAATTTTTAAAATATTTCTTTGATCGGGAACAGGGATTAAAGATACTGGAAGACAACGGTCAGCCGGTTGTTGATGAGATTACTTTAAGCGGAGAAAATTTTCCTGAAGCATTAAAGGACGTTATAAAGTAGTTCTGGATTTAGCAGGAGTGGAGGTTGGGCTTTTGTTCAGCCTCCATTTATTTGTGATATTCGCAAATTATATGGAAAACAGGTGAGGTGCATATGCTTAAAAAAAAGCCTGAAATTTTTTTTATAGTTTCCTTTTTGGCCGGCATTATAATACTATTTTTTGTTATGTACCCGATTATTAATACATTTTTTTGGACCAAACCAGGTTTTATCCTGGAGGCGCTTAAGGATAAAGATGTAATGCGCTCAATTTATCTTAGTATTGGTGCAGCTACATTAACAACTTTTATTTCTTTTGTCTTGGGTGTTCCTTTTGCTTACTTTTTAGCTCGCAAGGAGTTTAAAGGGAAAAGCCTGGTGGAGAGTATAGTAGATATCCCGGTTGTATTACCCCATACAGTAGCCGGTATCTGCCTTTTGACTGTAATAAGCCCCAGGTGCTGGCTGGGTAAATGTCTCGAAGACTTCGGGTTGGAAGTGTTGGGCTCAGTTGCTGCTATTGTTATCGCTATGACTTTTGTAAGCATGCCCTTTTTAATCAATGCAGCCCGGGAAGCTTTTATCTGGGTGTCACCCCGTATGGAGAATGTTTCCCGAACTCTGGGAGCCAATCATTGGCAAACGTTTTTTTTAATAACCTTTTGCCTTTCCTGGCGAGATATATTGAGCGGCATGATACTGACCTGGGCCAGAGCCATAAGTGAATTTGGCGCGGTAATAATTTTAGCTTATCACCCAATGATTGCTCCAACACTAATATATGAGCGGTTTTCTGCTTATGGCATGATGTATGCAGTACCGGTAGCAGTAATATTAATTGTACTATGCCTGATTATTTTTATTTGCTTACGGCTGCTTGCTTCTGATCATATGAAGGGGGGAGCCGCATGATCAAGGTAGAGAATCTTTGCCTGCAATTGGGCAGTTTTAGTCTAAAAAATATTAATCTAGCTATTAAGCAAGGTGAGTTTTTTGTCCTTCTGGGTCCTACAGGTACTGGTAAGACAGTTTTACTTGAATCAATTGCCGGGCTAAAAAAACTACAAAAAGGTCATATATTTATCAACGACGAAGATATCACTAATAAAGGGCCGGAAGAAAGAAAGATTTCCATATGTTATCAGGACTGTGCTCTGTTTCCACATATGCGAGTTAAAGACAATATAAAATATGGTCTGAGGTTTAAGGCAGACAAACATGACGCTACATACCGTCACAATTATGATATGCTGGTACAGCTGTTAAAAATAGAACATATTCTTGACCGTTATCCTGTTTTTCTCAGTGGCGGTGAAAAACAGCGGGTAGCTCTGGCTCGAGCTTTAATTGTTGATCCGGATATTCTGCTCCTAGATGAGCCCTTATCAGCGTTAGATGCAGGAATTAAAGAAACCATTGAAACCGAATTAAAAAATTTACATATAGCCTTAAAAACTACCACTATAATGGTAACCCATGATTTTCGGGAGGCTTATTACCTGGCCGACCGGGTAGGAATAATTAAAGATGGCTGTATAGTGCAAACGGGTACTATAGACGAAGTATTTCAAAGGCCTCAATCGCATTTTGTAGCTGAATTTGTCGGTATGAAGAATATAATAAAAATTGCTGATAATTCTAAATTTGCTGCAATGATAAACGCTGGAGAGGGAGTCAGCACCGAATACTTCGGTGTCAGACCGGAGAACATAGTTATAAGTAATGAAAAAATGGAACTAGGAAAATGGTTTATTGGAATTATTCAAGATATACGAAATAATGGAGTTTATATGGTAATAGAAATCCAAAGTTTCGATATTGGTTGGAAAGCTATTTTAACTCCCAACCGGGTATTTGAATTAAAATTATATGTAGGCAAATCCATATATTGGGGGTTTGATGCGCAGCATTTATGTGCCATATAATTGGGCGGCTAGGAAATGTATAGAAACAGAAAGCAGGTTAGCTCCTAAATGAGAGGCTAACCTGTTTCCTTTAGGTAGGGTGTGAAACTATAAATCCGCACAGCAAAAGCGTTCAAGACCCATAAGGCAGCATGTTGCTGCGCCGGTGGTGCCAAAAAAAAGTGCTGGCTTATCTTTACAATACTGTGTAATTGTCGCATTAACTACTGTGCTGCCGGTAGCAACAATTATTTCACACCATTCCAGAACTTCGTCAGTATTTTCGGCTTTTTCTATCTCTACTCCAAATTTCGTTTTACCGATATTATCAGGGTCCAGGTCGACGGCTCTTACCGGAAAAACTGCTGCTAATTTTTCTAGCATAGCAGGTTGAAGTCCAATTAATGCAACTCGGGGTGTGCCAAATTTTTCTTTAATATGTTTGACCAGCTGGTCAGCACAATGTTCGGGTTGTTCATCATGACAATGGATAGTTCTATCTACTAAACCAACATGTTTACATACCGCATTCAGTGTAGAAATCAAAACGGCCCGTTCAAAATTGTTTTCTGGGTGATTACTCAGTATCTCCTTAAGCGTTCCCTGGAAATCTCCAGCCATATCAGTAAAAGCCTGACCTTTAACTCCTTTAAAATCAGCTTGCATCAATTTCTCTTTACCTTTTACTATGGGATAATCCTTACGTTCCGGATTACCTATAGCTTCTTTTACACTTAAAGTCCGGCCGCTAATAGTTATTTCTTCTTCCAATAGATCGTGTTTTTCAACTATTGACCGAAATTTGTCTATTAACTCATTGTAGAAACCATCTACTACCATAATAAATGCCTCCTTAAATTCCACTATAGTACATGTACAGCAGCACTTTTAAAGGTAGCCCATATATTATCACCCCGGTTAAGTGCCATCTG
>JAQWBP010000068.1 GCA_028706315.1 Syntrophomonadaceae bacterium
GGCGATAATGTGGTGGTAATCGGTGCCGGTACTATTGGTCTGTCTGTTCTCCAGTGTGCTAAGGCAGCAGGTGCTAAAAAGCTAATCGTTGTCGAACTGGCCAAAGCCCGCAAAGATTTTGCCAAGAAACTCGGTGCAGATGTTGTTCTTGATCCTACCCAATGTGATGTACCTGCCGAAGTATTTAAACTTACCAATGGTGTCGGTGCAGATGTTGCAGTTGAATGTGTAGGGTCGAAAGCAACTGTTCCTGCAGCAGTAAATTGCATCCGCCCGCATGGAATTGCAGTAACCTGCGGTGTATTCGAAAGTGAAGGCCCCATCAATTGGAATGATGTCGTTTTTAAAGAAAAAGAAATAAAAGGTTCACTCGGCTATAATGGAGAATTTGCACCCGTAATAGGCATGCTAACCGACGGAAGAATCGATGCAGAAACGATGATTACCGGCAGGATTAAATTAGATGACATCCTGGAAAAAGGCTTCCAGGAACTAATTAACCACAAAGATACAAACATCAAGATCATCGTAAGCCCCAAATAATTCAAGTAGGGACGGTTCTTGACTTGAATTAGGTCGGGTTTAGGAGATGACACCAAAAATAGTTAAGCCAAGGGGACTATTAGTTTGCCACAAAAGTATATCCAGCAATCCTGTTCAGGATTTTTCTGGCCTAAAGTAAAAAGTTGCCCTTAACCGGCAGCTTTTTACTTATTTACGGCCGAGGATCTACGGCCTTATCCCGTTCATCTTGATTCAGAATAGGCTACCTATCGCTACAATCCCCTTGCCCCCCCAGTGTATTGTCCCTGGTGTTCCTCGTCATGGAGGATAAATTTCTGGCGAACGGGGAAAAAGATAATATATTCTATAGATTATAGTAGGAGATTAGAAAATGAATAATATTTTTAAAGTAAAAGGCAAGACTAGTTTTGGAATGCTGGCTGTAAGCATAATCATCAGTGAAGGAACGGGTGCTTTAAGTGCGCTGGCAGTAGGCGGTGCATTTAATTTGAATCAGCAAAACATTATTCAACCCTCATTTGCGCCTCCGGCGTCAGTTTTCGGCCCGGTCTGGATAGTACTATTTTTTTTAATGGGATTAGCTGCGTACAGGATATGGATGTATGGCTACTGGAATAAAGGAGTAAAAAAGGCGGTGCTTTTATATCTAGTGCAGCTGGGGTTGAATTTTTTGTGGCCTATATTGTTTTTTGGTCTAGCTTTACGTGGGCTGGCAATGGTAGAAATTTTGGTACTACTATTATTTATAATCCTAACCACACGTGAATTTTTCCGGCTGGACAAACTGGCAGGCTACTTGATGTTTCCGTATGTATTATGGGTTTCTTTTGCAAGTATTTTAAATTATTCTATATGGATGCTAAACAGATAACTGGTCATCCGCGCCTTACCCCGTTTAACTTGTCAAAGTGACGGCAGGCTGTTCCATTTCGTCCCCATGCCACATCCCCTTGCCAGCTGTGCCTTTTAGCCGTGTAGGACTATACAGCGCACTGCAGCCCATGGAGGCGCTGGTTCTTAAAGCAGTACTTTCGCATTTTGCCCTAGATCCCACTCGCAGTTATACCCGCTGGCGCAAGCGGGAAAGACTGGCTGAGTTCGTCGTGCAGAGGGTAAAGGCCATGCGCAGCAGAGGCGAGGCGTTTGAGTAGGGGGAAAGTATGGCTCAGATGTGCAGCTTTTGTATAATAGATGATTCTGGAAGTGTAATAGCGTCTAATCCGATATCTTCCCGGAAATCGTTGATTTCCTCTTCATCAATCGCTATACAGTGCCCACAGGCTTTGATGTTTTCAAGAACCCGCTCAAAGAAAGCAGGGGGTTGCTGGTTTCTTTGCAGCTGCCATTTGATATTCATTAACGGCAAAGTGACCGGGCAATGTTCCTGACAAATCCAGCAATTGCAGCATATCCAGAGTCCATCGGGATCGTCTGAGGCCGGCAGGGAAACAAATGAATTGATGCCCAACTTCTGGAGGAAACACTCCTGCAGACAGATTCCACATTTAATACAGTCTTCAAACATTTTCTATCAAACTCCTAACCGAAGGATGGCTAATCATCATTTCTTTACTGGAAAAACCCATGGCCACTCCCAGAAGCTGCGGCAGGAATAAACAGGGTATCGGTCTGCCTTGATAATAGGCAGATTGCATGTTTTGTAACAACAGGTGGCAGTTTCCACAGGCGGTAATGATCATATCGGTTTTCTTCTTTTCGAGTTCTTCCAGTCTGACTTGCCCTACCCGGAAAGCCACTGATTCCTGGCTCATGCTCAGTGATGAACCACAACAATCATCCTCCATGGAATAGGACACAACTTCTGCAACTGTAGAGCTGATTAAATTTTGCATCACCCGAGGATGATCCGAATCGTCGAAATGCATAACGTTGGCTGGTCGAAAAACCTGACACGGAGTCATAACCGCCACGCGTAGAGGCAAAGACTTGCAGCATTGTCTTCGCAGTGTTTCTTTTCGTTCAAAGAGGATTTCGAGAATATGAGATACATGCACAGTGTTATGAAAACTTAATCCCACCTGAGCAAGTACTTCATTAATTTCATCGAGTAGTAACGGATTCGATCGACACATCCATTGCAGGCGTTTGAAACTATTCGTACAACCACCACAAAGGGTGATTATCTCCATGCCACTGCGTTCAGCTAGGGCCAGATCATACGCTGCTGCATAGATCCAATTCGAGTTCACGCTCTGCAATACGGACCCGCAACAAATAGTTTCGGGTAGTGTGTGGGTTTGAATATCTAGTAATGCTAAAATCTTTTTGCTCGCTAATTCATATTCAGGGAATAATGATAATACCAAACATCCCGGGAACAGTGCCATGTTTTTCATAAAATCTTACCTGCCTAACGGGGACCGTGATTCTTGTAGAAATCATAGATGGGACAATCTTTTCCCTTATTATATCACTTTTTAAAAATCAAGAATCAAGTGGTATACACTCATGCCCTTAAAAAGAAAATATTGCAAATAACTTCCTACACACTTTTGCTTACCAGGTGTTTAAGATAAAATAGAAACAAGCCACCCCACCATTACAATTTAAGAAAATATTTTGTTTCAAATTGCCATTGATGGGAGAAATAATCTATGAGATATGGTTATGAAGTATTGTCCTTGGCAGAGGTGGACAGATCAGGGATGTATTTATTGATAGTGCTGGGGCCAGTGTTGGGATTGGGGTGTATTGGCTTATTGGTAGGGTTAAAGGGAAAAAAGTCATCGTAGGCAGTTAGAACTGCGATTCAGGAGGCGGTTGATTATGAAGAACAGTTTCAAGGGAATTATTTTATCAGTGCAACCGAGAATTAGACTGATACGTTCATTTGATGAGCGATCACATAATTATCTTGGTTATGCGCTGTTCATAAGAGGGGTTATTGATGGTGTTGAGCGAGAATATTCAGTAGGAATAGGTAAAGCCGCCCAGCAGAAACATCAGTTTTGTGTCGGTGATGAAGTATCTGGTGAGTGCCTTCCTGTAGCTGATGAAAGGCTAGAGCCGGTTGAGTTTTATAAAGCATCTAAATTAAAGAAGACTGGACATACACAAAATGAATTTAAGATTTCCCCACCATGGGAAACCATTTCACCTGATCTTGATACTTACAGATACAGGGGACACAGGCGTTTAGCAGCACAAACCTACGCTAAAAAGTGTAACACGTGTATATGGGGATGCCGAATGCCTGTAGAGATTATTATAGACAACTGGAATCCTGAAAAGCGTAAGTATCGGTTTGAGACATTCTGTTATGGGCCTTTGTCCTGTACTTTGTATAAAGCGGGACCGCCCCGCAAGGTTGAAGGTAGAAACGGGATGATGTATGTAGAGGAAGACTGGGTGGATGAAGAGGCTGTAAGGCATAGAAAGATGGATGAGTAAATCTTTTTCTACGTGCAGGTATCCTTTGTGGTAGTAGGACGGACGTTTCCTGGCCCCCTCTTGATTTTTTTTAATAAGTGAACTATATTGTTTAACCAAAAGGGTGCTCAAAATACTATTTTTATAGAGGTGTAAGAAGTATGGGAAAAATACAGTTTAAAACTGAGTCTAAACGGCTGTTGGATTTAATGATTAATTCTGTGTATACGAACAGGGAAATATTTTTAAGAGAATTAATTTCTAATGCCAGCGATGCGATGGACAAATTATATTACCGCTCTTTAACCGACCAGAACGTCGGGATGACAAAAGAAGATTTTGCTATCGAAATTTCTATTGATAAGGAAAATCGAACTCTTACTATATCTGATACTGGTTGCGGTATGACTAAAGAGGAACTGGAAAATAACCTGGGGACTATAGCCAAGAGCGGCTCTCGGGCATTTAAGGAAGAAAATGAGGAAGTAGAGGATATAGAAATAATAGGTCAGTTCGGGGTTGGTTTTTACTCTGCTTTTATGGTAAGTAAAGGTGTGACTGTCAGCAGCAAGGCTTATGGTTCTGCAGAGGCTTTTCAATGGGAATCAGAAGGGGTTGACGGCTATACCATTACTGATTGCAGTAAAGATAGGGTCGGGACCGACGTTATTCTAAAGCTTAAGGATAATGCCGGCGAGGACAACTATGACGAATTTCTAGATGAGTATAGAATCAAAGGTATTGTAAAAAAATACTCAGATTATATCCGCTATCCTATAAAAATGGATATGGAAAGGCGCAGGTTAATAGAAGGTTCTGATAACGAGTATGAAGATTATATTGAAACTGAAGTACTCAATACTATGGTGCCCATATGGCGCAGGAACAAGAATGAATTAACAGATGAGGACTATAATAATTTTTACAAAGATAAATTTTTCGATTTTGAAGATCCACTGCGGGTGATACATAGCAGTATCGAGGGAAGAGCAACTTATAATGCGCTTTTATTTATTCCCGCCAAAACTCCGTATAATTATTATTCCAAAGAGTATGAAAAAGGTCTGCAGCTTTATTCTAACGGTGTTTTAATTATGGATAAATGCGCCGAGCTTTTGCCGGATCATTTCAGCTTTGTAAGGGGTCTGGTGGATTCCCAGGATTTATCTTTAAATATTTCCCGCGAGATGCTCCAGCATGACCGCCAGTTGAAGTTGATAGCCAGAAACTTGGAGAAAAAAATAAAGAGCGAACTGCTGGAAATGTTAGATAAGCAGCGCGAAAAGTATGAGGAGTTTTTCAAGAACTTTGGGTTGCAGTTAAAGTTTGCTGTTTATAATACTTTCGGTGCTGCCCAGGATATGTTAAAAGACCTGCTGATGTTCTATTCTTCCAGTGAGAAGAAATTAGTGACTATTGCAGAATATATCAGCCGTATGCAGGAAGAGCAAAAGTATATTTATTATGCCTGCGGCGAAAGTGTGGCCAGGATAGACCGCTTGCCGCAAACTGAGCTGGTAAAAGACAAAGGATTTGAAATACTCTACCTTACTGAAGATGTGGATGAATTCGCCCTTAAAGTCTTACAGAAATATGACGAGAAAGAGTTTAAATCAGTTTCCAGCGGTGATTTAGGGCTTGAAAGTGAAGAAGAGAAGAAATCATCGGAAAAACAGGCTGAGGATTATAAAGAGATGTTTAGTTTTATGCAAGAGTCTCTTACGGGCAAGGTTAAAGGGGTTCGTTTATCCCAAAGGCTTAAATCGCATCCGGTGTGTTTAACAAGTGAGGGAGAATTATCACTGGAAATGGAAAAGGTATTAAACTCACTTCCGACTGATAAACCAGTTAAGGCTGACCGAGTTTTGGAAGTTAATGCCGACCATCCGATTTTTGCAGTGGTGTGCCAACTATATAAGGAAG
This sequence comes from Syntrophomonadaceae bacterium, assembly GCA_028706315.1. Classification (GTDB taxonomy): domain Bacteria; phylum Bacillota; class Syntrophomonadia; order Syntrophomonadales; family Syntrophomonadaceae; genus STF2-222. The sequence goes on from JAQWBP010000068.1 coordinate 5,839, forward strand.
ATAAAGACAAGCTCAAAACCTACACTGATATTTTATACACTCAGGCACTGCTTATTGAAGGTATAGCCATAGATGACCCGGTATCCTTCTCCAACGCAGTGTGCAATCTAATGGCCGACAAGGCTTAG
>JAQWBP010000069.1 GCA_028706315.1 Syntrophomonadaceae bacterium
CCTAATTGTTCAGCCAGTGCAAATAGACGTTTAGCATCAGGTGTACCAGAACGCAGCAAAAAACTTTCCTTCGCCTGCACCGCCTGTCGGTAGTTAAGTCCCGGATTACCCATAGCAGTTAATTGCTTTTCCAATCTATTCAAATCTGACTCCAGCATTTGCAGGGAGAAGGCTGCTGCATCAAACTTCATTTTGGCTGCCAGGTATTCTTCCTGTTCCTTGCGTTTGGCTACCTCTTTAGTCCCCCTCAGGCTATGCCACAGATTGTGCAGGGTGATGCCATCTAAACGCTCTACATCCCGGCCCTCCAGAGCCATTTGCTTTTTTAATTCATTATAGCGATTCGTCTCCTTACCAAGCATATCGCGGGTTGCTTCTAACCGACTCTGTAATTTTTCATACTCCTTCACCATCTGCATGGCCTCAGCCAGACGTTCGTCTATATTCATAATTATTTAATCTCCTTAATCCTGCCTATTAAGATAGTTTTACTGTGAATGTTAATCATGTACGACTTAGCTACGTTATCGTCCCATGTTTTCATAATACAGGAAAATAGAGAAGGAGGGCAATCTAATACACATCCTGATAACCTTTATAGTTTCCCTGATATTCCATTTCCTCTCTATGCGCCTTTTGCCAATATTGGTGCTGCAGGTTCTCCCAGGGGAATTGGTTTCTTACCTTATTTAAAACCAAAGGCTGTACTCTGCTGCTATCAGTACCATTATCAACCATGTCCCTTACCAGTTGCCTTGTGGTTTTTTCAGGGCTAAACGGGAATTCAGACGGTAGTTTACCATGATAAACCTTCGTCTTCCAATTAGGCCTAATCAACAGGCTTTTTACTTCTCCTGTTTTTTTATCTGTAACTACTGCCCTTACTTTCTCAACTGTAAGGGGTACATGGTGTCCAAAAACAGAAAACAGGCATAAATTAGATCCCAACTCCTGTCGTAGACCGCCAACCCGATAGTTGTCTTCATAATACAAGTCAATGGTAATGCTTATCTTACGGGTGTAAAACACTATTAACGAGGTATCTTGCTTTCTCGTAATCTTTTTTCTTAACAGATACAACATATTGTCGTTCATAAGCCATATTCATTCCGTAACTTCCCAAATTACCCCTTATCGTACCTCGTCTTAACCATTGTCCTGAATGATTTATTACTTTATAGGTATATTTAATCCCTTCCTGGTTTAGAATTCTTCTTACTTTTGATAGTTCTTCGATTGAATATCCAATATATACATCTTCCTTGTTAAAAAAAAGAATCATTACATATTCCCCTTTTAATTGTTACTAATTAATACCATACGACTGTAGCACAGTAATAACGGATTATTCCAGCAATTTTCTAATCATCTTTGGAATGTATCAAAAATCAATCTAACCAATATTTATAATTGGTGTAAGATATTTAATACATGGGATAAAAAAGTAAACAAATCCAATAAGGAATTAAAGAGGCCAACATTATGGATAACAATTTTAAAAAATTATTAGGTATGGCATCAGGTATTTTATTGGGGGCTATGTTGTATGGAATTGGGAAATATTTAGTCTCAGGTCACACTGATATTGTTATTTTAATAAAAAATAGTATTACCTTGTTAATAGGCAGTTCAATCGTTTTTTTAATCGTTATAAATACGCAACACCGCTAATAACATAATGTCGCACTTTTAACAGACTACGCAGAACTATATATGGATGTTCACAATTCCAATCGCATATAAACCACATTTTCCAATGGATTTTGATAATATGGTTCTATTTCGTAAAACCCTAGTTTTTTATAAAGAGCGATAGCACTTTTTAAGCTGGTGAAGGTATCCAGCACCATATACTCATATTTTAGTTTGGCAGCATCCGATATTATTTGCTCGGCCAGCAATTGACTAATTTTCTTTCCTCTAAATTCAGGTCTGACATACAAACGTTTCATCTCACAGATTGTATCATTAATTTTGCGCAGTGCGATACAGCCAATGGCTTTATTATCAGCACAAGCTATGTACAGCCTACCATCGGGCAACGCATATTTACCGGGAAGATGTTCCAGTTCCTGTTCATAGTTCTGGAAATCCAGATTTACTCCCAGCATTTCTGTATATTGTGTAAAAAGCTCTTTGACACTGTCGATTTCGTCGTAGGCGGGCTTGATTCTCACTTTCATTATTGCAATCACCTTTAATACATATTTTAAATACATCTTATTTTACGTGCCAAAATTCGAACGCATAACAACCTCATATTCTCCCCCTGAATTCATAGCATAGGTCAGATAATGGCCACGGTCCCATTCGGTTTTTTTCACACCGATTTCATAAACCCCATCAGCGTTTAAATCTGCTGCCAGGAATAAATCAATCCATATACAATAATCCGCTTGCATAAGTTCCATATTATTATTCTTGTTTGGTTTGAAAACACCTTTTAATGGGCGCAGGTCACTGTAAAGCGTCTGGATACTGCCATCATCATCCTGATAAAATATAAAGTTAAATACTCCAAGATTATCTGTTTTGCCGTTGCTGTAAAGAAGTGGATATCCCATCTCTGACCTGGGGGACTCGGCAAACATCAGATATTCCTTCTTGCCATCGTTGTCAAAATCGCCCAGAACACATTCCGTAAAATTCGGAATAGTGTTTTCTATATTGTTCTTTTTCAACAAATCCGTTAGTAACTGTCTGCCCTCAGCGGTAGGCCCAACACCATAGGTCATTGTTTTGGTGAACAGATTGCTGCCGCTGTTTGTGACGAGTCTGTCGTCCGGGCAATCCCGTGTCCATTTTTCGCCAAAGGGAAATTCAGTATAGAAACTGTAATCCGGTATTTTAAGCTTGGAAAGCTCATCGTCCAGCTTTATCGGCAGGTCGAAAATCCGGTACCGGTAAGCTGTGTCACCACTTTCGCCTTCAAATCGGTAAAGCTCGCCATACTTTGCGAATTTTGGAGGAGCACCCTGAGCTTCAAAACTGCCTAGACCAAAAGCCTCCTCAGTTAACCAAATGATCTGCTTTGACACCCCGGCTAGTTTGTTATTCTCGTAGACATAGTAGGAATCTTGATTAAGCAGGTCTTTTGCGTAGAAGGTCGTAGAGTCTCCAGCCCCTGTTTCATACTTACCGGTATCACACAGACTGTGCCAACCGTCGTCATCATAGCTACCCAACAGAGAGCCGTTTATGAAAAAGTACTGCGGCTGAGTGTCTGTTTGCGCTGCCTTTTTGTTATCAAGTTTAGACGTGTCTGACTTGCTATCCTGCTGTATATCGGAAACGGGACTCGCACAGCCAGCACAGACTGTTACCATTGTAAGGCTAACTAGTAATAACATAATTATTTTAAGATGGTTTCTCATGTTGTTTTCACTTCCCCTTAAAGAGATCTTCTGCTCATTCTTCTATTCTATATTTTATATTCCTCCAATATTGTGTAATTTTAATAATATATCTCATAAACAGTTAACTGTATTCAGTTTTCAATACGATTCTTTATAACTAAAAAGAAACTGCTGGCAACACTTGTTTTCGCCTTATTTGGTTTCTATTTGCTGTATGGGGGTCGTTTCTTTTTGAGGTAGCTTTTAAGGAAAGTGATTCTGATGTTAGCTAGTTTTAAGATATTCTATAATTTTCGAGATATTTAATAAATGTATCAAACAGAGGAGAGCGATACTTATCTTTATGATAAATAATATTTAGTTCTTTAGTGATGGAGATATTTTCTATATCAATCTTAACCAGCCTGCCTGAGTTTATTTCTTCCTGCACAGCTAATTTGGAAATGAATGCAATTCCGATATCGGCTTCTACTGCTTTTTTAATAGCTTCTGTATTATTAAGAACATGTTGGGGCTGATAGGATAAATGATTTTGGGCCAGAGCTTTTTTAAAAACTTCTCTGGTACCACTTCCCTTTTCCCGGACAATCAAAGGCTCTCCAGTAATATCCTCCAAATTTATAGGTACCGTTTAGTAAAATCACCAACAATCCGAGGTAATAAATATATGCCTATAGTAGTACTTGCTCCTACAAGTAATCTTCCTTTCTTCATATTGGCTATATCCTTAATGCTGCTTTCAGCCTGATCTACTAGCAGTAGTATTTTTTTACTGTAATTATAGAGAAGTTCCCCTGCGTTAGTTAAATATAACTTTATTCAAAGGTTATACTTCTGGATTCCCCAAGGTGCATTGAAAGCCCTAGATTTTGAACAGGCATGGCTTGTATTGCAGTGTTATTAGAAATGTTGAGTTGCCTGGTACTTTGTTCCATAATGCCTGCAAATGAGTACATGTATTCCGGTAAAAATCAAAAAAATCTGTATTGACAAAGATTACCTACAAGTGTAATCTTTAGTTATGGATTACATATGTAAGCGGAAAGGGGGTGTTTGCAATGAAAGAATTTCCCAAAATATCTGATGCAGAATGGCGGGTAATGCAAGTAATTTGGGCAAGCTCGCCAATAACAGCAAATGAGGTAATAGAACAATTAGAGAATAATTCAGATTGGAAGCCTAAGACTGTTAAGACTCTGATCAGAAGACTAGTTGACAAAAAGGTACTGGGATTTCAGAAAGAAGGAAAGGCGTATTTATATTATCCTCTAGTCTCAGAAAATGAAGGTATCAGAGTTGAAAGCGAAAATTTCTTGAAAAAAGTATTTAATGGCTCTCTAAATTTGATGCTGGCTAATTTTATAGACGAACAAAGATTGTCAGAAGAGGACATTAAGGAGCTTAAACGTATTATCAACGGTAGGAAGTAAAGGAGATGGCCGCGGTGCAAGCAGTTTCATCTATCTTTAATTGGATAATATTCTCATCACTGATGGGAAGTATACTAGTTTTTCTCATTCTTGGAGTGAAATTTGCGTTTAAAAGCGCCTTAGGTGCTAATTGGCATTATTATATATGGTTTCTTCTACTACTGAGACTAATCGTTCCTTTTACTCCCGAAAGTCCCGTGAGCGTGTTTAACTTTGTTAAACTTGATTCCCTAGAAAGCGTGTTCAGTAGTCACATTAGTAGCTCTTACGACATAAAGAAGCCATCAACGGAAACGGGGAATTCTCCCAGTGAATTTGCGAAAAAAACTATACCTTTGGATCCAGTTGAAGTTAAAGAACATCGCGTGGCTACACCTACGCCCACAGATTTTGTAGTAGTCAACTCGAAGCTTACTTTAATTATATTGTGGCTTATAGGAGTTGCTCTCCTGGTTGGGTATACGGTATAAAGTTCTGGTATCAAATTAGAACTGAGCCTAGAGCGAATAGTGCATCAATTACTCATATAGTAGAAACCTGCAAATCAGAACTGAAGATTACAAAGGATATTTCTATAGTAAGCACTAATAAAGTCCATACACCTGCACTATTTGGCCCTATAAAGCCATGGCTGCTGGTACCAGATAGTTTCATTAAAAGCCTTGATGACCTTGAATTGAAATATATCGTATTGCATGAATTAGCTCATTTGAAACGCAAAGACATTATAGTTAATTGGATAACGGTAGTAGTACAGATTTTGCACTGGTTTAATCCAGTAATTTGGTATGGCTTTTATCGAATGCATCAGGACTGTGAACTAGCTTGTGATGCTATGGTTTTATCTTCACTTGATCCAGAAAGACATAAAGAATATGGACATACTATTATACGCTTATTAGAAATGATGCTTACCCCACAATGGATTCCTGGAACAACCAGGATGCTATCTCAAAAGTCAAACATTAAAAGGAGCATTCCTGTAATGCTTAACAGAGGTCTTTGAAAAAAGAGACGCCGTTCAATACAATTGAATTGTGCTGATCCGGAGAAGAAAGGCACAAAACAAAAGATTGAGGAGGCGTCCCTATATGAA
>JAQWBP010000070.1:0-4214 GCA_028706315.1 Syntrophomonadaceae bacterium
GTAAAGAGTTCTTCATAGAGTTTTTCCCCGGGTCTTATGCCGGTGTAGACTATCTTTATATCTTCGTCCGGTTCATAACCAGAGAGTTTGATGAGATCTCGGGCTAAATCATCTATTTTTACCATTTGCCCCATGTCGAGGACAAAGATTTCGCCGCCTTTAGCCAGTGCTCCCGCCTGAATTATTAGCTGGACAGCTTCCGGTATAGTCATAAAGAAACGCTCCATATCCGGGTGGGTTACGGTCACTGGACCACCTTTTTTTATCTGTTTTTGAAAGGTGGGGATTACACTGCCCCGGCTGCCCAGAACGTTACCAAAGCGGACTGCGGCATATTGGGTTTTACTTTTGCGGTTTATATCTTTAATAATCAGTTCGACAATGCGTTTGCTGGCTCCCATTACACTGGTGGGGTTGACTGCTTTGTCAGTAGATACAGATATGAAAGTATTTACTCGATATTGGTCAGCTAGTTCAGCTACATTACGGGTACCGATTACATTATTGCTGATGGCTTCGTCAGGATGACGTTCTAACATGGGTACATGCTTATAGGCGGCTGCATGAAATACTACCTGGGGGCGATGTCGCAAAAAAACTCTTTCCAGCTTGTCACGGTCCCTAATGTCTAAAAGTTGGGGAAGTATTACCGTATCCGCAGCCAATTGTACTAGTTCCTGCTCTATTTCAAATAAATTGTTTTCACAGTTATCAATCATAATCAGCTTTTGCGGAGCTAATTTTAAGACTTGGCGGCATAATTCTGAGCCAATCGAGCCGCCGGCACCAGTAATTAATACGCTTTTGTTACTTATATACTGGGCTATGGCATTTAAGTCAGTAACTACGGGCTTGCGCCGGAGTAAATCTTCCATCTGTATGTCCCGGATGTTAGCCATGAGGTTAGTGCTGGTGCTTTGATAAATCCCGGGCAGTATTTTTACCTTGGCCGAGGTCTTGCGGCAGGTGTCGACAATTTTTCTAATAGTTTCACCTGGTTCTGAGGGCATAGCTACGATTATCTCTTGTACCGCATGTTTTCTTACAATCTCCGGTATCTTTTTACAAGTCCCCAGTACTTTTACTCCATGTAAAATGGCCTTTTGTTTGGCAGGAGCATCATCAACAAAGCCGACGACATTAAAGGTTAAGTTACTATTATTATGAATCTCCCTGACTAGCATGGCCCCTGCATCTCCCGCCCCTATAATGAGGAGGTTTTTTAATAGTCCAGATTTAGACTTTAGGTAGACATCACGAAAGAGTCTCCAGGATAAACGAGAAGACCCAATAAGCACATTTATAATTAGCCAGGATAAGATATAAACACTGCGTGGTAGGCCTGATAAAGGCGAGAGGTAGGTAAGCACCGCGACTATTACTACACTATAGGTAACTGCCTTAAGTATAGCTAGCATTTCATCTATACTGGCATATTCCCAGATACGCTGATAAAGTCTGGCAGCGGCAAAGCATAGTAAAGTAATTAATGTAAAAAACGGGATAAGTTCTAGATAAGCTGCGCTATACTCCGCCGGGACTTGTCCGTCAAAGCGCAATAATAGCGATGTATAGACGGCCAGGTTTATTAGTAGGGCGTCTATAATTAGTAATGATATATTCCTTTTTGAATAGCTCATAATTATTTCACTTCCAAACCTATTGTTATTAAATAAAGCCAATAATCGGGAGTTAGTAATTGTATGTTGTGATTATAAAATGTAGATAGTATTAGAATCGTTTGGCATAAAGTGCTGTTTTTAGTGCTGCGATTTAAAGTGCGAGTCTGGTGTTTAATATGGTAATGAATTAAAGTGTAAAATTACAATTACTAGTTATTAATATTTTTTATATAGCGACCTGGAACTTACCAGGCACGAGACTTTTCTTAGTAATAGGGCTTAAATTCGACTCCGCTATATCAAGCGTTCCATTTTTGTCATAAATTCGTCATTATTTTACTTATTTTTTATACTTTGTATAATTATTAAGAAATGTTGGTATTAATGCTATTTTTATGGACTTTTTATATTATACACCTTTATGCACCTTTTTTGGGTAATGTGGGCAAGGTTTTTTAGGACTGTAGGTAAGTTAGGTCTTAGGTGCTATATCGGGACTATATGGCAAAAATCTCAGGACCATCTTACAGCGGGGACAGAGTTAAGGTCAGTCCCCGGCGTTCCTTAATTTTATTTGGCGCTTTCGCTATCTCCGTAGTAGTAATAATAGTGTTGATATCCTACTGAGTTCATTTTTACCTGGTTAAGAACTACCCCGATTATACGGGCGTTGGCTTTTAGCAGCTGGTCACGGGCTTCTCTGGCCAGGTCTATTCTAGTTACACCTGAGTTTACTACCAGGATTGCTCCATCAACCTGGGTAGCCAGAATACTGGCATCAGTTACTGCCAGTACCGGGGGGACATCTATTAAGACATACTCATACTTTTCTGACAGCATGGGCCAGAAGGCGCGGGTTTTAGCGGAGTTTAAGATTTCCGCCGGGTTAGGAGGAATGGGACCGCTAGTTAAAAGAGTTAAATTTTCTACCAGTCCGGTGTGGGCCGTTTCTTCCACCGTAACCTGGCCTAAAAGGCAGTTAGTAACCCCACAGTGGTTGTCAATGTGAAAATGTTTATGCTGTACTGGTTTACGCAGGTCGCAATCGACTAAAATAACTTTATGCCCGGCCTGGGCTATTACTACTGCCAGGTTCGACATGGTGATAGATTTTCCATCCTGAGGACTACAGCTGGTCACCATGATGGAACGGCAGGGATGATCAACTCCGGCAAAGCCCAGGTTAGTCCGCAGGGATCTATAGGCTTCGGCAATGGCTGATTTAGGATTAGCCTGACTTAGTACTATGTATTCTTCTTGCTTTGACTTTTTTTTCTTAAACATATTATCCTCCCTATGATCGCTGCTGCATTTTTGCCGTGTCTACTTCCGGGATAATACCTAGAACTGGCAGTTCCAGCTCTCTAGTTACGTCTTCTGCGGTCTTTAAAGTGTTATCCATATATTCAAGTACAAAGGCTAGTATGGTGAACATCACCAGGCCTAAAATAATGGCAATACAAACATTAAGCTTTTTATTAGGTTTAATAGGACTAGTGGGTATAGAGGCCTCGGAAACTACCAGTACACTAGTATCACCCAGATCTATGGATTTGGCTATCCGGGTTTCCGTAGTTTTTTCTGCCAGGGTCTGGGAGGTAGTTTTTAAAAATTCTACTTTTCTTTCCAGGCTATCTTGTTCGGTACGCTTGGAGGCTAGTTCTGCCTGTAGGTAATCCAGCTCACCTTGTAGAGAAATCACCATACCCTGCAGGGCTTCGTGTTCACCTGTTTTTTCCGCCAGGGCAGCTCTTTTTTCCGTTATTTTTTCCGCCAGGGAGATATAGAGTGGATTACTTTCCTGAACATGTACTATGGTTCCCCTGTTTTCGTCAAATTTTTCTACGGCAAGCATTTGCGGAGTAATACTTAACTCCTGCTCTAACTGATTAATCCCGGAATAAAGCTGGGTTATTTCTATCTGCACCGTCTGCAGGCGGGTGTTAAATGTGGCTACGTCTGCGGTAGCATTAGTAAATTCTGCTTCTAAAACTGCTACCCCGCGCGGCTGGCTCTGGAAGTGTTTCATGTATTCGGTAGCCTGCTCTAGTTCTTTATCAGTAATTTCTATTTGTTTTTCTAAAAAGTCTACTGAACGGCTCATTTGCTCCTGGTTTCTTTCGTTCATGAGGGCTAGATATTCTTCACATAAAACCCCAGCAATCCTGCTGGCCAGAGCCGGATCTCCGTTAGTAACTCTTACTTCTATAAGGTTGGAGTCCTTAACAATGGAGGGGTTGATCATATTAGCCAGGGCCGCGGGACTATATTCTAATTTTAACCGATCAATAATCCTTAACATCAAACCCTCACTTTTTAATTGTCCTAAATAGGTCTGCATAGTTAAGACTGGTATATTAGACACAGTGCTAACCACATCCTCCAGTCCCCCCTGCTGCTGGGTCGAACTAGCTATTAATTTGTCGGTAGCCTGGGTTACCATGAGCAATGTTTTAGCCTCATATACGGGGGAAAGAATAAAGTAACTTATGATACCAACGCTGAAAGCAAAAAGTAGGGTCATAGTGATAATTAATTTACTCCACTTTTTTAAAATGATTAAAAGTTCACGCAAATCTATTTCTATTTCAT
>JAQWBP010000070.1:4314-5771 GCA_028706315.1 Syntrophomonadaceae bacterium
AAATTCTATTAATCCTGCTAAAAATTTGGTAACAGTCGACGGCGGGGTACAATCTGTCGGGAATATGGAATATATGAACTATGGGTGGGGGTGCTGCGGGGGGGGGAATTCGTTTGGAGGGGAATTTACCCTCCGGGGTTGAACGCCCAGAATGAATTCCGGGCTACACGGGGCCGGGAATGAATTCCCGGCTGCTAATCCATGTAGAGGGGAATTCATTCCCCGGTTGCAGGACACTTATGTATGGTATGCCCAGGGCCAGAGTCCCGATTTGTGTCGCTATAGCCCCAGGCAGTTTTTAAATTTAATCCAGGAGGATTGGTGAGGTTTTTTTGGTTTTAGCAGGTCTCCGGTAATAATGGCATTAGGGTTTTCATCTACCAGGCTCCGGGCATAATCAGTCCCAAAATTAACTTCTGCTTCATCCCGGGCCTTTGATAATACCGGGACGCGCCGGTGGCAGGAGTGGGCATCAGAAACTATAAGGTGAGCCAAGCCTTTACTTAATAAATTACAGGCGACTTTTTTAGTCTCTTTCCCGAATAATCCCGTTATACTCCCAGCAGTTATTTGAACTAGAGCACCGCGGGCTATAAATTTTTCTAATAAGTCAGACTTTAAGCTTAGTTCGTGATTTCTTTCTGCATGAGCTATGATAGGTATTACTCCCTGCAGCTGCAGTTCATAAAATATCTGGTCACTATAGTCAGGAACAAAGGCAGCAGGAAGTTCAATAAGTAGATAGCCAGTATTATTAATAGTTAAAAGTTTTCCTTCTGCCAGCCGCTGAGGTAAATCATGCTCCAGGTAGTATTCTGCTCCCGGCAGGATTTTAAGGGGTATTTTTTCAGCTTTTAAAAGCTGGTTTAAATCTTTTACGGCTGAAAGAATATTTTCTTTACTATTATCATAAGCCCCGGTCAACACATGGGGAGTAGCGACCACCGAAGTAATCCCATCCTGGACCGCCATCCGGGCCATTTCCAGAGAATGTTTTATATCTTTAGCCCCATCATCTAAGCCGGGTAGTATATGTATGTGCGTATCAATCAAAATTTTTTTCCTCCAGTAAAACTGTTGATGCCTGTCAGGTATAACCATTCTATGGTCACACCTTACTTTTTACGAATATTTGCAGGTTGGAAGGTTGGAACAGTTGGAAGGTTGGAAAGGTTGGAATGTTGGAATGTTGGAAAGTTGGAAGTATTTTTGTCATCCAACTCTTCCAACTCTTCCAACTCTTCCACTTTCCAACTCTTCCAACTCTTCCAACTCTTCCAACTCTTCCACTTTCCAACTCTTCCACTTTCCAACTCTTCCAACTCTTCCAACTCTTCCAACTCTTCCAACTTTCCACCTTCCAACTTTTATCTAGTTTTGAGCTTTTCGCTGCGTCCGTATATAATATTGCCATACTTAGTAGAAAAAAGGAAGATAGTGGTTGCCCTTTGGGGGTA
>JAQWBP010000034.1 GCA_028706315.1 Syntrophomonadaceae bacterium
AATCATCTAGGGCTTGGGAGATGGCTTCTTTCAGTTCCGCAAGAGAGAAAAAGGAACGATTTCTCAGTTTTGCAATGATTGCTGTGGCGATTTTTCCTACAGTTCCTTCTACAGAAGCTTTCTGTTTGTTATCCTCAATTAAAGATAACAAACATTATCCTCAAAACCATATTATCTTCAAAATCCACAAGATTGCCTGGTGGTGCAGCCAATATACAGCTTGAAATTGATGATAATATATCATCATATACGATGTTATCCTTTAAATAGCCTGATACAGGCAGGAAGGAGGATAACATATGACAAAACTTGAAGAAACAATCAACACGATATTGCAGCAACTTGAACCTGAATTAGCCAGTGATACTCTTGAATCCAGACGTCGTTATTTCAACCAAATGATAAGGCTAGCTGAAGCACTAAGCATTACGGAACCATGTCAGGAACTTTATGACGCTTTCATCGCGGATGATAATGGTTCACCCGAACGTCATTCGTTACATGTCCGTTGTGTAAAACTGGTTGATGCATCAGCAGGCACACATGCTAAGGATGAACATGGAATTCTGTTTAATGAACCACCCTTGCCAGATGAGGTAACTGTTCGGGAATTCTTTGAAAGTCAGGAATTCCCAATAACAACGGGCGTATGTACGGATTACCTGATTGTCAAGGCAGGTATTGAAATGGAATACCTTAACCTTACGAATTCAACGAATGGACAGTACAGGCATTCTTGGATGGATATACGCCGTTACTTTAATGCAGCTGGTTCCTATGAGTATAATGAATTACTAATGCAGGATTTCCTAAAGGAAATAAATATACAGCGCAACAATGGCTCCATGAAAGAATGGAAGTGGAAAATAAACCGGAAAGCAGCACATGTTCTGATGGAAGTCGCAAATACAGGACATTTCCGTTGGGGAATGATTCGTAAAAGCATCAACTGCAACACTCCGGAAGTGGAACACATCCGCCAGCAGTACCTGGATTCATTGAAACAGAAGAATCTCAGCAGGTCCACGATTGGGTTGCATGATTATGTTTTCCGTAAAATGGTGGAGTTTGGCGGGATAGAGACGCAAGAGGATTTACTATCCCTTACCCCGGAAGCAGTCCGGCTTGTCATTACTAAGCTTGCCGATATCTGTAGGAGACGAAGCATAGCAACCCTACTTCCTATCCTGCGTTCTATACTGAAATCCTTACATATAGACGGCTTGATTCAAAGGGAATTATCCGGCATGGTAATGGGAACTTTTGTTCAAAAGGGATCCGTTGCTATATACATTTGCGAAAAGGATCAGGCGAAATTAGTTACAGGGCTGGATAACGAATCCAAACGTACAAGGGCAATCATCCTACTTGCACTTCGTTTGGGACTGCGTGACTGTGACATCTGCAATCTAACTTTCCAAGAAATTGACTGGCAGCATGACAGGATTGTACTGGTCCAGAAGAAAACCGGTAAGCCGATTATACTGCCGTTGCTTCCGGATCTAGGGAATGCGCTTATGGATTACATCCTTCATGAAAGACCTAAACGGGATGACCATTATCCATATATATTTTTGCGAGAACAGGCGCCTTACAACAAATTGGCCTCGGTGTATTCCATCTGTTCCAAACTGCTGATCAGGATGAAAATCAAACCGGTAAACGGCACTGCAACTGGCGTACATATTTTTCGGTATTCCATGGTACACAATCTGCTAGCCGCCAAAGTACCGCATCAAGTCATTACAGATACCCTTGGACATACTTCCAAAGAGTCAGATAAGCCTTACCTTTCCATGGAAGAACCCATGCTCCGCATGTGTGCGTTGGACTTGTCTGTCATAGGCAGGATCACGTGGGAGGGGGGCGGCATTAATGGCTGATTATGCATTTAACAGCCTAATCGGCCCTTTTATCGAAGATTTTATCAGGCTAAAGCAGGCATTAGGCTATCCATACAATTCCTCAACCAGGATCCTACATCACTTTGATATCTTTGTAGCTGATAAGTTCCCCGAGGAAACAACAATCACGAAAGAAATGTGCACGGCATGGATTCACTTAAAATCAGGTGAACATCCCAACGGTCTTTTAAGGCGGGTTACACCAGTCAGACAGCTTGGTAAATATATGAATGGAATTGGGCATGCGGCTTACGTCATCCCAGGTCATGTGCCGGATAAACAAGTCAAATATGAAGCCCATATCTATACCGATGCTGAATTGAAAGCGTTCTTTAAATCAGTTGACCAATGTCCGGCTTCACCGTTTTCGCCAACCAGGAAGTATGTCATACCAGTCATCTTCCGCATACTCTATTGCTGCGGACTACGTTCTTCAGAAGCGCGCCTGCTGAAAAAGGAAGATGTCGACCTTCAGACTGGAAAGATAACTATCCGGGAATCCAAAGGCTGGAAAGCACGGATTGTAGTTACAAGCGATGACCTGTTGGAAGTATGCAGGGAGTACGATTCCATCATGGAATCTATGTTCCCGGGTAGACAGGTGTTTTTCCCGAACAAAGACGGAAACTGTTTTAGCCAATCAATACTTGACCGCTGGTTCCATGAGTTTTGGGACAGACTACCCGAATCCCGGACAGTCACAGGAAATCCCGCCAGAGTCCATGATTTTCGACATGGGTATGCAGTGCATAGGCTGAACCAGTGGGTCAGGGAAGGTCGTGATATCAATGCACTTTACCCCTACATTAGCGAATATATGGGACATTCCAGCTATGCTGCTACGGAATATTATCTTTCCCTCGTTGAAGAGTTTTACCCGGAAATGGAACAGCGTCTTTCTTCAATTAATGATGATATTTTGCCGGAGGTACATTATGAAGAAGAATGAAATGTATTTTTATCAGCTGCTTCGTGACTTCCTGGCTGATTATCTTGTAACGAGAAGAAACTTCAGCGATAAGACGGTCAGATCCTACCGGCAAAGCTTAAATCTCCTGCGGAATTACTTTCGCGAGGAAAAAGGTATTAGCTTCGACAAGTTGGATTTTTCCTGTTTTTCAAGGAGCAGCATTTATGATTTTCTCATGTGGCTTAAGAATTCTAGGAACAGTTCAGCACAGACACTGAACCTGCGTCTATCAGCTATTAAGTCTTTCCTAAAATACTGCAGTGAGGAAGACATAGAACTGATGCCTGTGTACCTTGATATTTCCAGCATACATGCCTTTAAAGGGACTAAAAAACCTTGCGTTGAATATTTGGCACAGGAACAACTGAAACTTCTGTTCGCACTGCCTGACATAACAACACGGCTAGGCAGGCGTGACCGCTTTTTCCTCATCTTTGCTTATGAAACAGGAGCGAGGATGCAGGAACTGCTTGACCTACAGATTAGCAGCATTATCCGAAGCGATGTCAGTACAAGGGTAAGAATCCATGGCAAAGGAAATAAAACAAGGTATGTTCCATTGCTTGGAAATACAGTAAACCATCTAGATTCCTACCTTGCTGAATTCCATAAAGAAAGATCGGCTGAAGCATTTCTGTTTTATACGATACATGATTCGAAGCATACGCAAATGAAACCAGGGACAGTCGACTATTTTATGAAAAAGTATGGTAAGCTAGCGCATGAGGCCGACAATACTTTTCCCAAAGGACTGCATGCACATATGCTCAGACACAGCATTGCCATGGCAATGTATAAAAAGGGTATCCCACTCTCTTATATAAAGGACTTTCTTGGACACAACAGCGTAGACACGACGACTGTCTATTCATATGCCGATGAAGAAACCATTACAAAAGCATTGGAAGCTGTGAATCATGAAGAGCACAATAAAGAAGTTACGAAACAGAAAAACTGGAAAGGTAAGGAACAGTATTTGCTTGAGTTCTGCGGACTAAGCTGACTTATTATCTCTAAAAATTTGGCGGGACTGCCAATAATCTAAGGTAGTTCTGCCGATTTTGAAGATAATATGGTTTTGAGGATAATGTTTAGGTTTCCGAACACCTGTTGGCATGATAGCCGTCACATAGTGACTGCCAAGAGCCTCATAGGCATCGTTAAGTATGATATCTCCTTCTTTTGGATGCTTAATCACACCAGTTTTGAGATTATCAGATGTGGTTCTGACAGGAACCCCGCCAAAGAACTCATACATATGAATGTGGCACCTGAGCCAGGTATCTTGCTTTTCATCCAGTGTCGGCTCAACATAAGCGTACTGACTGTACGGAAGACAGGCTACAAACAGATGTACTTTCGAGATCTCCCCGGTATCTCTGTTGACAATCTGCATTCCCGGACCACTCCAATCTACCTCACAGGTTTGTCCGGGTTTATGTTCCAAGTGATTTGATAAGCTGCAGGCAGCCGTATATTTTGAATAATCTTCGCAGAACTTGGTATAGCCTACAGATATGCCGCCTTCCTTGTTGCAGGTATCTTTGTATTCCTGCCATAAAAGTTTGAGGGTTACCCCTACCTTCTTGAGTTCATTATGAACATAAGGATAGTCAGGCTGTCTGAACATCGTTTCCACGGCAAATTTGTCGGGATAGAACAAGCGATAAATTTCATCATCGGACTTGTCCCTGATGTCCTCGTAAGAAATCCGCTTCTCATAAGCAATGTGAACAACATCGCTTACAGAGGCCTTTGAAATGTGCCGCGTCTTGGCTATCGTATTCTGCGACAGGCCCGCAGCCTTAAGCTCCATTATTAGCTTAACATTGATTTTGTTGGCCATAGTATTGGCCTCCCTTCTGATAGATTTGATAGTCATAATGACTTCAAACATATTCTATCTCTGAGAAGGGTGGTTCTAAAGCCTGAATCAATGGTTTCATTGCGCGAATCTATATTTTAATCACGAGTGGTTTCTTTCCGTGAACTGATGGTTTTAAGAAGCGTACAGGTGTCCTTTGTGGCGTGTAATATTCAGTGTGAAAAGTAATTTAAAGCATTTCATGTGAATTCTCACATTAATCCTGCCATAATTCTCAAATTTAAAAGGGTGTGTCAAGTTTTTTGTGTAAACCCCAGTTACTACCTCAATCATTAATCAATATGCCCCTCTAGACGATCTGCAAAATATATGGATAACTGGGATAAAATAGCTGCCCAGCCCCTGATCCTGGTAGTCCATTTTTTCATAATATCCATAGTAGCTAAATAGAGCATCTTTTGCAGAGCATCATCTGTAGGAAAGATGCTCTTTGATTTTGTAACCTTACGCAGTTGCCGATTATAGCTTTCTATAGTGTTTGTTGTATATATGATCTTTCTAATTTCCGCAGGATACTTGAAAAAAGTGGAGAGTTCACTCCAGTTTCTGCGCCAGGAATTTATAGCTATTGCATATTTGGCGCCCCATTTTTCTTCAAACCGATCTAGCTCTTCCCAAGCAGTTTCTTCATTTACCGCTTGATAAATATTTTTTAAATCACTTGTAAATGCTTTTCTATCCTTATATCCAACATAACGGGTAGAATTTCTTATCTGGTGGATAATACACTTCTGAACCTCTGTCTGTGGGAATGCTGCATTAATAGCTTCAGTGAATCCAGTTAGACCATCAATACAGGCTATCAGTATATCTTTAACCCCTCTATTGTTAAGTTCATTTAATATGTTGAGCCAGTACTTGGCACTTTCATTTTCTCCAATCCACAAGCCCAGAACATCTTTCTGTCCATCCAAATCAATACCTATTGCGACATAGGCTGCCTTATTAATTACGTGGCCTTCTTCTCTAACTTTAAAATGTACTGCATCCATAAATACAACAGCATATATATCTTCTAACGGCCTATTTTGCCATTCTTTAACCAGTGGCAGAATTTTATCAGTTATATTAGAAATCAAGGTAGGAGAAACATCCATACCATAAAGATTGTTAAGGTGATCCTGAATATCTCGGGTCGTCATACCCTTGGCATACATAGATAATATCTGGTCTTCAATACCAGAGACATCCCGCTGGTGCTTTTTAACGATCTTAGGTTCAAATTCGGCCTGTCGATCACGTGGAATATCCAGTTCTATGTCTCCATAATCGGATGTTACTGTTTTTTGGCTATGCCCATTTCTACTATTATTGCTTTTCTTATTTTTATAGTCATATTTGGTATAACCCAGCTCATCGTCCATTTCAGCTTCGAGCATTTCCTGGAGTGTGTCTGCGAACATGTCTTTTAATACTTGCTGAACGTCTTTGACATCTTTTAAGTTGTTTTCCTTAATTAATTGCCTAATCTGTTGCTTCGTTAATATGCCCATATCTTACTGCGTTCCTCCCCATTAATATTAATATTCTATCCTATTAACTAGGGAGTTTACACAAATTATTTTACACTCTCAACCTTGAACTTGAGTATTTATTTAGAAATACTTTTCACACAGTCTGCTATCTCTTTCTCAACCTCTGGCAAATGGTTCAGCAAACAAATTGAATATGCATTCCCATCACTTGCATATCACTATATGTATGTAGCTTTAGATTTTTTAATCTCAATATTCGATGATGGATATCCTAAAATAAATAATGCTTGCTGTACGTCTTTAATGGAAATTTCACATTTTGGTCCTAAAATAATTTCTTTAATTATTTCATTTTTTACCTTTTTAAAATTCAAATTAAAATATGTTACGATCCTCTTTTTATTTGAATATAGTTTAATTTCAGACATGACAAATGGATCATAGTGTGCTTTTGCAGTTGTTCTACATTCTGGAGATAAAGATACACAAAGTCTCCACTCCTTTTCCTCTGAAAATGCAGGATTTTTATAACAGCACAAACTCGTCAAATTATTTATGAAAACTTCACTCATTGCATGAAAGAGAAAATCTCCTTCCAACAACAAATCTAATATTTCTTTTGCCTGCACCCTTCCATATTCTATTTGCTTTTCAGAATCATATATAATCGGCAAAAATCTAATACCATATTTAAAGTTGTTCACTTTTTCTAGCAATTCTCCTGAGAACCCAATTGCTACTCCATGTCCGTCTTGTGCATATGCTCTCCATTGACTAAGTAAGTCTCCTTCTGTAGAAAAACAGCTTGCGTAAACATTACCTAATATTTCGAAATCTTTTCCCCATCGGGAAAATCCTCTTATAAGTTTCTCGTATTCTTCCCTAAGAATATTCTTAGAAGCAATATCTGTGAACTCTTCTTCAATTTTATTTATCATCCACTTTCTCTCAGTATAATCATTAGATTTTTCTATATCAGATAAACGTAGTTCATCATTTTTTAATATACTTAGAAGTACATCTACACTACAATAATGGTAGAAAATCTCTTGATTTTTCATATCGTCACCTTCCCGTATGATTACAAATCTACTGCTAGCTTCGCATCATAGACATTAGTAAAAGTAAAGGTACGGCTTCAACTGTCCAAGTTGTTTTTCGCTCATATTAATTAATTTAATTAATGTCGATTATATAAATTTTACCATATTTGTCGACTGTTTCGGCTTTTTATTACATAACGAAAACTGAAGACAGAATGGCTTTATGGAACCCGATTTAAAACAAGGGCTGAAGCAAAAGCCGCTGTATTTGATTATATTGAACTATTTTATAATCGCCGAAGAATCCATCCAGCAAATGGGTCTATTGCACCATTGAAAATGAAAGAGGTAGCAGTTTATAATTCTATGCAACCTTATGCCATTTGGGATTCTCCGTGTCTACTGAACGTAGGTAAGGTCAGTTTGTGACCCGCTTGTAGGGGACAAAAACCTAAATCCGGTAAGCTTGTACTCTTGCTGAACAGAATATTGATGACCCATTTGGAGGGGACTAAGAAAAAGTGTTTATCAAATAATTAGTAGACTAAATTTCTCAACACAGAAGTCCGATAAGTTCAGGCAGAAACAAAAATAATGATTGAGGACGCGGGTATTCTATTTGTAGGTTTAAGAAATTCTATTTAAATGTGTAAAAAGTGAGATATTTTAAGGGTTGAAACTAATGCAGGCTGTTTTAAGAAGGGTCTCTTTTTGTCAAAAAGTCTATGTTGTAATTGATATGATAAGCTAAGCAGCATAAAACCAAAGCATTTGGTAAATGCTTACAATAACTAATAGATACATATTTACCAAATTTAATAAAGGCAGCAGGAAAGTGAAGAACCAATCTGGAATATATTACAAGCGAAGGAAGACGTTGGCGATATTAGAAATCCAGGGGGTGAGTTATATGGCGAGGATAAGTGCGGCTGATGCGATGGATTGTGCTAAATGGTTTATAAAAAATAGTTGTGATAGTCCTCGTAATTCCTATAAGGGCAATATGAAATTGCAAAAACTACTCTATTTTGCACAATTAATTCATTTAGCTAAATTCAACACCCTATTGTTTAATGAACCAATATTAGCTTTTAAGAATGGTTCTGTAGTTGAAAAAGTAAGATTGAGCTATCAAAACCATCATGATGAAATTATTGCAGAAGCTAATGCTTATCGTGAGATATTTAATAAAGACCAGTTAACAACCTTACAATTAACAGTTGAAATATTTGGCGATGCCAGCCCGGAAGAATTATCTGAACTCAACCACTTCCATCGTGGCTGGGAAAAGGCATTTGAAAGGTCAAAAAGTCCAGATAATTTCTATCTTAAGGAATTAAGTGTAATTTCTATAGACGACATCAAAAAATATGATTTGGAAAACATCAGACAAATGCTTGATGCATACGCATTAAGTGAACAATCTATGCACAGTTTTACAGAAATAAACGGTATTATCTTTTATTACGATCCCAACGAACTGGAATTAACGCCGGAAATATTACAGGAATTAAAGCAATTTAATGGAGATGAATCGTCATACAACATATATATGGATGAAAGTGCAGGACTGGTAATCTTCTAATGTTAATTAGTCCAGGACATGGATTGCTCTTAAAAATCCCGTTTATTGCCGATAGAACTGTGCCTCCAAGCAAGCGGACTTTCTTAGTAATTAGTACAAATAAAAATAACATCACCATGCTTAATGTATCGTCAGTTAAAGGCAAGGAGAGAAAACTTGCCTTCCCTTCAAATGTACTCTTAAACAATTATAATCCACCATTTAACAGACCATCTTTTGTGAAATTAGACGAGATTTATGATTTGGAATTTTATGCGGATTTAGATAAATCCGTTTTGAATCATGGATATACATTAGATGGGGAGGAACTTAAACGTATTTTTGGAAAGCTTACCTTTTACCAAAAACGGCATGGCTCTTCACAAAGATTATTTTTTGATGTACCTAGCTTACAAAGATGCAATTCATTTTAAAAAAGGTTTATCCATAACTTTATGTAAATAAGATTTTCAATATTGTATAAAATTAAGAGGATAGGGTGATGCTGGAAAACAACCCGAGTACTGAGTCGACCTAGTAGGGATACAGCAAAAGTATCTCCATTTTTATGTGTACTTTTTGGAGAATAAAAGCTGCAAATTTCTATAATGATTAAGGCGTAACTGGAGTTTCCGCAAAAAGCTTGACACACCCTTCTTATGATCCCAAATCGGCTATTTATTTCTTAGGACTTTACTAAATTCTGTAACCATTCGATGGTTGTTTCAACGCTATTTATAAGTTGGTCAATAACATTAAATATTTCTGAATCTGTGTATTCTTGGATTGCTTTATTAGCTCGATAACTACCATCATGAGCCACGTTATTCCTAATTTGTTTTAAATGAAGCATATTGTTAAATAAATCTGGCTCTTCTTTCTGTAATTCTCTTCTGCAGATAATATACGGACCATAATTAAGTAACTTTTCAATTATTTTCTTGCCGTTAAGTTTAGTAAATATGATCCAATCCATTTCTGTTTGAAAGTGTTTCTTAACATAAAAACTATCTGTAAATGTCTCAAACGCAACATAAGCGCCAATTATAGCCATATTCGTATATCCGATCTCTAAAGCATTTCTGGCATTAATGATTAAATATTGATCCAATCTGTAGCTTTCCCCGTAAAAATCAGTTAGTATTTTCTTGCGTTTTATTTCATTTAATGTCCGAATTCCAGTATTATAATTAATCCCCAAAAATGGATCTCCATCCGCTTCACTTAGATAACCTTTGCAGGGAATAATAAAGCTATCACCATTATAGATATTATGTACTGGGTTATTGGTATTCTTTGCAATGCAAAGATAAAGTTTATTAATATCAGGTCCAATTTTTTTAACGATTTCCTCCGTTTTTAATCTTAAGGAGGAGTAATTATCTTTTTTGATGCCTGGATTATCAATATAGTATTGTATTTTAAGGATATCGTAGTAACCCTTTGATGAACTTTTAGTTGCAATTATCTTCATTATTTCATCATCGATAAAAACATTTGATACTTCTTCGCGAATATTAAACTGAATTGGTAATTGCAGTATAAAAGTAAATACCCATTTCATCAACGAACCCCTCGATTCTTTTTATACCTTTTCTTTTTTGACACAATATCCTTCAAATATCTGGTAAATATCCAACCTTTTAATTGTTTGTTGCTTTCGTCTACCGGTTCAACTAGTGTCCAATTTCTTTTCTTTTTGATAACAATTACAGCGTCACCAAAAAATAATAGGCTGAGTTTTTGTGATTTAGTTGACTGTTTAGCTCTTATAGGCAATTCTGTTGTAGCAACAAATTTACAGGACCTTATATACGGAGAATCCAGATTTAGATCTTTAAAATAAACTGAAGGGTTATGCTGAATATTACGTATTAGCTGTGTTTTATTACTTGCTACATAATTAGAGGCAGAATCAACAAAGTTGCAATAGAAAGACCAACTATTAAAAGTCAATAAGCAAATGGAGAAAAAATGTGCATAATGAATGGGTTTTTATGCATGACAAAAAGGCTTGATTTACAAGCCGGATGACCAGATATGGAAAGATATAAGAAAAGTTACTTCAACTGAACCTCATAAGGAGAATTGTTCTTTAAAACAGCATAAATAGTATGGCACAGTTTACGAGCAACAGCTCCAGTAGCAACTTTATGATGTTTACCTTCAGCACGTTTCTGCTGGTAATAAGCTTTAAAGACAGGATCACAGTTAGAAGCGATAAAGGCAGCTTGATATAAAGCCTTCCTAAGATAAGGTGAACCACGTTTGCTCATTCGGTTGTTGGTAGATGCATACTCGCCGGACTGTGATACAGTGGCATCTATGCCGGCATATGCAACTAATTTTGCAGCGTTGCTGAAACGGTTTATGTCACCAATTTCACCTAAAATAGTAGCTGCAATAACATTGCCGATACCAGGAATTGTAGTAATTAAAGAATTAATTTTTTTAAGTAACTCAGAAATCTCTTCTTCCACAGCTGACACCTGTTTTTCAATAAAACAGATTTGCTCAATAAGCAGTTTTAATTGGAAGGAGAAACTGTCCATACAGAAGGAAATGCCAAAAGAAGATTTTGCTACTTCAGATATGGTATTAATCTTCTTTTTAGCAAACTTCTTAAGAGTAACCCGAGATAAAAGCTCTTCTAATTGGGAGGATGTTATCTCTTCAAAATCAGAAGGAGTGTTAAGTTGCAATAGAAGTTCTTTTGAGGTTTGTCCAAAAACATCAGAGAATACAGAAGTATACTCAGGAAATATTTGGTCAAGAACACAGATGGTCTTTCTTTTTAGGTCACCGATGGAGCTAACAAGATAGTTGCGAAAACGTGATAAATTGCGCAAAGACATAGTGTCTTCATCAGCTAAAGATGTTTCAAGAAAGTCTCCATAACGAATAAAATCGGCAATCAAGACGGAGTCAATAATATCAGTCTTTCGATCACGAGGTCATAATTATATGCCTCAAGGAGAAAACGATGACACTCTATCTAATACAGACATTATACAGGAATAACCTGTATAAATATGCAGTTAATAAAGGGTTATAGGTTACCTTTATCAACCTAAATTTATTATATAAGGAGTAACGAAATGCGAGTGAGTGTTGATGTTGGTTACAGCACAGTAAAGGCTGTATCCGAGATAGGAGAACGTGTTTGTTTTCCTTCTGTGGTTGGTCAGGTAAAGGATGATCCTGTAAACGGAATTTTTAATGATACGGCAGGATATAAAATTGCTGTACGTTCAGGAAATGATGTTGTTGAAAAATTAGTGGGCGAAGCTGCCTTACATTCTATTTCTGCTACGTCTACTCTAGCGCGGGAAAAACCAAAAGATATACATGATTTGTTTATCTTGGCTGCTTCTTATTTAGTAGGTGCGGGTACACCATCCCCGGCAAATAACAATAATATTGCTTTAGCGGTAGGGCTTCCTCTGGCTTACTACAAAACTCAGCGCAGTAAGCTGCAGAAGCAGCTTGAATGTCTTGCTGGGAACGTACAGGTAGGAGACGGAATAGAAAAGTATATTTCATTCCAAAAGGTTGAAGTTTACCCGCAGGGGGTAGGTATTCTCTTAATGATACCTGAACTTCCTACTACAGGTTATATAGGTATTATAAACATCGGAAGCTATACTTCCGATTACTTGATGTTTGAAATCTACAACGGCGATCCTACGCCAATACCAGAAGCATGCGGCTCAATAGAAATAGGAACCCATTATGTTCAAGCTGACTTAAGAGCCGCTTTCCAGTCTATTACAGGTGCTCCACTGGCGCATTTTATGGTTCAGAAAACTATGCAAACAGAAAACCAAAAAATTAGATTTCAAGGCAAGGATGTTGACTTATCTGATGCATGTAAAAACAGCTGCCAAAATACTGCCCGCCAAATTATTGAACAGATCCGCAGTGCATGGAGCGGCAGAGCTGAGTATTTATCATTATGTGCATTTGCAGGAGGGGGAGCGGAATTGTTCAGGCCGTATATTTCAAACTCATTTCCTGGATCATTAATCGTGTCTGATCCTGTATTTGCTGATGCCGAAGGTTTCCTTAAAATGATGTCGGACAGCTAAGGAGGTAGATGTATTGGTTAGCAACAGGCATATTGTAGATACCCTTGTCGGACAAGCGAGGTCTTCAAGTGTCCGACATAAGAAACGCCATGATAACCGGGCAGTAAAACGCGATTATAAACCGTACGTGTCGGACAAAAAACGCTATTTAAGAAAACAGCCAGTAAAAGTGTCCGACAGAGGGAGGAAAAATCATGCCGGAACGCACGAAAAGACTTGATTTGCGACTCCCGACAGACCATCCAATTTGGAAATATCCAAAAGGTACGAGAGGAGTAATTGCAAGAGAATGGCTTAACTTTGGATATAAATTTTCACAAATAGAAGAGCGTTTATCCCAAATAGAAAAACGACTAGAGAATACGCCCATAAAACATAGTGTTAATAACCAGAATGTTGACCAGTCTACAACAGTTGACACAAAGAAGCTGCGCACAAAAGTAATGAATATGTTAGGAGGTGATTAACTATTTTTATTGATTCCAACGAGCTCAAGAACGCTTATAAGCTGGCCGAGCAAACACGATTAAAACTGTGGACTTTACTGGATTCGCCAGCACTTGAAAACATCGAACCGGTTGAAACAGACATGGCGACAACGGAAGTATATAAAGACTATATAAAAGTTACCGTTAAAGACATACTGCCCAGAGATATTGGACTATCAAAAAACAGCCTGAAAATTCACTGGCTGGGTATATTGCACAATGCATTTTCTAAGCTTGATGTTCAGTACCAGAAAGTATTATGCGTTATTAAAATTTATAATCCAGCTGCTTTTTGGGATGTTGATAATCGTGGCTACAAAATAATCATAGATTCCCTACGTTATAACGGTATTATCCCGGATGATAAATGGAATAACTTAGCTTTTATGGTTGATGGAGAAGTCGATCGAGAGAATCCCAGGACTGAAATTTACATCATGGAATATCCTGAAAATCCCCTTTGGTTTGTCTCCTGCGATGTTAACCAAAATCAATAAATTATCTTGCCTTAACATATCCAAAAAGCCCTCAAAAACATATCCAATAATTTGGTTTCGATATCGCGCCTTTTAGATAGGGTGAAAATCAAGGATTTTGGATACCTATCCAAACCGTTTCACGCTTACAGATACCGACGATTTAAGGCGTTAAGAAATTAAAATCGTGGCAGAAAAAAACATATCCAAAAGCGGTTGGTAGGGGGAGTGCTCCACGGGGAGTGATGCACGAGCCCTACAGTATTCCGTTCATCTTCCTCTTCCAACTTTAGACAACTTCCACAGTGGTCAACTCAATACGAAAGGGGGGGTATTATGCTTCGAATCTCTGATAATGACATAAGTCTATTTAAACTAATATCTACCTGCGGCGTATGTACTCTGGAGCAGGCTGGTAAAATATATTCTGGCAAAGGTTATCATTATAAACGTGTTCAACGCCTTGAGGATGAAGGTTATTTAATTAAACGCGGTAAGTATCTGGAACTTACTACTAAGTCAGCTGACCTTATAGGTGAATCTAAATACCGTTTTCGTCTTGATGAAGTACGGGAAACTCACAGTGAAATTGCCAATATAGCTTTAAATATTACCAATATGTCCGTAATATCTAACCGTGATATCCGTACCCAATATGGCTTAAATCGCAAAACCCACTTTAAAGGTGTTCTCGAACATGACGATATTTACTATTTCTTTTATCTATTAAGTGAACAACCTTCTAAACAATTTGTTGGCAGCATCAAATCCGAACTTAAAACATTCTCTGCATCCGGTATCGCACGCCATTCAATAATATTTGCTCCCACAATGACAGCTATGTCTGCATTTGGTATCGAAGCATGCAAACAGGAAGAACTATTCCTGCTTCCTTACCCTGCGGGATTAACTTACCTTAATAATTACTTTAACCTTTCCACTCAGCAGTATATTCATTCGCTTATCCCTGGTGCAGTAAAAACCCTAAAACCATTTGCTAACTACGAAACCCATAATCACTACATAACATTTCTAATACTTAATGACATCGCCAAACGCTACGCGTTGTCAGCATATTACAAGATACAGCATACAAAACCCGTAAAAATCATCTGTCTTGATGTCCAGAAAAATATCTTTTCAAAACAATATCCTCGGGCAGAAATAATATCTTTCCCAGAACAATTACAAGCTGTTTCAGCAAAAAGCTAAAAAAAGTAAGCCGAATCAAAATATCAAAACAAAATATCAAAAATAGAAAGGTGGTGACGCTGCTGTTAAATAACAGCAGCGATATATGTTAACCAAAAAAAATTTTTCCCTTGATTTATGGCCTGAGATATACGCTTCGCGCCAAAACCAGTCCATATTAACCTGGGCAGTAACAGGTATTGAAGAAATCTCATTAAAAGACTCCAAAACCTTATGTATGGTGGTCTCACAGGAACGCATCAAAGGCTTAATCCCTCTTGAAGAATCAGGTGTTAATCCTGCAGAAAACAAAAACATTACCAGGTCTCGACTTATGAATTTAATCGGCCAGGACGTAAAAATAATCGTAATCGGCATCGACAAAGAAAACGACTTATTTATCGCATCCCGCAAAAAAGCAATAGAAAAACTCTCGGCAGTAACATGGGATTCTATTGAGTCTGGCCAGATTAAAACCGCTATCGCCCGGCGCATCGTCCGGCGCAGAAAAAACGATGGCACTGTAACCGACCTTGGCCTTATGATAGAAATCTCCGGCATCGAAACATTCTTACCTGTGCAGGAATTATCATATGGCTGGGTAAACGAAATCTTAAGCCTTATTCAGCCTGGAGATATATTCGATGTTTTAATCTTAGACGTAGATAAAGAAAAACAGAAACTTTCTGTATCTGTTAAAGCTCTTTACGAAAACCCTTGGCCTTCCTGTGTGAATCGCTATACAAAAAACTCAGCTTATGCTGGTACTGTAACTGGTGTAGCTGAATACGGTATATTCGTAAACCTTGAACCGGGTGTTGACGTATTATGCAGACACCCAAAGTCCGGAAGAGTAAATAAAGGCGATAAAGTTGCACTTATAATAACCCGTATTGATCCATCAGAGCAGAAAATAAACGGTATAATAAACCGTATTCTCAGGAGGTCATAATGCGTCCGTCGCCATTTTCGCCTTTATGTAACTATACTCTTCATTCATACCCGTGTTATCCCAGACCGCCCGGTAATTTAACTGCTTGGGAACACGATATTCTTGATTTTCTGAGCCATACCGGGGCCGCTGCTTACTTTCAGATAACCACTGGCAGTAAACAAAAACACAAACTCAATACATTAAACCGCGCAGGGCTTATATATAAATATAAACTAATTGGCGAATATAAACTTAATATTGCCGCTTCCAGACCTTATAACGATATTAGAGAAATTCTAAAATCTCTCGTTTTTGCTCAGCTTGTAATTAAACTCAAAAACCTTGACCCTAATCTCCAGATATTCCCCGGAACATTTCCAGTACATGCTGAAATCATATTCAATAGCAAAACATTCCCCATCATCGTAACTCGCGCAGGCGATAACCTCTCAATACTGCCTTCAATGGTCAGTAATTTAGACCGGGTAATAATAATATCCGAAACATTCGATTTAACATTCAATAAAATTCACATACCAGCCAGAATTGCCTTAGATAAAGACCTGATAAACTCACCCTCAATGTTCTTTCACCTGCCAGACGGAAGAAATGAGTGTGTGCAGATATAGACCGATACCATAAATAACTTAAATTATAAATATAGGCAGTAATAGAATATGTTCAGAAAACAAAAACTCTTCTGTGTGAAAACTTTTTATGATATGGGTACTTAGCGCAATATTATGGCAGTTTACGATATTTAGCAGGAGATAAGATATTAAAACCAAAATAGATCTGTATTCGCGAAAATATTTATTGGCTAGCCTAGCGTTAGGGGGAAAGAATTCTTATAAAAAGCAATCAAGTTAATGTATAACAATTCTAATATTTCAAATTTGAGGAGGATTTTAAATGAAAAAAATGCTTATGGCTGCCTTACTATGTTTTGCCCTTATAGGCGTTGCAATGCCCGGCTTAGCGTATGCTCAATCTGACCAGGAGCTTACAGAAGAACAAAGAATTAAAGAAATGCGAATAAATATTGAAAAGTTGGAATGTGAAGCAGGAATGAATGATACGTTAAAAACAGATGCTTCTATATTAGCAACCGGAATTACAATGGGAACAGATAAAACTATATATGGGGCAACTAATGGAGCCATTTACAAATCTCATTCTGATGATAGAACTATTGGCAGTTGGGGAAATGATAATAATGGATGGGTAGACTGTCGTTCAGAATTCCAGTTTCCTGGAGGAGAAGGTGAAGGTTACTGTTGGGGATGGATAGGTAAATATATTACTGTTAGCGATTCAGGATCACAAAACTGTAACGTTATCTTTACTGGTAGGTATGAAGGTATCTTAAATGGTCTTTGTAAAGTTGTGAGTCCCGATGTTGGAGTTTCTATTTATGCTCAGGTTTATGATGTTACTGATGGGGGTTTTATAAAGATTGCTGAAAAAAAGATTGTTGAACGTAAGGGTGTATTGACATCTATACCTAATAATATTGAGGATGATATTAACCACACCGTTTCTTGTGAACTTAAAGGTGGACACAATTACTTAGTACGCTTAAGGCTTTATACTGAAGCTGAAGCTGGAGTTTCACCATTATCAAATGAACAAATGCAAGAAATCAACACAGAATCTGAAACGGATGGGATTCTTGAATGGAGTTTGAGTGATTTCCATAATGACGGTGCAGGTGGACAAGGCGTGGATTATACTAAAGTGAAATTTGATTGGTAAAGGCTTAAGGGAAAGGTGTTTATAATACCTTTCCCTATTTTTATAAACTTTTGTAGACATGTTACCTCAGGATAAAACTTTTATTGAGTAATATTGCGAGAAAGGTGGGGCAATGAAAAGATATTTTATACTTATTTGTTTAGCGATTGTATTAGTATTAGGCTATATTAATATTGATTTTATATTCAAAACTGCTAATAACATCAAAAATACAGCCTGCAGTCAGGCAGAAGATATTAAATACGTTATCCAATATTATGAACATGGGAAGAGATTAAAAAATTTAGTTACTTTTGATAATAACAAAGTCATTTTAGCCTATGTTAACAATGAGCCTATAAGTTTAAGTGATTTTAATTGGGTGCAAAATGATCCCGGCCAAAAACACAGTACCCAGAGAGTCTTTAAATGTTTGGCAGACTGGAAGATACAAGCTGCAGCAGCTAGAGCACTTAATTTGTATCCTGATAAAATAGAGATTCTGCAATGTCTTGAAAACGAGAAACAGTACCTAATGAACAATAAGTATTTTAAGGCAGCACTCAAAGGATGGGGCATATCATTTGACGAATATGTAGAAATTACTAAGGGTCAGATGAAAGACAAACTTGCAATTGGCAAATGGCAGGCGCATCTTTACGATAACGTGATACCCAAGCTACCGGATGACAAAAGTCCGTCTTTGGATGAGGCACCAGCCTTCTTTGTAGAAGAAGCCATAAAAGAATATGGTGGTTTAGACGTACGAATCATAGAAGCAGGTGAAGAACTCGGCTTAAAAAGCGAATGGGTTTATCAAGCCTACAATGATGAAAAGACAGATATATGATTATTACGAGGGAAATATTAGCTTATGAGAACATTTATGAAAATACTACCCATCATAATACTGCTTATTTTGCGTTAATAATAGATAATTATTTTGCGGGATACTTATTGTCTAAAGGACTGACGTATAAAGACACTAGTCTAGTTACAATTATGGCACTTATAGGCTTCTGTCTAGGGCTATTGGCAATGTATATAGCGCAGCGTTTCAAATAACCAATAATAGGATTATAAAGTAAAGGGAGTAGTTTAACTCCCTTTACTTTATTAAAGCATTTTTATGTATGACCACGAAACTGAGATCCAATCTGGGGAATAAAGCACATTATTAGTTTAATTTCTAGTAAACCAGAGGAATTCTCGGAGGTGCTCTAAAATTTGTGCTTGCGTTAGCGCGAATAGCCATTATAAGAACCTGAACAACCGTAAACCAGCTAAAAAATGGCAGGGTTTTACAAGTCATTGTCGAAATAACTACTTAGTGTATAAAACACCAGTTGAAGGTAATTTTAGGAGTGCATGTTATGTTTCCGCTACCTTGGTATGCAATTATCTTAGTATCTATTCCCCAGACTATATTGGCAATAAAGTTAGGATTCGAATTATTTGGTTTTAAAATAGAAATCAGGAACTGCTTATTCGTTGCTGTTGTTACAGGTATTGCTACATATTTTCTTCGGCAAAGTTCACTTTTTACAGGCGTGCACACAGTAATTTTGATTATAACTGTTGCTCTTTTAGTAACAGTAATTAAAAGATTTAATATATGGCATAGCTTAGCATGTTCGTTATTAGGATATATGATTATTGGGGTTGTTGAAGGTATATGTCTGCCGGCATTTCTTTATTTGACCTCGACCCCTATAACAGATCTTGCTACAAATCCATGGCTTAATATACTTAGTTTTTTGCCCATATTTCTAACATTAGTAATTCTTTATATTTTAGTAGTAAATAAGAATCTTGTTGTATACAACCTTAATAACTAAAGGATTATAAATAATATGGATACTAATCGCAATTTGATTGTAATATGTACGCTTCTTATACAGACCCTATTTATAATAATTATGAATAATGCTGTTTTATCAACTGTAGAAATCGAAACTTTAAAAAAATTTATCCCTTGGGTTAATTTACTTGTTTTAGCGTTTGCTATTTTAAACATTCTATCGTTAAAACGAATGGAAGAAGCAGCTGAGAATAGGACAAGAGAAAAACTGCTTCTGGGTCATGTGCGAAATGTAGAAAGCTTAAATAATACATTACAGTTAAGGCAGCATGAATATTCAAGGCATCTGCAGACCATACAAGCTATGGCTTATCTCGATAAGCAGAAAGAACTTAAAGAATACATAAATGGTATTGCGAAAAAATACCGTCAGGCCGAGGATATGATATATGCTGGACATCCAGCAGTAACAGCCTTGATCAATTCAAGAAAAATGGCTGCTGAATCACAACAAATAGAGTTTGCTGTCGCAGTAAAATGTGACTTATCTTCACTTAATATTCCTCCATGGGATATAAACAGTATATTAGGCAATTTGATAGATAATGCACTGGAAGCTGCAGTTTTTGATGATCACCCTCGGGTTGCTGTGGAGTTTAAGTTTGAAGACAAAGAATATTTAATTTATATCAGAAATAACGGAAAAACAATAGCCGATCCGGACATTATCTTTAAACCAGGTTTTTCAACGAAAGATTCCAGAACCAGAGGCTATGGATTATACAGTGTAAAAACAATTGTCCAAGCATATTGTGGCAGTATAGATATTGATTGTAAGAATTACACTGCTATAATTGTAAGATTACCATATGGAGGGTTTATGAATGATAAATACAATATCCAGGAGTCTGGCAGTAAGGTTAGGCGGCAAATTGGATGTTAATAAAGATTCGATAGACCTATATGCTTATGGGTTGGAAATAGTCCTGGGTACAGCCGTGCAATTATCGATTATAGCAGTATTAGCATATATTCTGGGAATATTTCCAACTACCATTGTTTTTCTTCTTACGTTTTGCTTTTTTCGTTGGCTGGGTGGGGGTGTACATTTAAGTACATTTGTGAGGTGTTCTGCATTCAGCCTGGTACTATCGCTGAGCATGGGCAGTGTTGCCTTAATGGAATTCAGTATGTTGTGGTTGGTAGTAATGTTAATAATGTCCGTTTTTATAGCGGTTTATGTTTGTATAGCGTGGGTACCAGCGGGTACAGAAAAAAAGATGATTAGTGATAAAAAACTTCGCTTAAAGCAGAAGAAAGAAATGCTCCTATTTCTGACTATATGGGTTTTTGTTGTAACTTTATGTATGGGATATAACAGTAGTTATGTTCTTGCATCACTTCTTGGATTGTTATGGAGCTGCTTTATGATTATGCCCTGTGGATACAGGTTCATGGGCGTAATAGATAATTTTTTTAAGAAAGAGGGAGGTGAAGAATGTGTTTAAGAAATTTCAGACAGGTGTCCTTACCCATATTGCATTAATGCTTACTTTAGTTGCAGGATTAGGAGTATCCACTCGCAGTGCTTTTATTATATATGAACCAGATGTTCCTGATTGCCTGAAAAAGTAGAGAATTTTTATGCTGAAAATATTAATTCTAGAAGATGAAAAATATACGAGAGAATTTTTACACGCTGTTCTTGAGGAAATTCCTGATATAAATATTTATAGTACTGGTAGTAGTATTGAAGCAGTAAAATATGCAAAAGACTATGGCCCAGACTTAATCTTGCTTGATATAGAGCTTGATCAGGATGATTATAACGGTATAGAAGTAGCACAAAAAATCTATGATTTTAACCAGGAAGTATTTTTTGTCTTTGTGACTGCCTATACTAAATACGCGATCGATTCTTTTGTGGTTCATCCGTATAGCTATATTGTTAAACCAGTCGATGTGGGTGAATTATCGAATCTGGTTTTGGAAATTGCTGATAAAGTTAAACTAAGGTATGCGCAAAAGCATCAAATGCTGTCGGTTAAAAGTAATAACGAAATTATTCTAATATCAAAACAAGATATCTATTTTATTGAAATATTAAATAAAACTTTATTCATTCATGCCCAAAATGTTTATAAGGCTAAAATTTCCTTAAGGGAGGTTCAAGCTAAACTAGGTAAGGATTTCATAAGAGTCCACCGTTCTTATGTAGTAAACATCAATAAGATTAAAAATATCTCAGAAATTGGAGACAGAACATATCAAATAGAATTTTGCGATTATCCTCATAAGGCACAAATGAGCAGGTATCACTATAACAAACTTAAACTTTATTTGGATTTTTAAAGCCTTCTGTATAAAACAGAAGGCTATTTTTTATATATTAGGCTTGCTGCACTGCTGATATATTCGCCATTTCTCAAGCTAATCTTCCAAATGATTATTTTTTATAACCTGATATTTAGTAAATCAACAACTGACAGGATATTTAGGTTTCTAAAACGGGTATTTAGCAACATATACGGTATATTGACGAATTTATAAAGGAATTTAGTGCGTGGAAGAATAAATAACTAAACCAAATCACGCGTGATAATTTCTACTAGGGAGGTGTTAGTTATTAAATTTTTACCTACGTAAGCCTATTATTGTCAGATTAGGCAACAAGCGTACTTAGGTATTTAATTAGTAGCTATTGCTAGTCTGCTGAGGAAGATAATCCTATGGTTTGTGGATTATAGGTATAAATATTGGAATGTTTATTAACTAAGCAAATTAGCAATTTAAAACAACACCAAGGAAAGTAAAATGAAATTTTCCATTAAATATATTTAGACTTCCAATAAAATAAATGTGAAAGGGTGTATAAATGTGAAGAAAAAACCAACACGGAAAATACTTTCTATTATTTTATGTACTTTAATGTTATTAAATTTTGGTATTATTTCAACTTATGCACAGGATAATTTAAATGATACAAAAACAGATTTTACAGAGTCTATTGACAATGAGGAGTTAAAGGCTATCGACGAGCTAGCTCAACGATATTACGATTATTATGTTAAAGAGGGTTATATTGAAAATGGCCAGTTAATAGTAGAGGCAGATGAGTTACGAAATATAATATTAGACGAAGATGGAAATCTTATTGAAGATCAGGTTCAAATAGAATCTATATCTTTAGGGCAAGTTTCAACAATATTAAGAAATTTCGGCGCATATCTGACCACAACACAAGTAGCACAAGAATGTGCTATTCTTGGTACACTTGCTGGATTGGATGGTCCAATGCCAGTGGGAGATTTTCTTGCTTTGTGTGTCGGAGTCTTTTTTGTAGCTGATCATATATCCAATTATATAAATCACGAAACTGCTATAGTAAGTGAAATAAGAGAAAATGTTTCCGATGAATGTGCTGACAATGCTGAAGACCACGTTACTCAAGATAAAATAGTAAGGAATAATCGGGATTATGACCATTTTGCTTGCACGCTAAATTATGGAGCTGGTGGAGGAATAATAATTCAGCGACCCTTAACAAGAGCAAATGCTGTTACAAGACTTAAAGCAGGTGACGATGTTTGGTCTAGATCACCTTCCTTGGCTGAAAGCATTGCTATGTCAGCGAGTTCACTCAATTCTGCAGTGCATCATTCAGCACATGATACTGACGACTATCCAATGAATCGTCCACATTATCATCCAGCCCCACATAATTATGGTGATAACTCTCATTCATTTTATTAAGACTCAAGAAAGTGATTACAGTTTAATACCTGTAATCACTTTCAAAAATAGTGTATATTTTATACGAGGAGCATTCCTGTAATGCTTAACAGAGGTCTTTGAAAAAAGAGACGCCGTTCAATACAATTGAATTGTGCTGATCCGGAGAAGAAAGGCACAAAACAAAAGATTGAGGAGGCGTCCCTATATGAAA
>JAQWBP010000035.1:0-11440 GCA_028706315.1 Syntrophomonadaceae bacterium
TGGTAGCAGTATTAATAGTGCTGCTTCAAAAGGGAAAACGGTGAGAATCCGTTGCAGTTCTCCCTACTGTAATAAGGACGAAATTTGCATATTACCACTGCCTGGGAAATATGAGTTATTGACTAGGTGGGAAGGAGCAGAAAGTAGGATGATCTTAAGCCAGGAGACCTGCCGGCAGTTATAACCAAGCTCTATCTTCTGGGGATAAGGAGGGAGGAATGGTCGATGGTGTTTAAAAAACCGTCTCCAAAGCCTGGACTCTAGAGTTCAGGCTTTTTTTTAATAGCCGCGGATTATGCGGTGGCACGGATTTTTTATAGACGCTGATTTTGTTATGATGATTATGATTTCCAC
This sequence comes from Syntrophomonadaceae bacterium, assembly GCA_028706315.1. GTDB lineage: Bacteria > Bacillota > Syntrophomonadia > Syntrophomonadales > Syntrophomonadaceae > STF2-222. Next base: position 355 of record JAQWBP010000035.1, read on the forward strand.
TGATTTTTTTAAAACGCAGACTTTTATTTTCCTTTCTTTTATAAGTGGCGTAAGTTTTATTGGAAAGAGCTTTTTAACGTTAACTAAAGCCGCGTAATTCCTCGGAAAATCCGCGGATTCCGCGTTGAATTACTCAAGCGGGTGCATAATTAATACTTTTTGCAGTGGAATCAAAATTGAGAATTAAGAATTAAAAATTACCGATAAGTTGGGAGTTGATTATTAATGAAGATATTAAAGAATAAACGATTGAGTATTGTTTTAATAGTAGCCCTATGTATGCAAATGTTTGTCTTTGCTCTACCGGCTATGGCGGCGGAGGGTGCGGATGTAAACCAGGCTCTGGACAAGACCCTGGGGTATTATAATTTGCAGGAAAAGTTTGCGCCAAAGGATGCTGACTGGATAGCACTGGGATTAAGAAGTTCCGGAGTGGAAACTGGTAATAAATATGTTTCTGGTGAGCTAAAAGAAGCCTTAGATTATGGTCGGACGATATTAGGCAGTATTGCCAGTAATTGTCCTGAAGCTACGGTACAGGGTTACATAGATACTTTACAGAGAATGCAGACGGTAAGTGAGGAAGTGTACGCAGGTCAGTTTGGTACTGCAGGGGCTACTCTGAACCAGACTATATGGGCAGTTATTGCCCTGGATTTTGCTGCTAAGAATGGATTTGAAGTTAATTATGACCGTGATGCAGCACTTAATTATATATGTAGTCAACAAAGTAACAATGGCGGCTTTGGCGAGTATGATTCTGCTTATATAGATGCAGATTCTACTGCTCATGTACTAGTAGCTTTGGCACCTGAAAAGAATAAGTATTCTGACGTTATTCATAAGGCCTTGGTGTATCTAAAGAGCCAGCAATGTGATTCAGGGGCATTCTTAAATTTTGGATCTGCAAATTCTGATTCTACAGCGGCTGTAATAGAAGCTTTAATAGCTCTGGGTGAAAACCCTTCTGGCGCAGGATGGAAAGGCAATATGGTTGAGGCACTAATTTCTTTTCAATCTCCTGAAGGGTGGTTTGTTTATTCACAATATAACAACCCTTCCCAACCTAATGTTATGTCAACCCGAAATGCTCTCTTGGCCCTGGTTGATGTGGTCAATGGACAATCTAAATACCAACGTCCACTGCCGGATACTAATGGTTTATCTTTGACGGTAAAGGCGCAGGATATTTTTAGGCTAGATAGTGATGCCAGATTAAGCTGTTCTTTACTTAATTCAGGTAGCCAGAAAGCCAGTATCCTTGTTTTAACTGGTTTATATAACAAAACAAATGAACATATGCTTACTTACACATCGATGGAAAAAATACTGCAGGCGGGAGAAAATGTTGAACTGGGGTGTGGTTTCACTATTCCTGCAGCAGGCGAATATGAAGTTCGTACTTTTGTGTGGGATAACTGGGATGATAAGACCCCTCTGGTGAGTCCTACTATCATTCCAGTTAAATAGGGGGTGGAGCTTTGAAGAAAAAATTATTATCCCTGCTGCTCCTGGCAGTATTTATGATAGCCCTAGTTCCAGGGGCTGCTCTAGGGGCAGGAATTACAGCTGATACCACGGTTTCGAGGAATCTGGTTACGGTAACTGGAAATGTCGGGTCAGGTGATAAGGTAAGTATTAATGTTGAACGCGAAGATGGAAAGGTAGCTTATATTAATCAGACTGCAGCATCCGGTGCAGGAGGTTATCAGTTTAGTTTTACTCTGGACCGGGGCAACTATACGCTGGCAGTCAGTTCTCGAGGTGATACGGTTGAAAAAAATCTGCAGATAACTAATGCTTTAACCGATCCCCCAGGTGGTACAGTAACAAAACCGGCGGAGCCTGAACCCGATTATATTATGGTTTACGTTGCCGTAGTGGGTAAAGATAACCAATTATTATATAGACCGGGACCGGTAAGATTGAGTAAAAGTAATGAGTTCGGCTACACCGTTATGGGAGCCCTGGATGCTAGCGGAGTTGACTGGGCCTTTTCCTCGGGGTATTACGGTTTCATAGAAAGAATCGAAAGTGATAGTAACGAAGGGATGAATGGTTGGTGTGCAAAAGTTAATGGGGCAGGTTTAAGATCTTCTGCCACCAATGTAGCTGTTGCTGATGGTGATCAGGTTATCTGGTGGTATAGTATGAACGCTGACTTTAATGGACCATCATGGAAGAGTTTGTTAAGTGGTGATTACCTTATACCTGAAACTATGCAGCAGGAAGAGGAAAAATTGATTAAAATTATCCAGCTGCTGCAGCAGGAGCTAATAAAGATATTAGAAGGATCATGTCTATTAAATACGGATAAAAAGATGACGTTGGAAGCCGCACAAAAACTCCAAAAAAAACTTGAGGCTAACAGTGTTACTCTCAGCCAGCAAACTAATAAAGATGGGGCTTTTTTAGGAGATCAAAATGGTGAAATATATCTGCATATACCTGAAAAAGCACTAAACGAAGCTCGTACTATTACGGTTAAAGAAAAATTACCGGAAAACGAACACTTTAAACCGGGGGTTAAACTTAACTCTTCCATATATGAGTTTGGACCTGATGGGACTAAATTCGACAAAAAGGTGACAATGATAATTACGGTTCCACCTGTTGAAGGAGTAGATTTTACTAAAATAGTGCCGGCCTGGTTCGATGCAAAACAAGGCGAGTGGATACCAATTGTTCCTTATGTAGTTGATGTGGAAACGGGTAGGGTGGCATTTAATGTAGACCACTTTACACCATTTGCGATTATCCAAAAGGAAACGGCTGATAATCTGCCTGAGGAAGAACCGACTATAATCAATTTTACTGATATTGAGGATTTTAGCTGGGCTAAAGAGGCGATTGAAATGCTGGTAGGAAGGGGAATAATAAAAGGTAGTGATAAAGGTTTCGAGCCAGCACGTCAAATAAGCAGGGCAGAATTATTAGCTATGCTGACCAGGAGCATCGAAGTAAGTCAACCTGACGAATTAGACATGGAGTTCAGTGACGTTAAAAATAGTGACTGGTTCTATGAATATGTAAAAAATGCTGTAGCAAATGGGTGGATAACAGGATATCCGGATAATAGTTTCCAACCAGATAAACCAATTACTCGTTATGAACTAGCCTGCCTGCTTAAGCGTGTAAATGATGATTCTGCTTTAGTACGGGAAGTTTCAACTTTTAACGATGAAAAAGATTTTCCCAACTGGGCTGCTGAGGCAGTCAAGTATGTTAAGTCTGCCGGCCTGATGAATGGCTATCCGAATGGTAGTTTTCATGGAGAAGGTTATCTTAACCGCGCCGAGGCAGCAGTTGTTATGTATAACTACATTAAGAATTTGGATAATTAAGAGTTACAGAAAAGACAGGTGAATCAAATGAAAAAGCAAAAAATAGGGCTGGTGTTTTTAGGGATACTGCTGTTATTGTTTGCAACTGGGTGTGGAGGTAAGCAAATAACAGCTCATCCGGAACAGCAGCAGACCACAGTTACTAACCAGGCTAGCAGTTCTGATAAGTTGAAAGCCCAGCAGGAATCCCAAAATGTATCTCAGTCGGAGGAAAATGGCAAAGTAGAGAATAATGCCGCCAGTAGTACGAAAAATGGGGGTGCTAAAGGGAATAATTCCGAAACCAGGACTAGTGAAAGCGCAAGACTAGTCGTAACACATAATTACGGGGGAAAAGTAGTTTTTGACCAGACAGTGCCACTGGAAAAGGATGCAAACGGCCTGGATTTTAGTGCTATGTATCTTGACGTCGAAACTGCATATGGCGGCAGTTTTATCAATGGGATAAATGGTACAGTGTCCGGATATACGGGTCACGGGATTCATAAAATTAAAAAGGACTGGTTTTTGTATGTGAATGGGGTTTTATCTTCTTGTGGTGCTGGTGATTATAAACTCAAAAAAGGTGATGTCGTCTGGTGGGATTATCATGATTGGGGTGAAAATGCCTTTACCCCGGTGATGCTGGGAGCTTTTCCACGCCCGTTTTCCCATCAATTAGAAATAGTTTTCAGCCCTGCTGGGGAAGATTATGCCCAGAATCTGGCCCAAAAACTTACTGCCCGAGGATTAACTGGGGTAGAGGTAAAACCTTTTAGTGATGAGGTTGTTTTTCATCGTAGCAATCCGGTGATTATCGTAGGCGTATGGGGTGAATTATCTGAGTATGGAGACATTAATTCCCTGAATAAAAACTACCGTAAAGCGGGGATATTCTGCAGATTTGACTCAGCCGGGCTCAGACCTGTAAATACCCATTTTCAGGAGGCAGGAGATATATATACCACTGCATCTGCCTGTATATCTGCAACTGGTACCGGCGCAGGGGATAAAAATCCCCTAGGGCTGGTTATTGCTTATGATGAGGCAGGACTTGATAAAGCCGTTAAACTTCTGGGAGATGGGGGCATAAGCCCGGGTAACGCCTGGGGATTGATTGTTGATTCACAGGGATGTCACTCACTACCAGTCAGGTAAAGAAAGGGGTTATTAATGGTGCTTAAAAGGAATAAGAAAATAGGGATTGTTTTTTTGGTATTTTGTTTCTTGTTTATATACGGAAATCCGGTGCTAGCTGCAGGTGCAGCTCAAAACCAGGCAGATCAGAGTGCTACCCGGGCGGTTAATTATCTTAATCAATATTATTCTAATGCTAAAAATTCAGGAACAGGATGGGCAGCTATTGGTCTGTATGGAATGAATAAAGAGGTACATAGCAACTTTTATGGTTGTAGTGATAAAACTGCTCAGGGAAGTTTAGATAGCCTGGATACAACTACAGATGCTGCCAGGATGATCCTGGTTAGGTTAGCTACAGAAACTGATCCAGCAAATATAGTAAACAGTCTGGCAAAGAGCCAACTGGCTAATGGTAAATTTCCGGATAACATAAAATCTGGAGGAGAAGAACTGGTTAATTCCCACATCTGGGCAATGATAGCCCTAAAGGCTGCTGGTGCTCATGATTGGGACGTTCAAGCGGCGGTTGACTGGCTGGGGAAAATGCAAAACTCAGATGGCGGTTTTAATTTCCTGGCCGGCTCCCAAGATTCAGATATTGACGTTACTGCCAGTGCTGTAATTGCGCTGGCATTATCAGGGCAAGGGAAGAACGATCCGGTTGTAGCAAAAGCGCTAGAGTTTCTTCAGTCCCGGCAGCTTAATAATGGGGGATTTGCCGGCTGGTATACGGAAAATACTGAATCAACTGCCCTGGTAATTCAGGCTCTAGTTGCGCTAGATATAGATCCTGTCAGCCCAGAATGGGTTAAGACTAGCGTTAGTCCGGTCGAAGCACTACTGGCATACCAGCTTGCTGATGGATCATTTGCTCACATTAAAGACGGTAATAGTAATATTATAGCTACCGAGCAAGCCCTGCTGGCACTAGGCGATTATATAAATGAAAGTAGTGTATATTCAAGGTTAAAAAATAACATAGGGCAAACTGCTAAAAGCTCAGGGAACAGTGATATCAGAGCAGATTACTGGGCTTATGAATCCATAAATAATCTGGTTAAAGGTGGAGTAATGAATGGTTATCCAGATGGCACCTTCCGCCCCGAAAAGCCTATCACCAGAGCAGAGTTTGCTAAAGTGATTACTCTAGCATCAGGAACCCGGGATATAGATAGTACTAAGCCAGTTGTATTTACAGATGCAGGGCCGGGACACTGGGCAGGAGCATATATTAATGTATGTGTTAGTAAGGACTGGATGCAGGGAGTTGGCAACCAGACTTTTTCACCAGATAGTACCCTTAAAGGGGCACAGTTGATTACAGTAGTTTCCCGGATAAAAGGTTTGCAAGTTGATGCCAAAATTGAGGGAGACGAGTGGTATAAACCTTATGTAGATACCGCTGCCAAAGCTGATTTACTCTATCCCGGTTTTAGCCCGGAAAGTAACGCTACCCGGGCCCAGTGTGCCTATATGATAAACCAGGCATTTAAGTAAGCCGCGGTGCAACAGAGGGACTTTATTGGTGTTCCACTAGCGTAATGCCAATAAATGTCCCCTTGGTTTTTTCTAAAAAAGGCCGGGTTGGACAAGGTGGTTTTTTGACTTGGGCGGTCATCTTTTCCACCATGGGCAAATTAGCCATACCAGTTTTCATGAACTTCTCCTTCCAATTCCTTCTAGATTACTAAGTCCAGGGTAGATTGACTATATTATTTTCGTCTGAATTTATCCGATCAGTTTTTGCGAGAATACTATATAAGTGCAAGTTTTTCAGTTTAATGATAGTATAACGTAAAGTTGACAGTAAACAAACGAGCGTTCGCCATATAAAATGTTTTTATGGATAAATAAGGGCCTTTAATCTCGTGCCGAGAAGTGCTATATTTTTGATGATTTATAAAAATGTAGTTTAATAGGTTGACTCAAAGAGTATAGTCAAATATATATTAAAAGATTTCTTATTATAAGGGAAGATATAATCACTGGTAATAGGGAAGAAGGGATAGTTATGAGATTTTTCTCCAGGATTAGTATGGCAATGGCCGGGTTACTGCTTTTTATAATCTGCTTTTTAATTGGTGCCTCGTTCACCCATACCCTACCTGGTATTTTAACTAAGGTTACTGGGCTTAATAACTGGGAATACGAGGTTAGAGAGCAGAGTGCTATTTATTATAGTGATGGAACGAAAATGGCAGATCTGGGCTATAAACGTATGTATAATGAAGATTTCCCCGAGTTTTTAAAGGAATCAGTAGTGGCAGTCGAGGACCGGCGGTTTTATGAACATTCTGGTCTGGATGCTAAGAGTATAGGCCGGGCTATATGGAAAGATATTAAAGCCAGAAGTAAGGTTGAAGGAGCTAGTACTATAACTCAACAGTTGGCGCGTACTATGTTTCTTACCGGAGAGAAAACTTATACCCGTAAAATAAAAGAAGTTATCATAGCTGGTGCCCTGGAAGGAAAGTATAGCAAGGAAGCTATACTTAATATGTACCTGAATGAAATATATATGGGGCGTGGCTGTTCGGGAATGGGATGTGCTGCCAGGTCATATTTTAACAAAGATGTATCAGAATTAAATAAAGCTGAAATATGTATGCTGGTAGGCATGATACAGTCACCAGAGTTTTATGCACCTGAAAGAAATTTTGAGGGGCTGAAAATGCGGCAGGAAGTTGTAATTAATTTACTTATTGAGCAAAATCTTATAACTGCCGAAGAAGGTAATGATTTAAAAATGCAGTCATTAAATATAAGAAAATCGGAGGAGACTACTAATAAGCACCCTTATTTTACCGAATATATTATTGCCCAGGTTAAAGCAGAGTTGGGTACCAGAAGTGTTTATCAGGCAGGCTTAAGAATATATACTACCTTAGACAGTCGTATGCAGGCTGCAGCGGAAACGGCAGTAAAAAATAATGCCAGATCTTTTAGTAATCGGAATATAACGGCTAAAGATATTTCCCTGATTTCAATAGATCCTCGTACAGGGGCTATCAAAGCTATGGTTGGAGGGGTTAATTTCCAAGAAAACCAGCTTAACATGGCAGTTATTGCCCGGCAGCCGGGTTCTGCTATAAAACCTCTTTATTATGCCGCCGCAATGAATGAAGGATTAATTAAAACTGATACAGTAGTCAATAACAAGCCCAGATATTTTGGGGAATACAAGCCAGAAAACTATGCGCCAGCACCAGAAAAATCAAGTGTGTGGCAAGCACTGGTACAGTCTTATAATGTTGCATCAGTAGAAATCTTGAATAATTTAGGGCTAGATAAAGCCTTTGCTTATCTGGACAAATTCGGTATATCCTCCATGGAGGAGGGAGATAAAAACCTGGCACTGGGTCTGGGGGGCATGGTCAAAGGAATATCACCAGCCGAAATGGCAGCGGCTTATGGTGTTTTTGCTGACGAGGGGAAATACCACGAATATTACGCTATTAAAAGAATAGAGGATAGATCTGGAAGGCTTATTTCATGGCACAAAGATAAAACTAGACAAGTTATTAGCAGTAATACTGCCCGGGTCATGAATGATGTATTAACTGATGTGGTACGTCATGGTACCGGCAAGCCTGCAGCAATCGGAATAAGTGGTGCTGGTAAGACAGGAACTACAACTAACAGTAGGGATCTCTGGTATATGGGTTATATAGGGGAATTATCTACAGCTGTATGGGCTGGCAACAGTGATGGTACAGCAGTTACTGGTGCCGGCGCTTATGGAGGCAGTGTATGCGGTCCAGTATGGCGGGATTACATGAATAGTTTGCTTTATAGTAATGCTTTGGAGAAAAAACCAGCTCCCCGGGTGATAGAGGAAGAACCTGAAGAGGAAGAAACACCTGAAGAAGAATTGGAGCAAGAAGGTACAGAACTAGAACCTGGTAACGAGGAGCAAACCCCGGAACAAGATAATGAACCAGTAGAGCAGCCGGAAAACAATCCGGGCAACGAGGAAACGACTCCGCCACCAGTTGAAGATATTACACCTGCATTACCTGAGTAGGTAACTCAGTAAGCAAAAGTTATAATATCAGTTGAATATAATATATTAAACAAGCTGGTAATTATTTGCCAGCTTGTTTTATTATCTAAATCTAATAAATTCAAACTGGAAACATCTTATCTGGTCCTGCTTAGAATAGAGCAGGGGAAGGTGATAAGATTGCGTATGTTTTCCGCAGGCATAAAAGGCATATATTATTCAACATTGGGTAATAAACCATGGGCACCTCCTGGTGTTTCCTTAATTGCTGCCAGGAGGATGTGGCCGGTTACGCAGGGCGAAAATGTAGTGGTGGCCGTACTTGATACTGGAGTTGATTACACCCATCCTGATCTTAGCGCCAACGTTATAGGGGGAATAAGTGTTATCCCGGGTGAAAAGGATTATATGGACGAAAATGGTCATGGGACCCATGTGGCCGGGACTATCGCTGCGAGTGGCAGTATTCTGGGGGTGGCACCCCGGGCTAAAATTCTGGCGGTAAAAGTTCTTAATCGCTATGGTATGGGTAATTTCAGCAGTATAAGTAAAGGAATAGATTGGGCGGAAAAGTGGAGGGGTGCAAAAGGCGAAAGGGTTAATATTATTAATATGAGCCTAGGTGCTCCTCTTAGTAATGTTGATCTGCATCAAAAGGTTATAAAGGCAGTTAATTCTGGTATCACCATAGTCTGTGCAGCTGGCAATTCCGGTGATGCCGATCCTGATACAACGGAGATATCTTATCCGGCCTACTATCCGGAAACCCTGGCAGTTGGAGCTATTGATCTTTACACAGGTATAGCCAGCTTTAGCAACTCAAATGACCGGATTGATATAGTGGCTCCAGGAGTAGATACTTACTCTACTTATCCAGGTAAAAGATATGTAAAGCTATCCGGCACATCGATGGCTACTCCCCATATATCAGGGGCGATAGCATTAATATATTCTCGTTACAATTTACGTTTTGGTAAATTCCCTACTCCCGCGATGATAAAAAACCTGCTGCATTATCAGAGCCTGGATTTGGGGAATATGGGTTTTGACACTTTGTACGGCTATGGTTTGTTTACTTTTAATATTAGCGGAGGGCAAAGCATAAAATTAGTAGTAGGTGAAAATCGTTTTTTCATTAACAACCGTGAATATGTCTTGGACACACCCCCTTTTTTACAAAAAGGAGAACCATGTGCTGCAATCGTTGAATTAAGCAATCTGCTAGGTAATGATGCGTTTTTTGTACCAGGCAACAATGAAGAAAATGGTACTCCATATATTGAAATCTGGAGTTAGAAACATTAGCTAAAACCTTACTTAAAAAAAGGTGAATTATTGCCGGTTGTAGAATAAGTTATAATAAGAAACTTGTTGAGGGAGGTAAAAAAGGTATCAAGGGGAGATGATATAATGGCCGAAAAATTGCATATTTTTGCTGTGTCTGACTCTGTTGGTGAGACTGCGGAGAAAATTGCAGTTGCGTCAGTGTTGCAATTTCAGGTGGAAAGAAGTATTACACGATTTTCCAGGGTAACTAAGGAAGAGCAGGTAGTAGAAATTGTTGACCAGGCCGCAGAAGAAGCTGCAATTATTATCTATACCATCGTCAAACCAAAATTATCAGCTTTTATGGATAAAACGGCTCAAGAAAGAAATGTAATATGCGTTAATGCTATGGCTCCTCTATTTGATGCAATTCAAGCTAAAACAGGACTTAAACCCGCATACATCACCGGCCTAACTCACCGATTAGATGATTCCTATTTTAATCGTATGAAAGCAATCGAATACACCATCGAACATGACAATGGACAAAACCTCGAAACCATACACCAGGCTGATTTAATAGTACTTGGTTTACCCAGAACATCAAAAACCCCCTTAGCTATGCACCTTGCGAACCTGGGCATCAAGGTGGCTAATTATCCTATTTTAATCGATACTAAGATTCCGCAGGAAATACTTAATCTAAAAGGCCGCGTGCCTATGGTTGGCTTAACAATTGATATCGATACTCTTCTTCAGTTACGGAGGGAAAGAGCCAGAAGTTTTGATCTACCATTAAATATTCATACTCTGGATGAGCTGGTGGCCGAAGAAATGGACAATGCGTATCGTATTTTTGCCAAACTTAAATGTCTGGTAATTGATGTGACTATGGATGATATTCAAGAAGTTGGTAATACTGTTACTCATAAGTTCAATCTACCGCTAAGAGTAACTCATTACAGATTTTAGCAATATGGTTTTGGGGGGAGATATCCCCCTTTTTCATTTTGCATTAATGTCTCGTTCCTCACATCTTACGCGTCAAGTGTTGCACATCTAAAAGTATTCTTGAGACTTATTGTTGCAATTTGCCAGCATGGGTCGTTTTATTATACTTATATATATCGACCAGCACACTCCTAATCAGAGCCCTTAGCCTAGCATTGTACTTCCAAAACACGTAATACTGTTGTCGAAAAATAGGCAATCTAGTAGCAATTTGATGTTTTATTATTCAAGGGAAGTACACGAAAAGAGTCGAATGGTATTATGGGGAAAGCACTTTGAATAGGAGTTGTGATATGCAGCTTGATTGCATAAAGGCAAACCTGATAATGCGGACGTTACGCAT
>JAQWBP010000035.1:11540-22713 GCA_028706315.1 Syntrophomonadaceae bacterium
GTTTTATTATTCAAGGGAAGTACACGAAAAGAGTCGAATGGTATTATGGGGAAAGCACTTTGAATAGGAGTTGTGATATGCAGCTTGATTGCATAAAGGCAAACCTGATAATGCGGACGTTACGCATCCTGGCTGAAAGTAAAGATGCCGAAAATGCGTATTATTCTATATTAAAAGAGTTCAAAATGGATTTTCCAGACTACGGTTTTGAATTATGCCTGTATGAAACTGATAGCCAACTAAAAGTATTTAGTTTTAAAGATGAGCTTCCTTTTTCCTATATCATTGATAGCGAATATAGTCGCGAGTTGTTTGCAGCCATCAAATACAAAACTAATATTTATCGGAGTATTATTAGTGGTGTTAATCACCCTGAGGATGAGCAGTTTTATCAGGATGGATTTCAAGCAATAGCGAACATACCCGTAACAGGACTTTATAAAGGTTTTGCTCTGGCACGTATTGCCTTACCTACATTTGATAAAGACCAGGAATTCAGAGCAATTGTTGAAATAATCGAGGAACTTGCATTAGCTATGGAAACATTTATTTACCGGGAAAAATTAATGCAAATTAATAGTAAGGTAGCTGCTAAAGAAAAAAATATACTACTTAATAAATTTGCGCTTATTGGTGAAATGTCAAAAAGTATTGCCCATGAGGTACGTAACCCTATGACGACTGTTAAGGGATTAGCGCAACTTTTGTCTAGCGAAAATCCTCAGAATAGAAAGTATTACAACTTGATGATTGAAGAAATAGACCGGGCTAATAAGATAATAAGCGATTTTTTAAGCTTATCGGCCGATTCATTTGCCTGTAATGAAATATTTAGCATAACTGAGCTTTTAGACGGTATTATCGATTTAACGTATCGAAGAATTGTGAAACAAAAAGTTAATATAATATTAAATGTTGACCTGGAGAGCATTGAGATTTTTGGTAACCGTGAGCAGTTAAAGCAAGCATTTATAAATATCTTGAATAATGCCCTAGATGTTTCTGTTCAGGGGAACACGATAAAAATAAATGTTGGTATTATGGATGAACAGGTTTTTATCAGCTTTATTGACCAGGGCCCAGGTATTGATGATATTACCATAGATCATATTATCGAGCCTTTTTTTACTACTAAGGATAATAATGCCGGCCTTGGCCTTTCGGTTAGCTATAAAATAATCAAAGACCATGGCGGAGAAATTATGATAAATAGTCAGTTAGATAAAGGCACCACCATTGAAATTTGTTTACCACTAGTCCAAAGATAAACCTAACCATGGGACGGCCCTTTTATCCCGTAGAGGGATAGGAGGGCTGTCCTTTTTTCTTTGTTCCCGGTTAGGTTATAATCTTTATGGAGGAAGAGATTATGGATTATGTATATATTTTAAGGTGCAGAGATGGAAGTCTGTACACTGGCTATACTACTGACATAAGTCGGCGGGTAAAAGAACATAACCAGGGTACGGGAAGTAAATATACCCGCAGCCGCTTACCAGTAGAATGTGTGTATACCGAGGAACTTGTCACTAGGAGCGAAGCCCTAAAACGGGAAGCAGCTATCAAAAAACTTACTCACCAGCAAAAAGAAATACTAATCGCTAGTGCCAAAGGCTAAAATATTTACTTAATGGTCAATCTGGATTTTATGCCAAAGCTAGTACATAAAAAGGCATCTATTAGGGAATTATGAAAGCAGAATAGTATATGCAAGGGAGGCTCTCTCAGTGGCAAATAAAAAAGGTAAAATAATGAGCAAAAAAGATTTTGTGAAGGATGCTTTTTACGTAAAAGAGCATTACGAAGGTTTGCTGATTAGCTCTGACCTGGAGCAGGGCTGTTATAATATCGGCATTCAGATTGATGAAAACCAGATACTAGTAGTTGATCAGGCTAAAGATACTAATATTCGGGAAAGAATACAAGTCTGGGCTCCCCAGATAAGACAAATTCAAAAAGAGCATCGTACCCGGCAGGATCTGCAAAATTACGTACATTAAGCTTTATAAGTGTCCAGACAATGGAGCGGCTAATTTCCTATCGGGGACACATGCCCTGCGGCTTACTAATTTATCAATTACCACGGTTTTAAAGATGGCAGAAACAATTAGAGCCGTTTTCCTGCCGTTTAGTAATAGAATCGGGCTTGAATTTATTACGCGTATGCGTTAAAATAAATCTTGCGTGTCGGGATGTGGCTCAGTTTGGTAGAACGATATTTTCTTAAAAGAAAATACACATATTAAGTTTATAACATCGGGGTGTAGCTCAGCTTGGTGGAGCGCTACGTTCGGGACGTAGAAGCCGCAGGTTCGAATCCTGTCACCCCGACCATTTTGAAAAAAGATGAGCAGTATAATCTGCTCTTTTTTTATCTCAAGTAGGGACGGTTCTTGGCTTGAATTTCCAAAAAATTCAAGCCAAGAACCGTCCCTACTTGAATTAAAAAATAATATTGTAAAAAAGGGATTAAAGCACAATAATAATGTTAAGAAGGGCTATAGGAACTGGCCAGATTACATATTACCATATACTGGAGGTGTTAAGATATGGATATTAACCGTTTAACTCAGAAGTCGTTGGAAGCTGTGCAGGATGCTCAGAGTAAAGCTGCGCTTTTAAATCACCAGGAGGTTGATGTAGAGCATTTATTTTTATCACTATTAGAGCAGGATGATAGTTTAATTAAAAGCTTGTTGGAGCGCAGGGGTTTTGATGCAGAGGATATAATAGTCGACCTCGATAACCACCTTAACAGGTTGCCGCGGGTTACTGGAGCAGGTATTGAGCCAGGAAAAGTATATATTACCAGACGGTTAAATCAACTGCTAGCCCTGGCCGAACAGGAAGCAGACCGGCTTAAAGATGCCTATATTTCTGTAGAACACCTGGTACTGGCTATTTTTGATGAAGGACCATCGAGTACTGCGGGTAAGATTCTGCAGAAGTATGGAATTACCCGGGAAGGCTTTTTAAAGGTTCTTAGTGAAGTGCGTGGTAATCAGAGGGTTAATTCACCTAATCCTGAAGCTACTTATGAAGCACTGGAACGTTATGGACGTGATCTGGTGGCTCTGGCCCGCAGTGGTAAACTTGATCCGGTTATAGGGAGGGAAAGTGAAATCCGGGATATGATTTTAATTCTTTCCCGGAAAACTAAAAATAACCCCGTTCTTATCGGCGAACCGGGAGTAGGTAAAACGGCTATTGTTGAAGGCCTGGCCCAGCGAATAGTCCGGAATGACGTACCGGAGAGTCTTAAAAATAGAACGGTATATGAGCTAGATATGGGCTCCCTAATTGCTGGTGCTAAATTCAGAGGCGAATTCGAAGAACGTCTTAAAGCTGTGTTGCAGGAAGTTAAGCAGAGCGAGGGCGATATTCTGCTATTTATTGATGAATTGCATAATATTGTTGGAGCAGGTAAGGCCGAAGGGGCGATGGATGCAGGTAATATACTAAAACCCCTGCTGGCTCGTGGGGAACTTCATTGTATTGGCGCTACTACCCTGGATGAATACCGAAAATATATAGAAAAAGATGCAGCCCTGGAAAGAAGGTTTCAGCCGGTTCAAATTGATGAACCGACGGTAGAAGATAGTATTTCTATATTAAGGGGCCTAAAAGAGCGCTATGAAGTGTTCCACGGAGTTAAAATTCATGATAGTGCGCTGGTAGCTGCAGCAGTACTATCTAATCGTTATATCTCTGATCGGTTTCTTCCTGATAAAGCCATTGATCTGGTAGACCAGGCATGTGCTCTGATAAGAACCGAGATTGATTCTATGCCTGTTGAATTAGATGAAATATCACGCCGGATTATGCAGATGGAAATCGAAGAGGCAGCTTTAAGTAAAGAGGAAGATAAAGCTAGTAAAGAAAGGCTTAAAGTTTTGCAAAAAGAACTGGCAGAACTCCGCAGTAAAGCTGACTCTATGCGCGCCAGATGGCAGACAGAAAAAAGCTCTATCCAGGGTGTCAGCAGCCTGCGTGAAGAACTGGGACAGGTAAGGCAGCAGATGGAGAAAGCAGAACGCGAGTATGATCTTAATCTGGCGGCTGAGTTAAAATACGGGAAATTGCCCGAATTGGAAAGAAGGCTGGAGCAGGAAGAAGAGCAGTTGGTGCGTAAAAGAGGGGAAAACAGCCTTTTACGTGAGGAAGTTACCGAAGATGAAATTGCTCGGATTGTTTCACGCTGGACGGGAATACCGCTTACCCGTCTGATGGAAGGTGAGCGCCAGAAACTTCTGCGTCTGGACGAGATACTGCATGAGCGGGTAATTGGGCAGGAGGAAGCAGTTCGTCTAGTAGCAGATGCTGTAATTCGCGCTCGTGCAGGTATTAAAGATCCGCGGCGGCCCGTAGGTTCATTTATTTTTCTGGGACCTACTGGGGTTGGTAAAACTGAACTGGCCAGAACCCTGGCGGCAGTTTTATTTGATTCGGAAACCAATTTGATACGTATTGATATGAGTGAATATATGGAAAAACACACTGTTTCACGGTTAATTGGGGCACCTCCAGGCTATGTAGGCTATGAGGAAGGTGGCCAGTTAAGTGAAGCTGTGCGCCGTAAACCTTATGCTGTAATACTCTTTGATGAAATCGAAAAGGCCCATAATGATGTTTTTAATATCCTGTTGCAGGTTTTAGATGATGGACGTATTACTGATTCGCATGGACGCACAGTAGATTTTAAGAATACCATCATAATTATGACTTCTAATATTGGTTCCCAATATTTGCTGGAAGGGATAAGTGCCAGTGGAGAAATTAGCCATGCGGCCCGTGAAGGGGTTATGAATGAACTGCGCTTGCATTTTAGGCCAGAATTTTTAAACCGGGTAGATGAAACAGTTTTGTTTAAGCCCCTGACAATAGATGAAACTGAGAAGATTGTAGAACTGATGGTTAATGATCTACGACAACGGCTGCAGGAAAAACACTTAAAACTTGAATTAAGTGATACAGCAAGAAAGTATATTGCTGCACAAGGTTATGATCCAGTCTATGGTGCGCGTCCACTAAAACGTTATTTGCAGCGCAACTTGGAGACTCTGATAAGTAGGGGCATAATCAGCGGAGAAATTGCAACTGGCAGCACCATCCATGTACAACTAAATAATAATGAAATACAATTAACTACTGTATCGTCTTAATACGAAAATACGAATTTTTTAGACGCAGATTACCACAGATCATTATGATTTACGCAGATTTCTTTTTATTTATTATTTGGATCAAGGCTTAACCCTTCAGCCCTTACTAACAAAGCTTACGTTATCATTTTCATAGGTGGTTGTGTCCTGCGGACATGTGGGGTTAATCAGTAAAAAATTTAAAGGTTAGGGGGTGAGGTCCTTGAAAATGTTATCTTTTAATCCTTTTTTATCATTAGGTATGCCTGATGTAGTTTATCTAAAGCCGGAGGGATTTTTTAACAGTCTGGAAATGATTAAACAGGCTGATGTAATATTGTTTCCTGAGTACTGGCAGGTGAATACGCTAGTTTATGGTCTGAAGAAGAAGATATTTCCCAGTATCAATTCATATCACTTAGGCCATGATAAAGTGGAGATGACCAGGGTATTACAGGCGGTTTTTCCGAAGAATGTGCCTTATACTCAAATAATGTCGTCACAATTAGGGGCAGTGGATAAGATAAAAGAGGAATTCTACTTTCCAATGGTGGCTAAAGAGGTCAGGAACTCGATGGGGCAAGGTGTATATCTGATTGAAAATGAGTTGCAGCTGAAAAGCTATGTGGAAAGAAATGATGTTTTGTATATCCAGGAAAAACTGCCGATTGATCGCGACCTGCGGGTAGTTTATGTGGGTAATGAGGTTTTAACTGCCTACTGGAGAATAGCCCCAGAAGGGTGTTTCCATAATAATATCTCCCGCGGTGGAAATCACAGTTTTGAAGATATACCTGCAGGGGCTCTCACACTAGTTAGAAATATAGCAGATGAGTTGGGAATAAATCATGCTGGTTTCGATGTTGCCGTAGTTGATAACCAATATTATATATTTGAGTTTAATGTTATGTTTGGCAATGACGTAATTAACCAGATGAATATACCGCTAAGACAAGTTATATATAATTATATTTTGCGTGATGAAGATTTTAACCAACCTGATCCTTCGAATACTCCTACACCAATACTTCCACCGCCTATAGCATCATAAATATTGGGCCTGCTCGATTTATTAAACTTCGGGCAGGCTTTTTGGCATTAAGGGTTGAATAGACCGGTCTAGTATCCCGTTAACATAAGCCAGAAAAAGCCCGTAATTTATAATGGGAATTCCGGTTTCGTGAGCCATTTTGATACGGTTCATCATCTGCCGGCGGTTTAACATACATGCACCGCAGTGAATTATTAGCTTAAACGTATCCAGGTTATCTGGGTAACTGCTGCCCCTGCACCAGTTCAGATCCAGATCTCCACCTATTTTTTTTTGCAATAGATGGGGGATTTTTACGGTAGCTATATCATCATCCTGGCGATGGTGGGTACATGCCTCTGCAATTAATACCCGGTCACCAGGTTGTAGTCTTTCTACTGCTTTTAGGTCATTAACCATGCCTGGTAAATCACCTTTGTAGCGGGCAAAAAGTATAGAAAAGGAAGTTAAGGGGATAGATTCGCTAACCTGGCTGGCTACTTCCTTAAATACCTGTGAGTCACATATTACTATACGGGGTGTTTGTGCCAGACTGGTGAGTGCCTGGGAAAGTTCAGCTTCTCTTACGACCATGGTCATTGAGTGGTGATCCAAGATATCTCTGATAGTTTGAACCTGGGGTAATATAAGACGTCCGCGGGGGGCAGCCTTATCGATAGGGGTGACGAGTAAACATAAATCTCCCGGGGAAAGCAAATCACCGACTATAGTATCTTTCTGGTAGTCAGAGGGAGTTTGTTGGACTATGAGTTCGATTAGTTCTTTTATACCCTGACCAGTAGTGCAGCTTACGGAGTGCAGTGACAAATTGAGCTTTTTTTCTAGAGACGCTTTATTTACCTCACCTATATCTATTTTGTTTATAATTCCGATAAAAGGTATTTCCCTTTGCTTAAAATCTTTAATTAAATCCATTTCAAAAGAACTTATCGGCTGAAAAGGATCAAAAAGCAGCAGGGCCAGATCGGTTTTATCTAGAACCTCGCGAGTTTTTTTCACTCTTAAACTACCGAGAGTACCGTCATCATCAATTCCGGCGGTATCAATTAAAACACAGGGACCCAGGGGCAGGATTTCCATAGATTTATATACCGGGTCAGTAGTTGTGCCGGCTGTGGCAGAGACCAGGGCAATATCCTGACCGCTGATAACGTTAATCAGGCTAGATTTACCTGTATTGCGGCGGCCAAAGATGGTAATATGGGGCCGGTTAGCCTGCGGGGTTGCATGCATTCATTACACCTCATCTTTCTTGGTAAGGGCTAAAAATGTTTAGGTATTGACAGGATAAGGGGTGTTACGCCGGCTATAATAGTGACGCGAGTCTCCCCATTGCCAACAGGTAATCTGATAACCACTAGATTGTATCTCATTATTAAGCTCTCCGATGGATTTATATTTTTTGTGTAAGTATAAGTTATAATCCTGGCGGTTATCTTCCGGGGTCAAAACGGGCATTACGATATTAGCTCCAGCTTTAAGCCCCCATTGTAAACCTTGAGGATTAATAGTTTGCAGGGCAGTTGAAGCAACTATATTAATGTCAGGCATTAGCAGCCGAGCCAGGGCAATCATTTTCAGGGTAGTAGTAAATGTATCTTTTTTTGGCCATGGCTTTAAACGGGAAAGGGGAGCAGCAGGATGGGGGATATAAGGCCCCATCCCCAGCATATCGATATCCTTTTGTTGAAAGAAATCCAGATCCATAGCTAGATGTTCAGCACTTTGGCCAGGCAGTCCTATCATTACACCAGTACCAACTTGAAAGCCGACATCCCTTAAAGCATCAAGACATTCCAGCCGCTTTTCAAAGCTCTGGGTCGGCGGGTGAATACGCTGGAATAATTCCCGATCTGATGACTCAATACGCAGAAGATAACGGTGAGCACCAGCCTCCCATAATTTTTTATATTGCTGGTAGCTTAATTCTCCTACACTGAGCGTAATCCCCAGGCTTTGCATGCCGTTCTGACTGCTTAAGTCTTTAATCTCTTTGACTACATCGGCTAAGCATTCTATTGACTGGTCGCTATCAGTTTCACCTGCCTGCAGGCATATGGACTGATAGCCTTGCTGGTGAGCATGCATAGCAAGAGCAATTATCTCCTCTTTGGGCAGGTGATAGCGATTTACCGACTGATTATTTTTCCTTATCCCACAGTACAAGCAGTTACGGCAGCAATCGTTGGAGTACTCTATAAGACCTCTTAAAAACACTTTGTTACCCATAACTGCCTGACGACAGTCGTTAGATTGCTGAATAAGCTTATCCAGGACGGCTGTTTCACTGCTAGCTAGAATATTAAAAATATCCGCTTTAGAGGAAAGGTTCATCAGGAAAACACTCCTTGAGCTCTTTAATTATCTTTTCTAATTCATCAGGTGTAAGTATATTAGCATTATCGATAAATATCCCATAGTTTCGATTCAATCTAATTTTTACGGGATTAAAGCTTGTTGGTTCGATATTTCCATAAATATGAGACCATCTGAAACCATAAATCCTGGACCAGCGGACTTTTAGTTCCGGGTATCTTTCCATCAGGATTTGATGACATGCCAGATGAATATTATCTACGTTGTACGGGGGCTTATTGGGCATAAGAGCCTTAACCTCTTGCCGCATATTAACACCTTCTTTTTTTAGATACCAGTTTACGCTTTTATAGGAATAAGTCGCGTTCACCAGCTTCGATTCGGCGTAGAAACTCCGTGACCTGTTTCTTGACCAGGTCATTAGGTAAGGCTTCAAACTCATTCTGGATTAGTTTTTCTCCGACTTCTATAGTTTCAGGGCTAGCATAGTCTAATAGATATTCTTTAAAAGTTAAAATAGCATTAGGCATACAAAGGTGGTGTACTTTACCCTTTTTTGCTATTTCCATAAAATAGTTGCCGGTACGCCCGCAACGATAACCTGCAGTACAAAAGGAGGTAATATACCCCAACTTAGCCAGGTCGCGTATAGCTTCATCCAGGCTGCGGTTGTCGCCTAGAATAAACTGCTGGCGTTCATAATCTACGCTACCTTTACTATAACCACCGATAGCAATATTAGCACCGGCATCAATTTGAGTACAGCCAACCTGGATTACATCCTGCCTGATACTGGGGTTTTCCCGAGCGGTAAGAATCATACCCGTATAAGGAACAGAAAGCCTTATTACGGTAACTAGTTTTTTGAAAGTTTCGTCATCAATTTTATAAGAGTTATTTTCAATAAAGGGGGTATTAACTGCAGGTTCTAGCCGGGGAAAGGAAATGGTATGAGGACCAACACCGGCAAATTTTTTCTCCAGGTCAATAGTATGAAAAAGCAGGCCCAAAACTTCGAATTTCCAATCGTATAGTCCGAAGAGTGCGCCAATTCCTACATCATCAACCCCGGCATCCATGGCCCGGTGCAGGGCATATAAACGCCAGCCATAATCAGCTTTAATTCCGCGTGGGTGGAGTTTTTTATAAGTACTATGATGGTAAGTCTCCTGGAAAACCTGGAAGGTTCCGATGCCAACATCTCTTAAGATTTCCAGATCTTCGATTGACATAGGAGCAGCATTGACATTGCTACGCCTTATTTCGCCATGGCCTACTTTAGTACTGTACGCTACCTTAAGAGTTTCAGCTATATAGTGGGCATCAGATTTAGGGTGTTCGCCATAGACCATAATAAGTCGTTTATGTCCTTTTTGTACTAGTGCTTTTATTTCTTCCCGCAGTTCATCCATAGTTAAATGCTGACGGATACTTTGATCATTGTTACCACGAAAACCACAGTAAACACAGCTATTAACACAGTAATTACTAATATACAAAGGAGCAAAAGTGACTATCCTGCGTCCATAAACTTTTTGTTTAATCTGTAGTCCCGTCTGATACATTTCCTGCCATAAATCCTCATCGGTACAGTTTAAAAGTGCGGCAGTTTCTTCCGGTTCCAGCCTCTCCAGGTTTAAAGATTTTGCCATTATATCTCGTATTTCCTGTTTTTCAGGCTGGCATTTTTTCAGCAGTAATTCATTAATATGGGCTTCATTAATGAAGTCTTTGCCATTATCTTTATATTTTTCTATTTGCTCAGGCTTTATAACATTTTGCATCCATTCTTTAACGGAAACAGCTCCCATTTTATAATTCCTCCTTACATATTTTCAAGGTTTCCAGCAGTGCTACTTCTTAAGTCCTGAGTTTTTTGCTGGTACATAAGCAGTGCAAGATATGTAAGGCATAATATCTTACCCCTTTAACTTAGTGCCAACCTTATTATCAGGGACTTTATGTATTACAACCGGGATCTCCCGGGGATATTTCTAAAACGACTTTTTCGACAGAGCACTTTTGACCGTAATCCCGGGGATATTGCCTAATTTACCAGTTAGTGAGCCTAGTTGGTCTGTTGTTCCGTCGACTATAAGGGAAATAACTGCCACATTTTTTTCTCGGTAGGGAAGGCCCATTCTGCCAATAATCATTTCAGCATGATTACTAAGTATTTCATTTACCAGGGGAACTTCTTCCCGGTTCTCAATGACAATTCCTATTACCCCCAGCCGGTTATCATCCAAAACTCTTCCACCTCCTTTTACCCTAAATTCAACCTGTTTGAATGTGCCCTGCGGGTATATTCAAACTAACGCGGTACCTCTGGCAGGAAAACCAAGAGGCAGACAAACAAAACCGCTTACCCTGAATAGAGTAAGCGGTACAAGACATTAATATTAAATACATAAAGATAAATAATATTAAAAATCATGACCCCCTTTAACTAAGTGTTAACCTCATTATCAGGGATTAATATATACTTTTTAAGTAATTATATCATATTTTTACAAATACTTTTTATTTTTGGGGAAGTAATGGGTATGCAGCAGCTCATGAGATTTATGTCCCAGAGGTTCATGGAGAAACTCTTCATAAAGAGTTTTAACTTCTGGATTCTCATGCGACTTTCTTAATGCACAGCCCTCATCTTCCACATATA
>JAQWBP010000036.1 GCA_028706315.1 Syntrophomonadaceae bacterium
AGATTTAGAAACTCGTCAATCTTCTTTTCCCTTTCCGTATTGCGATGCTCAATTTTACGTTCGAGATTGTCAAGCCGCTGCTCCAGCTTTTTATTCTGCTGGAGCAGTTCGTCATTCTGCAGCACAATTTCTTTTGCAATCGAAGTTATCTCTACTAAATTTTGTTCCATATAATTACGAGCCAGAGTAATACCTCTTTCGTCGGTAGTTTCTTCCACATTTTCTAGAGCCAGCCTGATTGCAGTTGTATTAAGACCCTTTTCTTTAAGTTGTAAAACAAGTTTAAAGGTATCCAAATCAGATTCGCTATATAATCTATCACCACGCTCATTACGGTTTATTCTTAACTTAAGACTATTCTCTAGGTAGCGCAGAGTATGTTGTTCTATATTAAGTAACTCTGAAACTTCACCAATTTTATAAAATCTTTCCTCCAAGTAGCACATTTCCTCCCTTCACTTCATAAGTTGTTATTAGGTTAGGCAATACGGTTAAATCAAGGTAATCTTAGTTAGAGACAGTTCACAACCATCTGTCAGATAGTCTGGTTAACCACCAGTTTTGTTAAGCTAATTACTAAGCTCTGAATTAACTTTATTGTGAACCTACTTTCCCTTCCACCTTTTATAGCTCATCAGATACTTCTTATTAAGTATATATATGAGCAAAGCCGCCCCATATAGGACGGCTTTTTTTTATTTATATAATTAATTTATTTACCGGGGATATAGTTATAATCCTGGCTTTATTTCTAGAGCCTATTTTTATATTGCTAGCATTATTAAGTTTGTTATCAAGTAAGAACTTTACCAAGACTTTCAGAAAGAGTAAGAAGAGTAAAAAATCCCTAAAAAGCAGGATTTTAATTAATAATGTTGAATATTAATTTCCATATTACCTTTTTTTTGGGCCTCGTGGAAAGGAGGAGATAGGGGGTTTTGTAGCCTGGTACTAATTTTAAAAATTTGATTCATTATTAGGGAGGGAATTATGATGGATATCAGTGAAGTAAAAGTAAGCGGACATATCCAACAACAGGTCGCCGACCCATCTCCACTGGGGTTACTGGGACTGGCAATGGTAACTCTTGTCGCATCAACATCTAAGTTAGGAATAACCGACGGCGTAGTTTATGTCATACCCTGGGCTATTTTCCTGGGAGCTACGGCCCAATTTGTAGCTGGTATTTTCGATTTTAAACATAAAAACGTATTTGGTGCTACTGCGTTCTGCGGTTATGGTTTCTTCTGGTTTGTTATGGCTTTTTATTTTATGATAGCTTCAGGAATGATAGGTTCTGGCAATGCTGTGCCTGATTTACGTCAGATGGGATTTGGTTTTCTGGGATATTTTATATTTACTGTTTATATGACTTTTGGTGCTATGGGCGCCAATAAAACTCTCTTCGTTATATTTTTCCTGATCGACCTGCTCTTCCTGGGGCTGTTTATGAGTACCCTAGGCTGGGGTGGAGAAGTATGGCATACCCTGGCAGCCTATGCAGAACTGGGCGTTGCTATTGCCTCTTTCTACGGCTCTGCCGCTACCGTCCTTAATGGCCATTACGGAATTACAGTACTGCCCATCGGTGCTCCCTTTGGCCCCTTTACGAAAGCTGCCCAGGCCGCTAAAGCATCAGGAAGTTTGTCTGCATAAATAATAACGTAGTTATAAGAACAAGCAGGGATTAAACCTGCTTGTTCTTATTAACAATTGATTCCCCTGCAAAACCCCTTTCCCAATGCAACTTAATGAATACGTGGTTTAAAAATGGTGTTAAATCTTTTTTAGCAGGGATAATCCATATTTCTCTCTTTTTTAACGTTAACTAAAGCCGCGTAATTCCTTGGGAAATCCGTGGATTCCGCATTAAATTACTCAAGCTGGTGCATAATTAATACTTTTCGCAGTGGAATCACAACTATTTAAATCCTAGCCAGATTAGTTCAACTCTTGCCTTAACTGCTCAATCTCCTGTTTTAATAATTGATTTTCTTTTTCTAGCTGGTCAACCCTACTAACAGGTGTGGCAAAACTAGTATCCGGGTTACTAAGAATTAAAGCCTGCCGGTAGTAATTATTAAGAATGCTATAACCATATCCATTACCAGGTACTGCCCATCTGCCGTCCAGATCACTCCAGGTAGTAGCAATTCCTCTCTTAACTAGCACGAAACGAGGATCAACCAAATTTTTGCCCTGCGGTAAACTATTTGTTGTTACATAGGCATATAGATGCTGTATATGGGCCTCAACACCTGTAGCCGGACTATCAAAAATAGCACCATGGACTCCCTCTTCAAAGCGCACTCTAGCGCTATCAGCTCCCCTTAGATCCTCTTCCCCGGTTGCTGCAGCTCCAGTTGCCGCCAGTCCACAGTAGTTATTCTGGTAAGGTTTTACTAGCCCAGTAAAACGCCACCAGCCAGTCTCTTTAGCAGCCTGACAGAAAGCAATATCCCCTCTAATTCCGTATTCCTCACCTATTTGCAGATATAAATCAACTATACTTTCAGGAATGTCTGCATTATTATTGCGAAGCACCGTTTTCAGGTATTTACTATCTACCACCGACTTCCCGATTATACTAAGGTAGGGATCCAAATTGGCAGAACCACTACCACTATCTAAATTACTATTAGTTGGTACTGCATTACCAGTAATAATAACCTGCCTATTATCATTGTCCCACTTTACTTGCAATCCCAGTCCTTCACTTATCACCCTGATGGGAACCATAGTTCTATCGTTAATAATCAATGGCTGCACATCTGATTTTACCTCGCGACCGTTAAGATAAATCCTAATTCCCTGGTCTGCTTCCGCCTCGTAAGGATTAAGCAATACTAACCCTGAGACTAGCAGAAATACTAAAACAGCTAGTCCTGCTATAAACCGATTCCGATTCATAAAAAATCACACCTCCATATAAACTTGAATTTTAGGTAAACAAACCGAACTAAAATATGTAATATTAAATAAACCTGCCTGGCAGATGGTAAATTTCTTATGCCAGTTAGGACGAAAGAATATTTAGTAATAATTCCACTTGTTTCCCACTTATTATATATGTATTTCCATAAAATTTCTTGCAGAATCATCTATTTGACACTAAAAATTATTATTTAGTTGTTTTTCCTGCACCTTTCGGCAATAAAACATAAAAATATTTTTATTTTCCAGCCATAAGAAGACAAGTTTTTCCTGCAGCTTGGTGTATCTTATAGTTACATCGCCTACATCGCCATTTACTTCCAATATATTTACTATTTCGGAAGGGGGAAAAACCATGTCAAATAACGTAATAAAGTGTTTGATGGGAACAGTGGTTGATGGTTCGACGAAACCTTTAGAAATCTGTGCCCGATATAATCCCGAAAATAGGTCGATTGAATCAAATATTATTGATGTCAGTGAAAAGGTTAACCGGGAAAAAAGGCTCTATTACCAGGCTCATTTGCTGGAAAATATTCAGGAAAGTATCATAGTAGTAAACAGTAACGATGACATAATGTATTTTAATAACAAAGCTGACCAATTATTGCAATTATCTAAAAATAACACTATCTCTGGTAAAGAAATAGCGAAAAAGCTTTTGGCCTATAGTAATGGACAAGCTAATTCCTTATACGAGCAGATAATAAAAGAAATTTCTACAGGAATACCCTGGCAACAAGAGTTTGATCTCCTTGTTGATGGTCATACCAGAAGGTTTATGCACCGGGTAGATCCCTTAAAGGAAAACGGAAAGTTAACGGCAGTTGTGATAATATCTACTGATGTAACTGAATTAGTGATGGCACGTGAAAAAGCGGAAGCAGCTAATATGGCCAAGAGCCAATTTCTCGCTAATATGAGCCATGAAATTAGAACCCCGATGATAGGAATACTTGGGGCTGTAGAACTGCTGGGACAAAGTCGTCTCAATCTAAACCAGCAAGATAATGTTGGTATAATACGCGAGTGTGGTGAACAATTATTAACGATTATTAATGAGATACTTGATGTCTCTAAAATCGAACTTGGTACGATCGATCTCAATATGGATACTTGTAATATAAAGGAGCTCTTTACGCGCACAGTTAATATTGTGGAACCTACCCTTAAATCCAAGGGGCTAGAGCTGCAACTAGAAATAGATGATAATCTACCAGCACGCATAATAACAGACCAATTAAAACTGCGTCAGGTTATGTTAAATATACTTTCTAATGCAGTAAAGTTTACTAGTCAAGGTAAGATACATATTAAAGCCCGGCCAGAAAAGGATTCTCTTAACGCTAAAGTCGGGCAGGAATGGCTTAAAATATCGATTGCAGATACCGGCATAGGAATTCCCCATGACAAACTTGATAAGATATTTGAACCCTTTACACAAGCTGATAGCTCTACTTCCCGCCAATTTGGAGGAACCGGCCTGGGACTCTATATATGTAAGAAATTAATTGAATTGATGGATGGAGAGATATGGTTAGAATCATCTGCCGGGTATGGTACCACTTTTTATTTTAAGATTCCCCTAGAACAAGATTTAGAACATGATAAACCCAGCTATAGTACTGCGGAAACAATTATTGAATCCGAGAATTGCTTTATGCTCGATTTTAACCCGGTAAACATTCTGGTTGTTGAGGATAATGAACTAAGTCAGAAAATAATTATACAAATGCTAGGCAATTACGGCTTTGAAGTAACTACTGTCTCTAATGGTCAAGAATGTTTACAAATTTTGCGAGAACGTCTCTTTGATATAATTTTAATGGATATGCAAATGCCGGTAATGGACGGTTATGAAACAACCCGATTAATACGCCAGGATACTAAGCTAAAAGATGTTCCCATTATTGCGATAACTGCAAATGCCCTTTCTGGAGACCGGGAAAAATGTCTGGCCTGCGGATGTAATTCGTATATTTCTAAACCATTTAAGACTGAGAAACTCGTTGAGGAATTAAACAATCATATAAATTTGACGCCTAATAAGTATGCAGACACTAAAGCCCAGCATTTAATTGACGAATTAATTCCTGAATTTGTTAGTACGCTTAAGGGCACCATAAACGACTTAAATAACGCAATTACTAAGCGTAACCTTGATGACATAAGGAGCATAAGTCATGATATTAAAGGTACTGCTGGCATGTACGGTTTTGCAGAAATATCACAAACAGCAGCATTAATAGAAGACGCAGCCCGAAACAATCTATTTGTTGAAATTGCTAAACTCGCCCATCATCTTGCTTATCTTTTCAAACAAGCCCAAGCCCAAGTATCATAGGGTAGCTATTTTTCACATTAGCTACCCTTCATTATTTCGTTTATGATTATACCTACCTTATCCCAGCATTATTCACAATTTCAGTTATCTGCCGAGCTTTATTCATGGTATACAGATGTATCCCTGGCACTTTGCTACTTAACAAGTCCTGGACCTGCTCTGCAGCATAATCTATCCCTGCTTTTTCCATATCTTCCTGACTATCACCGTATTTATCCATTATCCGCATCAGCTTAGAAGGGATAGAGGCTCCCCCAGAAAGATAAATCATTCTCTTGACCTGATTAACATTTAAGATTGGCATTATGCCTGGCACAATGGGACAGTTGATACCAATCTTGACTGCCTTATCGATAAAATCATAAAAGATACGATTGTTGAAAAACAGCTGAGTAATTAATACATCAACTCCGGTATCCACCTTTTGCTTTAGATACATTAGATCTTCACTCAGCCGCCTGCATTCCAGATGACCTTCAGGATATGCTGCTGCTGCAATACCAAAATCCGCTTTTAGCCGGGCATCTCTGATAAGTTCATATGCATAATGGTATTCACACTTTGTAAAATCGAATTCTGTGTCCCATTCAGGAGGATCGCCCCTTAATGCAAGTATATTCTGAACACCTTCTTTTATTAGGCTTTCTAGAATACAGTTTACCTCACTATTGCTATGCGCTACACAGGTAAGATGGGCTAAAGACTCAATACCATATTCCCTTTTTATTCTTGCGGCAATCTCAACGGTTCTATCCCTGGTACTCCCCCCAGCTCCATAGGTAACACTAATATAATCAGGACTCAGCTTTTCCAGGTCATCCAGGGTATCAAACACTGATTTCAGTGGATAATTCACTTTAGGTGGAAAAATCTCCAGCGATAAAACTGGTTTACTCTTTTGATATAATTCTAGTATCTTCATCTAAAGCCCCTCACCCCCGCTTGTATTCACAATACTAGTATTTTCCCCATAAATTAATTAGAGATTTTTGATTAGTTCATCGGCAAACCGGGACGTTTTAACTTCTGTTGCTCCGGTCATTAGCCGCGCAAAATCGTAGGTAACTATTTTACTGACAATTGTTCTGGTCATAGCATTAATAATTAAGTCTGCAGCTTCATGCCAGCCAAGGTGGCGGAGCATCATCTCTCCTGATAAGATTACCGAGGATGGGTTTACTTTATCGAGCCCAGCATATTTAGGAGCTGTACCATGTGTAGCTTCAAATATGGCGTGACCTGTATCATAATTTATGTTCGCACCAGGAGCTATACCGATTCCACCTACCTGAGCAGCCAGGGCATCAGATATATAATCTCCATTTAAATTAAGGGTTGCCACTACACTGAATTCCGCTGGTCGGGTAAGAATCTGCTGCAGGAACATATCCGCAATAGCATCTTTAATTATTATTTTGCCTGCTGCCTGGGCTTCGTTCTGCGCTTGATCTGCTGCTACGTTTCCTCTGGTTTCTTTAATCTGATCATACTGATTCCAGGTAAAAACCTGGTCCCCAAATTCCTCCTCGGCTAATTCATACCCCCATTGTTTGAAAGCTCCTTCAGTAAACTTCATAATATTACCTTTATGCACCAGAGTTACACTTTTTCGTCCTTCTTGAATTGCATACTTAATGGCTGCACGCACCAGACGTTTACTGCCGGCTTTCGAAACTGGTTTAATGCCTATGCCTGAAGTTTCTGGAAAGCGAATCTTAGTTATTCCCATTTCCTCCTGCAAAAAATCGATTAATTTTTTAACTTCTTCTGTCCCCTGCTGATATTCAATCCCAGCATAGATATCTTCGGTATTTTCTCTAAAAATCACCATATCAACATTTTCTGGATGCTTAACTGGTGATGGCACTCCCTCAAAATATTTGACCGGACGCAGACAGGTATATAAATCCAATGTCTGTCTGAGCGCAACATTTAAAGACCGAATACCTCCGCCTATTGGCGTTGTAAGCGGCCCCTTGATGGCAATAATATACTCACGAATGGCTTCGATAGTCTCTTCGGGTAACCATTCTCCGGTTTGGTTAAAAGCCTTTTCTCCAGCCAGAATTTCCTTCCATACCAGGGATTTACGCCTCTGATAGGCCTTCTCAACTGCCGCATCCAGCACCCTTGAGGCTGCTGCCCAAATGTCTGGTCCGGTTCCATCTCCCTCAATAAAAGGTATTATAGGATGATCGGGTACATTTAAAACCCCATTGTCCACCGTAATTCTTTCACCTGTAATGCGTTCTCCAGCCAAATATAAAACCTCCTCGTTATTATTAGGGCAGCAATTTTTTAATCAAAATTGAAGGTCCCATATTTTTTAAAATGTTCGACCAGGCCGCCATCGGAAAGTATTTTCAACATAACTTTGGGCAGCGGGGTAATTGGTATATCCATACCTTTAGTAAGGTTATGCAGTACCCCTGCCTGTAGATCAATGGCTAATTCATCGTTTTCATCAATTTGGTCAGTATCACACTCAATAAGTGGCAAACCTGTATTGATACAATTACGGTAGAAGATTCGCGCAAAAGATTTCGCAATAACTGCACTAATATCAGCATTTATTATGGCTAGTGGTGCCTGTTCCCGGGATGAACCACAGCCGAAATTACTTCCACCAACTATAAAATCTCCTGCTTGTATTTTGCTATAAAAATCGGGGTCCAAATCTTCCATCACATACTTGGCTAGCTCTTTCATATCCAGGGTTTTAAATTTATGACGCCCGGATATTATATAGTCCGTATTTACGTCATTACCGAACTTGTGAACCCTGCCTTTTAAATCCATGATAACTCCCCCTTCAATCAATAAAATCATTATTTACTATATTAAATGAATGGGAGGCTTATTTAACATATTCCCTGGGATCAGAAATTTTACCAGCTATAACTGACGCAGCAACTGTTGCTGGTGAACCCAGATAGATATACGCATTAGGATTACCCATTCTGCCTTTAAAGTTACGATTTGCAGTAGAAATAACATTTTCCCCATCAGAAGGAACCCCATTATGAGTCCCTACACAGGGACCACAACCCGGAGTTACTACTGCTGCTCCCGCTTCTACAAAAACCTGAATCAAGCCTTCCTGTATCGCCTGTAGATAAACTTGCCGTGAAGAAGGCGCTACAATTAGACGAGTATTTTTAGCTATTTTTTTATCCTGCAATATACTTGCAGCTATTCTTAAATCTTCTATCCGACCATTAGTACAAGTCCCGATTACACCCTGCTGAATAGGAGTACCGGCTACTTGACTAATGGGACATACATTATCAACCGTATGCGGTTTGGCTATCTGGGGCTCTAGATTAGAAACATCGTACTCCTTGACCCGGGCATAAACTGCATCTTCATCAGCTTTTACCGCCTCAAAAGTTTTGTTGCTGTGGGCTTTAACCCAGTCAATAGTTTTCTGATCGGCTTCCATCAGTCCACATTTAGCCCCCATTTCTATAGCCATATTACTTATAGTAAATCGGGCTTCAACTGATAAGTTATTTATGACTTCACCAGTATATTCTGCTGCCATGTAGGTAGCGCCATCAGCTGTAACATCGCCTATCAAGTAAAGTATAAGGTCTTTAGAATAAACACCGGCTGGTAATTTCCCATTAAGAATAAATTTAAAAGTCTCAGGAACTTTAAACCATAGTTTACCAGATACTAGACCTGCAGCCAGGTCAGTAGAGCCTACACCGGTTGAAAATACATTTATAGCACCATAAGTACAAGTATGAGAATCTGCACCTATCACCAAATTACCCGGTACTACATGTCCTTGTTCCGGAAGTAACTGATGACATACCCCATCGCCAATATCATAAAAATTTATTTTTTGCTCTCCGGCAAATTTACGCATCTGCTGATGTAGTGCGGACACACCAGCCAGGGGGCTGGGAGCACTATGATCAATAACCATAGCTATGCGTTCAGGATTAAAAACCTTTGCAGCCCTCATCTGTTCAAATGCATTTATCGCCAGTCCAGACGTACCATCCTGACCCATCACGAAGTCCAGGTCGGCTATTACTATATCATTTGCCTTTACATCATGTCCGCTTTTCCTTGATAATATCTTTTCAGCTATTGTTTTGCTCAACCTGATCCCTCTCCTTTAGATAGTCTTCATATATATACATAAGTTCTTTTTCAAATAGCACCCGTTTTAAATTAATTGACATCTCTCTAACCCTTTCCAGTACAGCCTTGGCTTCCTGGTCACTAAGTTCCATCCCAAATTCCTTCGTAAACTTGGAGCGGATAGCTGCCGAACCAGAGTGTTTCCCAATAACAATTTGCCGTTCAAGCCCAACCTCTTCGGGGGTAAAAACTTCATAAGTTAATGGATTCTTAAGAACTCCATCTCCATGAATACCTGATTCATGAGCAAATATATTTGAACCTACTATAGGTGAGCAAACTGGTAATATACGTCCCGATGCCCGGGCTACATATTCAGCCACTTCTCTAAAAATAGTTGTATTGTAAGGAAGATTTCTATTTAACAGGTGTTTTACAACCATGATTACTTCCTGTAAGCAGGCATTCCCAGCCCGTTCACCCAACCCATTTACTGTAACCCCTACATAATTAGCGCCAGCATATAAACCAGCCAGGGCATTGGCGGTTGCCATTCCAAAATCATTATGAGTATGCATTTCGATTTTTAGACCTACGGCATCAATTAACGTTTTTATATAATGGTAGGTAGTTAGCGGTGTCAACGTCCCTACCGTATCGCAAAAGCGAAGGCGGTCGGCGCCAGCATGTTTTGCTATGAGGGCAAACTCGGTTAAGTATTCAATACTAGAGCGGGAAGCATCTTCCGCATTTACCGACACATAAAGATCGTTATCTTTAGCAAACTTCACCGCATCTGACATGCGTTTTAACACATCTTCGCGGGTAGTTTGTAATTTGTATTCAATATGAATATCGGATGTCGAGATAGAAATAGCTACCGCATCTACTCCACAATCTATTGAATGCTTTATATCCGAAATTACCGCCCGATTCCAGGCCATAATACTAGCTTTCAGCCCCATATGAGCAATTTGTTTAATACTTTCTTTTTCCTGACCACCCATTACAGGTATGCCGGCTTCAATCTGATCTACCCCTATCTGGTCTAAATATTTGGCAATTCTTATTTTTTCTGCATTGGCAAAAACTACTCCTGCAGTTTGTTCGCCATCCCGCAGTGTTGTATCAACAAGAAGTATCTGGTTTTCTTCTCCTCTAAACAAATCCCGATTAATACTATCCCATGTCATCATCATCACTCCCTTACTTATCATATAATCCGAAAACAAAATTTTTATTAATTATCTACCCAACAACTGCTGTAAGAGTTTATTAACCAGAGCAGGGTTAGCCTGGCCCTTTGTTGCTTTCATAACTTGCCCCACCATAGCCCCCATCGCCTTTTTCTTTCCACTTTTGTAGTCTTCTACTGCTCTGGGATTATTCGCTATTATGTCTTCGAGAATTGGTACTAATGTTTGTTCATCTGAAATCTGCACCATGCCTTTTTCTTTAACGATAACTTCCGGATTTTTACCCGTATTAAACATATCCTCAAAAATATCCTTGGCCATTTTACCGCTAATCTTGCCATCATCGATCATCTTTAACATACTAACCAGACTATCGGGGGTAATTTTACAATCAGTTAGCTCGATATTATTCTGGTTTAATAAGCGGGTAAGATCACCCATAATCCAATTAGAAATTGTTTTGGCATCACTATAGCTCTTTACACATCCATCAAAAAAGGCCAGGGATTCAGGAGTCATAGTTATTATACTGGCATCATATTCAGGCAACCCGCAATCTTTCACTAATCTTTCCTCAGCAATTTCAGGTAGCTCCGGCATTGAATTTTTTATTTCTTTTATCCACTCCTGCTTGATCTTCAAAGGTGGTAAATCCGGGTCGGGAAAATACCGATAGTCATTGGCCTCTTCCTTGGAACGCATAGAACGGGTCTCCTGTTTCTCTTCATCCCATGTCCTGGTTTCCTGTATAATCTTATCTCCATCTCCATCTTCCAATAGACAAGTATGCCGTTTAGCCTCGTATTCTATGGCCCTTTCTAGAGCTCGGAATGAATTCAAGTTTTTAATCTCCGTACGGGTGCCAAGTTCTTTTTGCCCTACGGGCTTGACTGAAACATTAGCATCACAACGTAGAGAGCCCTCCTGCATCTTACAATCAGAAACCCCGGCAAAAAGAAGAATAGCCCGAAGCTTTTCCAGGTAAGTCCTGGCTTCTGCAGCGCTGCTCATATCTGGTTCAGAAACAATTTCTAAAAGAGGAATTCCAGAACGATTAAGGTCAACTAGAGAAAAGGGTGTTGTAGTTATATCTCCCTGGTGTACAAGTTTTCCAGCGTCCTCTTCCATATGAGCACGATTTATTCCAATTCTTTTTTTACTGCCATTTACCTCTATATCCAGATAGCCACCTTTACAAATAGGTAAATCGTACTGGGATATCTGATATGCTTTGGCTAAATCTGGATAAAAATAGTTCTTGCGGTCAAATTTACAGAATTCAGGTATTTCAGAATGTAAAGCTAAACCTGTCCTTATTGCCAGTTCTACTACTTTTTTGTTTAAAACAGGTAGTGTCCCAGGAAACCCGGAACATATAGGACAAACCTGAGTATTAGGTTCTGAGCCAAAAGCAGTTGAACAGGAACAAAATATTTTTGTTGCAGTTTTTAATTCTGCGTGTACTTCTAATCCTATGACAGTTTCAAATTCTTGCGCCAATTATTTCACCCCCAGATCTGGTTTAACCTTGTGATAATCTGTGTTCTGCTCAAATGCATAAGCAGCCTTAAGAATACTTCCTTCAGCGAACGGTTTGCCAATCAACTGCATCCCTATCGGTAAGCCATTACTAAACCCACAGGGAATAGACATACCAGGTAAACCGGCCATATTTACTGGAACCGTTAATATATCATTCATATAAAGGGCAAGCGGATCATCCTGCTGCCCAATTTTAAACGCAGTATTAGGTGTGGTTGGTGAAATAATAATATCAAAATCCTTAAAGACTTTATCGAAATCATTAGCTATAAGTCTTCTAACTTTTAGAGCCTTCAGATAATAGGCATCATAATAGCCTGAACTGAGAGCATAAGTCCCCAGCATTATCCTTCTTTTTACTTCATCCCCAAAACTATCGGAACGAGAATTACAAAACATATCAATAACATTGTCTGCTGAAATATTACGATACCCAAATCTTACCCCATCAAACTTTGCCATATTGGTACTAGCTTCCGCAGGTGCAATTAGATAATAAGCTGGTAATGCATATTCACTATGTGGAAGTGATACTTCTTCAACTATAGCACCCAGTTCTTCAAATTTTTTCAGTGCCTTAAAAACAGCCTGTTTAATATCTTCCGTCACGCCCTGTTCGAAATACTCACGAGGGTAGCCAATCTTCATTCCTTTTATATCCCCATCTAGATAAGTTGTATAATCAGGGACTTCAATATTTACACTGGTGGAATCAAGCGGATCATAGCCAGAAATGGTTTTTAGTACGATAGCACAATCCTCAACATCCTTGCTAAAAACCCCTACCTGGTCAAGTGACGAAGCAAAAGCAACAACTCCCGAGCGTGAGACCCGCCCATATGTCGGTTTAAGCCCAACTACACCACAAAAAGATGCCGGCTGTCTGATAGAACCTCCGGTATCAGACCCGAGCGAAAAAATCACCTCATCAGCTCTAACTGCTGCTGCTGAACCACCTGAAGAACCTCCGGGCATCCTATCCAAATCCCATGGATTCCTGGTAGGAAAAAATGCCGAAGTTTCTGTGGAAGAACCCATAGCAAACTCGTCCATATTCAGCTTGCCAACCATAATTCCCTTTTGTTCCTCTAGTTTACTAACAGCGGTACTACTATGGGTGGGTATATAATTTGCCAGCATATTAGAAGCACACGTTGTTAAAACACCGCGAGTACAAAATAAATCCTTTAAGCCATAAGGTATTCCTGTAACACCGGTAAATTTGCCGGATTCATCAGATTCTCTGGCTTTTTTCAGAACAGTTTCTTTGTCAATAACGGTTATAAAAGATTTAACTTTATCTTCTACCTGATTAATACGCGAAAAAACTGACCTGGTAATTTCTTCGGAGGAAGTCTCTTTTTTTTGTAATTTATCTTGTAGTTCATGTAGAGTAAGTTCATAGAGTTCCATTAGATAGTGCCCCCTTAAATTATTTTTGGAACCTTATACTGATTATCTTCCAGAAGAGGGGCATTAGAGAGTATTTCTTCCCTGGGGGTTCCCGGTTGTACCTCATCTTCCCGGAAAACATTATAAATAGGTAGTATATGGACCAGCGGCTCTACATCTTCTGTTGATAACTCATTCAACCGATTAGCATAATCGAGAATAGAACTTAACTGGGCCGCAAATAATTCTTTTTCATCATCATCTAATTTTAGCCTTGCCAGTAAAGCAACATGCTCTACTTCTTGTATTGTGAGTGCCATAGATCGCCCTCCTAATATGAATAAACATTTATGGTCAATATTATAACAGAAAGCTGGGTTATTAACTAACTATTTTGCTTCCCAAGGTTATTCTCATTTAAATAACCTGCATAAATCCAGTCATTTATACATATTTACTAATAAATATACATTCCCTGCTGTATTTACAATGCTATAAAATGAAGTAACCACATAACAAACGGCACCAGAAATATCCCAGGAAGAAAATTAGCCACCCTGATTTTGGCCACACCTAGAATATTTAGCCCCAGGCCTGCAATTAATATTCCCCCCATAGCAGTAATATTATTTAACATGACATCATTAACAAATGGCTTGAGTAACCCTGCAGCCAGACTAATAGCACCCTGGTAAAATAATACTGGGATAGATGAAAATAATACTCCTACCCCCATGCTGGCAGAAAATATTATAGCTAGTATTCCGTCAAGTATAGACTTAATGAGTAAGATATGATAATCGCCAGTAAGTCCA
The DNA here is from genome assembly GCA_028706315.1 of Syntrophomonadaceae bacterium. GTDB lineage: Bacteria > Bacillota > Syntrophomonadia > Syntrophomonadales > Syntrophomonadaceae > STF2-222. Next base: position 14,319 of record JAQWBP010000036.1, read on the forward strand.
TTTTCCAGTGCCCCTATTACTCCCATGGCTCCAATACAGAATACAAGGCTTGCAGACACGAACCCCTTGGTAAACTGGTTCTTTTCACCACCGAGCATTTTTTCTAGCCTCGCACCTAAGTTTTCCAGCTTATGCTCCCACTGCCGCCATTCGCCTATAACTACTCCAATTGCCAGGCTTAAGCCCACCACAGCAAAACTGTCTGCCTTTATGCCATAGTAAATACCTATTACAAGTATTAATAAACCCAACGCATTCTGCAGGCTACAATTCATTTCTTCAGGTATACCTTTACGCAGTAATAAACCTACTGCGCCTGCAACAATAATTACACCTGCATTGATAAAAGTCCCCGTCATCTTGCATCACCACACTAAAGTAATACAAATAAAATTATACCCTTAGCCTGACCTAATGAAAAGATAAAACAGTCGATATGCTGTATACATTATGATGCACAGCATCTAAAATGTGCCATAAAAAAAAACGAGGCTGTGCCTCGTCTTATTTCGTACTTCAGAATGAAATATCTATTGTTTAAGCATGGCAAGTAGTTCTTCTTCGGTGATTATCTTAACCCCGAGCTGTAAAGCTTTGTCATATTTACTGCCCGGGTTGGCACCGGCTACTACATAATCAGTCTTTTTACTGACGCTGCTTGATACTTTTCCACCGAGTAATTGTATCTTTTCTCCGGTTTCATCCCTGGTCATAGAATCAAGTGTACCAGTAAGAACAAAAGCTTTTCCGGCCAAAATCTGGTTATCACTTTGTACTACTCTTTCCGTAGTATTTACGCCGGCTAATTTTAAATTCTCAATTGTCTCAATATTACGAGGCTCAGCAAAGAATTTTACGATGCTTTCCGCCATAATTAATCCTATTTCAGGTATAGTAACAAGTTCCTCCCGAGTAATGGTACGAAAATCATCAATATTGTGGATATGCTCTGTAAGCAAACGGGCAGACTTTGCTCCTACATTCCTGATTCCCAGTGCAGTTATCAAACGGTATAATGGTCTCGACTTACTAGTTTCAATCGCATTAATTAAGTTGGCACATGATTTCGGTCCCATACGCTCTAGATGTATTAAATCCTCTTCTTTTAAAGCATATAAATCATCTACCTTGTGGACAATATTTTTCTCTACCATCTGTTCTATTAGTGCTGGTCCTAATCCATCTATGTCCATGGCACTGCGGGAAGCGAAAAATATTAAACTCTCTTTTAAACGTGCCGGGCAGTTTATATTTTCACAGCGATAGGCCACTTCTCCTGCTAGCCTTACTACCTGACTGCTGCAGGTTGGGCACTGCTCTGGTGGTAATATCTCCACTTCATTACCCGTTCGTTTATCATCCCTGGGTTTAATAATCTCTGGTATTATGTCGCCAGCTTTGTGCACTACAATAATATCGCCAATTCTTATATCCTTTTCCTTAACTAAATCAAAATTATGCATGCTGGCACGGCTTACTGTTGTACCAGCCAGAAATACTGATTCAAATATGGCAGTAGGAGCTATAATACCTGTCCGGCCAACATTGATTTCAACATCTAAGAGTCTGGTTTCTTTTTCCTCAGCAGGGAATTTATATGCTATAGCCCAGCGCGGACTTCGAGCAGTTTGCCCCAGTTCCCCGCGTTCGGCAAATGAATTTAGTTTTATAACTACTCCATCTATATCATAGGCTAGCTCATGCCGCAGTTGTACATATTCCTGACTGTAATCGTAAGCATTTTCAATATCACAGCAAAACCGAGCTTCTGGATTAACCGGTAATCCCAGTTGACGCAAATATTGCAGTGCTTCCTGCTGATTAGTAATAGCTGCCCCTTCTATATATAAAATATCATATATGAATCCTGCCAGAGCCCTGCGGGCAGTTACTGCCGGATCGAGCTGTCTTAAGGAACCAGCAGCGGCATTACGAGGGTTAGCAAAAACCCGTGCCCCAGTTTCCTCTTTTTCCTGGTTTAGCCGCAAAAACTCCTGCCTGGGCATATATATCTCGCCCCGTATTTCCAGACGCGGTAAAGGATCGCGCAGCTTTAAAGGTATATTTTTGACGGTTTTAATATTGGCGGTTACATCCTCGCCAACAACACCATCGCCACGAGTAGCTGCATTTACCAGTACTCCATTTTCATAAGTAAGGGCAATAGAAACTCCATCTATTTTCAGTTCCGCCATATATGAAACATTCTTAACTAATTTAGAAACTCTCCTATCAAATTCCCGTAAATCTTCCAAAGAAAATGCATTATCCAGACTCAAAAGGGGGCTACGATGAACTACAGTGTGGAATTTACCCAGAGCCTGCCCTCCCACCCTTTGCGATGGTGAATCTGTAGTAATTAAATGAGGATTTTCTTTCTCCAGGGTGATAAGCTCCTGCATAAGGACATCATATTCAGAATCGCTTATCAATGGTGTATCAAGAATATAATACTGGTAGTCGTGCTTTCTAATTACGTCCCTTAGTTCAATTATCCGGGTTGCCGGATCGACCATCTCGAAAATCCTCCTTGAAACATTAAAATAGCCTAGTATAATGAGCCTTTAACTTATTTTCTCCAATGGAGCAATATCTAAACGTAACATCCTGATTCCTGCACGTTCAAAATCTATTACTGCAATCTGGTCATTTTCTTTTATAGTAGTAATTACACCGACGCCAAATTTTTTATGGATAACCGTATCTCCTTCACCCAGCTTACAATCAGTCATAGTTGTAACATGAGGAGAGCGGATAAGTTCCTCCGGGATCTCTTTTAAAAACCGTGAGGGCGGATTATTTCTTTCATAACCATAAAGTAAACGTGCTACGGCATTCGTAAGGTATAATTTCTCCATTGCTCTTGTTATACCTACATAACAAAGTCTTCTTTCCTCTTCTATTTCTTCAGGAGTTTCACTGCGATAAGACGGGAAAACTCCTTCCTCCATTCCCGTCATAAAGACAATCGGAAATTCGAGCCCTTTGGCCCCATGATACGTCATAAGCAGGGCCGAGTCTGTGTAATTTATATCATCAGTATCCTGCGCAAGTGCAATCTGGGCAAGAAATTCATCCAGCCCTTCCCCGCCTGCTTTTTCAAATTCAATAGCTAGAGACCTTAATTCATAAAGGTTTTCAATACGCGATTCAGCATCAGCTATGTTAGCCTTTTGCAAATCATCAATATATCCTGTCATGGTAAAAACATGATCTAATAATTCACGGAGTGATGTTTCGGATTCGGCTAAGCTGCCAAAGAACTGTAACATACCATAAAAGTCTTCCAGGCTCTCCCCAGTTTTTTTACGTATACCAGCAATACTGTCTGGATCAGTAAGTACACCTATGATAGTTTTCCCCTGCTCACTAGCCGCCTGTTTTATTTTCTCAATAGTTTTATCACCTATGCCACGTCTGGGGACATTTATGATGCGCTCAAAACTCAATGTATCATTAGGATTACAGGTAAGTTTTAGATAGGCAACAATATCTTTAATTTCCTTCCGGTCATAGAACTTACGTGCCCCTATAATATGGTAGGGAATATACTTGCGTAATAGAGCCTCTTCAAGAATACGTGACTGAGCATGAGTCCTATAAAACACTGCACAGTCCTGGTATGTTCTACCTTCTCTGTCTACCAGGTCACCAATAGTATCAGCTACAAATTTTGCCTCCTGGAAACTATCACCGGCACAAAAATGTACTAGCTGATCCCCACCTTCTTTGCTTGTACATAACTCTTTTTCTTCCCTATCAGTGTTATTTTTAATAACTGCATTGGCTGCCGTTAAAATATGTTGCGTTGAACGGTAATTCATTTCCAGCTTTATGACACGGGTCTCAGGATAATCATGTAAGAACCGTTTTATATTATATGGTTCTGCCCCTCGCCAGCTATATATTGACTGATCAGGATCTCCTACTATTAAAATATTTCCATGTCCTGCGGCCAAAAGCTTTACCCATATATACTGGGAATAATTAGTGTCCTGATACTCATCTATCATAATATATTTAAACCACTGCTGATATTTTTCCAAAACCTCCGGATATTCTTTAAAAAGTTTGATACATAATATAATCAGGTCTTCAAAATCTAATGCATTTAGCTCTTTCAGTCGTGCATTATACATTCTAAATATCCGGTAATATTTATCTTTAAGCACACTAGAAATAGCTAGATTAGTAAAGAAAGCTTCAGGATTATTCAGATTATTCTTAGCCTGATTAAACATATAAAGTAGTTGATCTGGTTTAGTTTCATAATCATTTTCTTCTTTTAGAATTCCTTTTATCACCGACTTACTATCTGCTTCATCGACTATAGTAAAGTTTTTTTCATATCCCAGCTGATTTATATCCATACGTAGAATCCTGTAGCAAGCCGCATGGAAAGTCTGAATCCACTTACCTGTATAATCAGGAATCATTTGCCCTACACGCTGTCTCATTTCTCGAGCAGCTTTGTTGGTGAAAGTTATGGCTAGGATCGAGTTTTGTGCTACTCCTTGATTAAGCAAATTAGCAATTCGGCGGGTCAGGACCCTGGTTTTACCACTTCCCGCACCTGCAAGAACCATACATGGACCTTTAACATGCAATACGGCCTCTTTCTGCTGTTCATTAAGGCCTTTGAATACTTCCAACATTTATAATACCTACCTTACTTTATAATTGTCCCAGTAAACAAGTATGAAAATTCCGGCCTGATTTTTCCAAATTTACCAGGCGGAAGTAATCGTATAAATCTATTATATACTTTTAATGATAACATAAAGGCACAATTAATTATAACCCGCTTGGAGTAGGGCGAGGCTGATATCCCTATTAGTTTGGTACATCCCTTAGTCTAGAAACAGTCTTTTGCTTTATTTGATTACCCCTGGTATACCGGGAAAATAAGAAACAAATCAGCACTGCAAGAATGATCCTGACGGTTAAAACTGGAATCCATTGTGCTCCGATAGCCGCAAAAAGAAAAGTATCTTCAAAAAGTGAATGGCAAATGATTAAAAAAAGATTAACTAGATAAATTTCCCGATAATCCAACTTTCCCTCCCGGGCAGCATTTATAATTATTCCTCCACCGTAAGAAATGCCAAAGACCATCCCAGCCATTAGCGGTAAAGAGGCATGCTGCGAAATATTAAAAATCCTGGTCAGAGGTACAAGAACAGCAGTCAGTTTATCTAGTAATTTTAGGTCAATTAATATCTCAATAAATACCATAAGAGGTATTACGATAATAGCTATCTGCAAAATACTGCTAAAACTCCCCTTTGCTGCTTCAGATAATATCATAAGCAAAGACAAAATATTTCCCTCCCTTAAAATACAATAAGTAATCTAGAAGAGTTTCTCATAGCTGCCAGTATGCAATAATACCGCAAATAATATGCCTACTAATAATGAAAGTACTACACGAATTATAACTATAGACACTACTCTAATTCCGGTTTTTTTACTTACGGCTGTTTCAATAGGAAGGCTATGGGCCATTAAGAGCATAGCTGAAATAATCGTAATCTCTTTACTATCAAGCCCTAGGGGTAAGATAGCTCCAATAGCAGCGTATATATTAATAAAGTAACCGAGAATCAAGGGCATCGAAGCTTCCCCCGGCAGACCTACTATCTGCATCATAGGGCTCATTAAGCTTGAAAGCCATGGTAGTACTGGAGAATACTTTAAAAAAGTCACTGCAAAATAAACCGGAACTACAACCTTAGCAAGTTCCCAGGTAATATTTAGACCGTTACTAATACCACGTTTAAATGTTGAAATTGTTAGCATGCGCCCTCCGTGCAATCTAGCTGAAAATAAATATGTACAGATAAATATTTTATCACAGAAGATGAATATTGAATATTGATTCTCCTGCGAAAACCCCTATTCCAATGAAAACTAATGAATACATGATCAAAAGATACATTCTACTCACTCGGGACTTTGTATAAATGCTAAAATTATATATAGCGAGGATAACGATATGAATAATAAAAAACGTATGCATAAAACTTCTGTTACAAAACTAATTATCTCCTTGGTTGGTGCTGTTATCTTTCTGGCCCTTTTTATCTATAATCCTGGATTTTTCAGGCAGCTAATTACTGGAGATAATACTCAGTTTTCTGAATCTTCCCCTGTAGAAAAGAAGGCTCCAGAAGAACTAACTATCCAAGATCTAATTCTACTTGGCGCACGCTACGAAGCACAAAATGGTACCTCTTATGATGCTTCCTATCGTACTATAGAATACCCAGGAGGGGATGTTCCCGCAGATAACGGAGCTTGTACCGATGTTGTAATTCGAGCGTTTAGAAACGCAGGTATAGATTTACAGCAGCTAATCCACGAAGATATGAGTAGTAATTTTGATATTTACCCGCAAAAATGGGGATTATCCGGCCCAGACTCTAATATAGACCACCGACGCGTACCTAACCAGATGCAGTTTTTTAAACGCTATGGAGTAGAATTACCTCTTGATGTTGATGAGCATCTACAGGACTGGCAGTGGGGAGATGTAGTTTACTGGCGTTTTGTTAATGGTGATGAGCACTGTGGTATTATCAGCGATAGAAAAAACAGCAGCGATATTCCACTGGTGATACATAATGCGGGTAAAGCGAAAGAAGAAGATGCTCTATTAAGATACCAAATTACCGGTCACTATCGTTACCCGGCGCCCTAGCCTAAATATACTAATAAAATGTTTACCAGACCAAGCTAGAATTTAATTCCTTATTTATGTAAAGAGGCAAGACTTAAGGGCATACTTATAATTTTGTTTGCTATAATTGAATTATTAAAAAACTTACTTCAATTGTAACCAGTTGAACGACATAAATAGAGCAAAGGAGACATCTATAGTAATGAAGATTGAATCGCTGGACTTGCATGGGCTATGCGTGGAAGAAGCACTGAATAAAACCCAGCAAAGCCTGAAATGGTGCTTGCAACATGGCGTAGATATTCTAGATATTAACCACGGTAAAGGCTATCATAGCAGCCGCAATTTTTCAGTAGTAAAACAAGAAATCAGAAAAATGTTGAATAATGAAACATCTATTAAATCATTTGGATACAGAATAATCCCAGGAGAATCAAATTATCCGATTGCCCTTACTTATGACGAAGGTCATACGCTTATAGTTGCCCGCGGTAATGAACAAGAATATGTTGGTGGGAAAAAACAACAGGAAAAAAATAAGGCAGTTTTTTCAAGTGAAGGACGAAAAAAAAGGAAAAATGAAAAACGCAAATACCGCAGATGAAATACCGGGGACGTGGTTGTCCCTTTGTCAGCCATTTCTATTAATGTCGCCCTTACACTAGCTGAGATTTAACCCATTTATAGATTTTAATAAATACCAACAACACTATAGCGCCAAATAAAAACCCGGCTATTACATCAGTCGCATAATGTACATTAAGGTATATCCTGCTTAAGCCTATCAAAAAAATAAAAATGCCGATCAATACAGCTAGAACTCTACTCCATCTATCTTGCTTACCTGTGGTAATAATATAAATAAGAAACCCGTAAAAGACTATTGATAGCATAGCATGTCCGCTGGGGAAACTAAGACCCTTAGCAATTACAAGATGCTCACCTACAGGTCTTGCCCTAGCAAATAATAATTTTAAGACAAGCATTAGCCTCCAACTGGTAAACAGGCAAATAACCAGAAAGGCCGCTGCAATACTTTTTTTATTAACAATCAGTAGCAATGATATTATTGTGCCTAATATTACAAATGCCCACCCTGAACCGAAACTAGTGATAAACTTAAATATATGGTCCATCACGGGACTACTTAACTTAACTACCAACGACTTTGTAAAAGTGTCAAAAAATAATATTCGCTCCATTAAAAAATCCAGGCTCATATATGTACCCCCCTTTAAATCAACACTAAACATATTATGTTCAGAATTAGCATAAAAAACTAAA
>JAQWBP010000071.1 GCA_028706315.1 Syntrophomonadaceae bacterium
TTTCAAAGAACAATCTTTAGGTACCGCCCTTTGGGGCGGTACTGATAAGTGAACAGGTGGTTTCTTTACCGCGTATCGGTGGTTTTATAAAACTGAACCTGCGGTTCTAAAACCGCGTAATATGCATCACACAGTCTGACGTCCCCCCTTCCTACCCCCAATTTATTGCTATACTTTTATTTTGCTATACACAATTATGCACGCATAGTGCTTCGTATATTGTTCAGTATAGTCCACAAGTAAGCTTATGTATTGATTATCTAAAGAAATTTTTGACGATGAATAATTTGCATCCCCAGATATGGGTAAACTTTCTATTGCTTCAATACATGTTATAATGCCGTAGTTTTTTTCTCTTAAATCAAAAAACCATATATCCTCGTCAGTAGTAGTACGTATATACAAAATATTATCATAGAGATGCATTGAAAAAACACTTTTGTCCAATAATTCTCTAAAACTAATCTTGGATACATCATCAAGTTTAAAATCATAAAAATATATATTTTCGCCAAGTTTATCGTTCCATACTATATAATCATTACTAACTTGAGGCCGAATACATTCTATTTCTTTAGATAAGTTAAACTTATGTTCTATCTGAAAATTCTTTACATTAATTAAATTGAAAGAAAGTTTATCATTAACGTCTTTTATAATTAGAGCTTCATCCCCATTTATACTTGGACGAGCAAACCCATAGAAATAAATACCATCTTCATTAATGAACGAAATTTTTTCTTCAGTTAGATTATAGTTCGTAAGATTGAATAATTTTGTTGCAACATCATATTCATACCATGAAAGGTACCGGCTATTCCCGCCTAAAACTATAGGTCGACCTCTTGGTTCATAAGAAACCGAGTGGACTTTTTCAACTTTTTGTGTTTTTAGTTCAAAGCTTTCTAAAGTATATTTATTTATTCCCACTGTCGTCCAATACAATTTTTTCTCATCTGCTCTTAATTCATTGACCCAAGTAACTTCTGGATCTTTTATTTCATAAATCAATTTGTTTTCATCTGTGATAGTATCATATTCGTATACTCTAGATAATTTGGCAATAGTGGACTGCTCTTCGGGAAAATTAACTATGTAATATATTTTATTGCCAAATACAGTACATCCACCTATTTCTTCTCTTACTCCTTCTATTTCTTCAGAGACAGATAATGGGAAATAATTTACTTCGAAAATATTATCATTTTGAGGAACTATATTTTTAAAGTATTTAGTCTGATTAGAAATATTTTCTTTTTTATAAATATGATTAACTTGTTGAGATTCAGCACTACAACCAAATATGATAATACTAAAAGAAACAAGAATTAATATGATAATTATACTATTTATTACTCTATTCAAGGTAAACCTCCTGCTCATTTAGGATGCGGGAAGAATTCTTCCCGCATCCTAAATGTAATCTAAATTAATTTTTATAAAGATACCCCAATTAAATATCTTCCCCTGATAGATTCATAAGCTTCATCTAACGAAATATCATGTGTTCCATAATAATCATCATTATAATGATTATCCATTACAGCCATACCACCTAGCTCATCATCATCCATAGCTGAATTATGAAAAACAATGGTTAGATAATGTTCTACGTTATAATCTCCATAGTATGAAAATTCTCGTGTATTCGCATGTAAAATAGGTGCATTGTCTGATAGTAAACTACCTGTAATAATCCACCACATATCATTTTTTGTTGGTGCGTAGTAATAATTATATTGCTCTGATGAATAGTTATTCAATTCATTTCTCATTTTATAAACATATGTACCACTACCACTACTTGTTCCCATATTATCTGCTAATGTATCCTGCTTTGCATTATACGTACTACCACTAATACTACGTTCTTTCCCCATTCCATAGATTGCTGTCAATGCACTGGCGGGGCCGCAGTAATAACTATTTTTTTGTTTAAATTCAGGAAAATAAATTAATGCAATATCACCTTGGCCACTTCGCGGAGTAATAGAATTGTTCCTATAAATTTGCAACTTACTATCAACTATACTTTCTATCATAGCCTCTGCGTCTTTTGGACTTTCGGCATAATGCTTCTGAAATTCATCAAGTTTATTGTATTCGTTCCAAATTTCCTTTTCCAATACATCTCTATTTAAAGAAACCTCTTCTGCTTTTTTCTCATAGGCAAAACTACTAGCCGACATTGTCAATAAAAATACTAAGGCTACTAACAAAGTTTTTCTAATTTTATTCATTTATTTTATTCCTCCTTTATATTTGAATTTACGTTGCGTTATCGCCAAGTAATCACTATCTGTCTTTTTTACATAACAAAATTCAACAGTATCGTTTGTTATAATGCACATTAGCAAATAATGCCATTTATGTGATTAGTTCATGTTTGATATATATCACCCCCCACTTAATTGTGGCCACTACTATGATGTTGTATATGTTAGTATCCCTATCAAGATTCCCTTTATCTATTCCAGTATTCGGTATAACTTCTTTTGAAAGATTTTAAATCCAGAAACCGTCTTTATTACTCGTAGGTCTAGTCTCTACATGCAAAAAGATGCTTTTTGTAGTATGCATACATCATTTGTACTTTATGGTAATTTTATGCTATTTTTTTTATTTTTCAATAGTTATAGCACGAATGCCCATTCTTAGAACCCGAATAACCAATAATTCATTAGAGCATACACACAAGAGAATTTAGAATCCTCATTACCAACTGTAACTGCTAAACTAAAATGGACAGAAAAGAGGTGCGGACGAAAACCTGGACTTTTAATAAGTTAGGAGGTAGTCCATGTATTCGTATGAAGACCGAATAAAAGCAGTAAGGCTTTACATCAAGTATGATCTAAGCGCAGCCGACACCGTGCGGGAATTGGGATATCCAAGTCGCAAGATGTTAGTTCGATGGTATAAAGAGTATCATGAAACAGGCGGGTTGCATGAGGGATACATTAAGCGCCCAGCATATACCTCAGCTCAAATGAAGGCAGCTGTCAATTACTATCTGGAACACGGGCGCAATATTAGCCGGACGGTAAGGGCGGTCGGATACCCGACGCGGGAGACGCTTGCGGAATGGATCGACGAACTGGCTCCTGGTGAACGGAAAGTCCGCATCAGAAGGGGCGCTGTGGTACAATTTTCCCAAGAGGAGAAAAAGGATGCGGTCATTGAACTGTGCGCCAGGGAAGGATCTGCGGTAGCCGTCGCCGATAAGCTCGGTGCCAGCAGGATCAGCCTATATAGATGGAAAAAAGAGCTGCTCGGTGAGGAGGATTCAAAAACCATGGACAGATCTAGCAAACCGCCTCTTCCCGACGATAGGGATGTGCTTTTAGCAGAGGTTAAATCACTGAAAAAAGAGATATATCGTAAACAAATGGAACTGGACATACTTAACAAGGCGGCAGAAATTATAAAAAAAGACCAGGGCATCAATCTACGGAAGCTGACGAACAAGGAAAAAGCCAGCCTGATTGATGCCCTAAGGACGGAATATCCGTTAAATGACCTGCTAAGGATGACGAGTATATCGAAAAGCAGCTATTTTTATCAGAAAACAGCCCAGATCCGACCTGATAAATATGCTGCTCTGCGAACAAAGGTAAAAGAGGTTTTTACTGAGAATCAAAGCCGCTATGGATACAGGCGAGTGCATGCCGTAATCAAGAGCAAGGGGACGATTGTTTCTGAAAAGGTTGTACGCAGGATCATGGAAGAGGAGCAGCTTGTCGTCCCATGCAAGAAAAAGCGTAAATACAGTTCATATAAAGGAGAGATAAGCCCTGCTGTGGAGAACGTAGTCGCTCGTGACTTCCATGCTGACGTGCCAAATACCAAATGGCTGACTGACCTCACAGAGTTCCATATACCTGCTGGAAAGGTCTATCTTTCGCCGATAATTGACTGCTTTGATGGGCTGGTGGTCAGTTGGACAATCGGGACCAGCCCGGATGCGGAGTTGGTCAACACAATGTTAGATGACGCTATATGTAATCTTACAGATGGAGAACACCCAATCGTACATTCGGATAGGGGATGTCATTATCGCTGGTCGGGTTGGATTTCAAGAATGAAGAATGCCGATTTAACGAGATCAATGTCCCAAAAAGGCTGTTCGCCCGACAATTCTGCCTGTGAGGGCTTCTTTGGAAGGCTCAAGAATGAGATGTTTTATTGCCGGTCATGGCAAGGTGTTTCAATAGAGAAGTTCATTAATGAACTGGATAACTATCTTAGATGGTATAATGAGAAACGAATTAAGATGTCTCTCGGAGCGATGAGTCCCGTGGCTTATAGACGTAGTATTGGTTTAGTAGCATGAGCAAGTCCAAAAAAATGTCCGCACTCCCCTGCCGCTAGTTCTACCTATACTGTTACTGGCTGCTTTCACAAGTGCCTCTGCACGCTTAAAACTGGGACGTTTCATTTCTGTTTTCCATGTCTCGCAAATCTTTCTGGCTCCTGCTTCTACGATCTTTTCCGGGGTCGGAAAGGATCTCAAGGTAATTAGGGCTGCATTTCTGCGCCAGTCTTTAAAGATCTTCTGAAAATCTGGAAATCGTATATCCAGCCATCTTACCACTCGATTGTGAATGGATGTCAATTGTTCCTGCAATCGCTCCCGTTCTGCCACCGCTTCTCTTTGTTCCTGATAGATATCATCGGGTATGTACACTTCCCGGTAACGCCCATCTTTAACCAGCATAGCGCTGGTCTTACAATCCTTACTGTCGTTTTTGCTCGGGCTGTTATCATCCAGTTCTTTGGTCCGATTAACATGGAACGGATTCACTATGACCAGCTTATGGCCCTGTAATCAAAGGCTCTTGCGTATTGGGTCTCTTTTGCTACATCAATTCCAACTACTAATGTTTCATTTTCAATTTGCGAAATCTTCTGATTTTGTGTATTTTTCATATAGGGACGCCTCCTCAATCTTTTGTTTTGTGCCTTTCTTCTCCTGGATCAGCACAATTCAATTGTATTGAATGGCGTCTCTTTTTTCAAAGACCTCTGTTAAGCATTACAGGAATGCTCCTTAATCCTAAGAATACTTTATGATTTATTTTAAATAAAACATAATCAAACTTTCTTTGTTTCTGTGATATAATCATTTAAAAGATATAGTTATTTTTTAATTGATTATGCATATATTATATAAGCAGGTGTATTTATGCCTACAACTGCTATGGTGTTTATGCTAACCTAATAGTACCCCAGAGTAATAATTGAAAAATCCCCCACCATAAAATAGAATTTCCTATGTGTCCAAAAGATATATGGGAGGTTCCGGGGAGATGATAACCTTGTTAGAAAAG
>JAQWBP010000072.1 GCA_028706315.1 Syntrophomonadaceae bacterium
TACTTCGTACATCTGTCGGGGGATTATCTTTCTTAGCTTTTGTACCATAGCTCGCGCCCGGTAATAAGATCTTTCCTTGTGAGCAATAAAACTTAGCGCATCTATGATCTCCCCGTTTAACATTATATCTAGTTTGACCAGATCAGATTCTTCGTACCCGCTTAGTTCATAATCCAGAGAGGCATAACCACTGGTACGTGATTTTAAAGCGTCAAAAAAATCATAAAGAATTTCTGACAAGGGTAGTTTATAAGTAATCAGCACCCTTCGGGGTGTCAAATACTCTAAATTAACATAAATGCCTCTTTTATCCTGGCACAGTTCCATAACCGTGCCAACAAATTCATTAGGCACCATAACAGAAGCCTTGACAAAAGGTTCCATAACCTGTTCAATTCTTTGGGCCTCAGGCCAGTGCGTGGGATTATCAATGTAACGTTCGGTACCATCTGTAAGCATAATTTTATATACTACACCTGGGGCTGTAGCCAGCAAATTCAGCTGGTATTCTCTCTCTAATCTTTCTCTAACAATTTCCAGGTGAAGCAAACCTAAGAAACCACAGCGGAAACCAAAACCCAGCGCATCAGAATTCTCCGGTTCATAAAAAAGTGAGGCATCATTAAGTTTTAATTTTTCCAGGGCATCGCGCAGTTTCTCAAAATCACTATTTTCTAAAGGATATATGCCGCAATATACCATAGGTTTTACTTCTTTATAGCCAGGTAAAGGCTGATCTGCAGGATTTTCGCTGCCGGTAATCGTATCTCCGACTTTAGTATCAGCGACATTTTTTATACCTGCAGCCAGGTAACCTACTTCACCGGCTTTCAAGCTACCTACTTCAGTCATATAAGGAGCCAGCACCCCTATTTCCATAACTTCAAACTCTTTGTCGGTTGCCATCATACGGATCATGTCACCCTTACTTATTTTCCCGGATACAACCCGGATATAAGAAATTGCTCCCCGGTAAGAATCAAAATAGGAATCGAAAATCATAGCCCGAAATGGTCCGTCTTCACTTCCATTAGGTGCAGGGGTGCGCTCCACTATAGCTTCAAGCACATCCTCAATACCGGTACCCATCTTAGCTGATATGGGGATGATTTCACTACTATCAATTCCCAGAACATCCTCCATTTCCTGCATTACTCTTTCAGGTTCAGCCCCCGGTAAATCAATTTTATTTACTACTCCTATTATTTCCAGGTCCAAATCCATCGCCATATAAACGTTAGCCAGCGTTTGTGCTTCAATTCCTTGTGAAGCATCGACTATCAGTAAAGCACTTTCACACGCTGCCAGACTGCGGGAAACTTCATAAGAAAAGTCCACATGCCCGGGAGTATCAATTAAGTCTAAAATATATTCCTCGCCATCTTTGGCTTTATAGTTAAGCCGGACTGGTTGCAGTTTGATAGTAATGCCTTTTTCTCTTTCCAGGTCCATTTTGTCCAGAAACTGTTCTCGCATCTCGCGCTCGCTTAAAGCGCCGGTAAACTGCAGCAGTCGGTCTGCCAGGGTTGACTTCCCATGATCTATATGTGCAATAATACTAAAATTCCTAATCTTTTCTCGCAAATTAAAACCTCCAGGTTGAGAGTAATATTTTTTAAAAAGCTAATTTTATATCAGCTCATTGCATTTCCATAAATTATATCTGATTAAATATTTCTCTTCAAATTAGTAGTATAACCAGGGTTAATAATATACCATACTATTGCTCAGGGTTTTTTCGGTAGTCTTTTCCTCACCATCCGCAAAAGTAGCTCTGATTCTTCTAACTTGAATAGATAAATGATGACACCATATACGAGAACACCAAGACAAATACCTGTGCCAACGCTGATAAGCAGGTTTAGCTTACTCGCTAATATGAGCCTCGATAGTAGAAAGTTGGTAGAAAATTTAACTACACCATACATAACTAATGAGGCACCAGTTGCAATAACGAAACTGGTGACGATTTTTATTCCACCAACTTTCCCTACCTTTTTACGTAAAACAATCATCAGCACTATAACATTCACAAATCCAGCCAGGGAGTAGGCTAAAGCAAGCCCTTTATGCCCCATGGATCCTGACAGTTGTATTGATAAAATTATATTAAAAGCAATAGTTAGTGCTGCAGCGATAACTGGTGTCAAGGTATCTTTGAGAGCATAAAAGCCCCGGTTAAGCACCTGAATAGCTGAATAAGCAAAGAGACCAATACAATAATAAATTAAAGCTTCATTTGTCGCTGTAACCATACTGGCGGTAAATTCGCCCTGCTGGAATAATAGGCTTATTAATGGCTCCCCAATGGCTATTAGCCCCAGAGATGCCGGAATACTAACCAGAAATATTGCCCGCAAACCGAGAGAACCAGTACGCTTAAACATATCGAGCTCGCCGCGGGCTGTAAGGGCCGTAAGTGTAGGGAAAACTGCGGTGGCAATTGAAACAGCAAATATCCCTATAGGAAGATTCATAATGCGCTGGGCCAGGTTTAAAGCACTAATTGTACCTGATCCCAGGCCGGAAGAAAGGTTCTGGGTAACAAAAAGATTTAACTGCACTACCCCAAGTCCGGCTAGCACTGGAACCATTAATATCATTATCTGATGGAAACCTGTATCTTTATAGTCGAAATTAAAATAATATTTCATGCCTACCCGGCGCAATGCCGGAATTTGTACCACAAAGTTAAGTATTGCACCTAAGACAACCCCATAAGAAAAGGCTGCAATTCCTATTTGATCGACTAAAGCGACTCCCACTACTATTATAACCAGGTTATAAACTAGACTGCCAAGTGCGGGAGCAGCAAAGTTGTTATAAGAATTAAGTATCCCCATAGCAAAACCATTTAAAGCCATGAAAAAAGTCTGCGCAAACATTATATGAGTTAAATCAACTGCCATGCTAATATAATCCGGAGGTAACCCAGGGGCCAGCAAGTTTATTAATGGCCGGGTATAAAGATAGGCCAGAGCAATCAAAACCACCAGGAGTAATATTACGTAATTAAAAACGATGCTGGCTGATTTCCACCCTTCTTCCTCCCGGTCAGTGGCAAGGCAGGCGGAAAAAATTGGGATAAATGCAGAGCTCAAAGCTCCCCCAACTAGCAACATATATATGAAATCTGGAATAGAGAAGGCAGCACGGTAAGCATCAGTTATATAATTCTGCCCGAATATGGTATAAAGTGCCACCTCGCGACCATAGCCTAGTATCCTTGATATAATAACAGTTATCATTAATAGGACTGCTGCTTTGGCTACCCGTTTTCCTGTATCACTCAATAATTTTCATCTCCATTAAACGAAGTACTTTAATACTATATCAAAAAATGGTGAATGCAAGTATTTTTTCGAGGTTTTCCTATTAGGGTTCCTCAATAAAAAAGAGACCTTCCCCGGTCTCCCTAAAAACTTAGTTACTACTTGTAATAGATGCTTTTTCACGCCCCTGCCTGGAACCAGGTTTTTAACTAAGAAAAACTGCTTTAAATATCCTCCATATTTTGGAGAAGTGTTCCTGACACCGGACAAATATGTCTTTACCTTTTTGCCACCAGGGTGAAACACAACTAATAATCTTGTCCCTCTGCAGGTCATACTTTTCGCCCATAATGAGCATGCCAGGAGTTTCAGGTTCGAGATTTAATCCAATTACCGATTCTCTATTTTCCATAGTCAGCTGATTTATGCCCTGATTACTAGCATTAAGCCCCAATCCTACAAAAATTATAAGAACTAAAACAAGAAGAGCCCTAGAAATTTTTCCCACCTACATTACTTCCTCCTTCAGTACTTCAACTACTATCTCAGTAAATAGTTCCCCGGCGAACTGGGCCTCGGCGAATGTATTATAATCACTTCCTACCTCGATAACTAAACTGTGATCATGAAATTCCTGGTTATAAGTGCCAGCTTTAGTTCTAGTTCCTTTAATTAAACCCGGATACATTTCTTCCCCTTTAGCATAAATTTTTTCTGCAAACTGTAAGTTTTCTTCCCAGTTTGGATGGGGTTTACGCTGATCAGTTCCAACAATAATTAAGATACACGCACTCTTCTTACCATTAATACTAACTGTGTCTGCTGTTTTTCTACCAGGTATACTATCACGATGAACATCAAATAATGCTAACAGATTACTTCTATTTTTAGTAGCAGTCTTTACCGTTGCACGTGAATTAGTATAGCTTCTATCATATTCCGGATAATCGTGGATAGTATTTATAAAATCAGCATTTAGGCCTTGCTCTCGTAAATTCCCTGCCATACCTGCAGCTACATTATTAACCAGGCCTCTCTCTCCTTCGCATTTGGCTTTACCACTATCTGGTATATAAGTTTCCGCACTATGGGTACAGTATAATACAACCGCATACTTATTAAAAAGGCTATAGTTTGTCGTCTGCCTATTCACTTCTTTTTCCTGCACTACAGCAGGTAACTCTATATCATCTGGTACTCTTTCTCTTCCATTTTCATTTTCATATTTAAAGTCGGATAATCCCAGGGCCTGAAAGTTAGCAACTAGTAACTGTTCCGGTATTCCTTCTCTAAAATTAGCCACCGGTAAAATACTAGTATCGCTTACCCCGGCCATAGCTACATTTACTTCTTGCAAAAAAGTAGAGGCCATATTATTATCGATTTTTATTTTTGAAAAAGGAAGTAAACATTTTTGCACCTGTAATTGGGGATAGTACTGGGTAAATTCCATACTTACTCCGATTATAAGCACAATAATAAATATTTGAACTAAAAAAATACTTTTTATAAATGTAAGAAAATTATTAGTCTGCACCCTGTCCACCTCACTGCTATATCATTTTAAATGATATGGTAAACAGCGGATAAATAGAACTATTATTAGATAGGTTATGCTCAGATAAAAAAGCTATTCTTTTTTATTGCAATTTACAAGTGATAATGCTATAGTAGTCCTGTTAGCTTTGCAATAATAAGGAGGTGAAAGTGTGGCAAAAAGTAAAACTCCAGCAAAAAGAGCTAGAAGGGCAGAAGCAAATCGTCTAAATAACAAGGCTTATAAAACCAGATTAAAAAATGTTGTTAAAAACTATGAAGTATCACTTAATGGTGATGATCTGGAAGCCGCGAAGGGCAATTTGTTACAAGTAACCTCCCTTATAGATAAAAGCGTTAGCAAAGGGATTCTTCATAAAAATACTGCCGCCAGAAAGAAATCCAATTTAAGCAAACAGCTTAACCTCTTAAATAAATAAACATATAGCTTTTGTCAA
>JAQWBP010000001.1:0-3253 GCA_028706315.1 Syntrophomonadaceae bacterium
AATTTTGAATCTTGAATTATGGTAGAAATTTTTTCGCATTTCTTTTTATTTCACTAATTCAACGCGGATCTTTTATAGACGCAGATTTTCGCTGATTAATATGATTTACGCAGATTTAGTAGTAAAGTGCTTTGCACTTTTTCGTAAAAATATAAAGGGACAAAATCAGCGGTAATCATAATGATCTGCGTAAATCAGCGTCAAAAAAAGTATAGTGGGAAAAACGGTAGTTTTCCTACAGTAATTCAAAATTAATAATTCATACTGCTATGCAGTATGTTTGGAGGTACAGATGGACAGGCTTTTAGCAAGTGTTCAATTTCTCAAGGGGATTGGACCGAAAAGAAGTAAGCAGTTAAACCGTCTGGGTGTAGAAACAGTTTTTGATCTTCTATGGTTGATACCGAGGAGTTACTTTAATCGCGGTAACCTGACTAGAATTTCCGGTCTAAAATCTGCTAATACGGTAAATATACGGGCAGTCGTTCAGGCAGTACAAGCAAATCGTTCCAGAAGAGGTATGCAGATATTTAAAGCGCTACTTAATGACGGATCTGGCCAGGTGACGGCAGTTTGGTTTAACCAGCCATTCCTGAAAAATATAATTACCCCGGGAAAGGAATTATTTATTAGCGGTCGAGTAAATAATTCTTACGGGAAAATAGAAATAAATGTTTCTGAATACGAAATTATGGATAAAAGCAGTTTAGATTGTAAGATACTCCCCGTATACCCTTTAACCGAAGGCTTAAATCAGAATCTTTTGCGGAGTTTAATGCTTAGTACTTTACAAGGTTATTTACCATTCTATCCTGAGATATTAAACGAAGAGTTAAGGAGGCAGTATGAACTCTGTGATATTTATACTGCTTTTAGGAATATTCATTTTCCTTCCGGGAGGGAGGGATATCTGCAGGCTAGAAAAAGACTAGCGCTGGAAGAACTTCTACTATTTCAGATAAGTCTTTGCCTGGAAGAAAAATTACCCCAGGATGCTGCTAATTGCAAGGTTCACCAGGAAAAAAACGACCTGGTTATACGGGTTATGAATAACCTACCTTTTCAATTGACGGATGGACAGACAAAGGCAATAAATGAAATTTATCATGATATGGGGTCCCCATCTAATATGAATCGTCTGCTGCAAGGAGATGTTGGTTCAGGTAAGACAGTAGTAGCAGCCCTGGCAATGGCTAAAGCAGTTGCCAGTGGATTTCAGGCTGCTATTATGGCTCCGACAGAAATTCTTGCTGAACAGCATTTCAATTCAATAAATAATTTATTTAAGGGAACTGAAATAGTTACCGCCCGGCTGACCGGAGGGACATCTACAGCGGAGCGAAGAATGATACTAGAGGCAACAGAACGTGGCGAAATTAACATAGTGGTCGGAACCCATGCGTTGATACAAGAAACCGTAAAATTTTCCGATCTGGGTCTGGTGGTAATTGATGAGCAGCACCGTTTTGGTGTAAGACAGAGAGCCATGCTCACAGAAAAAGGTACTATGCCTGATATTCTGGTTATGACAGCTACTCCCATACCCCGAACCTTGGCTTTAACAGTATATGGAAAACTAGATTTATCTATAATAGACGAACTTCCGCCAGGGCGTAAACCGGTAATCACTCGTTATATAAAACAGTCGGCCCGTAAGCAGGCGTATAATTTTATACATAAAGAGGTAAGAAAACAAATGCAGGTATACGTCGTTTGTCCACTTGTAGAAGAGTCGGAAAACCAGGACCTGCAGGCAGCAGTAAGCTTATATGAAGAACTCCGTGATAATATTTTCCCTGATATAAAAGTTGGTTTACTGCATGGCCGAATGAAATCGGCTGAAAAAGGATATATAATGAATCTTTTTAAAAAAGGAATAATTCAAATTCTCGTGACAACTACAGTTATAGAAGTAGGAGTTGATGTTCCTAATGCATCAATTATGGTTATAGAACATGCAGAAAGATTTGGACTTTCCCAACTACATCAGTTGCGCGGGAGGGTTGGAAGGGGAAAACAACAAGCTTACTGTTTGTTGATAGGAAATCCTCATACTGAGGAAGCGTTAAAAAGATTACAGGTAATGGAGTCGACTTGTGATGGTTTTAAACTAGCTCAGGAGGACCTTTTAATTCGAGGGCCTGGTGATTTTTGGGGAGTAAGACAACATGGTCTGCATCAGTTAAAAGTGGCTGATCTTACCAGAGATCACAAAATAATAGAACTAAGCAGGCAACTAGTCTTGAGAATTAAACCAATAGAAAACTTAAAAAATTATGTTAAATTAAAATTTAATAAATCGGATAAAATTGCCCCCAATTAACTTGTAAAAAGATTCCTAAATAAAATTTATAAAAAATATTAAAGATAATACTGCTAGCAAAGAGCTGGCAGTTTTTTTATTCGATTTTTCGAATTAAGGAGGTGAAAATTAGATGGCAACTAAAAAAACGAACCCCCGTAGGGGAAAAGGAACTGCAATAGCTACAGGAGCCATTTCAATGGAGGATTTAGAAAAAGTTAAATATGAAGTGGGACAAGAATTTGGTCTATCTGATTATACAGGTACTGATAAAAATAAGAAAAAAAATAAAAAGTAATGAAAATAATTCTAGCATATTAGTTTCATCTAAGGAAACAATAAGACTACTAGATAAAAGGAGGTGAATCTAAATGGCAACAAGAGGCAATAACATTTTAGTTCCCCAGGCTAAAGCAGCTATGGATCAGTTTAAATATGAAGCTGCTCAGGAAGTAGGCGTTAACCTCAAACAGGGTTATAATGGTGATCTCACTTCCCGCGAGGCCGGAAGTATTGGTGGACAGATGGTTAAAAAGATGGTTTTTGATTATCAGCAGAGACAGGCTGGTGGACAAGGTACTTTGTACCAGGAACTTTCCCAGGTAAAACAGCAGAACCAGCAGAGTAAGCAGGGCATGCAATAATAGAATAATCTCTAAATAATCATACTAATACCAACAGGCGGATTAATAAATATCCGCTTGTTGTCATTTTAGCCATATTGAGCAATAATTATAGACGCTGATTATCGCTGATTGATATGATTTACGCAGATTTTTTTGACGCAGACTGTCGCAGATTTTCTTTTACTATTTTATCCTGCGGGCATAATTCAACGCGGGTTCGCTATCGCTCACACGGATTTTATATGATTACCGCGGATTTTTCTTATAAACTACTGAAAACAAAAGAGAAAATCAGCGTGAATCAAAAATCTGCGTCTATTAAAAA
>JAQWBP010000001.1:3353-10105 GCA_028706315.1 Syntrophomonadaceae bacterium
TTATAAACTACTGAAAACAAAAGAGAAAATCAGCGTGAATCAAAAATCTGCGTCTATTAAAAATCCGTGGTAATCCGCGTCTCATTAATGAAATAAATAGAAACGCGAATGCATTTCGACCGTAATTCAAAATTAAAATTGATTCCCCTGCAAAAACCCCTTTCCCAATGCAACTTAATGAATACGTGGTTTAAAAATGGTGTTAAATCTTTTGTATTTGGCAATTATAAATTGTAAATTATGGCAGGGATAATCCATATCCCTTTTTTAACGTTAACTAAAGCCGAGTAATTCCTTGGAAAATCCGCGGATTCCGCGTTGAATTACTCAAGCTGGTGCATAATTAATATTTTTTGCAGTGGAATCAAAATTCACAATTCAAAATTCTAATGCAAGCGTTTAGCTTGCATTAGGTGGCATATAGTTCAAGTTGTTCCTGAGATATGTCGGGAAAGATTGATTTACCTACACCCATGGCAATAATGCGAGCACTATTTTCAATTATTTCATCAATTTCTTTGGGAGTTACAGCTAAACTGCCACCAAGATAAGATAGAATATCCTTAATTGAATTTAAGGCTTTAGTTTCGTTATACATTGCTCCACTATTAAAACAATATTTCTTTATTGCTTGGTTGGCTATAACAGAAGCATTTACTATAGTGGGACATCCGATCGCAATAACTGGTACGCCCAAATCTTCTCGGGTTAATGAATGTCTCGCATTACCTACACCGGCTCCAGGCTGAATACCGGTATTTGACATTTGTATAGTAGTACCTATACGATCAACATTTTGTGCTGCCAATGCGTCAACTGCAATGAGAAGAGCAGGTTTTACATTGTCAACAATACCTTTTATCACTTCAAAGGTTTCTAATCCTGTTATACCTAGTACCCCGGGTGCAACTCCACAAACTGGCCGCATCCCATGCACAAGAGCATCAGGAGCATACTGGTGGTAATGACGTGTAATAGGACTATATTCAATGAATTTTGGGCCCAGTGCATCTGCGGTAGCTCTCCAGTTACCTAATCCGACTAGCAATACTGTATCTGTAGGTTTTAGTACATTGTTAAATAGAATTGGCATGACTTTTTCCATAGCCTGTATAATTTCTTCTTTAACATAAGGGTCATTTATTTTCAGAGGAGGACATTCGATAGTTACATAACTACCAATTGGGCGTCCCATATTTTGAGCTCCAGCCGGATTTTTAATATTTATTGTGGTAATTTTTATATGCTCCATAGTTTCTATATGTTCTTCAACACCAGAAACTTCCTCGTTTTTGGTGCCTCTTATTAAATCCCTGGCTTCAACTGCCAGGTCCACATTTAAATTAAACTCTCTTATTACAGTTTGCAATATAAAACCTCCTTTAGGTTTTATTATTCTGTATCGTAAGAAAAATATGCTAAGATTTTAAAATTAAGGGTTAGCCCTAATGAGATAATAATAGAGAAACACAAGGAAATTGGGTTTTGACTAAGCAAAAAATTAAATGGCGACTCAATGGTCGCCATTTTGGGGAGAGGAGAATTTTGTAAAGTTGTTGGGGAGGGTTTGTTTACCAGAATTTATATCCTGGTAATAATATGATTACCTGTTAATTGATTAATTATACAGGGATATAAAAAAATATAAAAAAATTTTTTATGCTAAAATATAACTCAAGTTTAGCAACATAGTCAAAGAATATGTATACTAGGTGAACTATAATAAAATACTCTTAGGGAAGAGTAGGTAAAATATGACCTCTTCCGTATAGTTTATACTTAACAGCAAAAAAATAATATTTTGTCAAGAGCGAAAAACTGTAAAAATAATAAAATATTGTGATACTATTAAAGGAGATTGCCATTATGCGAGTTATTTCAGGTATTGCCCGCGGAAAAAGGTTAAAAGCCCCTTCCGGGATGAATACCAGACCAATTACCGATATGATTAAAGAAGCACTTTTTAATGTTATAGGCAGTGATATAATAGAGACTTCCTTCTTGGATTTATTTGCGGGAAGTGGTAGTGTAGGGATTGAAGCACTGAGTAGACAAGCTTCCAAAGTTATAATGGTGGATAATAGTTTTGAAGCAATTAAAATAATAAAGGCAAATATAGACAATTGTGGGTTTATAGATGGATTTGAGATACATCGTAATGATGTTTTTAAAGCTATAGATCTACTTCATAGAAAAGGGGCCAGATTCGATTATATCTATGTTGATCCTCCATTTACCTGTGAAAGTATTTTTCCCCGGGTGATGCAGGCTCTGGATAAAGCTGATATACTGGCGGAAAAAGGTTTAATTATTATACGGACACCGCGTAAGCTAGTGCTGAAAAATGGTTTAAACCGTATTATACGATATAGGATCAATGAATATGGAGAATCTGTACTGAATTATTACTCGCTTAAGGAGGATACATGTAAATGATGGAAATTTATAGGATCCTTGATGAACTGGAACTTATTTTAAAGGAAAGCAAAAAAGTCCCGCTTTCTAATGGAAAAGCTATGATAGAAGTTCACCGTTTCTTAGATCGTCTAGACCGTCTTCGAGCTATTCTTCCCGAAGAAGTAGAAAACGCAAGGAGAATACTTGTGGACAAAGATAGAATTGTTCAAGAAGCGTGTGCTGAAGCTGACCATTATGTAGAAAGGTCAAAAGATACGGTTGCACGTATGGTAGATGATAATGAGATTACCAGAAATGCTATGGACGTTGCTGATCAGATTGTAGCCAAAGCAGAAGAAATGGCAACGGAGATAAGGCGTGATGCTAATGAATATGCAGATGGTGTTCTTACCCATATGGAAATAATATTAGGCAAAGGCTTAGAAGTAGTCAGCCAGGGTAAAAATGAAATCAGAGAAGGTCTCAGGACTGGTGATTTTTAGTACTTACATAGAGGCTAATAATAATCATAATCGCAATTATACCTAGACTTAGTATAAGGCAGTACATAGAAAAGCTCCATGCATCAAAGGAATAGAGAATTTTATAAACAGGAATCGAAAAAGAATAAACTGCCTGTTTTTTAGCTATAAAAAGATGGTAACCAGCTAGCGTGATGACCGTGGAAATAATCATTTGAATTAAACGGCTCAATAGGTAAAAAGAAAGGCGTACCGGAGTTCCAGCCATAATACTCATTACCTGGGCTATAACCGAAAAACCGCTAAATGCTAAGATTAGACTAACTGCAAGCAACATAGTGATTAAGTCTGCCTGTGAGCAAGTTATTACCGTTTGTGCACCTATAGTTAGTTCAAATATCCCCATGCTGGTACCATAAGCAACTGAATATGGGAAGTTTAAAAAGGCGAATGATTTCATTATTGCAAGAGCAATCCAATCCATTATTCCCCATATAGAAAGCATACGGGTTAAAACTGAAAAGAAAACAATAAAGCCTGCAATAGCGATTATGTTATTCAGGCTATTTTTTATGGCATCCCCAAGTATTTTACCGATGCCTGATGAATTTTCATTATTTGCTTTTAACAGTTCATGCCATGCAGCTCGTAGTAAAGTTGTATCGGAATTGATAACAGTTTTTGGGGAATTTTTGGCTGTAAATCTCCATAGTATACCTACCAGCAGATTAGATAAATATTGGGAAAAGGCTAGCAGATAACCAAGGGCTTGCGAGCTAAACATTCCTACTCCTACAGCGCCCAGAATAAAAAGGGGACTAGAGTTATTAGTAAAAGACACTAGCCGTTCCGCTTCACTAGATGTTATCATTTGCTTATCATATAACCTTTTACTTAAAACTGCTCCTACTGGAAATCCGGAGGTGAATCCCATAACTACTACCAGAGAACTACAGCCTGGTAATCTAAAGACTGGTCGCATTACTGGTTCTAGGGCAACACCCAGAAAATTTACAAAACCAAGGCTTACCAGCAGTTCAGCAATAATAAAAAATGGTAGAAGAGCTGGTACAATAATTGAGTACCAGAGTTTAAAGCCGTCTGCTGAAGCGTTAACTGTTTCCTGGGGGTTAATCAACATGAAGAAGGTAAGGATTAAGATTATAATAAGAAAAAATATATTAATAAAACGATACATATAAACAGCTCCATTAGTGGAGAATATTGCTTGAACCAGGTTCAAACAGTATATTCAAAATCTATATAAATATATATGTCTACCAACACAACGGTTAGAATATATGTCTAGAAGTTTTAGGATGGTATAAAAGTTAATTTAACTGCAAAAAGTTATAGGCTTTAGTTTGAATGCACCCGCAGGGCACATTCAAACAGGCTGATTTAGGGGTTGTCACAGTAGAAACCTCAATTTTATATACAAGGAGAGAGTAAAGGTGGAGAAATGCGGGCCTAAAGTTGCTCTGGTTCTTGGCGCTGGAAGTGCCAGGGGATTAGCTCATATAGGCGTCCTTCAGGTTTTAACTGATCACCATATTCCTTTCCATCTAATAATTGGTTGTAGTATGGGAGCCATGATAGGTGGCCTGTACTCCTGTGGTACGGACCTAAAAATGCTGGATAAAATGCTGCAACATATGGACGTAAACACTTTTTTTGATGTGCGCATACCCCGTTATGGCTTTATAGCCGGGAAAAAAATAAGCAGCTTTTTAAAATTAATGACGAAGAACAAGAATTTTGAGGACCTGGACCCTCCGGTAATCATGGTAGCTACTGATCTTATATCTGGCCAAGAGGTGCAGCTAAATAGTGGGCTAGTTGCTGATGGTATCAGAGCCAGTATATCTATTCCGGGCATTTTTCATCCGGTTAAGCTCGATGAGATGATTTTAGTAGATGGTGCTGTCACTAATCGCCTTCCGATTGACATAGCCAGGTCACTTGAAGCAGATATAACTATTGCAGTTGATGTTACTTTTTGTGAGGGTAAACAGGTGAACATCAATAATACTTTAGATGTTATATTAACTTCGCTAGATATAATGCAAAAACAGCAATTTGATTTAGTATGTGATCAGGCTGATATATTAATACAGCCAGAAGTAGGGGGCTTTTCTTCCCGGGAATTTGATAATGCTGGTAAAATCATTCAGTTGGGGAGAGAGGCGGCTGAAAAGAAAATCCCCGAAATAATAGGTCAGATAAAAAAATATGGTGAACAAAATACAGCCAACTAGACTCAACTAACTAATAAAATTATAAAAGAATTGTTATTCGGGTTTATACTAAATAGTATCTATGATAAGGAATAAACCATTTATCGTATTAATATTAGGGCAATATCTTTAGCAGAGGAGGAGTATTTCTATTATGAAAACTTTTGGTCCAATTCCATCACGCAGGTTAGGCAACAGTCTTGGCATAAACAATATCCCCCCAAAAATCTGCACTTACACTTGTGTTTACTGTCAACAGGGACATTCTTCTAAAATGCAGCTTGAAAGACAGGCTTTTTATGATCCTGATGAACTTGTCCAAGAAGTAAAAGAAAAAGTTAAACAAACTGGTGCTGCTGGAGAAAAAATAGATTTTCTAACATTTGTACCAGATGGAGAACCTACCCTCGATATAAACCTGGGGAAAGAAATTGATCTTTTAAAGCCCCTAGGAATAAAAATAGCTGTAATTACTAATTCCTCTTTAACTTGGCGCCAAGATGTACGTAACGAACTGGCCAAAGCTGACCTGGTATCAGTAAGTATCGACTCTATCGATGAAAATATTTGGCGAGAAGTTGACCATCCGCTTAAACAATTATCAATTAAAACAATTCTAGGTGGACTCGTCGATTTTGCCAATACATATACAGGTGAACTAATTACAGAGACTATGATGGTTAAAGGTATTAATGACGGAGAAGAAAGCCTCGAGAAAACAGCGCGTTTTATCAAAAAACTTAACCCTGCTCGTGCTTACCTGGGTATCCCGACCAGACCACCTGCTGATAAATGGGTAGAGGCCCCTGATGAGCAGAGTATAAATAAGGGTTTTCAGATTTTTAAGCAGCACATAGATACAGTCGAATATCTTATAGGTTATGAAGGGAATAATTTTGCTTCCACTGGAAATATTGAAGAAGATATATTAAGCATAACTGCAGTACACCCAATGAGAGAAGATGCCATCCGTGACTTACTTACTCGGGTAAAGGAAGACTGGAAAATAATAGATAAACTTATAAAAGAAGAAAAACTAGTTAAATTAACTTTCGATGGTAATAACTTTTACATGCGCAAATTATATGAGGGTTATAAGCGGTAAAATAGTGCTAATGCTCAGCAGTAGAATTTTTAATTATAAATTTATAATGCTTAATTATGGTAGGAAAACTGCCGTTTTCCCCATTACAGATTTTGGGATGCAGACTAACGCAGACTTTCATGACTTACTCAGACTTTTATTTTACTGATATAATTCAACGCGGGTTCGCTAACGCTCACACGCAGATTTTATATGATTATCGCGGATTTTTATCTCTTATTTTATTTTCAATGGGAATATTCTCTTTTTACTAGTAAATTTTCCCTTTCTAACAAAGCTTATATAGTTTTAAAGGAAAATAATCAGCGTAAATCATATAAAATCCGCGGTAATCCGCGTCTAATTAATGAAATAAATAGAAATGCGGGTGCATTTCGACCGTAATTCAAAATTCATACTGCTCCGCAGTATGTCTAGACTCTTACTGGAGCAGTAGTGAAGTCTCGTCCAGCTTTTCTCGCCGCCGGATCGGGAAATAATAGACTATATATATCAGTAGCTAGTACATCGTAAGAAACCATCTCACTAAGT
>JAQWBP010000001.1:10205-177231 GCA_028706315.1 Syntrophomonadaceae bacterium
GCAGTATGTCTAGACTCTTACTGGAGCAGTAGTGAAGTCTCGTCCAGCTTTTCTCGCCGCCGGATCGGGAAATAATAGACTATATATATCAGTAGCTAGTACATCGTAAGAAACCATCTCACTAAGTACAGGATTACGGTCCTCTTCCAAAGCCTGTTTTATATCGCTACCCCGACTAAATGTTCTTAGTTGTGAAATATTTTTCATTCTTTGAAGGATTTCTTGCCCTTGTGCAGAAAAACCTAAGATATGACAGTATAGTGGGCCGTATTGATCGAATCTGGCTATCTGGTTCTTTGACAAGTTAAAAAGTATATATAACAAAGTACGGTTTATTCTGGTCAGGCTATATCTTTTCGCCTTTATATTATGCCGTAGTTCATCAAGAGTTCCATAGTAATTAGCTGCTTGCTTAAAACGGTGTTCCAGGCCTTCAGATATTTCATAAATGTCTTTAAGTTCATTAATTGTTGAAGTACGCAGTTTATAGAAAATAGCCTGCTCCAGAGAATCGGTTGCAATCGGCGCACGTCCTGCTACTATTTCGTCTTCTAGTATAGTAAAACTCTCATGGGGCATTACGTTTTTGACCTTCGTTATGCTGCAATTACTAAATAGGGCATGGCGGATTGCCATTGCGCTGGAATACTCTAATAATTCCTGGCAGTGGTATGATGCTCCCTGCCGTTTTATAGTAATTGGTATAAGTGGTAGATTTAGCTCGTCAAGGACACGAAGGTATTCAATTGCCAGTATATTATTGGGGCTTTGTAGTATTCCCTGTAATTGATCTCCTTTGATTAACTGTGCAAGAGTTTTGGAACGGGCCAGAGGAAAACTTAATCCCTGGGAGAGATGCTTTTTTAATAATTCTTTGTATTGTTCGGGTTCATGGGCTATTATTGTGGCTATTTCTTTTAAAATATTAAGATTACCACTTTCGCTGCCGAAGGCCAGGTGGGTTACTATACCAGTATTTTCCAGGAGTTCAATTCCGGCCCTAGCAAAAAAATAGGCGCTGCGGGTCGAAAAGCAAAAAGGAAGTTCAATAACCAGGTCTACGCCACACTTCAAAGCCATTTCGGCCCTGGCCCATTTATCACAGCAGGCAGGTTCACCGCGCTGCAGAAAATTGCCACTCATAACGCATACGGTTGCGTCAAAATTTTTTATTTTGTGTGTTTCCTCAAGCAGGTGAGAATGACCTTTGTGAAATGGGTTATACTCAGCTACTATACCTAATACAGCCACAATAAACTCCTTTACATATTAATTCATGGTACCATAAATATTACCACTAGTTTCTTTATTTATGCTAGAATTAACTAGAGAATCCGGAATTAAGGGTGAATTTTGATGGAAAAAAATAGGGAGGTAGAAGGATGAGCTTATTAGCAGAAATTAGGGAAAAGGCTGCAAAAAAAGGCAAAACAATAGTTCTTCCTGAGGGGACGGAGGAAAGAACTATTGAGGCGATTAAAGGCATAGTGGATAATAAAATCGCTAATCCTATTCTGCTCGGTGATGAAAAAGAAATAAGAGGCATAGCGAGCAAAATAGGTGCTGATATCTCGGGAGCAGAAATTATTAATCCGGTTAATGCTCCGTATTTTGATGATTTTGTACAAGCTTTTTATGAAATGCGCAAGAAAAAAGGGGTAGATTTGGATAAAGCCAGAGCTACAATGTTAAATCCCTTGTTTTTTGCATCCATGATGGTAAAGACAGATAAGGCTGACGGGGAAGTTGCGGGAGCTGAAAACACTACTGGTAATGTTTTAAGACCAGCATTACAGATTATTAAAACAGCCCCAGGAATATCTGCAGTATCAGGTGCATTTATTATTATCGTACCCAATTGTGAGTTTGGAGATAATGGTACCTTTGTATTTGCAGACTGTGCAGTATCCATTGACCCCTCCCCAGCAGATTTGGCCGAATTTGCCAAGTCTTCTGTAGGCACTGCAGTAGATCTTTGTGGGATGAAAGAGCCTAAAATAGGCATGCTTTCTTTCTCAACCAAAGGAAGTGCCAGTCATGCGATGGTTGATAAAATGGTTGAAGCAACTAATATTGCTAAAGAGAAATTCCCGGAACTTAGTATTGATGGAGAATTTCAGTTTGATGCAGCTATAGTACCCAAGGTTGGAGCGTCCAAAGCCCCCGGTAGTTCCGTAGCCGGGAATTGTAATGTTTTAATATTCCCTGATATTAATGCGGGGAATTTAGGTTATAAGATTGCTCAGAGACTTGGTAAAGCTGAAGCTATTGGGCCCATACTGCAAGGAATAGCAAAGCCAGTTAACGATCTTTCTAGAGGATGTAGTGTGGAAGATATCGTTAACGTTGTTGCCATGACCGCGGTAAGAGCGTAAGTAAGGCGTTAAGGTTTCTAGCCTTAGAGTTAAATATTTTTAGTTTGATTAGGAGGTATGTATTTCATGAAGGTTCTAGTTGTAAATGCTGGTAGTTCATCTATAAAATACCAGGTGTTTGATATGACTGATGAATCAGTTCTGGCTAAAGGTCTTGTTGATCGGGTGGGAATACCTGGTACAACTCTTGAACATAAGCCTGCCGGTAAAGACGAAGTAGTTATTAAAAAGGATTTGCCTGACCATACTGCGGGTATGAAACTTGTACTCGATGCTCTAGTTGATAAAGAATATGGCTGTATCAAGAGTATGGATGAACTTGGTGCAGTTGGCCACCGTGTAGTTCATGGTGGGGAAGGTTTTGCGAATTCAGTAATTATCGATGATAATGTAAAGAAAGTAATCAAAGATTGTTTTGCTATTGCTCCTTTGCATAATCCACCGAATTTAATGGGAATTGATGCTTGCCAGGAACTAATGCCGAATATTCCTCATGTTGCTGCTTTTGATACAGCGTTCCATCAAACTATGGAACCTGCAAACTATATGTATGCGCTTCCTTATGATGTATATGAAAAATATCGCGTAAGGAGATACGGTTTCCACGGTACTTCACATTACTATGTAGCGCATCGGGCGGCAGACATGCTGGGTAAGCCATATGAAGAGTGTAAGATTGTAACCCTTCATCTTGGCAATGGTGGCAGTATGGCAGCCATTAAAGATGGCAAGGTCGTTGACACTAGTATGGGCTTTACACCTTTAGAAGGTCTAGTAATGGGAACTAGGTCTGGAGATGTTGATCCGGCTGTCGTATTCTTCTTGATGGAAAAACTAGGCATGGATGCAGTTGAGGCTAATAGTTTCTTTAATAAGAAATCTGGTATGCTGGGATTATCTGGTGTATCTAATGACCTGAGAGATGTTGAAGAAGCTGCAAATTCAGGCAATGAAAGAGCTAAAATTGCCATGCAGGTTTATATAAATAAGATCAAAGGATATATCGGCAATTATATTGCTAAACTAAATGGCTGTGACTGCCTGGTATTTACTGCTGGTGTTGGAGAAAATGGCATAGACATTAGGGAGAGCATCTGCAGCGACCTTGATTACCTGGGGATTAAGATGGATGCAGAGAAGAATAAGGTAAGAGGAAAAGAAGTCGACTTGGCTGCTGATGATTCCAAGGTAAGAATATTCCTAATTCCGACTAATGAAGAATTAGTCATTGCTCGGGATACTGTAGCTTTAGCTACAGCTAAATAACTAATACGTTTGTTTGTTTAACAGCATTAAAAGAGGCGGTTTAACACCGCCTCTTTACGTGTGAAGAAAAAAGCTTTTTAGACACTGTTGCAGAATATTATGACTTACGCAGCTTTTTTAATGAAGCGGTAATCATAAGAAGTTTGTGTGAGCGTTAGCGAATTAAGAATAAAAGTTCGCTAGGCAAAATTACCACAAGTTAAAAAGGGTTTTAATACCGACCTTTGTTGACAATACTAAGAAGTGAAGACTATAATTAAATTGGTATTTTTATGGGGAGTACTGAAATGAAAATTGACCTGAAAAAGCTAAAACTCCATTTGCATGCCACCGAAGTGTTTCATCTACAAGCATTGGGGAGAGATGCGTATCTTCGGGATATAGGTGGAAGATATATTGAACCGGTAAATGTTGAACTTGTAGTTGAAAACAACGGTAATCTATTTATCGGAAAAGGTAAACTTTATACAGTAATAGAATTACCGTGTTCCCGCTGTCTGGAAAAGTTTAGCTACACCATTGAGGCGAATTTTGGTTTGACTATGGCGGAAAAAACATACCAGGATTACCCTGAAGAGGATGAGGACATTATCTTCTTTGAACGCGATGAAGCAGATATTACGTCTTATATAGAGCAGGTTATTTTCACTGAAATACCTTTTAAACCCCTCTGTGATAATGAATGCCAGGGATTATGCCCCCTATGCGGGATCAACCGAAATATTGATAAATGTGAATGTCAGCAGGAATTTCTTGATCCCAGGTGGGAAAAGTTGAAAAAATTAAAATAGGGAGGAGGTATTTAGTTATGGGAGTACCTAAAAGAAGACAGTCTCATTCACGTACAAGTAAGCGCCGTTCTGAGTGGAAGAAGATTGATCAGCCTGGTCTGGTTGAATGTCCACAGTGTCATGAGTTTAAAATGCCTCATCGTGCATGTTTGAAATGCGGATACTATAAGGGCAAAAGCGTTATGTAAGCTTAAATATACCGATTAATCAAAAAGTAAGTAGGCCTATTGCAGGCCGGTAGCTTACTTTTTGTTTTATCAAGGAGGAACTATTATGAAAATAGCTATAGATGCTATGGGGGGAGATTTTGCTCCAGGTGAAATAATAGCTGGTGCTATTAAATGGATAAAAGAAAATGAGGGGCAACTAATTCTAGTAGGCTTAGAAGAACAGATTCAAGCAGAACTAAGCAAATATAACTATAATTTTTCCCAGGTTAATATAGTGCCTGCCAGTGAAGTAATAGGGATGGATGAATCGCCTGCAACTGCTATCCGCAGAAAGAAAAACTCATCCATAGTTGTAGCTACTAAGCTTGTGAAAGAACAGGTGGCAGATGCAGTTATATCCTGTGGCAGTACTGGAGCACAAATGGCAGCTGCCCTGTTTATACTAGGACGGATGGAAGGAATTGAACGGCCGCCTATAGTTGCTGCCATACCAAATGCTGAAGGGAAAATATCTTTATTAATTGACGTAGGTGCTAATGTGGACTGTAAACCCAGGCAATTACTACAGTTTGCGCGTTTAGGAAAAGTATATGCGTCTATGGTTATGGGTATTGACAATCCCCGAGTAGCTCTGTTAAATAATGGTGAAGAAGAAACAAAAGGAAATAATCTGAGTCTCGAAGCATATGCTTTGCTTAAGGATCAGACCGATCTCAATTTTATAGGTAATATTGAAGGAAGAGAGCTATTTAATAACGCAAGTGATGTTATTGTCTGTGATGGTTTTACAGGTAATATTCTATTAAAAACTGTTGAAGGTATGGCATTTTTTATGGCACGTAGCATTACTGCAGAACTCGGTCGTACCCCGGACACTTTTAATAAATTTGACTATACCAAAACTGGTGGGGCTCCTTTGCTGGGGATCAATGGTATTAGTATAGTTTGCCATGGAAGTTCTAAGCGAGATGCTGTTTTTAATGCAATTAAGATTGCCCAAGATTGCTTTAATAAAAACATTGTTAAGTCACAGCAGAATGAACTAGTAAAGACTTTACAATAACCACAATACGCTTTTTGATATTGCCTTTGTTATAGCAAACTATCTAAAATAAGTATAAAAGTAAAATGGAGGGATTAGAATGCAGGAATTTTTTGAACTGGCCAAAAAAATATTAGCTGAACAGCTTGATATTGATCCGACGGATATAGAAATGGATTCAACCTTTGAAGCATTAGATGCAGATTCTATCGATATAGTCGAAATGATAATGGCTCTTGAAGATACTTATGATGTAGAGTTTCCTGAAGAAGATTTAGAAGAGTATCCTAGCGTAAAATCGCTAATTGAAGCCCTGTATAAATATTTGCAGCAGGTGAAAAATGAATAATGATATGTCAATTGTGCATGAGTTTTTAAGTAACAATGCCCTGGTTTTCCACAAAGCTGAATTAATGTTTATGGCTTTAAGTCATCCTTCGTATGCCCAGGAAAAAAACATGTCTCAAAATAACCAAAGATTAGAATTCCTTGGGGACGCAGTATTAAATTTCGTAGTTGCCGAATACCTGTATAATAATTATCCTGATCAGGCCGAAGGGGAGCTAACTAAGATAAGAGCAAGAGTCGTCTGTGAAAAATCTCTGATGAATGTTGCCAAAACTATTAATCTTGGCCATTATTTGTTACTGGGAAAAGGGGAGGAAATGTCAGGCGGCAGAAAACGCAGATCTATACTGGCTGATACAGTTGAGTCAGTAATAGGGGCTATTTACCTTGACCAGGGTTATGCTCGTGCCGCTAGTTTTATACTTGAGTATCTGGGGGCTTACATAAAGGAGGCTGCCCAGGGGAATTATTATGATTATAAATCTAAACTTCAGGAAATTGTGCAGAGTAAAAATAAAGAAAATGTTAATTATGCTATTATTGACGAAAATGGACCTGCTCACCAGAAGACTTTTGTAGCCGGTGTATTCTTTCGGGACAAACTCCTGGCTACCGGTAAAGGGAAAAGTAAGAAAGAAGCAGAACAAAATGCAGCTGAAAAGGTCTTGTTAAGCCAAAATGTTTTGGAAGACCTGCGGATAGAGGAATGTTGATCTGATGAGACATTATAATATACCAGTGTTTATTCCCCATATGGGATGCCCGTTTAGATGCATATTCTGTAACCAGAACAAAATAGCGTCACAGGCACAAATACCTGAAGTAAGCGATGTTGAACATATCGTTGAGCAGCATCTGGCTACTATACCCCGGTCAGAGACTGATATCGAAATAGCTTTTTTTGGTGGTAGCTTTACTGCTATTTCCAAGGATTTGCAGCAACAATACCTCGCAGCTGTAAACCCTTATTTAAAAAGTGGCAGAGTTCAAGGAATTAGACTTTCAACCCGACCTGATTATATTGATAAGGAAATACTTGATTTTTTGTTCAGCTGGGGAGTAACCGTAATTGAATTAGGTGTACAGTCAATGCATGAGGAGGTTTTAAAAGCATCGCGACGTGGTTACGAGACAGACGATGTTCTTAAAGCCTGTAAATTAATAAAAGAGTATGGATTTAAGCTGGGAATTCAGCTGATGATTGGCTTACCCGGAGATAATTACTACCGGGACATGGAGACTACCGAACAGGTCTTATCAATTAATCCGGATATGATAAGGATTTATCCGACTCTGGTAGTGGCCAGCACCTATCTTGCCACCCTCTATCATAATGGGGAATATATCCCGCTGGAACTAGACGAAGCTATAGAGATTAGCAAGGATATGCTGATACAGTTCCAAAAAAAAGATATTGATGTAATTCGCATCGGGCTTCAGCCTAGTGAGGATTTACGTAGTGAGGGTACGGTAATAGCAGGACCCTTTCACCCGAGTTTTGGAGAACTAGTTGAACAGGCGATTTTCAAGGACCAGGCTGAACTAGCCATAACTAGTTTCTTGGCTGGGGATAAAGCTTATAATGATATCGTATTATATAGCAACAAACGCGATATTTCTAAGCTGATTGGTTGTCGAAAATCTAATATAGCTTATTTGGGAAAAAAGTTTGGCCTCACTAAGATTCAGGTAAAGACACTGGAAAAGCAGGAAAGAGACTGGGTGGGCATATCGGAACTGCCTGGTAACTATCCCCGGCAGGTTATAAGCAGGACAGACTATATAAATTTTGCTACAATAAAATAAATATTACTGCAAATTCTGCCTTAAAGGCTAAAGGACTCTGTATCTTTAGCCTTTTTTGTTAATAATTGATGCTTTAATAGTTATGCCGGGTCCTATTATGTAGTTTTTTTTGTAAAGGTATTATTGATGGTTTTGTCTAATAATTTTTCTGGAAGTGGGAATAAGATGCGTGATACTATACTTAAGGAATTGTGGCAGTATAAAGGAGAGTATGTTTCAGGAAACGAACTGGCGGCCAAGCTCGGTATTAGTCGGGTCGCGGTATGGAAACATATCGAGGCTTTAAAAGAGGAAGGGTATGATATTAGGGGCGTAAGTGGCAAAGGGTACTGTCTCCAAAATACGGATAACATAATAATATCTAGTGAGATTACCGGACGGCTAAAAAACCGTTTAATCGGCAACCAGGTAATTAGTCTGTCAAAAGTTGATTCCACTAATCAGGTCTGTAAACAGATGATCAAAAATAAACAGATATCTGAAGGAGCGGTAATTGTTGCTGCTGAGCAGCTTAATGGTAAAGGGCGCCTAGGTAGAAAGTGGGATTCCCCATCTGGCGGATTATGGTTTTCTCTACTCCTTTCTCCTGC
Source organism: Syntrophomonadaceae bacterium (assembly GCA_028706315.1). Lineage (GTDB taxonomy): Bacteria > Bacillota > Syntrophomonadia > Syntrophomonadales > Syntrophomonadaceae > STF2-222. The sequence goes on from JAQWBP010000001.1 coordinate 18,594, forward strand.
TTTACCTGTATCAGAATTACCTTTACTTTCACTTGTTTTTTCTATAGCAGTTAGCCATGGACTAAGTAAATTTACCCAGGTTCCATGCCAGATTAAATGGCCCAATGATGTTTATCTTGATGGGAAAAAGATTGCTGGAATCTTGCTTGAATTAAGTGGCGAACTTGATGGAATAGAAAATGTTATTGTTGGGATTGGTATTAATGTGAATATCAACCCTAATCATCTCCCTGAAATCGCTACCTCTCTATATGAACATTCTACCCCAAAAATCAACCTGGCTGATGTACTAGTAGAAGTGCTGCAGGAAATAGAAAAAGTATATAATGAATTCCTCGCCAATGGGTTTAGTTCATTATCAGACAGATTCCAATCAGCCTGTTTCCACTTGGGTAAAGAAGTCCAGGTGCAGCAAGGTTTAAAAAAAGTATGTGGAATTAATATCGATATAGATGAAATGGGACGTCTGGTTGTCCAGACTGCAGATGGAATCGTAAGGGTAAGCACCGGGGATGTTAGCATTATCTAATTTTGCTTAAAAGTGTTGATTCTACTACGAAAACCCCTGAATCAAACTAACGCCACATACCTTTTACAGGTAAATCAAGTGTGCGATTTATATAGCAAAAGATAATAACCAGCCGGAGGGAGGCTGAAAATTGTATTTAAAAAGACTGGAGATCAAGGGCTTTAAATCCTTTGCAGATAGCACGGAAATATGCCTTAGACCCGGGATAAATATTATTGTCGGACCAAATGGATGCGGAAAAAGCAATATAGTCGATGCTATTCGCTGGGTTATTGGCGAAACTAACATTCGGCATCTCAGGGGACAGAAAAGTGAAGATGTTATTTTCAATGGTACTGACAGCAAAAAGGCGCTGGGCATGGCATATGTAGAGATTACTGTTGACAACAGTGATCGCATATTACCAGTTGATTATAGTGAAGTTAACCTGGTACGCAAGATATTTCGTTCTGGTGAAAGCGAATTTTATTTAAACAAATCTAAAGTGAGACTTAAAGATATTACCCAACTATTTATGGGTACCGGGCTAGGTAAAAAAGGATATTCAATTATTAGTCAGGGCGAACTAGAACAAGTACTGAATGGATCATCTCTGGATAGGCGGCTAATTCTGGAAGAAGCTTCAGGGATAATAAAATATCGCCAACAGCGGGATGATACTACCAAAAGAATCCAGGCTACTGGCAATGATTTAATCAGGCTAAATGATATTATTGTAGAACTGGAAAAACGCCAGATAGAAGTGCGTAACAAGGCATTAAAAGCTCAGCAGTATTTAAAAATTGCTGGCGAATTGGGAGAACTGGAAAAAAAGGTCCTTCTCGCGGAAATCACCAGACAGGAAAAGGATCTGTTAAACAAAACTAGTCTTCTAGAGTCCAAAAGAGATGAACTTAATAAGCAAATTGGAGAGCTTAAATTACACGAAGTGCGGTTAAAAAATGAAGAAGAAAATCTACAAAATAACCATAAAAGAGTTAATGAACTAGTTAATACCAGACACGAATATGAGACCCAGATTGCGTCTATGAATAGCGAAATCAGGCTTTGTGAGGAGCGGGTAAAAGGGAACCTGGAGCGTATAAAAACAGCTGAAAGTGATGAAAAAAAATATACTGATATGCTCAAAAAGCTGGAACAGGAACTTAAACATAATATTACCGATTTTGAGGAACAGGAAAGTAGATATACAGACTTGCTTAACTCCTTTGAAAAAGTAAATGTTTCAGTTAAAGAATTAGAGCATACTATAGAGAGTTGCCAGGTATCTTTTGAAGATAAAAAAGGCGGGGTTTTCGAACAGATAAAATATGAAAGTGAAATAAAAGACGTTATACTCAAAAAAGATGAACAATTAAAAAAAGCCGAAGAAAAAAAAGAAAGATTAAGTATACATATTGAAGCAATCAGAGAGGAATATAGCCAGCAGATTAAACAATGTAGAGAAATCGAAAAGCTTAATCAGGTTACTGAACAGGAAATAATAAAAAACGAAGCACTACTCACCCAACTAAATGACCAAAAAACGGCATTACTAACTTCCTTAAAGACTTTTGAAGATAAAAATAAGGATTTAAATGATAAATATATACAGATAAAAACTAAACTTAGTTCTATCCAGGACATGCAGAAAAATATGGTAGGATATTCCCATGGAGTTAAGTCTATTCTGGGTATGGCCAGGAAGGGCAGGCTTCACGGTATCATGGGGCTAATGGGAGAAATAATAGATGTACCTAGTGGAATGGAGCTTGCCATAGATATTGCTGTAGGAAAAGCACTGGAAAATGTTGTGACTCAGACGGTTGAACAGGCCCGGCATGCTATCGAATATTTAAAATCGGGCCGACTGGGACGGGTGACTTTTTTACCTCTGGATATACTCAAGGTGCAAACGACCCCTCGGGATGTTATACAAAAGGTGGGGCAGATAGATGGTGTTCTGGGTATAGGTGCAAAGCTTATAAATTACGACCAGAGGTTTACAAAAGCTGTAGAATACCTTTTAGGGCGAGTATTAGTAGTTGAGGATATGGAAAAAGGTATCCAGGTCTTTAAACTGATAAAGTACCCCTTCCGTATAGTAACCCTGGATGGAGAATTAATAAATGTTAGTGGTGCATTAACTGGTGGGCAGAAAGTATCTTATCAATCTAGTCCACTACAGCGCAGAGGTGAAGAAAAAAAGCTGTGCGAGATGCAGCATAAGTACGAGATAGCCATTGATAAAAATAGTAAAGAAACAGAAAACCTCCATGCTGAGTTAACCAAAATTGAGGAGAATATAACGCAATGCCGGGAAAAACTTATGGAATCCAGGTTTGCATATGATATGCAGGCTAAACAAATAGAAACGATCAGAAATGAGGTAACTAATCGGCAAAAAGATAGGGATGAAAACCTGCAGCAGATATTAAGACTGAACGCCGAAATAGAAGAATTAGAGTTAGATATTGCCGAATTAAATCGCCAACAAAGGGAAATGCAGAAGGATAATGAAGTGCTCAATGAAGAGTTAAACGGGCTTAAGGAAAAGATAGATGCTCAAAAACATGAGTATGCTCTACAAAATGAAAGGCGTCACTCTTATAAAGAACAGTTGGATATAAAAAAGAGAGAACTGGATAGCATTAAAAAGAATGCAACTCAATTTGAACAGGTCAGAAATTCCTATCAGCAGTCCCAACAGGATGCGCAAAAGCTTAATTCAAGGCTGCAGAATGAAATTAATGTACAAAACAGCCGGGTGCAGGCTATTAATAATATAATAACTACTAAGGGCGACGAACTTAAAATAACAAAAAGTGACATTATTGCTTTGCAGGAAAAGCAACGGCTGCATAAAGAAAACATTGAACGAATAAGCGAGGAGCTAATCCCGATTAGGGGAAGTATCTCCGGGCTAGAAAATAATATAAGAAATATGGAAATAGCTATTGCCCGGACTGAAACTGAACTGGAAGGATTTAAAGCTAAATGGTGGGAAAAGTTTAATTCCGATGTACCCCAGGTTGAGGGGGAACTTATTATCGGTGCTAAACTTCGAGATAAGAAAAAGACTATTGCAATACTGCAGGGACAGATTGAAGAAATAGGTTCTGTTGATATTAATTCTATTAACGAATATGAGGAGATTACCGAACGTTTTAATTTTATCAGTAAACAGTATGAAGACCTTATCCAGGCCAAAAATTCTCTGGAGGTGCTGCTGGGAGAAACGGAAAAGTTAATGTATAAAGATTTTACCCATTTTTTCCTGCTGGCGAGCGAAAGTTTCAAAAAGACATTTAGAGAAATGTTTGGCGGTGGTGAAGCTTGTCTGAAACTGGAATCAGGGGAAAACCGTCTGGAGACAGGAGTAGATTTTGAAGTTAAAATGCCAGGCAAAAAAGCGCAGTTATTAAACTTGTTATCCGGCGGAGAAAGGGCATTAACCTGTATTGCATTTATATTTTCATTACTACAGCTAAAACCAGCCCCGTTTTGTTTGCTGGATGAAATCGATGCTGCTCTTGATGAAACAAATCTGATCAGATTATCAAAATTTTTAAGCGCAATGTCTGGTAATATCCAGTATATTGTAATAACGCATAGGCAGACAACTATAGAGACAGGGGATCATATTTATGGCATTACCATGCCGGAAAAAGGCGTTTCATCAGTATTAACGATTAATCTGGCCGAAGCGGAAAATATGGCAGGGTAAAAAAATACTTTAGGTGGGATTTTAATGGCTATTTTTGATAAATTTAAGAAACGTAAAAAAGATAAAAATGAAAAACAGGAAGAACTATCTGATATTGAGGAACAAGAGGTAGAAAAGGTAGAAAATAGTGACGAGCAAGATATAAGTGCTGCTAGTACTGCTGATACTGCAGAAATAAAAGCTGACCAGGATGATGATCTTGCTCAAAGCGAAAAGAATAAAAAAAGTTTTTTTGATAAGTTTAAACAGGGGCTGGCCAGAACCCGGCAAAATATTAATGAAAAATTAGAAGTATTAATTAAAAGTAATCGCAAGTTAGACGAAGATTTTTGGGAAGAACTTGAGGAAATACTTATTCAAGCCGATGTTGGAGTTAATACTTCCGTAGAATTAGTAAAAAATATCAGGAGTAGTGCTAAAAAACAAAAAATTACTGATTCAAGTGAAGTTATGGGCTTGATCAAGGCAGAAGTAAAAAATCTGCTTGGTTCCGAGTATATACCTTTAAATATAACTGATGCCAGGCCTTGTATTTTCCTGGTGGTCGGGGTTAATGGAGGCGGCAAAACAACTTCTATTGCCAAACTGGCCTACAGGCTGAAGAGCGAAAACCACAAAGTACTTCTGGCGGCTGCCGACACCTTTAGAGCAGCAGCTATTGATCAACTTCAGATCTGGGCGGATAGGATTGGTGTGGAGTTAATAAAGCACCAGGAAGGTTCAGATCCGGGTGCAGTTGTATTTGACGCCATTAGTGCTGCCCGGGCTCGTAAAGCTGATATTCTTATTGTTGACACTGCAGGGAGACTACAGAATAAAACTAACTTAATGAAAGAACTGGGGAAAGTTAAAAAGGTAATAGAAAAAGAATTTGAAGGTGCCCCCCATGAAGTTCTGCTAGTTCTTGATGCTACGACTGGTCAAAATGCTATTAGCCAGGCAAAAGTTTTCCGGGAAGCTACCGGAGTAACCGGCATAATACTTACTAAGCTGGATGGGACAGCCAAAGGAGGCATAGTCCTGGCCGTAGGTCAGGAATTGGAGATACCAGTTAAACTAGTTGGCATCGGAGAAGGCCTGGAAGATTTACGTGATTTTTCGCCGGAGATATTTGCTGAAGCTCTGTTTGAGAAATAACTAAAGTTATTGCTAAAAGATAGAGGAGGAGATTAAGGTTGGTAACAACAGCTATAATTGGAGGCACAGGAGTTTATGATCCTCGTTTACTCGATGACATCCAAACAATTACAGTTGAAACGGAGTATGGGGATGTTAAGGTATTAACTGGGAAATATAATAATACTGAACTTGCATTTATACCACGCCATGGGGAGAAACATAGTGTCCCCCCCCATCTTATTAATTATCGGGCTAATATTATGGCCCTAAAAAGGCTGGGTGTACAGAATATCCTGGCTACAGCAGCGGTAGGCTCACTACATTACGATTTTAAACCAGGTGAATTTGTACTGGCAGACCAATTCCTTGATTTTACTAAGAAACGCGTGACTACTTTTTATGAAGGTGGAGAGGTTGGAGTTATTCACTGCGATATGACAGTTCCTTATTGTCCTGATCTCCGTCAGGCACTAATTAAAGCTGGGGAGGAAAAAGGTTTACCTGTGCATAATGGCGGCGCTTATGTATGTACAGAAGGGCCGAGATTTGAAACAGCAGCAGAAATAGCTATGTTTAAACAGCTCGGGGGACATGTAATCGGAATGACAAGTGTACCGGAAGTTTGTCTGGCCCGTGAGCTGGGGATATGTTATGCCAACATTTCCATAGTAACTAACTATGCCGCAGGAATTTCTCCTGGAATACTTACTCACAGCGAGGTATTAGACGTGATGAGCAAGAGTATCGAAAATGTCAGATATATGCTTATGGAAAGCATAAAGTACATTACCGACAGCAAAAGTTGTGATTGCCGAAAAATTCTGAATGTAACAGGAGTTTTAAGATGATCAAGACGGTTTACTTTGACAATAATGCCGTAGTAATACTTGACCAGAGCCAGTTACCAGAAAAAGTAGTTTATGAACGCTGTGAAACTCCGGAAAAAGTAGCAGATGCTATCAGACTTTTGAAAGTTAGAGGAGCCCCCTTAATAGGTGTTACTGCAGCTTTCGGTCTGGCCATGGCAGTTAATACTTACCAAGGTGCTGCTAATCAGCTTGAACGTTATTTTAAAGATACTAGTAAACTATTAGCATCTACCCGTCCTACAGCAGTAAATCTATTTTGGGCCCTGGAAAGAATGGAACGAGTTTTTAACCAATTTTTCAAAATAAATCCAGATAACATAGGGGTGCTGCTTGTTCAGGAAGCGGAAAAAATGTATCAGGAAGATAATAAAATTAATGAAGCTATTGGTGAGCAGGGTCAGAAATTAATAAAGTCGGGGAGTCAAATCATGACTATTTGTAATGCTGGGGCTCTGGCTACCTGTGGCTATGGAACTGCTCTGGGAGTAATCAGATCGGCGGCCAAAAAGAACTATGTTCACCGTGTATGGGCATGTGAGACTAGACCAGTTTTACAGGGAGCCCGTTTAACTGTCTGGGAACTTATGCAGGATAAAATACCCGTAACTTTGATTACCGACAACATGGCAGGTTATGTTATGGGAATGGGAAAGATAAATGCGGTCATAGCTGGAGCGGATAGAATAGCTGCTAATGGTGATACAGCTAACAAAATAGGAACTTATTCCTTGGCAGTCTTAGCTAGATACCATAACATACCTTTTTATATAGCTGCCCCTTTATCAACTATTGATCGGAGTCTGGCTTTAGGGGAAGAGATACCAATTGAAGAACGTGATCAGGATGAAGTCCGCCAATTTAGAGGCAACTATTTAACTGTGGCCGATGCTGATGTATTTAATCCCGCTTTTGATGTTACTCCTAATGAATTAATCAGTGGAATTATCACTGAAAAAGGAGTTATCGAAAAGCCATTTGCGGAAGGAATAAAGTTAATATTTACAGAAAGGAATCGCCAAGATGAAATATCTAGCTGAACGTAATGAAGTTTTACAGACTGCCCAGGAAATTTCAGCGGCCAGGCTGGTTAATGGGACCTGGGGAAATGTTAGTAGAAGAGTTGATGAACAACCCTTAATGGTAATAACACCAAGTGGCATGGATTATAACACCATGACTTTAGAAGATATGGCCTTAATTGATTTTGATTTTAATCTAGTCGAAGGTGAGTATAAACCTTCTTCAGAAACTCCCCTACACCTGGCAATCTATAAAAACCGTTCCGACATAGGTGCTATTGTTCATGTGCATAGCCCGTGGGCGACTGCCTTTGCTGTTGCACACCAGGACATACCGGTAATACTGGAGGAAACTGCTCAGGTAATTGGACATCCGGTTAAGGTTGCTAGTTATGCCCGGTGTGGGTCTAGTGAACTTGCCACTAATGTTATTAATAATTTGGGAAAGCATGATAAAGCCCTCCTGCTGGCCAATCATGGTTTACTGGGAATGGGCAAAAATACTGCCGATGCGTTAAGAGTTTGTTATATAGCGGAAAAGACTGCTATGATTGCTAGTTATGCCACTATGCTGGGTGCAGTTAATACGCTAAATCCCGAAGATATTAAGGTTTTAAGCGAGGAATTTAAATATTACGGGCAGAAGAAAAAATAAGCAGGAAGCGAGGTGTAAACTTGAGCATACTTATTGATAACATAACTATTATTCCCGTTACGGGACCAAATTCCCTGATAGAAAAGGGGTATATCTTAATTGATGGTAATCTAATCAAGGATATAGGGAAAGGAAAGGCTCCAGAAGGAGCTTATGACAAAGTAATTGATGGGACAAATAAAGTAGCACTCCCCGGTTTTGTAAATACTCATACTCATGCAGCTATGACCCTTTTAAGAGGATATGCAGACGATATGCCCTTAATGGAATGGTTGGAAACCAAAATTTGGCCACTGGAGGCAAAACTCACAGCTGAAGATATCTACTGGGGGAGCATGCTGGCTATAGTAGAAATGATTAAATCAGGCACGACCGCTTTTGCAGATATGTATTTCTTTATGGATGAAGTAGCTAGAGCAGTTTCTGAATCAGGGATTAGAGGCATATTATCCCGAGGAATGATCGGGGTAGGGCCTGAGAATGAAAGGGCTTTAGACGAAAGTGCGGTATTATACACAAGATGGCATAATCAAGCTGATGGACGAATTAAGTGTATGCTGGGGCCACATGCACCTTACACCTGCCCACCGGAATATCTTAAGCGGGTTATTAACCTGGCTGGTGAACTTGGCATTGGTATACATATCCATCTGGCTGAGACTCGGGGAGAGTTTGAAGATATCCAGAAACAATACGGCAAGACCCCGGTACAATTAATGCAGGATACTGGTCTTTTTACTCAACCTACTCTGGCGGCTCATTGTGTACATCTGACTAGTGAAGATATTGATATATTAGCTGCTAATAACGTCGGGGTTGCCCATAATCCTGAAAGTAACATGAAATTAGCTAGTGGCATAGCACCTGTTCCGGAAATGCTTCAAAAAGGTATTCCGGTAGCTCTCGGTACTGATGGTGCTTCCAGCAATAATAATCTGGACATGCTCCAAGAAATGCGGACTTGTGCGCTACTGCATAAGGTAAATACTATGAATCCTACGGTACTACCAGCATACCAGGCATTAGAAATGGCTACCATAAACGGGGCCAAAGCTTTAGGGTTGGATAACGAGCTTGGTCAGCTAAAAGCTGGATTAAAAGCTGATATGATTATTATGAACCTGGATCAGCCCCACATGATTCCTCGCTATGATATCCTGGCTAACATTGTTTATTCAGGTCAAGCTAGCGATGTAGATACAGTAATAATTGATGGTAAAATAATAATGGAAAACAGAGGAATAAAAGTCTTTAATGAAGAAGAAGTTTTGGAACAAGCAGAAAAGACAGCTAGGCGTTTGATAATGTAGTTGTGCTTTAGGATAGAATTATTATGAATATAAGAGGTGCATGAATTGGTACCAATAGTATCAATGGTGGGACGACACAATTCAGGTAAGACTACGCTGCTTACACAAGTTATTCCTTATTTGAAAAGAGCAGGGTGTAAAACTGCAGTAATAAAACATGCGGCCCACGGGCTTAATATAGAAAATCGCAGTGATTCAGATCGGCTATATAATTCTGGAGCAGATCTCGTATATGCATCTTCTCCTGGTATGTCGTTAGTATACCGCAGGTATGACCATGAAGAAGAACTGGAAACTATTTATTCTCAGGTTTCCCCGGATTATGACCTAGTAATATGTGAAGGATTTAAGAAAGCAGCTGTCCCGAAAGTAGAAGTACTTAGAGCAGAAATTTCTACTAAGCCAATGGACCTGGAAAATGTCATTGCCCGGGTAGCTGATTTTAACTGTGGAGGAGATCTCCCCACCTTTCTTCTTAACCAGCATGAGGAAGTAGCTAGATTTATTATTAGCACTTTTAAACCAGAAGATTTATACTAAAAATAGATGGGGTATTAGTTGAAATAACTAATACCCCATTTTTATATTTTGCTATCTAAAAGTAAATGTATTACTCGATAGCTGGCAAAGACCCTACAACCCTTCCTGAGGCCTTTGCCACCTTTACGGGTACAAACCCTAGTAGTCCGAGTATTATGCGATTGCTGAGCGTACCCAGGACCTTACCGAGCTCTTTAATGTACGGGACGGGGAAACCTGGAAGAATACCAATTTTCCTCTTTTGATCCAGTCTAAACTATTTGAAGTTTGTAAGATCGCCCCATATAATAAGCATATAGAAAGTTTCTATATAAAAGATAAAAATATATTGCACCAAACGCCCTGCTATTTTGGTTGCTAGTGATTATAATAATCTTGTGTAATAGTATGCAAATGAAAGATTTCACAAGAAAAATGGATTAAGGCTAGTGTATTACTGCCCAAAATAAAAGGATAAATATTTATATATGGCATAAGAGAATATTATAGAGGACATAAATATAAAGGATGCTGGCGTATAAATATTGAATATTATATCTGGTGGAGTATGCATGTAAAAATACATGCAGGCAGGTATAAATAAATAATGGGGAGGTGAAGTGATGGCTAACTACAAGGACATCATTAATAGCTGCAGGGAAAAAAGGGGTGGTATTATTGAAGCTTTTCATGCACTACAAGCAGAATACAATTATATCCCCCAAGATGCCCTGGTAGAAGCAGCCAGGGTTTTTGGTGTATCGGAAGCACAGGCTTATGGGGTAGCTACGTTTTATTCTTATCTATCGGTTGAGAACCGCGGTAAGTATATAATTCGTATGTGCGAGAGCGCACCTTGTCATGTTGCTGGCGCAGACGCAGTAATTAGAGCTATAGAGAATTATCTGGATATTAAAGTCGGAGAAACAACTGCTGATGGAAAATTTACAATTGAACTATGCGAATGTATCGGTCAATGCCAGGCGACTCCAGTGATTACAATTAATAGCCAGCCGGTGTTTAACGTTACCCCGGAAAAAGTACCTGAAATCTTGGATGCCTGTAAATAAAGTGAAGGGAGGGAAAAGTGGTGGCTGAAGAATTGCGTGTTTTATTACAGTACGCAGATCAAATAAATCCTGAAAGTGCCGACGATTATGTGAAAGTCGGTGGCTACAAGGGACTGGAAAAAGCCCGCAGTATGGATAGAAAAGCCCTGATTGATGAAGTGAAAAAATCGGGGTTGCGTGGTCGTGGCGGAGCTGGTTTTAATGCTGGCATGAAATGGAGCTTTGTTCCCCAGGATGCACCTATTAAGTATGTTGTTTGCAACCTGGATGAAGGAGAGCCGGGAACTTATAAAGACAGGATCATCTGTGAGAAAAATGCCCAGGCATTATTAGAAGGAATGGCGATTTGTGGTACTGCCATTAGCTCGAAACAAGGCTATATATACTGCCGTGGTGAATATCCTTTTGTTGTTGAACTTTTAAAAAATGCCATAAAGAGTGCGAAAGCAAGTGGGGCATTAGGTGATTTTGATATAGAAGTTCGTATGGGCGCAGGTGCATACGTATGTGGAGAGGAAACAGCGTTAATTGAATCAATTGAAGGGCACCGAGGAGAACCGAGATTTAAACCTCCTTTTCCCGGAGTTGAAGGCCTGTGGGCAGCACCTACAGTTGTAAACAATGTTGAAACTTTTGCCTGCTTACCTAATATACTCGCAAATGGTGCGGAATGGTTCGCTGGGATAGGAGCTACTCGTTATCCAGGAACTAAGATAGTGACCTTAACTGGTGATATTGAAAATGCTACTTACTTTGAAGTACCAACTAATGTAACTCTCAGGGATGTCATCTTTACTCTCGGAGGGGGAGTGAAGAATGGGAAAAAATTTAAAGCTGTACAGGTAGGAGGAACTTCTGGTGCATTTATCCCTGAACAGAACCTGGATACTCAGATAGATTTTGATTCCATGGGTAGTATTGGAGCCGCTTTAGGTTCAGGTGCTGTATTCGTTTTAGATGAGACCAGAGACATAGTTGATGTTGTCACCCGAATATCTAAATTCTTTGAACATGAATCCTGTGGTAAATGTAATCCCTGCCGTGAAGGTACATTCCGTCTCAGGGAAATTATGGAGAAAGTTAATGCGGGCAGAGGAACAACTCAGGATATGGATAACCTCCTACTGTTATCCAAGGTTATGCAAAAGGCAGCTTTATGCGGTCTGGGACAAGCGGCGCCTATTCCAATAGAATCAACCATAAAACACTTCAGATACGAATATTTGAGAAAGATATAGTAATTCTCAAGGGAAAGGAGGATAATGCATGATTAGCCTGACAATAGATGGCAGGGAAATACAGGTGCCTAGGGGTACGACGCTTTTGACAGCTTGCCGTCAAGCAGGAGCAGATATACCCACTCTATGCTATGATCCTGATTTAAGGCTTGCAGGTTCGTGCCGCATGTGTGTCGTGGAAGTGAAAGGCCGGCGTAACCTAGTAGCTGGCTGTGTAACTCCCGCGGAGAATAACATGGTAGTTGAAACTGAAAGTCCCGACGTAGTTGAATCAAGAAAAATCATTCTTGAACTCCTGCTGGCAAGACATAAACTGACATGCCACACTTGTGAAAGCGATGGCAGCTGCAAATTGCAGGACTATTGCTATAGGTACGGTGTTACTGATTCGCGGTTTACGGGAGAATTCCATGATGGGCCGCATTTTAGCAAAGAAGATGCTAATCCTTTTATTAAACGGGATTATGATAAATGTATTATGTGTACCCGTTGTGTACGGGCCTGTGAAGAAATAACTGGTGCCCAGGCGATTAATGTGATGAACAGAGGACATCATGCTAAAATAGCTACTATTTTTGATGGGAATTTAGAAGATTCACCCTGTGTCTTCTGTGGTCAATGTATTATGGTTTGTCCAGTAGGGGCCTTAACAAGTAAGGTTGCGGCTGGAAAAGGAAAATCATATCAAACCGAAAAGGTGTTAACTACATGCACCTACTGTGGTACAGGTTGCACCCTGGAACTTAATGTTAAAGACGATAAGGTTGTTGGTGTTACTTCAGTACGGGACGAAAACTGGAGCCCGGTAAATAGAGGAGCTTTATGTGTAAAAGGTCGTTTTGGCTGGGATTTTATTAACTCCAGTGACCGTCTGACTACACCACTTATACGCGAGAATGGTGAATTGCGGCCTGCAAGCTGGGATGAAGCTCTAGATTTTACAGCAGCTAAAATTAAGGAAATAAAAGGTGAACATGGGCCTGATTCGCTAGCTATGTTTTCGTCAGCCAGAGTAACTAATGAGGAAAATTATCTGGCGCAAAAACTAATGAGGGCGGCTATAGGTACCAACAATGTCGATCATTGTGCCCGTCTCTGACACTCCGTAACTGTCGCCGGTCTGGGGGCAGCATTCGGGAGTGGTGCAATGACCAACTCTATAAATGAACTGGAAGCCGATGCAAAATGCGTCTTCCTTATAGGGACTAATACTACAGAAAATCACCCGGTGATTGGCTATAAGATTAAGCAAAACGTTCGTAAAAATGGAGCTAAATTAGTGGTAGCCGATCCGCGCAGAATTGAACTGGCTGAGATGGCTGACGTTTATATGAAATTTAAGCCAGGCACAGATGTTGCACTTATCAATGCGATGATGAATGTCATAATAAATGAAGAATTATTAGACAAGGAATTTATCACTAATCGTACTGAAGGATTTGAAGAAATGGCTGCTGTTATAGCACAATACACCCCCGAATATGCGGAAGAAATTACCGAAGTTCCTGCAGAAGATATTAGAAAAGCTGCCCGGCTTTATGCCGAAGCAGATACAGCTTCAATTTGTTATGCTATGGGGATTACTCAGCATAGTACTGGTACCGATAATGTTAAATCAGTTTGTAACCTGGCTTTACTTACAGGAAACCTGGGTAAACCAGGAACAGGTGTAAATCCATTGCGTGGACAGAATAACGTACAAGGTGCCTGCGATATGGGGGCATTACCAGTAACTTACCCCGCCTATCAGAAGGTAACTGATAGTGCAGTTCGGGAGAAATTCGAAAAAGCCTGGGGAGTAAGCTTATCTCCAAACAATGGGTTAACCTTAACGGCAGCAATAAACAAAGCATATAGCAAAGAACTAAAAGGGCTCATGGTTATAGGGGAGAATCCTATGGTAAGTGATCCAGACCTTAAGCATGTAGAAGAGGCTCTGGATAACCTTGAGCTTTTGATGGTACAAGATATCTTCTTCACCGAAACAGCTAGAAAAGCGGATGTAGTTTTCCCGGGAGTAACATTTGCTGAAACAGATGGGACCTTTACTAATACCGAAAGAAGGGTACAGCGAGTCCGCCAGGCTATAAGTCCCAGGGGAGGCACACTTCCTGACTGGCAGATACTTTGCGAATTATCTAAGCGGTTAGGATATCCAATGAATTATTCATCTCCAGAAGAAATATTCGATGAAATGAAAACAGTTACACCTTCATATGCAGGTATGACTTATACGCGGCTCGAAGGAAAAGGACTACATTGGCCTTGTCCGAATGAAGAACATATGGGAACACCGGTTCTTCATAAAGAAAAATTTAACCGGGGTTTAGGTTTATTCCATGCTATAGAATTTAAGGATCCTGCAGAATTACCAGATGAAGAATATCCTTTAATTTTATCTACAGGTAGAAACCTATTCCATTACCATACTGGTACAATGACCAGAAGATCTTCGGCTCTGAATAAGCACGTTCCAGAAAATGAAGTACAGATTAATCCTGCTACAGCAGAAAGGCTCAATATAGTTAATGGAGAAAAGGTTAAAGTTGTTACCAGGCGCGGTAATATAGAGGTGAAAGCTAAAGTAACAGATATAGTAAATGAAAACGTAATATTTACCTATTTCCATTTCAGCGAAGCTGCAGCTAATATGCTTACTAATGCGGATTCTCTTGATCCAGTAGCTGGAATTCCTGAGTACAAGGTATGTGCAGCCAGGGTAGAAAAGATATAGATATATAAAGATTAGGATTGTATGCAAAAGAAAAAAAGAGAAAAAAAGACCGGGTAGAAATACCCGGTCTTCTAATTGCGGTGCGCCCGGCAGGGGCGCTGACTTTATGCTATTATATTATTAATTAATGACCAGGATACTTATTAGCACTAATCTGTCTTTTTTAGTAATCATGATTATTGTAACCTTTCTCCTGGGCTAACATATCAAGATAAACAGTTTCAATATTGGCTATGAACATATCAGTAGTCTTTCCGGCTGTTCTTTCATCATAAGTCTTAAGGTATCCTTTGCATTTCTCACAAACATATAATTGATAAGCATCATCATTTTCTACGCTGAGATACTTTACCGTACCTGGCTCGTCATTATCACAATGAACGCATTTTAAGTACCGTGTTTCCCATTCGATGAAACAACGGTCGCAAAACATAAATCTACGGCCATCGTTGGTTCTAAGGCGGCTAAAGTGTGATCTGCTCCCGCAGACAGGACACTCCCGAGAAAAGTTCCATGATTGGAATTCATCATTAGCTATAGCCTCCTGATATGGAGCTGCATATACTCTGAGGAAAGGTCTAAGGGCATGGTCCAACACAAAGAAAAGTAAGTCACCTGGGACATTAATATCAGCTGCCAGATCATTAAAGTATTTCAGGTCATCAGCAATTATTTTTGCCATTATGGTGGAAAAACTTAGTTCATCGATGTAATCATAAACAGCTTTTAGTTTTTCTGCTGCTTGTGGGCGTACTCTGCTAAGAAAGTCTAGTAAATTTATAAACATCGTTTTATACTGATCGATATCAATTTTTAGTTTATGTATTTTAACTAAGGGTTTTTTATTATTGGCTATAAGTGTTAAAATATCAGCAGTTTCTAATGATAAATCTTTTTGGAGCTTTATCTGTTGTTCATTTTGCCAGGTTTCTAGATTTTTATAAAAGTCCACATACCCTTCTGGCAGTTCTACAGGTACCTTTCGATTCATTAAATACCACCCCTTCTTATATTCGACCTTCCACAAAAGTAACGGACGGAAAAACCTAGTTTTAAAAAAGGGGGAAATGCTCCCCCTTTTTATTTAAAGACCATAATTATTCTTTTTCGGCATCAGCTTTCTCACCATAGGCCTCTTCATACCATATTGGGTGATGGTGTTTGGCCCAGTCTTCGCGAACTGTTCCTTTCCACATGCCCCAGAAAGATTCTCCAGAACCGGGATGGAAAGAACCTAGGTAACCATGCATACAAACCATAAATGTTGCAAAGACCATAGCTATATCATGAGTTGGATAAGCAACCCGAACTAACCCTGCCGGGAATATAGCCGGAAACCACATTATATAGCCACTCAGGACTAGAAAGATAACACATGTAGGGGTTAGCATAGAATTACCTTTTTCACCGCCGTTAAACCTGGTCTGCGGAGGCATTTTTACTGGAAGGCCTAGAAAATCAAGTGGAAACTTCATAACAAATATGATGTCGTTCATGCCAAAGCGAAGCAGGTCTTTAACCCAGGATATAATACCTTTAAAATCAAATAAGACAAAGAATGCAATAAACAGGGTTAGTAAAACAGCTGCGATCCTGTGAACAAGACCAGCACCAGCATAACCACCAAAAATGGTTGCCAGCCAGTCCATACCATCACAGAAGAGAACTAGACCGGTAAAGAGACAGAGAATAAAAGTAACAGTATGGCCCCAGTGGGTTATTCTTGCCACTGCATTAAAACGTTCGACTCTATTTATATCATCTCTATATTCGGGAACCCATTGCATTACTCATGCCCCCCTTCACCGTGTTCACCATGCTTATTAGCCAGAATACGTGTCGTTACAAAGCTAGTTGCAGAACCGAGCAGTGCTAGTGGTATTAACCAGCCCAAATATGGCTGTACCCAATTCTGCCAGAAAGGAATCTGTCCGGGAACTTTCGGATCAACTGGTAGATCAAATTTGTCAGGACTATCAGTTAGGACATAAAGCATATTTAATCCACCAAGTTCAAATTTCCCATAAATCGTAGCATTAGGGAATCCGTTGACCCGTAGGAATTTAACCCGTTCTTCAGCGTACTGCATGAGCTCATCTCTATCACCGAATTGTAGTGCATCAGTTGGGCAGGTTCTTACACAGGCCGGTGTTAAACCTTCTTCAACTCGCTCATAACAGAGGGTGCATTTTGTAACAATATCCTGACGCTTTCTATATTTCGGTATATGGAAGGGACAGGCATAAGAACAATATTGACAACCAATACAATTGTCATAATCTTTGAGTACTGCACCCCAGTCATTAATATAAATACATTTTCTGGGGCATACATCCATACATGCAGGTTCAAAACAATGCATACACTGATATTTCAGAAAATTCCACTGTACATCAGCTGCCGGATCATCCTCGTGTTCGATAAATTTTACTATGGTATAAGTATCACCATTAGTATCTTTGTGGGTCTGATAATTACCCTTAAAAGGTTCGATTACAGCTGGTAATTGATTCCAGTCTTTACATGCTACCTGGCAAGCACGGCAGGCTATACATTTACTAACATCATATAAATTGGTTTTTCTTGCCATAGTTAAGCCCTCCTTATATCGCATAGCCATGCTTTATATTCTGGAATCAGAGTATTACCATCACCTATATGTGGTGTTAAACGGTTAGCTGGGTCTCCAGTAGCATAGCCGTTAAATCCGAAGTGCCATATAACTCCTATATGGTGAACTTCTTGTCCCTGGATATTCATAGGTTTAATTCGCTTGGTAACACAGGCAACAGCCTTTATATCGCCTCGGGTGGTACTTATGATCACTTCGCGGCCGTTTTTGATTCCTTTGGCTCTAGCAAGTTGCTCGCTCAGTTCGACAAAAACATTGGGTACCAGTTCAGCCAACCAGGGCTGCATCCTGGTCATAACGCCCGACTGCCAGTGTTCAGTTACACGATAAGTAGTTCCAACTATGGGATACTTGTCGGATGTACCACGTTTATCAGGCTCCCATTCAATTACTACTGGATTAAATTCCTGGCTGCCCAGCAGATTCTTAACCGGGCTTTCCCAGGGTTCATAGTGCTCAGGTAATGGTCCTTCATTACATGTACTGTATAAGCAACCTACTTCTTCCGGTCGCATTATAAAAGCGTTTCGTCCACCTGGACCATTAGGATCTTTATTTTTTCCGAAGTCTGGTATATCATTACCTACCCATGCATCACCATCCCAGAAGATGGAAACCCTATCCATATCCCAGGGCTGCCCTTCTGGTGTTGATGAACAGCGGTTATAAATGATACGCCGGTTTATGGGCCAGCACCAGGCCCAGTTCAAGTAACTGCCAATAGGTTTGACATCACTATAACCTACATCGCGGTTGTCTCTTCTGCGGGCCAGATAGTCTTTTTCGGGGTTACCAGTATCTTCGGGATAACAACCGGAATAAATCCAGATGGCACAGGAAGTAGTACCATCATCTTTTAGTTTGGTGAAGTTAAGCAGCTGTTTTCCTGGTTTGCCGTTGACAATTTCAAAACCGTTTATATCGCGGGCAACTTTATTAATATCAGGATGGTCGCTATCGCCATAATCCCAAGTTAACCGGGTGATCGGCTCATCCTGAGGTTTGGTACTACCTTCGTACAACTTCTTAAGTCTTCTCATGAGCATGTGGGCAATTTCTAAGTCTGCCTTGGATTCTCCTACCGGATCAACTGCTTTCCAGCGATACTGCATCCATCTACCACTATTAGAAATAGAACCATCTTTTTCATAAGAGCTGCAGGCAGGTAAGAAAAATACTTCAGTATCAATTTCTTCCGGCCGTTTTATCTTATAAACATCGTTGTCAGTTGGTCTGTCCATAGCTTTATAACTCCAAAATTCTGAAGTTTCCGTCTGCCATAGGTCGATGGCTACCATCCATTTGAGGTTGGCTAAAGCCGCCTGTTCTTTATTAGCATTAGGGCCACCAACTATGGGATTAGAACCCCAGATGAACAAACCTTCTATTTCTTTATTGTACATAGCTTCAAAGAGGGCAATGTGTGCATATTGTTTGCCATCAATTCGTTTAGGCAGATAGTGGTAAGATTTTTCCGGGTCATCATCCATCCAGTAGCTCTTGAGCAGACTAGCCACCCATTTGGGGGTATTGACTTTAAACCCTGTTTTTGGTGTTTCTTTGGCTAGGAATGTAGCATAGTCGGGATGTTTTTGAGCTTCAGGGGAGTTGATATAACCGGGTATAATATGGAATAAAAGAGCCCAGTCAGTAGAACCCTGAACATTTGATTCACCGCGCAGGGCATTAACCCCGCCACCTGCTCGGCCAATATTACCCAGCAGCAGCTGCAGCATAGCATAACTTCTGACGTTTTCAGTTCCTACTGTATGCTGGGTGGTGCCCATAGCATAAAGAATGGTTCCCACTTTATCAGGTGCTCCTGTGGCTGCATAAGCTTTTGCTACCTCCAGGAACTTATTCTTTGGTGTTCCGGTAATCTTACAAACAGTATCAATATCGTAGCGGGCATAATGTTTCTTCATTAACTGGAGCACACAGCGAGGATCTTCCATAGTCATATCTTTTTCATATTGGTCATCTTCGGTCTTTTTAAACGCCCATTGGCTTTTGTCATATTTACGCTTAGCCAGATCATAACCAGAGAATAACCCATCATTAAAATCGTAAGAATCAGCAACTATGAAAGTAGCATTTGTAAACCAGCGTAGATATTCTTCATGGTATAGCTTATTTTCCAGAATATAATTCATCATACCACCGATAAAGGCGATATCAGTTCCCGACCGCAAAGGGGCATAAATATCGGAACGGGCTGATGTTCTGGTAAAACGAGGGTCAACATTGATAATTTTTGCGCCTCGCTTTTCCCGGGCCTCCGTAAGCCACTTAAATGACATGGGATGATTTTCTGCCGTATTACTACCGATAATTAAAGCGCAGTCAGTATTTTTCATGTCAATGAAATGATTAGTCATTGCTCCGCGACCAAAACTTGGTGCCAGACCGGCAACCGTTGCGGAGTGTCAGATACGGGCCTGGTTCTCTAGGAAAGTCATTCCCAGAGATCTGCTCATTTTCGAAACAAGCTGTAGTTCTTCATTATCGAGTGCAGCTCCTCCAAGGCTTGATAGAGCTTCGCAGCGATTAACTATGATTCCATCTTTGTCCTTGTGCTCAAAATGTTTGTCTCTTGTTTCTTTAACTCGTTTAGCAATTTCAGTCAGCATCCATTCCCAATCTTTTTCTTCCCACTTGGTGCTTTTGGGGGCCCTATAAAGTGGCTTTGCCATTCTTTTGGGATTAATAATCTGTTTTCCTGTTTCTGGATCATAGATTTCTCTTAAGTTAAACATTGCGGAACCTTTACTGCAAGCACTCCCCCGATTAATGGGATTGTCAGGGTCACCCTGGATACTTAATAGCTGAGGTCCATCAGCTGGTGCGCCGTCTCTGGTATAAACCACCAGACCACAGCCACATCCGCAGAATGGGCATATAGATGGTACTGGTTTTACACCGTTAGTGCGTGTACCCTTGATTGCACTTGCTGTTGCGGTCATATCGAAACCGAGGTCTACAACCGCAAAACTGGCAACAGTGGCACCGGTTACCTTAAAAAAATCTCGGCGGGTAACCTTCATAATAAATTCCACACTCCTTTCCCCGATATTAAATTTTATTATTACCCTTCATAAAAAATTATAGCATCAGAATCTAAATATAGACACCCCAAATTAGTGCATACACTTAAAATATTGTGTGAATACACGCTTTTATATATGAATTAGTGGGGTTATCATAATATTTTGTCAGCTATGGAAAACCCCCCTTCAAGCTGGTGTATGGCGGAAACGGCAGGTACTAATAAATTCCTCTCCTCTCATGAAACTTCGACATTTACAATAAAAATCCTTGCAATTTTAAATATTGCAAGGATTGTATTAGAAATATTCATGAACATCATTATGATATGTTATGGTATGGCATTAAAAGTTTTTATACACTACCTGACCAGATAATTTTAGGTCATAACCCCCGAAGGCATTTACACGATTCTTGAATTCGCTGCTTTTTATAGTATTAAGCAGTATTTCCATCCGATTCTTATCAAGCATGTCTGGTAATATGCACAGGTCATATCTTTCTTCCGCAATCGGAATAAAATCTAAGTCAAGTGCCCTAGCACTTGCGTAAATACCCAGGCCGCAATCACAGGCATCATTTTTAACAGCGGCAGCAACGGCTAGGTGAGTATATTCTTCACGGTTATAACCATTAATAGAAACTGAACTTATTTCATCTCGGCTCAAAAGATAATCGAAAAGGATGCGGGTTCCTGCACCTTTCTGCCGGTTTATAAACCGAACATCTTCACGGGTCACATTTTGCAGAGATTCTATTTCCAAAGGATTACCTTTCTTTACTATAAGCCCCTGTTTACGTATAACAAGATTAATCAAGATATAGTTTTTCCCGGGGAGGTATTTTTCGAGATAACTTGTATTATAGTCTCCTGTTTCATAATCTAAGAGGTGAATACCGGAAAAATGTGTTTCAGCACGCCTTAGGGCCATAATACCTCCCATACTACCTACATTTGTGGAAACAAGCCGGATACCATATTGGCGTTGGAGAATATCGACTAAAAAGTCTACCGTCATGTCATGACTGCCAATCATTACTATAGTATTGTCAATAACATTGCGCGGACGATTTAATTCTACTTTACACGGTTCTCCGGCCTCTAGACCTTCATTACCTCTTTTGATACAAAATGCTCCATCAGCTTTTACCAGGCTAGTAGTAATCCCGGCCCCGCGATTAAGAGGATAGGCTATATAGTGGTTATCAATTTTGGCGATGTTAGTATAAATATATTCATCAACCCCCATAGAAGAGGCAATTTTCCTGGATACATTGCATTCAAGAATATCAGCTTGCGGAGGAGTAATACCCTGTTTCATATATAAAACTGGACGCGCAAAAAGGTTAAAAATTAATCCCGCTGATATCGGATAACCGGGTACCCCAATAACAGGCTTATTATTAATAACACCTAGTATAGCTGGCTTACCAGGCCTGGTAGCAATCCCATGTACAAGCACTTCACCGAATTCTTCGATTATACTTGAAGTGTAATCTTCTCTTCCTGCCGAAGAACCAGAACAGATAATAATCATATCGGCCTTATCTTTAACCTCTTCAACAGCCTGGCGCAGAAGGTTTTTATCGTCTGGAACTATTTTATGCCGATATGTAACTGCACCCCATTCCTGACTTAGTCCGGACAGCATACGGCTGTTAGATTCAACAATTTCACCCGGGGACATATCGTCACTACCTTCATCAATGAGTTCTGTCCCGGTAGGGATAATAGCTACCAGCGGTTTTTTTACTACTTCTACAGATGGAACTGCGGCTGTGCATAAAGAAGCAACCTCATACGGACCAATCTGGTATGAAGAAGGTATAACCATATCATGTGCTACCAGATCTTCACCAACGGACCGAATATGCTGCCACGGTACAGCAGCTTTTATTATTCTAGCGGCACTATCAATAAAGTTAACATCTTCAATCATTATAACTGCGTCAAATTCACGTGGCACATAGTCGCCAGTATCTACTTCGATAAAGGTTCCTGGGGGGAGTGTTACAGGGGTTATTTCACTCGCATCAAAGGTAGATGATGCCTTTACGGCTATACCATCCATGGCGGCAGCTGCATAATGAGGAGACGATCTCCTGGCAAATACGGCTGAACGAGTGATCCTTCCCTGGCTTTCAAGTACATCTATGACTTCGCTTTCCATTTTAAAGTAGCCGCATTCTTTAAGCCGATCGATATATATTTGTCGGGCTTGCTCCAAGGGCATGTTTTCAATATAAATATTTCGCTGCATGAACTTTTCTCCTTTTCTATACATAATCAATTACATGATTCCCCTGCAAAAACCCCTTTCCCAATGCAACTTAATGAATACGTGGTTTAAAAATGGTGTTAAATCTTTTGTATTTGGCAATTATAAATTCTAAATTATAGCAGGGATAATCCATATTTAGCTCTTTTTTAACGTTAACTAAAGCCGCGTAATTCCTTGAAAAATCCGCGGATTCCGCGTTGAATTACTCAAGCTGGTGCATAATTAATACTTTTCGCAGTTGAATCATTACATCAATTATCTGTAAAAAGAAATGCTCATTTAACTCTACTGCGTTTTATCTATTTTACCTTATTTCGCCAATCAATAACAAAACTTATGCATTTTCCGTGTTTTTCCGCTCTAGTTTGACGCTGGTACTACGTAAAGTATAATAAAGTAAACATAACAGTAAATGAGGTGTATTAAATGGGGGAGTTTCTCAAAGTTCTTAATTTTCAAGAGGCTCTCGAGCAGATTAGACAGAATTTTCCCTCCTGTAAGGAAGAAAGGGTTCCTCTTACGGATGCTTGTGGTCGGGTACTGGCAGAAGAAATACTAAGTCCAGAAGACTTACCAGCTTTTAATAGAACCGTAGTAGATGGTTATGCTGTTCATGCTGAAGATACATTTGGGTGTAGTGAATCTTTACCGGCCTTTTTAGATTTTGCTGGAGAAATCAAAATTGGATGTGAAGTAGATTTCTCATTAAGTAAGGGTCAGTGTTGCTGGATTCCCACCGGAGGTATGCTTCCACCCGGTAGTAACGGGGCAGTAATGGTTGAATATACAGAAAAATTAGGCGACGATACTATTCTAGTTTACAGACCGGTAGGACCATGGGAGAACATAATGCAGAAAGGCGAGGATATCAGGAAGGGGCAGATAGTGTTTAATCGCGGGCAGCTTCTCCGACCTCAGGATATAGGCCTTTTAGCCTCACTGGGCATTTGTGAAGTAGATGTCTTAAAACCTTACCATACCGGTATAATATCAACCGGAGATGAAATCATTCCGGTCGATCAGACTCCCATGGTTGGACAGGTAAGAGATGTAAACTCATTTTCATTGGCAGCGGCGGTAAAGAACTGTCGTAGTATTCCACAAGTTTACCCGATTATAAAAGATGATTTTGCTATTCTCAAGGCAGAAGTTGCTACTGCCATTCAGCAGAATGATATTGTTATAATGTCAGGCGGTAGTTCTGTGGGAATAATGGATGTAACGCTGGATGTACTCCTTGACTTTGCGGATGCTAAACTGCTTTTTCATGGTATAGCTGTTAAGCCAGGCAAGCCAACCATGGCAGTTAAAATAGGTGACAAGCTGGTTATTGGCTTACCTGGACATCCTGTTTCGGCCCTGATGATGTTTTATATAGTATGTGCGCCCGCACTTAAATTAAGTCCTCTACCTGTAATTAAAGCCCAACTAACCGAAAACATTGCCTCACAGGCCGGGCGTGATGACTTTATACCTGTACAATTATATCGGGAGGGTAACGAGTGGGCAGCTAGGCCCTTGCTAGGAAAATCAGGACTCATGAGTATCCTCTCTATGGCTGATGGTTATATACATATTGCTTATGAAAAACAAGGGCTCAAAAAGGGTGCCTCAGTAGAAGTTTACTGTTTTTAAGTAACAAGGGGATTAGCCACGGAATCATTAGTTTAGAAAAGAGGATGAAATAGCAATGGAGAGAATCAGCCTGACTCTGGAAACAGCTATCAGCCTTTGTTTTGAAGATGTATCAGAAATGGAAAAGGAAGAAATAACGATAGACCAGGCGACGGGCCGGGTTGGTGCTAGAGATGTATTTGCTGAGATTAATGTTCCGAGCTTTAAAAGGTCGAGAGTCGATGGGTATGCCATTAGCAGTTCTGATATGGATAAAATAAGAGTTAAGGATAAAGTTACCCTCGAAGTACAGGAAGTAATTCCCGCAGGTTGGGACCATCAGGTGGTAATGATGCCAGGTAAATGTTTGCGGGTAATGACAGGCGCAGTTTTACCTGTAGCAGCAGCAGTTATAAAGCAGGAGGAGATCAAAACCTTAGGAGAACAAATCATAATTGAGAAACCGGTTAGCGACAGTATTAATATCGAACTTCCTGGTGCTGTTATTAATAGAGGTGAAAGGCTATTATTCGCAGGTCAGGAAATTTACTCAAACCAGGTGGAGAAACTATCCTCGACCGGGCTTTCCAGAGTAGTAGCTTATGTTCTACCCAGGGTTTATATCATCAATACTGGAAGTGAGCTGGTTTTACCAGGCACTCCGCTTAAAAATGGTCAAATATACCATAGCAACCGTAGTTTCCTATTAAGTAAGGTTAAAGAAACTGGTTGTGCAGCAGAAGTCGGAAGTCCAGATACTAAAGATGAAATGGATGTTATTATTGGGGAAATTGAGCAGGGGATCAAATCATCTGATATGGTATTAATTAGCGGAGGAACGGCAGAAGGTGATTATGACCTGGTTATTTCAGCTCTTAAGCATTTCGATGCAAGAATAATATTTAGTAGCCTGGAAACAAGACCAGGGAAAAATGTTACTGCTGCAGTTATTGATGGTAAGTTGGTCTTTAATTTACCAGGTAACCCTCACGCCGCGGGACTCCTTTTTGATGTACTGGTAAGACCAGTTCTCGATAAATTAAAAGGCATAAAAGAGCCCGGGCATAACCGAGTTAATATCAGATTGAGCCAGGATATACCGCGTATATTAAATATACGCAGTCTCATAAGGGCTGAACTTATTGAAAAAAATGCTGCTTTTTTTGCCCGGCCCTTACGTAAAAAAGAAAAATACACTAGTATCAGGCCAATTATACTTGATATCAAGCCAGGTAAGGGTAAACAGGGTGATATTGTCAAAGGCATTATTCTTTAGATAAAGAATTGTTAATTATCGCGAAAACCCCGAAACTTTTTCAGGCGAAATTATATAGGGGAATCAAGCTTTTGTTTTAAAGTTTCTAATAAGTTTTCGCGCAGTTGGCCTAAAGCTTCAAAATCCATGGCGTCTACATAATAACTTTCTAGTTCATCGTGATATTGGTGAGCTGTTTTTATTAATGATACTGCTGCAAGCAGGCCTGATTTTACTCGCTCCTCTGCTGATGTGATAGATTTCTGATAAGGTTCTATAGAGGCTTTTTCAATAAACTGGTTAAAGTCGAGGAAACGTTTGTTTTTTCTCGAGGTTAACTGTTCTGCATAATTAACAATAGTTGTTGAACAGTTAACGAGTGCTAACCTGGTTTCAGGTAATAAAATTATATCGATATAGTTTGGATCAAAGGGATTATGAAAGACTTCAACATAAATTCCGCGCAAACTGCTGATTTGTAGTATGTGGTCAAATAAACTTTTGACTCCGGTTCCAGGACTCCCCTGGATTGCAAACAGGGAGTAATCTGAGTCAATAATACTTTTAACTTTGGTCACAATACCAGCTGGTGTTATAGCCCCGGCAAAAAGGTGACGTGGTTTTTTATATGTTGGTGTGCAGTTAGACAAAAAATCTTCGGCCAGGGCAAGAATATTACGGTTTACAGCAGGAATATCGATAGCTCTGGAGTAATAAGATTCCCATTCCTGGAAAGCCAGGCTAGTTTCCTTAAGCCGTCCGTAAGCCTTATTAAAACACCAGGAAACGTTTTCACTAAGTTTAATAATCTCTTGGCGTACCAGTCTTAGTTTCTCCCGATCCAGAAACTGGCCTAAATTAATTATTTCATCAACTGCACCAGGAAAACGGGGATCGACAATATGCGGCGCAGTTCCATCCAGAATACATACTTTCTGTTGACCAATTACTATTCCATCTAGTGAATCAGGATCTGAAGAGCACCAGTGGTATTCAAGGTCAAACTGTTCGCGCTCGAAATATTCACCCATGTGTTTCATAAAAAATGATTTACCGACTCCTGGACCACCTTTAAGAATTATCTTATAATCGGTTTCAGGGTAAGCCATGTAATCATACAGGGAGTAAAAACCGTAACAGGTATTACCTCCTGGGAACAGGTGTGTTATTTTGCCCATTTCAACTACCTCCTGAATAAGCAAGCCTAATGTCTTCACTTATGTATATGTATTTGTTAGCCGCTTTCTACCAGGAATAACATGGCAATAGTACACTGGCATCAGCCTGGTTAAGACTTGCACGGGTAGGGTGAAAATATATTTACGATTGGGGCTTACTATTATATCCAGCCTGATCAAGCTGGGTTTTTACCTGCCCTTTAATCTCGTCAATAAATAACCGATACAGCTGTTTCTGTTCTTCAGTTTCATCCGCAGTAAGTCCGGTGGATTTCTTTTTACTGGCCAGTTCATTAATTCGATCTAATTGTTCTTGTTTCATTACCTTGCTCCTTTATATAGTTTGTAGGGTACTAACTAAGCTTATAAATTACTTGTATGAAATTACTATTATAGTATACATCTTGTCGAATCATGAAATCATCCGTTAAAAACTAGTATTGATTCCCCTGCAAAAACCCCTTTCCCAATGCAACTTAATGAATACGTGGTTTTAAAATGGTGTTAAATCTTTTGTATTTGGCAATTATAAATTCTAAATTATAGCAGGGATAATCCATATTTCGCTCTTTTTTAACGTTAACTAAAGCCGCGTAATTCCTTGGAAATCTGCGGATTCCGCGTTGAATTACTCAAGCTGGTGCATAATTAATACTTTTCGCAGTGGAATCATTATTAATAGTTTATAATGATATTTGATCTTTATACCACCTGCTAAAATGTTTAAATATAGCAGGAGACGGTAATTTGACTAAAAGAATTCTGGAGGAATTATGTATTCAGAAACCATCTGGAAGATTAAAGAATATGATACATCAGGTGCACAAAAACTCAGCAAAGAGTTAAATATATCGCCATTGCTTGCCGCTCTGCTTGCTCAGAGGGATATTAAGAATGTTGAAGATGGCAGAAATTTTTTATATGGTAGTTTTGAAAATGTAAGCGACCCGTATATTTTAGGTGGTATGCAGGTTGCTGTAGAAAGAATAGAAAAGGCGATAGAAACAGGGGAAAAGGTTATAATTTATGGAGATTATGATGTTGACGGAGTTTGCAGCATAGTTTTACTTAAAAAATGCCTGGAGCTTTGTGGCGGTATTATCGATTATTATGTGCCAGATCGGTTTAATGAAGGCTATGGTTTAACGCTAGAAGCTATTGAAACACTTGCAACTCAAGGATACTCGTTATTAATCACTGTGGACTGCGGGATTTCTTCTGTAGACGAAGTAAATAGAGCATCTAAAATAGGCATGGATGTTATAGTTACTGATCACCATACACCAGCAGCAGAATTACCGCCTGCTATTGCCATAATAAACCCAAAACTCGGGGATGATAAACGTAACTACGACCTTTGTGGAACCGGAGTAGCTTACCAAGTTGCCCGGGCAATATGTCGGCGCAGGCATATTGAGGACCAGGTTAATGACTTTTTAGACCTCGTAGCGCTTGCGACTGTGGCTGATATAGTGCCGCTGGTTGAGGATAACCGTATTCTTGTGCAAAAAGGGTTATCAGTAATACGGAATACTAAAAGGACGGGTTTAAAAGCTTTATTAAAAGAAAGTGGACTAGAAGGTAAAAAGATAAATACCTGGCAAATAGGATTTATACTGGCGCCCCGCCTAAACTCAGCAGGAAGATTAGAAAGCGCCCGGATTAGTATAGAACTTCTTTTAGCTAAAGATAAAACCAAGGCGGTTAAACTTGCATCCCAGTTATGCGAGCTTAATAATGAAAGGCGGCTTATTGAAGATACTATATTCCAGGAGGCGGTTATAAAAGTTGAAAAAGAAATTAATCTGCAAGAGGACCCGGTTATAGTTGTTGCTGGGGATGGATGGCATCAGGGAGTAATTGGGATAGTGGCATCACGTCTATGCGACAAATATAGCCGCCCGGCTATCATTATTTCATGGGATGGTGAAATAGGCAGGGGGTCAGCCCGCAGTATTCCTGGCATAAATATGTATGATCTCCTGGATAAATGTAGTTCTCATTTGCTTAAATTCGGTGGGCATAAAATGGCTGCCGGGCTTAATATTGATAGAAAAAAATTTGAAGAGTTTCGCGCGATTATAGGTACGCTGGTAAAAGATGATATAGATGGTGAAAAACCTGGCCGTATTCAATTCTTAGATGCGGAAATAGAAATAGATGATATAAACGATAATTTACTAAAAGAATTAAATTTATTGCAGCCATATGGGGAAGGCAATCCTGCGCCCGGTTTTATTATACAAGACATTATAGTTAAGTCCCCTAGCCTGGTTGGTAAAGGCAAAGAACATTTTAAAGCTAAAATAGGAAAACCAGAACTGGACCTCATAGCGTTTAAACGGCCAGAGTTGATTCAACTTCCCCTGGAGGAATGTTACCATGACTTAGCCTTTCGAGTAGAGGAGAATGAATTCCGCGAGCGGATAAGTATACAGCTAAAACTAATAGATATTAAACCTGCTTATATGCTGGAAAAGAAACAGGAAAGGACCAACCTTTCTGTAAATATTTTCTCATTAGTTGAAAACATTAAACAAGAAATCATACAAAACCGACCCGTTTTACTAATTTATCCAACTTGCAGAACTCTGGAAAAACACCAACTGATATTGGAAAACTATTTCCTCCCCCGGTTAATACAGCCTTTACATGGAAAACTTCCCCATCGGGAACATATAAAAATACAGGAGGGTCTGCAGCATGGGCAGGCGGCGATATTTCTGATAACCAGGGCATATTTAAAATATTATTTACGTAGGAGCAATTTACCAGAATCTCTCCAACAAATATTACTATTATGGCAAGATGACATTGATGATTTGGAAATAAATAATGCTATCAAGGGAAAGCATACACAGTTAATTAAAAAAGAGTCATTACCGTCCAACTTACGGTGGCTGAACCAGAGCTGGCAATATGATAACGCTGGGCGGGTATTAATATATGCTAATCGTAATCAAACGGTTAATAGTTTAGTATCCCGAATGGCTAATATCACAGTTGAGGCAGGTGTTAAAGACAAAAAACAGCGCAAGGCGGTACGTAGGAAATTTACCGGTGCTAAGAACGGAGTATTATTACTTGATGGTGGCTATGTTGGCGGAGGATATACACTAGACAATATTGATGAGCTAGTTTTTGCTGACGTTCCTTTTAGTATTTATGAAACATTATCAATAATTGACCAAATTGCAGCCGCCCAAGAAGTTCCAATATCAGCCCTTTTTACGGAGGGTGATATTACATCTAACCGTGCTTTCCTGAACAGGTTGTATCCGCATCTAGAACTGATAAAATCTGTACTAACATATTTTATCAGAACCGGCAAAAAATCAATTACTACTGACGTTAAACAACTTGTACATTCAATAGAAAAATCTATCAGCCAAGAATTTAAAATATTTGACCTGCTGCCAGTGCTGCATATACTTGTGGATCTGGGCTTGTTTCAGGTTAAGAAAAAGGGTAGTATTATTGAAATAAAGTTTGTTAATATCAAAAATCCAGTTTTAAATATTTCGGATTCCCCATATTATCTTGAGGGACTAGTTGAAAAAGCAGCATTTGTTGAATGGGAGAATGCAATAAAAAATACCTGGTATGGTGATGAACATGATATCTCGAGTTGAAGAAATTATTGAACAAGTAAGTAAATATGACCCGGATGCAGATTTTGACCTTATACGCAGAGCATATAATTATGCAGAAACGGCACATGCAGGTCAAAAAAGGATATCAGGGGAACCTTATATTATTCACCCGATTGAAGTAGCCTTGATTCTTGCTGATATTGAAATGGATACACCTTCCATATGCGCGGCTCTTCTACATGATGTAGTAGAAGATACTGGTTTTACATATTTTAATGTACTAAACGAGTTTGGTGAAGAAATTGCCCTGTTGGTAGACGGTGTCACCAAACTCAGCCGTATTAATTTTAAATCTAGAGAAGATGCCCAGGTTGAGAATCTGCGTAAAATGTTTATAGCTATGGCACGGGACATTCGGGTTATTTTAATCAAGCTTGCGGATAGACTGCATAATATGCGTACTTTAAACTACCAACCGGAACCGAAACAAAAAGAAATAGCGCGCGAAACTATGGAAATATTTGCCCCTATGGCGCACCGGCTAGGTATTTTTAAATTTAAGTGGGAATTAGAAGACCTGTCTTTTTATTATCTTGATGCCTTTATTTACCACGAAATTGCTAAAAGGCTCAAACAAAAACGTAAAGAAAGAGAAGATTATGTTCGTGATGTAATTCAGCAGATTCGTGATGGACTTCTACAAGTAGGAATCAAATCCGAGATCAAAGGAAGACCTAAAAATATATACAGCATTTACAAGAAAATGTTGAAACAGGGTAAAGATATAGATGAAATTTACGATAAAATCGCGATTAGAGTAATTGTTAGTGATGTAAGGGATTGTTATGGTGTTCTGGGTGTTATTCATACCATGTGGAAACCGCTTCCCGGGCGCTTTAAGGACTATATAGCTACTCCCAAACCTAATATGTATCAATCACTGCATACTACTTTGATAGGTAAGGGTGGGGAGCCATTTGAGGTACAAATACGTACCGGTGACATGCACCGTACTGCAGAATATGGTATTGCTGCCCACTGGCGTTATAAAGAAGGGATTAATCCCAAGGAAAAGAAATTTGATGAAAAACTTTCCTGGTTACGCCAAATTATCGAATGGCAGCAGGATATAAAAGATACTAAGGAATTTATGGAATCCCTTAAGATTGATTTATTCGATGATACAGTCTTTGTTTTTACACCTAAAGGGAAAGTTATCGAGCTGGCCAAGGGTGCCTGCCCGGTAGATTTTGCTTATCGGGTGCATACTGAAGTTGGCCACCAATGCACCGGGGCCCGGGTTAGTGGAAGAATAGTTCCGCTAGATTACCTGCTGGGTAACGGGGATATCGTGGAAATAATAACTTCTAAAAACTCTCCTGGTCCCAGTCGTGACTGGCTTAATTTTATAAAAACATCTTCTGCTAAGAGCAGGGTAAAGCAATGGTTCAAGCGAGAAAAGCGCCAGGAGAATATTATTAAAGGCCGTGACATACTGGAAAAAGAGTTAAAAAAGAGACATCTTAGCACCAAGGAGTTCCTAAAAGAAGATAAGCTTGTGGAAGTTGTCAAACGTTTCGGCTTAAATACTGTAGATGACATGTTTGCATCACTTGGAGATGGAGGTCTTGCTGCTAGTCAGGTAGTAAACCGACAAAAAGACTTATTTTTTAATGATGCCCATGTAGAAGATATATTAGATATTCCAGAGAAAAAAGCTGATACGCCCGTTTATCATAAAGAATCAACTGCACTTAGAATTAGAGGTGTAGATGATGTAGCTATACGGCTAGCCCGGTGCTGTAATCCTCTTCCGGGTGATAGTGTGCTGGGGTATATAACCCGCGGTCGTGGTGTATCAGTACATAGAAAAGATTGTCCTAATCTGCGGAGTTATCTCATAAACGAGAAAGATCGTATTATAGAAGTAGAATGGGCTGATAAGCAGGGCAATTACAGTGTTGAGTTGGAAGTCAAAGCCCTGGATCGTGCTAGGTTGACTACCGATGTGATGCTCATAATAGCCGATACTAAAATTCATATAACTTCAGTTTTTTCCAGGGTTACCCGTAATAACCTGGCAGTAATGAATTTTAAGCTGGAAATTAGGGATATAAGTCAGCTTCAGGCAGTAATGCAGCGTATTCAAAAAATAAAAGAAGTATTAGAAGTAAAAAGGGTATTACCGGGTGAAGTAAGAGGTGAATAAATTTGCGTGCAGTTGTACAAAGGACTAATTTTAGTAAAGTTACCATAGAGGAAAAAGAAATAGGCAGTATAAATAGTGGACTCATGGTACTCCTAGGTATAAAAAAGGGTGATGACGAAAAGGATGCCACATATTTAATGGATAAGATTATTAACCTGCGCATATTTGAAGATAAAGAAGGCAAAATGAATCTTTCTTTAGTTGATATAAAAGGAGAGATATTGCTGGTAAGCCAGTTTACTCTTTATGGTGATGCGAGAAAAGGCCGGCGGCCAAGTTTTAGTGCTGCAGAATTACCAGAAGCGGCACAACCCTTGATTGAATTTTGTATTAGTTATTTACGGGATGCAGGTATACACGTGGAAACTGGTAAGTTTGGAGCCGATATGCAAGTATATATTGATAACGATGGTCCGTGTACAATATTACTTGATAGTGAAAAACAATTTTAAGTAAACTCAAAATAGCGGTTGCTACATTTGGCTAAAATATTTTGTAACTATTGCTTT
This sequence comes from Syntrophomonadaceae bacterium, assembly GCA_028706315.1. Taxonomy (GTDB): domain Bacteria; phylum Bacillota; class Syntrophomonadia; order Syntrophomonadales; family Syntrophomonadaceae; genus STF2-222. The sequence continues at coordinate 51,679 of JAQWBP010000001.1, forward strand.
AATGAGGAATATAGCCAGAAGCAACCATACAAATATAATAATAACGGCGGCTAACCAGTTTTTTGGCTTATCTATGTTATTCATGTGAATAGCCTTTTTCCTATATTCAAATAGCACATCTTCAGGTATAAGCCTTAAAGCTAAGTATATTCCCAGAGGAATTATAATAAAGTCATCCAGATATCCAATTATCGGTATGAAATCTGGAATTAAGTCTATGGGGCTAAGTATATAAGCGAGGAGAAATGCGGTTAATGCTTTAGCATACCAGGGAACCCTCGGGTCTTTATACGCTAATAATAGTATGGTTATATACTGCTTGATTTCTTTTCCTCGCTGCAGAAATTTTTTAATATTCATATAATACTCCGTATATAAATTTTAACTTAATTGCTGGCACATTAATTAATTTAGGCTAAAATAAAATTTTTATTATAGTTGCATATAACTAATGCAATAATTAGTAATTCATAGCATAAAATAAGATGCTAAAATATACAAGATTGGGTTATTATATTCATGTTAGAATAATCAGTAATTGGTGCGTTTTATCCGACCAGGTAATAATCCTTATTATGGTATAAAGTATTATTTTAGAGGATTACTAAAAGGGGGTAGTTATTATGATTTTCAGAAGCCTGGAAATAAGCACTATGATGGTAAACTGCTATATATTAGGATGCGAGGAAACGAGGGAAGCGGCTGTAATTGACCCGGGCGGCAATCCACGCGCTATTTTGCAGGTATTGGAAGAAGAAAACCTGGAGGCAAAGTATATAATCAATACCCACGGTCATATTGATCATATCGGTGGGAATCGTAGTGTAAAGGAAGCAACAGGCGCGAAAATACTGGTACATGAAAAAGATGCTAAAATGCTTATCAATGCAGTATCTAATTTCTCTTTTCTTATGGGGAACAAGGTGACTAGTCCCCCTGCAGATGAATTTATTAAAGAGGGAGATACTATAAAAATAGGTAATACTATTGAACTAGAAGTGATTGAAGTACCAGGACATAGTCCCGGGAGTGTGGCTTTGAAAACCGATGATATGATATTTGCAGGAGATGCACTGTTTATGGGTTCAATAGGTAGAACGGATTTTCCAGGTTGCTCTCATAAACAGCTGATTACGAATATAAAAGAAAAATTACTTTGTTATGATGATCGTGTGGCTGTATACCCTGGTCATGGTCCGGCAACTAGCATAGGATTTGAGAAAGAACATAATCCATTTTTATAAAAAGTCTTTACTTTTATAATGAGCTGTGAGATAATTCAGTCTATAATATTTTAATTGCGATGAAAAAGTAAAGTAAATTTGTGGAATTATCCAGAGAAGAGATGTCGTCGGCTGGAATCATCTCCATAAGGAAACAAATTGAAGTTCACTTTGGAGCACCTGGCTGAACTAGTAGTAGGTCGAGGCGGAGCTCCCACCGTTAAAAGGGAGGGGATATCGGATAAAGCATGTATCTTTTTAGCAAGCGGGCCTTAGGCAATTTGGGTGGTACCGCGAGAAGTTTAAGCTTCTCGTCCCATAGGGATGAGAAGCTTTTTGATTTATTATCAGGTTTTATCTCGTATCTTTATTGAGCGGCCTATGGCAATCTGGGTGGTACCGCGGGAGTTTGTAACCCTCTCGTCCCTGAAGGGATGAGGGGGTTTTTTATTTTTAAACACCTGTCAGAAGAATGTTAGAGTAGCCAGGCTTAGGCGGGAAATAATATCTTGTGACATAGCAGATAATGATAATATTACTGCTTTATTCATATTTCCAGGGATAGTTAGCTTTAGATGCAAAGATAAAAATAAACGGGGGAAATGCAATGCTTGTATACTGTGATTTTGATCCTGTTGAGCTTTATTCAAGTATCCATGAACTTGTGAGGCTAGCATACCCGGGCTGTGCAATAACCCTCAACCCGGAGCGGGAAGCTGAAGTCAAGTTCAAAATCAAGCTTGGAAAAGATCACAGCGCAGTATTTTTACAGGGAGAAGTATTAAGTTCATCAGGAAATGTGGCTGATTGTCAAAAGTATTTACTATCTGATATTTATGCAGGCGAAAATGAACCTAAAAGACATGCCCGAGTATTTGCATACCATTTGTTATGCCAGCATGTTGGGCGTGATATTAATGCTTATGGTATTTTGACAGGAGTACGTCCGGTTAAGTTGGTTCACAAGTTATTAGATGCGGGATATGGTTCTAGAGATATAAAGCAAAAGCTAGAACATGAATATTGTCTTAATCCTAAAAAAGCCAGCTTACTGATGGAAGTTGCGGAAAATAGTAGAACTTATCTCCTGAACCGGGAGGAGGCAGCCAGAAATATAAGTATTTACATAGGCATTCCTTATTGTCCAACTCGCTGCTATTATTGTTCCTTCCCTGGTGCAGTCTTAAATAATTACGAGGAAGATATACCTTCTTTTTTGAAGGCATTAATGCTAGAAATGGATGTTATAGGCACATATTTAAATGAAAACAAAATAACCGTGCAGTCTATTTATGTAGGTGGAGGTACCCCTACAGTGCTCTCCGAAGGGGATATAGAAATAATATTTAATGCTTTGCATAAAAAGTATATATCTGGTGCTACTGCGGAGATTACTGTAGAGGCAGGCAGACCAGACACCCTGTCACCGGCGAAATTAAAATTGTTGCGGGAAGCGGGGGTAACCAGAGTCTGCATAAATCCTCAAACCATGAATGACTTTACCCTTAAACTTATTGGTAGAAATCATGATGCGAAGGGAGTGGTCCAATCAGTAGAATGGGCTAGAAAAGCAGGTATTAAAAAAATTAATATGGATCTTATTGTTGGTCTACCTGGAGAACATCTCCAGGAAAATACGTACACAGTAGAACAAATATTAAAACTATGTCCTGAAAATATCACAGTTCATACCCTCGCTATGAAAAGAGGCTCAGCTATGGCTGAAATGGAAAATAGAGCAGAGATAAACGATAGAGTCGAAGAAGTTCAAAAAGGCGTTAAATTATTTGCTTCGGCTTTAAGCAAAGCGGATTATAAACCTTATTACTTATATCGCCAGAAGTATATGAAGGCTAATATGGAGAATATAGGTTATTCATTAGAAGGTAATTTTTGTCTATATAATATCCAGATGATCGAAGAAAGACAGACAATTATTGGCATGGGAGGTGGAGCAGCCAGCAAATTTATAAATGTATCTGACTGGAAATTAAGTTCTTTTTATAATCCTAAAAATCCTCAGAGCTACTGTGAATCTGTTGAAAAGCTGATAAACCGTAAAGTTGACAAGCTCCGGGCCTTAATTTAGAATTATCCAAGGAATATAAAGTATAGTTCGGAGGGGAACTTATGCAGATTAAAGCCCCAAGAGGTACATATGATATATTAGCGGATGATTCCTACAAATGGCAGTATATCGAAAAAGTGATGAAAGAAGTTGCAGAAATCTTTGGCTACAACGAAATCAGAACTCCCTTATTTGAACATACAGAACTATTTGAACGTGGGGTTGGGGAGAGTACTGATATTGTAACTAAGGAAATGTATACTTTTCATGATAAAGCAGAGCGCAGTTTAACTTTACGTCCCGAAGGGACTGCTTCGTGTGCACGAGCATTGATTGAACACAGCCTGTATAATGGGGTACTGCCAGTTAAATGGTATTATACCGGACCGATGTTTAGGTACGATCGTCCTCAGACAGGACGTTATCGCCAGTTTCATCAATTCGGAATAGAGGCATTTGGCAGTAACAGCCCTCATCTTGACGCGGAAGTTATCCTTGTTTTAGTAGAAATTCTTTTACGCCTGGGACTTAAAAATTATGAACTGCATCTGAATTCGGTGGGATGTCCTGAGTGCAGGGAAAATTATCGCAGGCACTTAATCGAGCATATCACACCAGTTAAAGATAAGTTATGTGAAGATTGCCAGTTAAGGTATACCCAGAATCCGTTAAGGGTGCTTGATTGTAAAAACGAGTCCTGCCACAAGGCTATTGAAGGATATCCTACGCTTTATGACAATCTCTGTGATGAATGCCGAAATCACTATACAAAAGTTCAGGAAACGTTAAAAGATAGTGGTGTAGCATTTATACATGATGACAATTTGGTCAGAGGCCTGGATTATTATACGAATACTGCCTTTGAAATCCATATTCCGGGTATAGGTGCCCAGAGTGCTGTTGGCGGTGGAGGAAGATATAACGGCCTGGTGAAGGATTGTGGAGGGCCAGACCTTCCTGGTATCGGTTTTGCACTGGGAATAGAAAGACTATTACTGGCTATAGATACATTAGGTAAAAAAGATTTTAAAGCCGCTAATATTGATGTGGTAGTTATAACGATGAGTGATAAATATGAAGATTTAGCTATTCAAGTCTTAAATCACCTGCGCCGGCATAATATCAGGTCAGAGAAAGACTATACAGGGAGAAGTCCCAGAGCCCAGATGAAATATGCCAATAAATTAGGTGCCCGGGTCGTTGTGCTGATAGGAGATGAAGAGGTCGAAAATGGCTGTTTAACTATCAGAAATATGCAGAACAAAGAACAGATTCAAGTAGAAAACCAGGAGCTTATTAGTAATATAAATAATATTCTATAGGATTGGTTAGGAGGATAATGGTAAATGAAGAGAACCCATAATGCTGCTGATATAGATATAAATACTGTTGATACCGAAGTCGTTCTAAATGGATGGGTAGATACCAGGAGGGACCACGGGGGATTAATATTTATTGACCTTCGTGACCGTTCTGGCATTATACAGGTGGTTTTCAGCCCGGAAGTTGATATGAACTCTTTTCACCTTGCTGAGCAGGTAAGAGGCGAATTTGTAGTAGCTGTAAGGGGGAAAGTAAGCCTAAGACCACCAGAAACCGAGAATCCTAACCTGAAAACCGGAAAAGTTGAAGTTTATGTTCGGGAAATGGAAGTTTTAAATTCAGCGAAAACACCACCGTTCTATATAGAAAATGATATAGATGTTGATGAGAACCTGAGGCTTAAATATAGATACCTTGATCTACGCCGCCCAGAGATGAAGGATAACCTCATGCTCAGACATCGTATTATAAAGATTATGAGAGATTTTCTGGATAAAAGAGGATTCCTTGAGGTGGAAACTCCCATCCTAACTAAAAGTACTCCAGAAGGTGCCAGAGATTATCTAGTGCCGAGCCGGGTTCATCCGGGTGAGTTCTTTGCATTACCTCAATCACCACAGATTTTTAAACAGATGCTGATGGTGGCAGGAATGGAAAAGTATTTTCAGGTTGCCAGATGTTTCCGTGACGAGGACCTGCGGGCTGATAGACAGCCGGAATTTACTCAGTTAGATATGGAAATGTCATTCATTGATGAAGAGGATATCTTTGAACTGATAGAAAAAATGATGGTTGATATATTTAGAGAAATTGGCAGAGAGATAAAAACACCTTTTCCCAGAATAACCTATGATGAGGCGATGGCTAAGTACGGTAGTGACAGCCCTGACCTTCGCTTTAACCTGGAGATAGTAGACTTAACTAATATAGTTAGGGACTGTGATTTTAAAGTTTTTGCGAGTGCCACTAAATCAGGAGGAGTAGTAAGGGCGATCAATGCTAAAACCTGTGGCTCCTTTACTCGTAGAAAAATAGATGAACTTGGTGCAATCGCTGTTGGAAATGGGGCCAAAGGGATGGCCTGGATTGTAGTAACAGAAAGCGAATTACGTTCCCCGATAACCAAATTTTTCAGTGAAGAAAAAATGCAGGAAATTCTTGATGCTCTGGACGCGCAACCAGGTGACTTACTCCTTTTTGCCGCTGATACTGCTGATACTGTATCCAGAGTACTGGGAGTACTCAGGATGGAACTGGCAAAAAGATTAAATCTTATCGATGAAGATACTTTAAACTTTACCTGGGTAATTGATTTTCCGCTGTTAGAATATGATGATGAGGAAAAACGCTATGTAGCCGTACATCATCCATTTACATCCCCACGGGTAGAGGATTTAGAGCTGCTAGATTCAGATCCCAGCAGGGTAAAGGCCAGAGCCTATGACCTAGTACTAAATGGTACAGAAATTGGTGGAGGAAGTATAAGGATACACAGGCGCGATTGGCAGGAGAAAATGTTCTCCCTCTTAGGTTTAACTATGGAGGATGCCCGGGAAAAATTTGGTTTTATGCTGGATGCTTTTGAATATGGAACACCTCCTCATGGTGGGATTGCTTTTGGCATAGATAGGCTAATAATGATAATGGCTAAGAGACAAAGTATTCGCGATGTTATTGCTTTCCCGAAAACCCAGAGTGCCGCTTGCCCGATGACTGATGCTCCATCAGGGGTTAGTGGAAAACAACTTAGAGAACTGGCTATAAAGATAAGAGATAAATAACCTTGTAAGGGTAAAAAAGGATAATCTGAAAAGGCAGTTTCCTTGAAGAAAGCCTTATTTTATGGTATTATTTTAGCAAGAAAAATGACAAATCAAACAGTTAATCCCTACTGTGTACGTGAACAGCCGTTAAGTTTTTGCCAACACCAAAAACACGGGAGCTTGGACTCCGCATCTGGTATGTATGCCTGCCATCAGGACACATTAAATATGCGGGAGAGCACCCACCTGCAAAAGCAGGTTTAAACTGCGGCGTCACGGCTCGGTGGGGTTTTTTTATGCTTTGGTGACAGAAAAACAGGCTCAACAGCCAGAAATAGGTGTACACACATGTATGATACATTCTTTCAAAGAACAGAGCTGCTTGTAGGTACGGAAGGGCTTGAAAAACTGAAAAATAGTTGGATAGCTATTGTTGGTCTGGGTGGGGTAGGCTCCTATGCAGCTGAAGCTATAGCTCGTTGTGGTGTCGGCCATATTACTATTATTGATCCGGACCGTATAGAACCAACTAACTTAAATCGCCAACTTCCTGCGTTAGTGTCAACCCTCGGGCAGTTTAAAGTGGAAGTAATATCGAGAAGAATGTTAGACATAAATCCGACGCTTGAACTGGAGAGCTTAAACTGCGCCTATAACGCAGAAAATAGTCATCTTCTATTAGAAAGAAACATTGACTTTGTCATCGATGCTATTGATGCACTTAACGACAAAATACATCTTATAAAGAACTGTGTTGAAAATGGTATACCGATTATAAGTTCTATGGGTACGGCTAATCGTATTAATCCATTAAAATTAACTATTGCCGATATCAAAGATACGAGTATATGTCCGCTGGCACGCAGGGTAAGGAGAGAATTACGTAGTAAATACAATATTAACCAGGGGGTTCCTGTAGTTTACTCTGCTGAAATACCAGTGACTATAAATGCCGAAGTGGGAGGCAGACTGGGTACCATGTCGTTTGTACCTGGGACAGCTGGATTACTTCTGGCCAGTTATGCAATTAATAAACTACTCGGGTTTGAAATGAATATATAGTCCTAGATGAGTATTAAAATCCTGCCTGTACCGATATAAACTCGAGTATTTCGGGGCAGCTGTAAAGGGGGGGGAAGTAGTTGAATGGATACTTACCGTGAATACTTAGAAAACATTTATAATCTATTACTGCAACACTTTGGCCCTCGTGGGTGGTGGCCGGGTGATAGTCAGTTAGAGATCATACTCGGAGCAGTCTTGACCCAGGCAGTAGCCTGGAAAAATGTAGAGAAGGCCATAGACAATTTAAAAGGGGCGGACTTACTAAACTTAACACGCTTAGATGCAATAAAGGAAGATGATCTGGCAGATTTAATTAAACCTGCTTTGTATCATCGTCAGAAAGCCAAAAAAATAAAAATACTTATTACTTTTATATATAGCGAATATGAAGGTGACCTAAATGTAATGTTTAAGTCCCCACTGGAGGAGTTAAGAGTAAAGCTCTTATCAGTATGGGGCATTGGGCCAGAAACGGCCGATTCTATATTACTTTATGCTGGCAATTATAAAATCTTTGTCATAGATGCCTACACCTTAAGGATATTTTACCGGCTGGGTTTATGTAAAGAAGACACAGCTTATAGTGAAATGCAAGATTTTATGCATAAATACGTTATCCCCGAAGTAAGGATCTACAATGAATATCATGCCTTACTAGTCGCTTTGGGAGCTAATTACTGTAGCAAAAGTAGACCCCGGTGTAATAATTGCCCACTTGCAAAATATTGCAAATATTTATCTACTTTGCAGGAAAAATAATCAAGGAGGTAGAAATAAATGCCATACTGGGATAAAGAAAGAGAATGTATGCCTCGTGAACAACTAGAGAAACATCAATTAAGGAAATTAAAGGAAACTGTATTCAAACTTTATGCATTTGTTCCTGCATATAAGGAAAAAATGGATAAGGTCGGGATTAAACCAGACGATATAAATAGCCTTAAAGATCTCGAAAAATTACCTTTCACAACTAAACAAGATTTACGCAGTAATTATCCTTTCAATTTATTTGCCATACCTATGTGTGATGTTGTGAGAATACATTCATCCTCTGGTACTACTGGAAAGCCTACAGTTGTTGGCTACTCAAAGAAAGATATAGAAACCTGGTCTGAATTAATGGCAAGAGCATTAAGTAGTGCAGGTGCCAGTAAATATTCTGTTATACAAAATTCTTATGGATATGGACTATTTACTGGAGGTCTGGGAGTCCATTACGGTGTAGAAAAACTTGGTGCATCAGTAATTCCTAGTTCAGGTGGTAATACTAAAAGACAGATAATGCTGATGCAGGATTTTGGAACTACTGTTTTAACTTGTACTCCGTCTTATGCGCTATATATATATGAAGTAATGGAAGAAATGGGGTTAAAACCTTCAGACTTAAAGCTTAAGATAGGGATTTTTGGTGCAGAACCCTGGTCGGAGCGAATGCGTAAAGAAATTGAAAATAAACTGGAAATAGATGCATATGATATTTATGGATTAAGTGAAATTATAGGTCCTGGAGTAGCAATAGAGTGTCCATATAAAAAAGGACTGCATATTGCTGAAGACCATTTTATAGCTGAAATCATTGATCCAGTAACTGAAGAGGTTTTACCCGATGGGTCACAGGGAGAACTAGTTATTACTAGTCTCACGAAAGAGGCTTTACCTATAGTTAGATATCGGACTCGGGACCTTACTACTCTAGACCGTAGTAAGTGTGATTGCGGGAGAACCCATGTAAGGATGCAAAAAATCATGGGACGCTCAGATGATATGGTAATAATTCGAGGAGTTAATGTATTCCCATCTATGGTGGAAAGTGTTCTTTTAAATATACCTGGGGTAGAGCCACATTATCGCCTTATTGTTGAAAGAAAAGGTACCCTTGATCAGTTAGAAGTTCAGGTGGAAGTATCCGAAAAACTCTTTAGTGATGAAGTGAAAAAGCTAGAACTACTTGGTGCACGTATTACTAGAGAACTAGAAAGTACCCTGGGAATAGGAGTAAAAGTCCGGCTGGTTGAACCCAAATCAATCGAAAGAAGCGAAGGAAAATCTAAAAGGGTGATAGATAAAAGAAACATTTAGGAGGGATATTTATGGCCATACAAATTTCTGTATTCCTGGAAAATAAGGCTGGGCGCTTATCCCATGTTACCCGTATTCTTGGTGAATCCGGCATTAACATTAGAGCGTTATCGATTGCAGATACTTCAGACTACGGGATTCTTCGTATAATTGTTAATGACCCGGCAAAAGCATATAAGATTCTCAAGGAAGCAGGTTTCACGGTAAGTGAAACAGATGTAATTGCTGTACAAGTTCCCGATTCACCAGGAGGTCTTGCTGATATTTTGGAACAAATGTCAGAGGAAGATCTAAACATCGAATATCTTTATGCATTCCTGGGGACAGCGGAAAATGATGCACTAGTAATTTTCAAAGTCGAAGATTTTGAAAAAGCGCGGCAAACATTTCCTGCAAAAGGTATCAAATTTCTTGATGAAAATAAGTTATATCAATTGTAGGCAAGCGAGAGTAACCTTGCTTAAAGACATTTAGATATTTTCCTAGTAATCTTAAGGGGCAGAGAACAATACTTCTGCCCCTTTGTTATATCTTCATTAAGTTGTAGATATAATATTTGTATATACCAATAAAACAAAACAGCAAATAATTACGAGGTATTTACATTATGTTCGAATATGCTGGTAATTTTCATATCCATTCTAAATACTCGGATGGAGCGGCAACCATAAAAGAAATAACTTATGATGCCAACCATGCCGGACTTGATTTTATAGTAGTTACTGATCATTTTAATATGAAGGGACTATACAATAAGGAAGAAACTTACCGTCTTGGGGTTTTGGTCCTGGTGGGGATGGAAATAAATAATACATGTAATCACTATCTAGCTCTGGGTATAGATAGGGAGATAGATGATGATGTTGATAACCCTCAGAAGGTAGTTGACGAGGTCAACCAGCAAAATGGAATAGGAGTAATTGCGCATCCGGTGGAAAAAGGGTCCCCACTGTTTCAATATGGGCGCACATATGAATGGAATAATTGGTCAGTAGCGGGGTTTCAAGGGATAGAAATATGGAACTTTTTATCCCAATGGCGGGATGGTGTAACAGGCATTTTAAAAGGGCTGTATTTATTGATAAATCCCCATGCTGCGCTCACCGGCCCTTATAAAAAAACCATGGCAATACTTGATAAGTATCAGGTAAGAGGCCACAGAATATTTGCCTATGGAGGCTCAGATGCACATGGTACACCAGTTCAAAAAGGGCCAGTAAAAATAGTTATTTCGCCATACAAATTATGTTTCAAATGTATAAACATGCATATTCTCACGAAAAAACAATTTACTGGCATTATTAAGGAAGATAAGCAAAGTGTATATACTGCCTTAAGAGAAGGTTGTTCATGGGTAGCATACGATTATTTTTGTAATAGCAAAGGGTTTAGATTTAATATCAAAAGCCATGATGCAAAATGGCATATAGGCGAGAAAGTTCCCCAGGCTGATAATATGTATGCAGAAATTAAAACTCCTTGCCGTGCAAAAGTGATCTTAATTAAAAATGGTGTTCCCTGGAAGGAAAGTTTGGGAACAGTCCACAAATTTACCAATATACAATCAGGCGTTTATCGGGTAGAAGCTTACCACCGCTACGGTTTCGGATCCAGGCCATGGATATTCTCGAATCCAATATGGGTAATATAAATAGGTACAACTATCTCAGCCGAACAAACCCTCCTTTTTTGTTCATATTTTCAAGATTAAACTGTATACGTCGTGGGTCGTTTGCCGCATGTATTTCTATTTGTAACAAATTTCAAAATAGTAACTCTAGCTTAATCGACACAGGACTAATCGACTACTATTTTAGCCAATAATATACCACATTACGGCTAAAAGCACCTAGTTTCGACATAGTAATGGGCGGGAATGTAAAATTATGAAGAAAAAATATATTGTGATTTATTTCACTAAGGAGGGAATTCTGAAAATAAGTAGAATAGAGTGGTGTAAAGTGGTGCAAAGTGGTGCGATATCCCATAAATTATCCGGGAGTGGGGAATTATATGTTCTTGGGAGAATACCAACATTCACTAGATTCTAAAGGAAGGGTGACTATCCCTGCAAAATTCCGTGATGAATTGAGTGAAAAGTTTATAGCTACCAAGGGATTAGATAACTGTATATTCTTATATCCGATGCTTGAATGGCAGGTCATAGAAGGAAAATTACGATCACTTCCATTTACCAGGTCGGATGTTCGTTCCTTTGCGCGTTTCTTTTTCTCTGGAGCCTCTGAGCTAGAATTTGATAAACAGGGTAGAGCAGTTTTGCCGTCTAACTTGCGAGAATATGCTGGTATAGACAAAGATGTAATAATTATAGGAGTAGGTTCTAGAGTTGAGATTTGGTCATCAGCAAACTGGGTAAACTATACTGAAAAAGCTGGATCATCTTATGAAGAGCTTGCCGAAAACCTTGTTGATTTAGGAATTTAGGAGTGATATTTAAGTGCACCAGCCAGTTTTGTTGGAAGAGACCATATCTTATTTGATTACAGATTTATCTGGTATTTATGTTGACTGCACTCTTGGTGGAGGCGGGCACCTAAAAAGACTTCTTGCGAGTCTGCAACAGGATGCCAGGGTAATAGCGATAGATAAAGACCGGGACATATTGGAGAAAACCCGTAAAACTATTCAGGTTGCTAATGTTACCTTTTGTCATTCTGATTTCAGTAGATTAACCCAGGTATTAGCACAACAGAATATTAATAAGGTAGATGGGATAATGCTGGATCTGGGTGTATCCTCATTTCAACTAGATATAGCTGATCGAGGTTTTAGCTTTCACGAAGATGCACGCCTGGATATGAGAATGAATAGAGACCAGGATTTGACTGCCTGGGATATTGTTAATAATTATTCTGAAGCGGAAATAAGTGCTATATTATTTGAGTATGGAGAAGAAAGATACGCAAGGAGAATTGCAAGGAGAATCGTAACTAAAAGGGAAGAAAATTCTATTAATACTACGCTACAATTAGTAGATATTATTAAATCTTGTGTACCGGCAGGTTATAAAAGGGGAAAACATCCTGCCCGGAAAACATTTCAGGCCTTAAGGATAGCCGTTAATGGTGAGCTTGATGCTCTTCAGTCGGTTTTGCCGCAGGCAGTTGATTTACTCAAAACAGGTGGACGTCTGTGTGTTATTACCTTTCATTCACTAGAGGATAGAATAGTTAAACATTTTATGCAGGAGAAAGCCAGAGACTGTATATGCCCCCCGGGATTACCAATCTGTATATGTGGGCATCAAGCTGAATTGAAAATCAATACTCGTAAATCTGTAGAACCAGATGCCCAGGAATGTGAGCAGAATAGTCGAGCTAGAAGTGCCCGGTTAAGAGTTGCTACAAAATTATAGTTCTAAATCTCAAGGAGGAATAATAATATGGTACAGGCAGGCTATGATTATGCAAAAAGTTGGGAACCAAATTCGTACCAGCAGCCAGTAAAGAAAGTTATAAAAAGAACTAGCAAAAAGAGCAATCTGGGCAAAAAAAGAATAGTATCTTTGTGTGCATCTTTATTTATCTATGCATTAGTAGCTGTGTATTTTTGTATTCGATCTGCGAGTCTCGGTTATGAAATTGTTCATCTAGAAAACCAAATTAGCCAATTAGAAAATGCCAATCAAAGGATAGAATATCAGATAGCTCAAGAGAGTTCGCTGGGAAAGATTGAGCAAATTGCTATTACTGAGCTAGGTATGTGTAAACCAGAAAAGCATATTTCTGTAGCTGCAGCGCCAACTGCCGAGTCAAATTCCACAAGTGTTGAAATAAGCACGGAAAATAAAGAAAATACCAATGATACACAAGTTGGCAGCAAATCTCTGAAAAAAATATACGCAAGTTTAATGTTTCTAGCAGAGAGAAATAACTAATTTATTAAACGGGGTGGTGAAATATGCAAACCGCCAGTTTGCTGGTAAGAAAGCGTATAGCAACGCTTTTTTTCTTATTTACACTGGGTTTTTTTTTACTGGGGGGAAGAGTTTTCTGGGTCCAGTTTGTAAGGGGTGCTGAATTATCTGAAAAAGCTATGCAGAATCGTATGCGTGATGTACCAGTTGAATCCAAAAGAGGTATTATTTATGATCGCAATGGACACGAATTAGCGATTTCGATTAGTGCTGACTCAGTTTATGCCATACCTGCTGAAGTATGTCGCACAGGAAAACAGCAGCAAACTGCTGATAAATTGGCAGAAATTCTACAAATGGATAAAGAAAAATTATATCAGCGTTTAACGCGGCAAAGTTCCTTTGAATGGCTTAAAAGGCAGATTACGCCAGAACAATCAAAGAAATTAAGAGATTTAGATCTGCAGGGAATTGGGTTGACAGAGGAAAGTAGGCGCTACTATCCTAAGAAGACTCTTGCCAGCCATGTACTCGGTATATCAGGTGTTGATAATACCGGACTAGAGGGAATAGACTTTTATTATAATGATCTGGTTGGGGGAACTAAAGGCCGTATAATTATAGAGCATGATGCTGCCAACCGGCCTATCCCCGAAGCAACTCATAAATATATACCTCCTGTCGATGGTGCCAATCTGATATTGACAATTGATGAAACGATACAATATATTACTGAGCGGGAACTAGATAAGGTTTTTAAAGAACGACAGGCTAAATCAGCTGCTGCTATTGTAATAGATCCAAAAACAGGGGAAATTCTAGCTATTGCGTCCCGGCCTACATTTGATCCGAATAATTATGATGATTACCCGGCTAGTAATAGAAGGAATTTTGCCATTAATGATGCTTTTGAACCCGGCTCTACAATGAAAATAGTTACAGCAGCTATGGCTATGGAAGAAAAAGTTGTTGATGAGAATAGCAAGTTTTTTTGCCCAGGATATATAAAAGTAGGAAAAGAAACAATTGGCTGTTCGAATCGTACTGCCCATGGCAATCAAACCTTCGCAGAAATAGTTGAAAAATCGTGTAATGTTGGTTTTGTACAGGTAGGGCTAGATCTAGGAATGGATCGTTATTACAAATATGTTAACGGCTTTGGTTTCGGCAAGCTAACGGGTATAGATTTACCAGGAGAGGCTGCAGGGATTCTGGTTCCTGAAAATCGAGCTAAACAAATAGATCTGGCAACTATGGCTATGGGGCAGGCAAATGCTGTGACTTCCATCCAATTAGTTAATGCTGTGGCAGCTGTAGCCAATGAAGGTAAGTTAATGAAACCTTACTTGGTTCGCCAAGTAATAGATAACGAAGGGAAAATCCTTAAGAAAAATGAGCCTCAAGTAGTAAGAAAGATTATTTCTGAAAAAACTGCTAACGATCTCTGCCTTATACTCGAAGGTGAAGTCACCAATGGTACGGGGAAAAATGCTTATTTAGAAGGATACCGGATGGCGGGTAAAACTGGTACTGCGCAGAAGATAGCACCGACAGGAGGTTATATGGCTAATGAGTTTGTGGCATCTTTTATTGGATTTGCCCCTGCGGATAAACCGAGGCTAGTTTGCCTGGTAGTTGTTGATGCTCCAAAAGGCTACCCTTACTACGGTGGATGGGTGGCAGCACCAGTAGTTAGAGAAATATGTAAAGATGCATTCAGATACCTGGAAGTAACACCAGACCAATCAGAAAATCAAGAAAAAGTGGAAAAAGTTGTGGTACCTGATGTAGTTAATCTTCCGCTATCGGAAGCTATATCAATTATTAATAGTAGAGGTCTTAATGTAAAGGTAAGCGGAACCGGCAATATAGTATGGCAGCAGACGCCTAAGGCTAATAATAAACTAAATAAAGGCTCTCAGGTAATAATATCCATGTCCCAATTTGATAAGAATAATGGGGATAGTGAAATTACTGTACCTGATTTACAAGGTAAATCGTTAAAGGAAGTAGCAAAGATATTGGCTGATCTCGGACTGCATTTAGTGCCCGAGGGTTATGGCCTGGCTTATGAACAAGTCCCTGAACCAGGTAAAGTACTAACAAACGGCTCAAGTATTAGGGTAAAGTTTCAACCCGTAGGTGAGTAAGACTATTAGCTGATGCTAACAATAAAATGGGCTGTATGTACGTAAGGAAAGGAGTGTAGATTTTTGGAGCTAAAACAATTACTGAAAAATGTTGATTTCAGGTTAGTGGCAGGTGACCTAGATAGAGATATTACTGGTGTTTTTTACGATTCCAGGCAGGTTATACCTGGTGCTCTATTCATATGCATTTCTGGTTTCAAAACAGATGGACATCTGTATATTAATCAGGCGATTGATAAGGGAGCTATTGCGGTTATGGTTGAAAAGGAAGTCAGTTTACCAGAAGGAATAGCATGTCTACTGGCAAAAAATACCCGCATGGAGCTTCCCATACTAGCAGCGAATTTTTATGCCGAGCCCTCCAAAGATTTAAGGCTAATAGGAGTAACTGGAACTAACGGAAAAACAACTACTACTCATCTGATCAAAGCTATCCTGGAAGAAAACCATAAAAAAGTCGGTATTATGGGAACGCTTTATGCAAGAATAGATGATACTAAAAAAGAACTGGGACACACTACTCCTGAAGCTCCAGAAATCGAAGAATTTATCAGCCTGAGCCGAAAAAAAAGCGCTGAATACATAGTCATGGAAGTTTCGTCACACGCTCTGGCTCTTAATAGAGTTGATAAAATTCATTTTAACGTCGCTATTTTTACTAATCTAACCCAGGATCATCTTGATTTACATGAAAATATGGAAAATTATAAAGAAGCTAAAGCACGGCTATTTTCTATGCTTCCCGATGAAACAGGTAATTTTAGTATCATAAATGTAGATGATCCATATGCAAAATATTTTATTAATGCTGCTGGTAATCATTATACATATGGTATTAAACAACAGGCTGATGTTCAGGCCAGCGATTTAAATATAAGCCTGAAAGGAAGCCAATTTAGGGTAAACTATAATAATGATTCTTTTAATATTAGTATGGAACTAATTGGGCTTTTTAGTGTATATAACGCTCTGGCAGCAATTGCTTTTGCTCTTGAAGAAGGAATTAGTCCTGAGGTGATTAAGTCAGCCCTGGAAAAAGTTGAGGGAGTTCCTGGGCGTTTTGAAGAGGTAAAAGGCGAACATGATTTTACTGTCATTGTTGATTATGCACACACACCTGATGGACTGGAGAATATACTAAGAACTGGAAGACAAATTACCGAAAATCGGTTAATTACCGTATTTGGTTGTGGTGGCGACCGAGACCGTACTAAAAGACCTTTAATGGGCGAAATGGCAGCCCAGTACAGCGATTTTAGTATAGTTACTTCTGATAACCCGAGGAGTGAGGAGCCTGAACGAATAATAGCTGATATTATTCCAGGCATGGATAAAATAGAGAATTCACGGTATGCAATAATAGTAGATCGTCGTGAGGCTATACGACACGCGATTTATCTTGCTAAAAAGGGTGATCTGGTAATAATAGCAGGTAAAGGGCATGAGACGTACCAGCTAGTTAAAGATAAGGTACTGCACTTTGATGATCGAGAAGTTGCTAGAGAATTTTTGAAAGGGAAAATAAATGATGCAGGTAGATACTAATTTTCTCTGCGCTAGTGTTAACGGAAAGTTTATCGGCAATGATGGTAATATACAAATTAATGGAGTGGCAACAGATTCCCGGTATATAAACGCGGGAACTTTGTTTTTTGCCCTAAAAGGTGAAAAATATGATGGACATGATTTTGTCATTGCAGCTCTTAAAAAAGGTGCTGCAGCTGCTGTTATTTCTCGAAAAATTGATGGCTTATCTGAGCAATGTGACAGTAAGTGTATTATTATGGTTGAAGATACTTTACAAGCACTGCAGGATTTTGCCCGGGCCTACCGTTTAAAGTTTGACATACCAGTAGTTGCAGTGACGGGAAGTGTAGGTAAAACAACTACCCGGGATATAATCGCCTGTTGCTTGCAAACCGTTACGAAAACCTTGCAAACCGAAGCTAACTACAATAATGATATTGGTTTGCCTTTAACCATATTGAAGTTAGAAGAGACGCACCAGGCAGCAGTTGTTGAACTAGGTATGAGAGGGCCGGGGGAAATCCAACGATTGGCGCTAATAGCTAAGCCTACCTGTGCCGTTATTACCAATGTCGAACCAGTACACCTGGAGACATTGAGAAGTATCGAAAATATAGCCCGGGCTAAGTGTGAGGTTTTGGGCGAAATTACTGAAGGTGGCTTTGCTGTAATAAACGGGGATAATAATTTATTATTGCAAATAGCTGATAAATACCCTTGTAGAAAATATACCTTTGGTTATAATGAAGTTTGTGATTTTCAGATTTTAAAAGTAGCTACACAAAATGGTGGTATCGTTATTACTGCAAAGTTAGTTGATCACATGGAAGAGTTTTATTTTCCTGTACCAACAGTTAAACTGGCCGAAAATGTGATAGCAGCCGTTGCAATAGTAACTCTGTTGGGAATAAGCGTTGAAAAAATCAGAGCAGGACTTTTAAACTATAAAGGCAGTCATAATCGGCTCCATAGTATACATTTGAATAATGGTGGTATTATTATTGATGATACTTATAATGCGAATCCTATTTCGATGGCAGCTGCACTGGCGACTGGCAGACAAATGGCGGGTGCCAATAAGTTTATAGCAGTGCTTGGAGATATGTACGAACTGGGTGAATACGAAACCCGTGGGCACGTGGAAGTAGGGAAAAAAGCAGTTGAAACAGGTGTGGACTTATTACTTACGGTGGGAAACAGGGCCAGGTACATTTCCGCAGGCGCAATTGCAGCTGGAATGGATAAAGGGAAAGTGCATCATTTTGCCGTAAAAGATGAGGCCTTAGAGTACCTAGAGCAAAATATTAATAATAACGACACAGTTTTATTTAAAGCATCCCGGGGTATGAGGTTTGAAACCCTGGTTGATAACTTAAAGCAAAAGTATCTATAAATATTATTTTTGGCAGGATTATCGTATAATACTGTAGTACAAATTTTTCCGGGAGGCGTACTTATGAATGGATATCATGGATATGTAATAAACGCACTAATGGCTTCCGGTATTGCCCTCTTAATTACGCTAGCAATGGGACCATTTATGATTCCATTTTTGACCAGATTAAAAGTAGGCCAGAACATACGCGAAGAAGGCCCGAAACGGCATTTTGCTAAAGCAGGCACTCCTACTATGGGTGGCATTATGATCATCACAGCTGTAATGGTGGCTAGTTTTATTATGGCAGGCTCCAGCGCAGAAGTAATGAGTGTGGTCCTGGTAATGCTTGCGTTTGGGGGTATAGGATTCTGGGACGATTACATCAAAGTAGTCCTCAAACGTTCTCTGGGTCTCAGGGCTCGAGAAAAGCTCGGACTCCAGCTTATTATAGGAATTCTTTTTGGCTTACTATTAGTTTTTTATTTTAACCGGGGAACGAGTATCGTTATTCCTTTTTCCGGGCAGCTAATCGATCTTGGATATCTTTATATCCCTTTTTTAATATTGGTGCTTATGGGAACCTCTAACGCAGTCAACCTTACAGATGGTCTGGATGGCCTGGTATCTGGGGTTACTGTTTTTGTGGTCATAGCCTATAGCTTGGTGTGCTTGATGACTTCTCATTATAATCTGACGATTTTCTGCGGCGCGCTGGCTGGCGCCTGTTTAGGTTTTTTGGTTTTTAACCGGTATCCTGCCCGGGTTTTTATGGGTGATACAGGTTCAATGGCACTTGGAGGGGCGATCGCTGCTCTGGCAGCCATTACCCGCTCGGAAGTTACCTTAGTTTTTATTGGTGGTATTTATGTAATTGAAGCTTTAAGCGTGATCATCCAGGTAATATCTTTTAAGGCTACGCGTAAGCGTGTTTTTTTAATGAGTCCTTTGCATCATCATTTTGAATTAAAAGGGTGGCCAGAAACTAAAGTAGTATACTATTTCTGGTTAGTAGCGATGCTTTTCGCCATTGTTGGATTGTTGAGCTTTAAAGGTATTGGATGATAAATTGCTTTATATATAAGAAATAGACAAAAACATGACAAGTAATCTCATAAAGGCACATGATTTTACAGATAGGAAGGATCAAAAATGGATTTTGCAGGTCAAAGGGTATTGATAATAGGGATGGCCAGGAGTGGATTGGCTGCTGCATCTGTTTTAAATAAACGGGGTGCCCAAATAACTATATGTGATCAAAAAAACTTGGATTATTTCACAGAAAAATTAAACAGCATAACTGAAACAGAAATAAAAATTATTGCTGGTGGCTATCCTGAGGTACATAAAGGAGATTTTGATCTCGTAGTGGTGAGCCCTGGTATCCCTTTAGATATTCCACCTATTGCAGTAGCACGTAAAGAGAACATACCTATTATCGGTGAAGTCGAACTGGCCTATTTAATTAAAAAAGCTGATGTAGAAATGTATGCTATTACTGGTACTAATGGAAAGACAACAACTACGTCACTTTTGGAACTTATTATGACGGAAGATGGTAGAGATTCAGTTTCGGGTGGCAACATTGGCACACCTCTGGCAACTCTGGTCGATAATATGACTAGTGGAGTTATATCTGTTGAAGTATCAAGTTTTCAATTAGAAACCATAAATAAATTTCGCCCTCACATTTGCGGCATTCTTAATATAACACCTGATCATCTGGACAGGCATAAGACTATGGAATTGTATGTAAAAGCAAAGTCCAGGATTTTTGAAAATCAAACAGAAAACGATTATGTAGTGCTTAATTATGAGGATAGTATACTTAGAGAACTAGCACAGAAATGCCAGTCGCAGGTAGTTTATTTTTCTACTGAACAAATTCTTCCTGAGGGTGCTTTTGTAGAATATAATAAGGTAATTGTACTTCTGGCTGGTAATAGGAGAGAGATATGCAGTATAGACGAAATTCGTTTAAGGGGTAAACATAACCTGGAAAACGTTTTGTGCGCGGTACTAATGGCTACATTGGCAGGAGTCGAATCTGGAATAATCCGTAAATGTTTGATGGGTTTTGCGGGAGTCAGGCACAGAATGGAAGAGGTGCCTGCGAAAAACGGTGTTTTGTATATTAATGATTCCAAAGCAACTAATCCAGAATCTGCGATTAAGGCTATAAGCTCGTTTGTTCAGCCCATTATTCTTATTGCCGGAGGGAGAAATAAAGGTTCTAGTTTCACGAACTTCGCCAGTGTGATAAAAAATAAAGTAAAAGATCTGGTGCTAGTAGGAGAAGCGCGTGAAGAGATTAAGAGAGCTGTCATCGAAGCTGGTTTTGTGAATATACATGAGGTAGAAGATTTCAATGCTGCAGTTTTAAAAGCCATTGAACTTGCTGACACAGGTGATGTAGTTTTATTATCACCTGCATGTGCCAGCTGGGATATGTTTGATAACTATGAACAAAGAGGAGATCTTTTTTGCAAAATCGTCAACTCCATAAGCAGTAAACAGAATTATGCTTAGTTAAATGGGGGGGGATTAGAACATTGAGATTGAAAAAAGGACCACCTGATTTTGTTCTATTTCTTACCGTACTTGCCCTTACAGCTATAGGATTAGTAATGGTATTCAGTGCAAGTGCTGTTACTGCTGGTGTTTGGTACAATGACCCCTATCATTTTTTTAAACGCCAGCTATTATGGGCATGTGTAGGTATCATAGCTATGATTGTAGTAATGAAGCTGAACTATTTAAGGATTAAAGAGTTTGCCTTGCCACTATTTATTATAGCCATGATATGCCTGGTATTGGTCGTAACCCCCCTGGGTATAGATGTAAAAGGGTCTAGTCGTTGGCTGGGGGTTGGGATACTACGGGTTTCGCCATCTGAATTGGCTAAAATAGGTGTGGTAATGTTTTTGGCCAAAACACTGGACGTTAAATTAGATAATATTACTTCTCTTAAAAACGGCGTAGCCCCTTATATATTGCTCATTGCGTTAGTATGTGGGCTTATTATGCTGCAACCTGACCTGGGAACATCATTTGCCATTGCTGCTACGGTATTTTTCATGCTGATGGTAGCCGGGGCCAGGTGGTCGCACCTAGGGATGATTGCCGCATCAGGGTTAGGGGTAGTAGCAGCTTTAATTGCAGTTGCTCCCTATCGAATGGAAAGATTTATTGCTTTTCTTAATCCCTGGAAATATGCGCGTGATGAAGGGTTTCAAACTATACAGTCACTTTACGCTTTAGGTTCGGGTGGGCTTTTTGGTATGGGGCTCGGACGAAGTCGGCAAAAGTTTTTTTATCTTCCCGAACAGTATACTGATTTTATTTATTCCATTATTGGTGAAGAGTTAGGTTTTATAGGTACTTCTCTAGTTATAGCGTTATTTTTGTTATTTGCCTGGCGAGGGTTTAAAATAGCTATAAATGCTCCTGACACTTTTGGCAGTCTTCTGGCTGCAGGAATCACTATTATGATTATTTTTCAGGCCGTAATTAATATCGGAGTGGCATCAGGGGCTCTGCCGGTTACTGGTATTCCGTTACCCTTTATTAGCTATGGTGGATCATCATTATTATTTACTATGGTGGGAGTAGGACTTTTGCTTAATATTTCTCGATTCAGTTCATACAGATAAAAGAGGTAAAGGGTAAGGCGTGAGGACTAGATATTATTCCTTACGCCTTACTTCTTACTTTTGTATAAAGGAGCGACTTTTTATTATGAAGGTCATTATCAGTGGTGGAGGAACAGGCGGGCACATATATCCCGCCCTGGCTATTGCACGAGGTATAAAGGAAAGATTACCAGATACAGAAGTATTATATGTCGGGACTAGAAAAGGAATGGAAAGCACCATAGTGCCGGCTAACGGATTTCAGTTCAAGTCTATAGATATTACGGGATTAGACCGCTCATCCATTATTAAAGCTTCGAAATCAATGCTGAAGTTTCCCGGGAGCATATTTCAGGCCTGGAATATTATAAGAGATTTTCAACCTGATATAATAGTTGGAACTGGCGGGTATGTTTCATTTCCGGTGCTTTTTGCCGGTACGTTTTTTCCGTGTAAAACATTTATACATGAGCAGAACGCTATGCCGGGAATTACCAACCGTAACCTGGCCAAAAGAGTTGACTGTACCATGTTAACCTTTGAAGAAGCAGCCCCTTACCTGCATGCCAGGCGCATAATAGTCACGGGATTACCAGTACGTAAAGAAATATTAGAAGTTAACCGGATCGAAGCCCGCAAGAAATTAGGATTTGATAATGATAACGGATTTACCCTGGTGGCATTTGGTGGTAGCAGGGGAGCTATGAGTATTAACCGGGCTATGCTTGGACTTATGGCAAGATACCATAGGGAAAAAATGAATATTGTCTGGGTTACCGGTGAAAAAAATTATAATAGCGTAAAGGAAGAGCTGGGGCAGTATATAGATTTTAAAGCATTAAAATGCCAGCTTAAACTGCTGCCTTATATGCATAATATGGAGGAAGCCCTTGCCGTAGCCGATCTGGTTGTATGCAGAGCAGGTGCCAGTACATTAAGTGAACTGGCTGTACTTGGTTTGCCTGCTATACTTATTCCTTATCCTTATGCAGCAGAGAATCACCAGGAGAAAAATGCCCGGGCTCTGCTAGGAAAAAAAGCAGCGGAGATGGTTATTGATGAATTCCTGGATGGAGATACTTTATATAACAAGATTGAAACATTACGTAAAGACCAATTACTCTTAAAAAGTATGAGTGAAAATATACGCCGTGAAGCACGGCCAAAAGCGCTTGATGACATTTTGGATGTTATTTTAAATTAAATTTGATTAATTAGAAAATACTCTTGGCAACCCCATTTTAGACGCGGATTACCGCGGATTTTTCAAGGAATTGCGCGGCTTCATTTGGTGCTAAAATGAAGAAAAATATGGAGTGACCTTAATAGTGAGCAATAGCGAACATCAGTTGTATCCGCAAAGTATATTTCCACCTAGGGGACAGGCTGTGAGATATGTAACCACTTTTATTAATTGTGCATACTATAGAGTGTAATTATCAAATAATTTTATGAAGGAGTTGAGGAAATGGCCACCGCATCAGAACAATGGATTCATATGGTTGGTATAGCAGGAGCTGGAATGAGCGGTATAGCCAGGGTACTATTGCAAAGGGGTTATAAGATTAGTGGTTCAGATTTGCAATGTAATAGTATTACACAAAACCTTAGAGAATTAGGAATTGAAATATATACAGGTCATTCTTCCTCTAACATCAAGGAAGGGGTGGATTTGCTAGTTATTTCATCGGCAATTCCGGAGAATAACCCTGAAGTTAAGTTAGCCAGAGATAGAAATATTCCAGTAATGAAAAGGGGACGGATGCTGGCTAACCTGGTTAATGATATGCAAGGAATTGCGGTTGCAGGCGCCCATGGCAAAACGACAACAACATCTATGCTTTATATGGTACTTAATAATTGCGATATTGATCCCACATTTATTATAGGTGGCGAGTTACAAAATAGTGACATAAATGCCCGGCTGGGAAAGAGTGAATATGCTGTTGTTGAGGCTGACGAAAGTGATGCTTCGTTTCTAGAGATAAATCCTTATATTGCCATAGTGACTAATATAGAAGATGACCATCTTGATTATTACAAGACCTTTGATAACCTTAGAAATGCATTTATTACTTATATTAATGGAGTTAAGCCAGGTGGATTTGCCCTGGTGTATGGAGAAGACGATTGTATAAAATCTATAATTAAAGAAGTCCACACACGAGTAATTACTTATGGAGAAGATACCGGTAACGACTATTATATGACCAACTGGAAACCTGTGGGGATGGGGTCTTCTTGGGATGCTTTTCATAATGGTAAACATATCGGTAGATTCGAATTATCAGTACCGGGAAAACATAATGCGTTGAATGCTCTGGCAAATATTGCAATCGCTGTGGAACTGGGCCTGGATATTAAAAAAACGCAAGAGGCAATTAAGAGCTTCAGCGGTACTAAGCGTCGTTTTCAAGTAATAGGGCAAAAGCGTAATATAGTAATTGTTGACGACTATGCACATCATCCTACTGAAATAAGAGCAACTATTGATGCTGCCAACAATTTCCACGATAACAGGGTTATAATCATCTTTCAACCACACAGGTATTCACGTACGAAAATACTGGGCACACAATTGGGCGAAGCTTTTCAAAAAGCTGATCAGGTAATTATTACTGATATTTATGCAGCTGGCGAAAAACCGATTCCTGGAGTCAGTAGTGAAAACATATATAAAGCAGCTAATAACATTGGCTGTAATGCAATGTATATCCATTCATGTAATGAAATTGAGAATTATTTATTAAATAATGTAAAGGAAAATGATCTGGTTATAACGATGGGTGCTGGAGACATATGGAAAGTAGGGCAGAGATTACTTGAAAAGCTTTAGAATCTGTCCCACAGGCATAATCCTGTCGGAGGTGTTGACTTGGAACGTTTGTCTATCAGGGGGAGTATACCACTAAAGGGGCATGTATCTATCAGTGGTTCGAAAAATGCTATTCTTCCTATAATGGCTGCCAGTCTTTTATCCTCAGACGAAGTAGTTTTATCTGGAGTCCCGGATTTAGAAGATATAAAAGTTATGTCAGATGTTTTAAGAATACTGGGGGCAAAAGTTAGTAGAGAAGCTGATGTATTAATAATTGACAGCAGCACAGTAAATTCACACGAAATTCCCGAATTTGTTTCCCGCAAAATGCGAGCTTCAAATCTGGTTATGGGGGCAATGTTAGGTCGGTTTCAAAAGGCCAAAATTGCCTATCCCGGAGGTTGTGCAATTGGATCCAGGCCAATGGATTTACACTTAAAGGGTTTCAGAAACCTGGGTTTTGAAATAAATGAAGAATATGGTTTTATGGAAGGTAATGGTAACAACGTAACTGGCAAAGAAATACTACTAGACTTCCCTAGTGTCGGCGCCACCGAAAATATAATGATGGCAGCCTCACTAATACCCGGAAATACTATCATTAGAAATGCAGCTCGAGAACCGGAAATCATCGATCTGCAAAATTTCCTTAATCGTATGGGAGCCAAAATAAGAGGAGCAGGTTTAGATACTATTCGTATTGAGGGGACTAAACGTATGGGTGGAGTCCAGCATACAGTGATACCTGATCGTATTGAAGCGGGGACATTTATGGTTGCTGCTGCTATTACAAAAGGCGATGTTTATATCGAGAACGTTGTGCTTGAACATATACAGCCAGTAATAGCCAAGCTTCGTGAAATTGGGGTAGAAGTCATGCCTTCTAATTCAACAATAAGAGTAGTTGGTACAGGAAAATACAGATCTACAGATATTAAAACCATGCCATATCCAGGTTTTCCCACGGATATGCAACCGCAGATGATGGCTTTATTATCAACTGTTAAAGGTACCAGTATAATTGTTGAAACTATTTTTGAAAATCGGTTTATGCATGTACAGGAATTGAGACGTATGGGTGCTGATATAAAAGTTGAAGGCAGAGTTAGTATAATGAAAGGGAAAAACCACCTGGAAGGGGCTTCGGTAGAAGCAACTGATTTGAGAGCTGGTGCAGCATTAATACTGGCTGGTTTATTTGCTGAAGGTGAGACAGAGATCAGCAGGATCGAACATATTGATCGAGGCTATGATAGTATTCATACGAAACTTAAAAGCCTGGGAGCTAATATCAAGCGGGGGCTGAAGTCTTAAGACTATCAGCCTCTTTCGTTCATAAGCTTTATTTTGTAATGATTTTGTAACAAATTTTTGCTATAATTTTCACAGTAATTATGGGGATAGGAGACTAGAAAATGTCTCGGAAATTTTTTAGCTATTCTATGTTAATTTTTATTATACTAGTTTGTTCTTATCTTTTTCTACATAGTTCTTTTTTTAATGTTGATAAACTTTATGTAACCGGTTTAGAAAAAGTATCCAGGGAAGAAATAACTTCTCTTAGTGGATTGTGTAAGGGTGTAAATATTTTTGAAATAAATAGCAACTTGTGTTCTAGGTCTATAGAAATTCATCCCATGATTAAAAGTGCTAAAATAGTAAGGCATTTACCCAGAAAAATCGAAGTGCAAGTGGTAGAGAGAAACGTATGGGCTGTTATTCCTTATCATAATAGCTTTTTATGCGTTGATGAGGATGGTATATGCATAGATAAACTCAGTTCTTTTCCTGCTGCGGATTGCCCTGTTGTGATAACCATGGATGCTTTACCGGGGCGAGTTAACCTTGGACAGGCAGTTCAAGCAGCAGGGGTTAAGATGGCTAAAAAGGTATGGGATGCGTTATCGGTAAAAAGTAGACCCCAGGTATCTGATATTCATTTTATAAATAAAACCGAAGAAATAGTTATCTACACTACCAACGGTACTGAGGTTAAGTTTGGTAGTGATGAAAGACTTGCAGATAAGGCTACTTTTGTTGATCAAGTAATAGAGATAGAAAATGACATGGATAAAAAGGGTATAGATGTACTACAATATGTTGATTTAAGATTTCGGGGACAACCTGTCGTTAAGACTGCCCCATAGAAGGTGATAAAATGCGCAGTAAAGGTGCTCAAGTCTCAATAGCAGTTGTTTGTCTGGTACTGGGCATAATGCTAGCAGTACAGTTTAAAACAACTCAGAGTCTGAATACAGACTTGGTACCAGCCAGGGTTGAAGAGTTAACCCAAAAACTAAATACAGTTACTAACGAAAGAGATACTCTTGGTGAAGAGGTACTATCTTTGCGAGAAAAGTTAAAAAATGTGCGTGAAGATAACCAGGCTATGGCCGATTTACAGGAGGAACTCCAGAAGGCCAATATGGTTGCTGGGCTAGTTTCCTTAGAAGGGCCTGGTGTTATAGTTACTTTAAATGATAGTACGCGTAATCTTCAGGCAGGTGAAAATTCCAATGCTTTAATTATTCACGATTCTGACTTGTTAATGGTTGTTAATGAATTAAAGGCATCTGGTGCGGAGGCTATATCGATAAATGGAGAACGTTTGACCTCAATGTCAGAAATTCGTTGTGCTGGTACCCTTATTTTGGTCAACTGGGCTAAAATTGGTCCACCATTTGAGATTAAAGCTATCGGTAACCCGGATATGCTTGAAAGCGGCCTGCTTATTAAAAATGGATTTGTCGAGTCTCTAAAATACCTGGGGATTCAGGTTCATATTCAAAAGTCCGAAGAAGTTGAAATCCCCGCATACAGTGGTCGCATGGACTTTACATTTGCCAAGCCGTTACAATATAAAGAAAAGGCGGAATAAGATATGTGGTTGCTTGTTATTTTCTGTTTACTAGTCGGAATGATTATAGGCTTTCAAATGCCGGTATTACTGCCACTTGTTTATGCAAAATATATGTCCATAGCTGTTTTGGCTGCTTTGGACGCAGTTTTTGGTGGAATTAGAGCTTATATGGAAGATGGCTTTGATAACACGATTTTTATAAGTGGATTTGTAGTTAATACGCTTTTAGCCGCAGGACTTGCCTATTTAGGTGACCGACTAGGTGTAGAGCTATATCTAGCGGCAGTAGTTGTATTCGGGGTGAGGTTATTCCAAAATCTAGGCATAATACGTCGATATCTATTGAAAAAATACTAAATAAAAATTCGCTAGTAAAGAGGAAAATCAAGTCTTTTGTTGTATTTCTATTTATGAGTTTTTAACAGCAAGAGGTGCGATAAAATTAAGAAAAGGAATATTGTAGTCAGTCTGGATGTTGGAACTAGTACTACAAAAGTAGCCCTTGCCGAGATACACCATTACGATGATATTAATATACTAGGAGTAGCGCAGGTGCCTTCACTGGGATTGCGCAAAGGGAATATAATTGATATCGAAAGCACTGCCAAAGCTATCGATAATTGCCTAAACGATCTGGAAAGATTAACTGGAGTACCAATATATAGCACAATCGCTGGATTTTCTGGGACAAGTATTTCTGCTATAAATAATCACGCAGTAGTAGCGGTAGGAAATCCCAATAATGAGATTACTGCAGAAGATAAAGAAAGGGTTATTCATTCTGCCCGTAATGTAGCCCTACCACCAGACAAAACTGTTATTCAGATAATTGAGCGACAGTATATAGTAGATGGTTATGATGGCGTAAAAGACCCGGTAGGAATGGTGGGCAGCAGGTTAGAAGCGGAAGTGACCATTATTATCGCTGCTACGGCAGCCATTCAAAATATGCAAAGAAGTACCCAGCGGATAAACCTGCAACTTAGTAACATTGTCTATAATCCTTTATTAGTTAGTGAAACAGTTTTATTACCTGCGGAAAAAGAAATGGGCGTAGTATTGATGGATATTGGCGCAGGCACTATAGACATAAGCTTTTTTGCAGCAGGAAGTATTCTATATACATCTGTCCTGCCTGTGGGCGGAGAATATATAACTAAAGATTTGGCGATTGTACTTAGAACATCACTTGAGGAAGCAGCTAGAATAAAAAAAGATTATGGTATTGCGAGCCCGGAGATGGCCGACAGTAGTACCCTAATAGAAGTGCGGAATATCCAGGGAAAAGAGGTAAAACAGGTATCTCAGGAAGTAGTCTCAGAAATAATTAATGCCAGGGTTGTTGAAATTATCGAAATGATTTATGCTGAACTAAACCAGTTTGAATGTTGGGATCGGATTCCGGGTGGAATTGTCTTAACTGGAGGAGGAGCCGAGCTAGCAGGAATAACAGGGGTAATGGAGAAATACTTAAATGTTCCGGTACGGTTGGGAGTTCCGGATAACTTGAGGGGGATTCCGGCTGATTTTAGCCGGCCGAGGAATGCGTCTGTGCTTGGTGGTTTGGTTTATTCAGCTAAGAACTTAGAGATTGCATATGATGAAGAAGGTCAGGGCTTAACCAGCATTTTTAATAGAATATCTTATTGGTTTATAGATTTATTCAGGTAGGGCAGAGGAGGTTTTTGAATGCCGTTAGACTTTGATGTAGAATTTAAGCAATTTGCAGATATTAAAGTTATTGGTGTAGGAGGCGGGGGAAACAATGCCGTAAATCGCATGATTGAGGCAGGTCTTAAAGGAGTAGAATTTATTAGCGTAAATACAGATGCCCAAGCCTTGTATTTATCTAAGGCGGAAAAGAAAATTCAGGTAGGTGAAAAACTTACTAAAGGTCTTGGTGCAGGTGCGGATCCCGACATTGGGATGAAAGCTGCCGAAGAGAGTACAGATGAGATAAAAAAGGCTTTACAGGGAGCTGATATGGTTTTTGTTACTGCTGGAATGGGGGGCGGTACAGGAACAGGGGGAGCTCCAGTTATAGCTAAATTGTCTAAAGAAATTGGTGCACTAACTGTTGGTGTAGTAACTAAGCCTTTTACGTTTGAAGGCAGAAAAAGGAATTCCCAGGCAGAACGAGGAATACAAGCTTTAAGAGAGGCTGTTGATAGCCTTATTACTATACCTAATGACAGATTACTACAAGTAGTAGATAAGAACACCGGATTTAACGATGCTTTTAAAATAGCGGATGATATACTTCGCCAGGGAGTCCAGGGTATATCAGATTTAATTGCTGTACCTGGTGTTATCAACTGCGATTTCGCTGATGTTCAAACCGTGATGCAGAATACAGGTTCTGCTTTAATGGGTATCGGGATGGCTAAAGGGGATAGCCGGGCAGCGGAAGCAGCACGTATGGCCATATCAAGTCCGTTACTGGAAACTTCCATAGAAGGGGCTAAAGGTGTTCTATTTAATATAAGTGGTGGTAATGATCTGACCCTCTTTGAAATCAATGAAGCGGCAGAGATAATTCACCAGGCTGCCGATGTAGAAGCTAACATAATATTTGGCGCTAATATTGATGAGAATTTAGAAGATGAGGTCAGGGTAACAGTTATTGCAACCGGGTTTAATACACCCAGACCCCAGGTCGCCGAGCCACAGAGAATTCGTGGTATGGAATCTCCTCCTTCATTTTTAGATAAAAGTGATCTAGAGATACCGCCATTTCTCAGAAAAAAATAATATAATTATTAACTATGTTATACATAAATAAGTTCCTAAACATATAACCGGGATCTATAAGAAGATTCCCGGTTTTTCTATTTTTATAAGCAAATATAGGGCATTGCTCGTCCATTAAAATTACAAATTATTAAAAGCTCATCTGGTATAATTTGGGATACATTATATAAACAGGCTGGACATATAAATTAATTAGTGTAAATTTGGCCTGGACTACGTGAGTATGTTCGTTTCCGGATAAGTATGTACCGGATTAAGGAATTAGTTTAACAATTGTACTCAACTTAGAAGTTTCAATTCCCCTAAAATTTGAATGGGGTGATAAAATGAGTGGGCCGAAAGTTTATGCAGACCTGACTTTTCTTATTAATTTTATTATGGATTTTACTATATTATGGGCCACTGGCAGGTTTGTTGGTATAAAAATTATATACTACCGTATTGTAATTGCATCACTACTCGGGGGTGTGTACGCAGTAGGCTATATTATTCCCGGAATGCATAATTTGTACAGCCTACCAATGAAAATTATATTTTCTTGTCTGCTTATTATACTTGCTCTTCAACCTGCCAACTGGGATGAATTTAAAAAATCATTTCTATTATTTTACGGCTTTGGTTTTCTTGCAGCCGGGGCAACTCTCGCTTCCTCATATTTTTTACCCAGCAGTTTACTCCACTCGGCAACTTATTCGCATATATGGTTGCTAGGTGGAATATTAGCGGTAGTGCTTGCTGCTGTATATGGAGGTAAATATCTAACCGGGCGTATTATTCCAGGTTTATTGAAATTTAATGTTGAGTTGCGATTTGATAATACTACTTGTACAGGGAAGGGTTTCCTTGATACCGGAAATGGGTTGCGTGATCCGCTGACCGACCGCCCGGTTGTAGTTGCTGAATATAATCTACTTAAGGATTCTCTGCCCGACGATGTGCAGCATGCTATAGAAGATTGCAGCGATGAAACGCGTATATTAGAAAGTGTTTCGCGCAGTAGCTGGGCTAACCGGGTAAGGATAATTCCGTTTTCATCTATAGGGAAAAGAAACGGTATTTTAATAGGTCTACGGGCTGATGAATTAATAGTAGATAACGGCAAAAAAAGTATTTTGCACAAAAACCTAGTAATTGGAGTATATAGAGAACAGCTAAGCTGTGATGGCAGTTATCACCTGTTGATACCATCAGAAATATTACTCGAAAGTTAGGAGGTATAATTTTGCGGGCGATTATTAAGGAAATTTTAATAAGATTATCCAGGTGGAAGATATACTTTCTCCAGTATTATCTAAAGAAAAAACTGCCAGAGTATATACATTATATCGGTTCGACAGAAGTGCTGCCAGCACCGCTTAAAGAAGCTGAAGAGTATACTCTAATCAGGCGTCTTGAGCAAGGTGATATGGCAGTAAAATCTACCCTTATAGAGCATAATCTGCGGCTGGTAGTCTATATAGCAAAAAAATTTGAAAATACCGGCATAAACATTGAAGATTTAGTTTCTATTGGTACTATTGGTTTAATCAAGGCGGTCAATACTTTTGACCCTAAAAAGAATATAAAACTCGCTACTTATGCTTCCCGTTGTATAGAAAATGAAATACTAATGTACTTGCGCAGAAACCTTAAAAATCGGGTTGAAGTTTCACTTGATGAGCCCTTGAATGTTGATTGGGATGGTAATGAACTTTTATTATCTGATGTACTTGGTACTGAAAGTGACATGATATATAAAAAGATTGAAGGGGAAGTCGAAAAAACATTATTATGGCAGGCTATGCATAAATTGAATGCACGGGAGAAAACTATTATACAGTTACGCTTTGGCCTGGGCGAAAATAGTGAAAGGACCCAGAAGGAGGTAGCCGATATCCTGGGCATATCACAATCATACATTTCCAGGCTAGAAAAGCGTATATTAAAAAGGTTGCAACGTGAAATCAAAAAAATTGAATAAAGTTTCTGGTATCTATATATTTTCCAATAATTAGTCTAATTGACTAATAAGACTTGCAGAACCGAATAATATTTAATGCTTTAGTAAATAATTCTTGGTAGGAGAACTAGAAATAGTACCATTCCCTGTTTAGAACATAACTAATAGGAGAAGAGGTGCAGTTTTGAAAAATAAGGTAGAAATTTGCGGTGTTAATACTTCCAAATTACCGGTACTGAAAAATGAAGAAATGAGAGTCCTCTTCCGCAAAATGCAGTCAGGAGAAGAACCCCAGGCTCGTGAAAAGTTGATTCAGGGAAACCTGAGACTAGTACTAAGTGTTATTAAACGATTTAATAACCGAGGCGAATATGTTGATGACTTGTTTCAGGTGGGTTGTATTGGATTAATAAAGGCTATTGATAATTTTGATCTGGGACAAAATGTAAGGTTTTCAACTTATGCTGTGCCTATGATAATAGGCGAGATAAGAAGGTATTTACGAGATAATAATCCCATAAGGGTATCCAGGTCGTTACGAGATATTGCCTACCGGGCCCTGCAGGTACGCGAAAAACTAATATCTAATAATTCTGCAGAACCTACTATAGTTCAGATAGCTGAACAGCTTGAATTGCCCAGGGAAGAAGTAGTATTTGCTCTTGATGCAATCCAGGAACCCTTATCGCTTTTTGAGCCCATATATAATGACGGGGGAGATCCTATATTAGTCATGGACCAGATAAGTGATGATAAAAATACTGACGAATCATGGTTGGAAGAAATAGCGATTAAAGAAGCTATGAAAAAACTCAACGATAGGGAAAATCATATAGTCAAACTTAGGTTTTTTGCAGGAAGGACTCAAATGGAAGTGGCAGAAGAAATAGGTATATCGCAGGCACAAGTATCAAGACTTGAAAAAGCAGCCCTCAAACAATTGAGAAAATATGTATAACCTGCTTGATAAGGAGGCCTGATCTATATGGGACGTAGCCTGCTGGTAATTATACTTGTAGCGTTTATTATGGTTTTACTAGTTCCTCTTACACTACAATATTATGAAACTGAGGAGGCGTTTACTCCGGATAATTTTATTCGAATTAATATAGTTTCTAGATAAATTTTTGCACTTTGATAATCCTGTATAAGCAGGATTATTTTTTTATGGTAAAATTTCTTTATGGGTTGTAATAATCTAGATTTGTCCTAATATTGATTGAGGCTTGCCGTTCATTCAGAGAAATAGCAAGGTGCACCGAATTTACCTTAAGGAGAATTTTATATGGAATCTAAAGTTAGTACTAGATTAATCTGGGATGGAAAAGGGTTAAATCAGGGTATAATTGATTCACAATATATACATAAAGAGGTTGAGAGGGTTTTCCCTAATCCTTTATTTCAGACTGGTGAATTGTTTCATAATACTACTGGCAATAATATGCGAGGAATAGCAAATATTAACAACCACTTGTTTAAAGGTGATAATCTGCAGGTAATCGATTATTTATTGCAGCAGGGTTACGCGGAAAAAGTTGATTTAATATATATAGATCCCCCATACTTGAGTGATAGTAAATACCGTTCTCGTGTCACGATAGGCGATAAAAAGGATAACCAGGTATTAAATAGAGATGTATTTGATGATGATGGAATTAAAGATATTGATTCTTATCTAGATAATATTTACCCTAGATTAAGCCTTATGAAAAAGTTACTTACTGCGCAAGGTAGTATATTTGTACATCTTGACTGGCATGTAAGCCATTATGTTAAATTATTACTAGATGAGATTTTTGCACCAGATAATTTTATTAATGAAATCATATGGTGTTATACAGGTGGGAGTGGAACTAAAAGGCATTTCCACAGAAAGCATGACTGTATATTATGGTATGCCAGGAGTGAGGATTATATTTTTAATCCGCAGTACCGGCCATATAGCCAGGGTACTTTAGAAAGAGGTCTTACCCGAGTTAAAGGAGATAAATACCGATTAAGGAAACAGGGAGCTATACTACAGGACTGGTGGGTAGACATCAACAAAATATTGAGTCCTACCGCACGGGAAAATTTGAAATTTCCTACCCAAAAGCCAGCAGCCTTATTAAAAAGGCTAATTGAGGCTGCTTCAAATCCAGATAGCTTAGTGGCAGACTTCTATAGTGGATCGGGAACGATTGCCCAGGTATGTGAAGAACTAGGGAGAAACTGGATTATATGTGATAATAGTGAAATAGCGTTAGAAACAAGCTTAAGCCGTTTAGTAAAAAATAAATCTCGTCCCTTTACAGTTGAAACTATTGAGCTACCTGCTGAAGATGAAATAATTAAATTAACGTTAAAAGAACCTGTTATTAATGCTATTGATAAAAATTCCTGTCTTTTGTCTATAGGAATTAATAATTATATACCTGCAGATGTTAACCTGCAGATGGTAAAAGAAGAATCCCCATTTGTTCCCTTCATAAGTTTCTGGGAAATTGATCTGAATTATAATGGTATTACTTTTAATTCTGATTTGCAGGTTTGTAGAGAAAATAACCAGTATGATTATTCTTTACCCGTTGATATGGTCGTTAATATTCCCTGTGGGGAAAAACGTTCAGTAGCTGTAAAAGTGTATGATGTCTTTGGAAAAACTGCTGTAGATGTTTTTACCATAACAACATGATAAAAGGACAGTGGGGTCGCTGAACCGACCCCACTGTCACTCTTTTTATCGGTTGGTTCTGCTAATACTTTTTTACCCGGTGTTGCTCAAGTAAACTAAGAATATCCGCTTCTTTGTCGTCTCCTATCGGCAGCCATACTTCTTCATAAATATTTTCATCCCTTATATCATCGGATTTTAAGGGTATTTTTATTCTATTGTTAACAAAACCGAGTGGTTCGCTACGATAAATGCGCATAAAAATTCACCAACTTTGAAATTAATAAGTTTTTTGCATATTCTTTGCCATAGTATGTCCGATAACATATATGGCACTAATTGCTGCTGCATGTAGTGCCCACCATCCTGGTCCTAAAAAACTAAAAGTTCCAGGATCAATCTTATCTTCATTGATTATTTTTTTAGCAATAGAATTTTTATAATCCATAAATCCTGACAGCACACTGAATCGCTCCTTTCATAAAAATATTACATCCAGATTTAATTTTATTTTCCCCGATAAGTGGGAACCTTAGAAACGTAAATAATACCAGATAAAACTACGTCTCTAAAATGAGGAATAAACCTACAGAAATGCTATTAAAAAGTAAAAATGAGGTTGCATACCCATCTTTTATATGTTATTAATTGCTTTAATAGTGAACTGGATTTTTAACCAGTTTTCATAATTAATGATAATGAGGGAATAAAATGGATATTAAAGAAAAGGCTGCTTTATGTGTCTTGCATACTATTAACGGAATGGGAAATCGAACATTGTGGAAAGTTAAAGAATACTTTGGGGGCTTTTCCTTGTGCTTGCAAGCAGATGCTGGTAAACTGCATTCGTCATTTCTTAGTAGTGGAATAGTTGCAGATATATTAAGTTTGAGGAAAAATTGTGAGCCAATTAAATACCTTGAAAAGTTGAATAACAAAAATATAAGTGTAATATGTATTGAAGAAGGTGGCTACCCGGCTATGTTGAAAAATACTCATGATCCACCTTACCTGCTTTATTTTCGGGGCAGCATCAAATATGCCGGAAAAAAAAGTTTTGCTATAGTTGGTTCACGATTAGCAACTGAGTATGGTAAAAATGTAGCCAGAAAGATGGCTGAAGATCTTGTACAACGAGGTTTGGTAGTAGTAAGTGGAATGGCCAGAGGTATAGATAGCGCAGCTCATAGTGGAGCCCTAAATGCCGGAGGTAAAACGATAGCTGTTTTGGGCAGCGGTTTAAATGTTATATATCCTCGGGAGAACCGTCAGATGTATTCTCAAATATTAGATAATGGGTTAGTATTAAGTGAATTTACTCCTGATACTGCTCCGGAACCGGGCAACTTTCCCCGGAGAAATCGTATCATCTCCGGGTTGTCGCGTGGCGTAATCGTAGTGGAAGCAAAAGCTAGGAGTGGCGCTTTAATCACGGCTGATTTTGCGCTAGAACAGGGCAGGGATGTATTTGCTATTCCTGGTCCGATATTTAGTAAAAATAGTGAAGGTACTCATCATCTGATAAAACAGGGTGCGAAACTAGTTACAGGTATTGATGACATACTTAATGAATATTACGATATAAATACAACTGAATTGTCTGGTGAATTATTTCAGGATAAATTAATGCTACTGGACAGGGATGAAAGTTTAATTATACAATATATGGGTTACGAAGCATGCCATTTTGATGAATTACTTGAAAAGACCAGCATTGAAATAGGATTACTTAGCACTCTAATGTTAAAACTAGAATTTGAAGGTATAGTTAAAGGCTTACCGGGTAATTATTATGTAAGAATTACTTGATAGCAATATACTTGGAGAGGTGATATTTTTGGCCAAAAGCACATTGGTAATAGTTGAATCTGCGGCTAAAGCTAAAACATTGGGAAAATTCCTAGGTAAAGGATATAAAGTAAAGGCTTCAGTTGGGCATATAAAAGATTTGCCGAAAAGTAAACTGGGAATTGATGTAGAAAATAATTTTGAACCACAATATATTACCATTAGAGGTAAAGGACCCCTCTTAAAGGAGATAAAGGACGAATCACAAAAAGCAGGGAAAGTCCTTCTGGCAACTGACCCGGACAGAGAAGGGGAAGCCATCGCCTGGCATCTGCAAAATGCCATTAAAATCCCTGAGGGGTCGAATTGCCGTATAGAATTCTATGAGATAACTAAAGATGCAGTGAAAAATGCTATTAAGCATTCCCGCCCGGTAGACATGGACAGGGTTAATGCACAGCAGGCTCGCAGAGTACTGGACAGGCTGGTTGGATATACTTTGAGCCCATTACTATGGGCTAAAATTCGCAAAGGACTTAGTGCAGGTAGAGTGCAATCTGTCGCCGTTCGCTTAATATGTGAACGGGAAGAAGAAATAAATAAATTTATACCAGAAGAGTACTGGACTATTGAAGCGGCACTTTCTGATCAAAAGGCACAGGCTTTTAATGCTCGGTTAACTAGCTATAATAATAAAAAATTCGAAATAAGCAATGAAACAGACAAAGATGATGTTGTATCATACCTGAAAAATGCTAAATACACTGTTGTTAAAGTAGAAAAAAAAGAAAAAAGGAAAAAGCCAGGAGCTCCTTTTATTACGAGTACTCTCCAGCAGGAAGCATCTAAGCGGCTTGGTTTTTATTCTAAGCGTACCATGAAGGTAGCACAGGAATTATATGAGGGCTTAGAAATTGGCAAAGAAGGCACAGTTGGTCTAATTACGTATTTGAGAACTGATTCAACTAGAGTTGCTAGTATTGCCAAGGAGGAAACTGCAGACTTCATTCGTGATCAGTTTGGGGCTCAATATATACCGGAAGTACCTAATGAATACAAAAGTAAAAAAACTGCGCAGGATGCTCATGAAGCAATTCGTCCCACTTCAGTTACCCGTACTCCAGAAGGTATTAAATCTTATCTGAGCCGGGACCAATACCGGCTTTACAAGCTGATATGGGAGAGATTTGTGGCAAGTCAGATGAGTGCGGGAGTTTATGATACTATCCTAGTTGATATCGCAGCGGGAGAATATGGTTTCAGGGCCAATTCGTCACAAATAAAGTTTGCCGGATACAAAAAGGTTTACAAAGATAGTGATGGAGAAGAAGTAAAAAATCCCATACCTGAACTGCAGAGCCAGCAGGAGTTAGTTCTTAAAGATCTTAAACCAGAACAGCATTTTACCCAACCACCACCACGTTACAATGAAGCCAGCCTGGTAAAGATGCTGGAGGAAAAAAGTATTGGCAGGCCTAGTACTTATGCCCCGATAATTGATACTATTCTTAAGCGGAATTATGTTGAAAGGGAAAGTAAGCAGTTTAAACCTACGGAACTTGGCTTTATAGTTGTTGATCTACTTAAAGAACATTTTGCTAACATACTTGATGTTGAGTTTACTGCCCGACTGGAAGAAGAACTTGATTTAGTAGAGGAAGGCGGTCTGGAGTGGAAAAAGGTTATTCGAGATTTTTATGAACCTTTTGCTGTAGACATGGAAAAGGCCAAAAACCTAATTGAAAAAATTGAAATTAAGGATGAAGAAGCTGGTAAAGAATGTTCTGAATGTGGGAAACCACTGCTTATAAAATATGGACGTTTCGGGAAATTCCTCGCCTGTTCAGGTTTCCCCGAATGTCGGCACACCGAATCGATGACGGAGGAAATCGGGGTAAAATGCCCGCAATGTGATGGTCCGATTCTAGCCTTAAAAACTAAAAAAGGAAGAAGGTTTTATGGCTGCAGTAATTATCCGCAGTGCGAGTTTAAATCCTGGAACAAACCAACCGGCGAGAAATGTCCCCGGTGTGGTGATGCCATGGTCGAGAAAGTCCACAAATCCAAGGAAGTTGAGCAGGTTTGCCAGAACTCAGAGTGTAAGTATATAAAAGGAAACGAGGGCTTAGATTGCAGCATATAAATGTCATTGGAGGAGGATTAGCTGGCTGTGAAGCTGCTTACCATATAGCTGGGGAAGGGTTAAATGTCCGCTTATGGGAGATGAGACCGGTAGTAAATACACCAGTTCACAAAACTGATGACCTGGCAGAATTAGTATGCAGTAATTCATTAAAATCTGATCTAGAAGATAC
The DNA here is from genome assembly GCA_028706315.1 of Syntrophomonadaceae bacterium. Classification (GTDB taxonomy): domain Bacteria; phylum Bacillota; class Syntrophomonadia; order Syntrophomonadales; family Syntrophomonadaceae; genus STF2-222. Next base: position 90,885 of record JAQWBP010000001.1, read on the forward strand.
TGCCCAGGGACTTTTAAAGAGAGAAATGAGAGCCTTGGGCTCTCTTTTGCTCAGCTGTGCAGAAGATGCCAGAGTTCCTGCTGGCTCTGCCCTGGCTGTAGATAGAGAACTGTTTTCCGCCCTAGTTACCAGAAAAATAACGTCTCACCCCCGTATAGAGGTGATTCGTGAAGAAGTGACAGATATACCTGAAGGAGAAGTAACTGTTATTGCGACAGGACCATTAACTTCAGATACATTTAGCCGAAGTATACAAAGTATTAGTGGTGAAGACAGTCTTTATTTTTATGATGCTATTGCTCCCAGTGTAACAGCAAAAAGCCTTGATATGAGTAAAGTTTTTAAAGCATCACGTTATGGTAAAGGATCAGACGATTATTATAACTGTCCGTTTACCCGGGAAGAATATGAACATTTTTATGAAAACCTGATTAATGCAGATATTCGGGAAGGTCATACTGTAGATAAAAAACATATATTTGAAGGCTGTATGCCAGTCGAGGTAATGGGCAGAAGAGGAATAGATACTCTACGTTATGGTCCTATGCGGCCAGTCGGGTTAATTGCTAATGATGGAAACCGACCATATGCTGTAGTCCAGTTAAGACAAGAGGACAAAGAAGGTAATATTTACGGAATGGTCGGCTTTCAGACTAGGATACGCTGGGGAGAACAGGATAGAGTTTTTAGGCTTATTCCTGGTCTGGAAAATGCAGAGTTTGTCAGATATGGAGAAATGCATCGTAATACTTATATAAATAGTCCTGAATTATTAATGCCTACTTTGCAATGTAAGCAAAACCCGAGTTTATTATTTGCAGGGCAGATTACCGGGGTAGAAGGATATATGGAATCGGCCGCTACTGGTATAATAGCAGGAATTAATGCTGCCGGAATAATAAAGGGGAGAAAACTGCTTATTTTATCCAGGGATACTATGATAGGTTCTTTGATATACTTTATTACTACAGCAACAGGTTCTAACTTCCAGCCTGTAAATGCTAACTTTGGTATATTACCACCACTAGAAAATCATATTAAAGATAAAAAAGTCAGGTATCAGGGTTATGTAAGCAGAGCCATTAATGAAGTTGATAAATACCCAGAATTGTTTCTGAAGTAGTTGTAAAACAATGTTTACTATGCTATTTTTTTATAAGGAAGGTATTAGGGAGAGTTTATGCTTATTCAACATGTGGAAGGTTTCTTAACTCATTTACGTGTCGAAAAAAGTGCTTCAGTTTTAACAATTACCAGCTATAAAACTGATTTAATTCAGTTTTTTAGTTTTATCTCCAGGCAGTATAAAGTTCCTGCCGAGGAGGTTAGTCAGGAATTATTAAATCATAAGACTGTAAGAGAATATCTGGCATTTTTACAGGAAAATGGGCTAAGCCGTGCAACTACAGCAAGAAAATTAGCCTCTCTGCGCTCATTTGTAAAATACTTATGTCGTGAAGGCGTTCTGGCAGGTAATCCTATAGCTGCTGTTGCCACTCCGAAACAAGACAAAAGGCTGCCTAAATTTCTTTATCCGCGTGAGATAGAACTACTTATCAATGCACCTGATATTTCTACCCCGAACGGGACCAGAGATAAAGCAATACTTGAAACACTTTATGCTGCGGGTTTACGTGTTAGTGAACTAGTCGGGATGGATATTAAAGATATCGATTTTGGTGAGCAGATTATAAAAGTAAGGGGTAAGGGAAATAAGGAACGTATTGTTCCCCTCGGAAGTAAAGCCCGCGAAGCTTTGATAAATTACATTGAGATCGGCAGAAAAAAACTTTTGCAGAAGAATGAAAATAGCTGCCCGGCATTATTTTTGAATAAATATGGCGATAGAATATCGCAAAGAAGTATTAGGAATATTCTTAACAAATATGTTGAGGATATAGCTCTAAATCAAAAAATAAGTCCCCACACCCTACGGCACACCTTTGCGACCCATCTGCTGAATGGTGGTGCTGATTTAAGGACAGTTCAAGAGTTATTAGGGCATGTAAAACTGTCTACAACCCAGATTTATACCCATTTAACCAGAGATAATATTAAGACTATACATAATGAAACACATCCACGGAGGTAAGATATGTTACAGGCAACAACTATACTAGCAATAAGAAAAGGTGCCCAGACTGCTATTGCAGGTGATGGCCAGGTAACCTTAGGACAGAATACTATTATGAAACAGAATGCCTGCAAAGTTCGCAGGTTATACGACGGCAAGGTGGTTGCTGGATTTGCGGGTGCTGTTGCTGACGCTTTTACCCTTTTTGCCAAATTCGAGGAAAAACTCAAACAGGTAGGGGGTAATTTAACCCGGGCTGCAGTTGAGCTTGCGCGGGACTGGAGATCAGACAAAGTGCTGCGAAAACTGGAAGCACTTTTAATTGTAGCTGATAAAGAGCATATGTTCATAATATCAGGGAATGGCGAACTTATTGAACCTGATGATGGCATTGCTGCTATTGGCTCGGGCGGGAGTTATGCCCTCTCAGCTGCAAGAGCATTAGTAAAGTTTACTGATCTACAGGCGGGGGATATAGCCTATGAAGCTTTAAAAATCGCCTCTGAGATTTGTGTATATACTAACGACCATATTACCCGGGAGATTATTGAATAACACTGGAGGAGGCGTTGGCACTGTTTAAATTAACACCTAAACAAATAGTTGAAGAACTTGATAAACATATAATCGGGCAAAAAGATGCTAAAAAAGCAGTAGCTATTGCTCTAAGAAATCGCTATCGGAGAAAGCAGCTGTCAGAAGAACTAAGAGATGAAATATATCCTAAAAATATAATTATGATTGGTCCCACTGGAGTAGGCAAGACTGAGATTGCTCGACGGCTAGCTAAAATGGTTAAAGCGCCCTTCATTAAAGTGGAGGCCAGCAAATTTACCGAGGTCGGTTATGTCGGACGTGATGTTGACTCTATGATTAGGGACCTCGTAGAAACTTCTATTCGTATGGTGAAAGTAGAAAAAATGGAGGAGGTGGAAGATAAAGCCAGGCACCTTGCGGAAGAAAGAATCGCAGACTATATTATGCCTTTACCCAGGAAAAAGCAGAAAACATCAAGAAACCCCCTTGAATTCCTACTTGGATCTAGTGATGATGAAACAGAGCAGGATGAAGAGCAGCAGCACCAGCAGATCAAGGATATCCAACAAAAACGGGAAATTATCAAACAAAAAATTTCTCGCTTGGAACTTGAAGATGAAATAATTGAAATAGAAACCGAAGAAAAAAATACCTCGTTTATGGAAATTATTTCCGGTTCAGGTGTCGAAGAAATGGGAATTAATTTCCAGGATATGTTTGGCAACCTTATGCCTAAATCTAAGAAGAAGCGTAAAATTACGGTTGCGGAGGCTAGACGCATATTAGCTAATGAAGAGGCTCAGCGCCTGATAGACATGGATGAAGTCTATAGAATGGCGATAAACCGTGCTGAAGAGGATGGCATTATATTTCTGGATGAGATTGATAAAATTACTTCCAAAGAGAGTAGTTATGGTCCGGATGTTTCCCGGGAAGGGGTTCAAAGGGATATACTTCCAATAGTAGAAGGATCGACAGTAGTAACTAAATATGGTCCGGTAAAAACAGATCATATGTTATTCATTGCTGCGGGGGCTTTTCATGTAAGTAAGCCTTCTGATTTAATCCCCGAACTTCAGGGTAGATTCCCTATCCGCGTTGAACTTGAGAGCCTGAACCAAGAAGATTTACAAAGAATACTAACTGAGCCCCATAATTCACTGGTAACACAATATGTTGCCCTAATTTCAACGGAAAATGTTAAGGCTACATTTAAGGAAGAGGCCATAAAATATATAGCCACAATTGCGTATGAGGTTAATAGCAGGACTGAGAACATAGGTGCGCGAAGGCTTTATACGGTAATGGAAAAGGTACTTGAGGATCTGCTTTTTGAGTCTCCTGATATGTCTGGTCAGGAAATAAAGATTGATGAGGCCTACATTAGCGAAAGGTTAAGTTTAATTGTTCAGGATGATGACCTAAGCAGGTATATACTGTAGGAGGATATACAGGTGTCAAAAACATTATTAGAAAAATCAAGATCGATAAATAAAATACTACAAAAAATAGGAGGGAACCCGGTAGATTTTTTCGAAGTTGCGGATGTGCTATGCTGCAACCTTGAATGCAGCGCTTTTATTGTGGGTAGAAGAGGGCAGATAACCGGGTATGCATTTACCCCGGGGATGGAATGCACTGAAATAGAAAAATTAATAAGCCATGCTGAGCGGTTCCCTGAAAGTTTTAATCAATACTTAATACAAATTCAAGAAACTATAACCAACGTCAGGTTAGAAGAAGGACGCAGATGCATTTTTAATCCTCAGAATACTAAATGCAATTGCTCTACAAGAATTTGGTCCATTACCCCTGTATTCGGAGGCGCAAAACGAATAGGTACTCTTATATTAATGCGCGATAAAATAGAGTTTACCGATGAAGATATAGTTTTGGCGGAATATGGTGCGATTGTAGTAGCCAATGAAATAATGCGGATAAGATCAGAGAGAATAGAGGAAGAGGCCCGTAAAAGAGTTTCAGTACAAATAGCTATGGCTACCCTTTCCTATTCGGAAAAAGAAGCTATTGAACATATAATTGCTGAATTAAATGGAACGGAAGGGTTACTAGTTGCCAGTAGAATTGCTGATAAAGTTGGTATAACGCGTTCCGTAATTGTGAGTGCTTTGAGAAAATTTGAAAGTGCTGGTGTCATTGAGTCCAGGTCTTTAGGTATGAAAGGAACTTATATTAAAGTATTAAATGATTACCTGTTTGAAGAACTCCGCAAATCAGAATAAGATCATAACATTAAGAGTGAATTCTCCTGCGAAAACCCCTATTCCATGATCAAAAGTCATGTAAATTACTTTTTGCAGTGGCATTAATAGTATAAAAAACAAAAGGCTAACCAGAGGTTAGTCTTTTATTTTGTAAAAAATAGGCCGAAAAGTACTAAATCTATTGAAGAATAAAAGGGATTTTGGGAGGAAAGGTAGAACATTTGAAAGATGGATAAAATTACATCTGAGGTGATTTAAGTTGTTAGAAAGAATTTTTTCTTCTCCGACTCAGATAATGCTTAATAAGTCTATGGATGCAGCGTGGTTAAAGAATGAAGTTATTGCTGATAACATGACTAATGTTGATACTCCGGGATTTAAACGGAGTGAGGTAATTTTCGAAGAAAAGCTGAAAAAAGTCCTATATAATTCGACAAAAGATGTTAAACTAATAAAGACTGATTCTAAACATATCCATAAAAAGGAGAAAGATCTTGCCGATATCGATAATATTAAGCCTGAAATTAGGACTATTAATAACTTGAGTTATAGAAACGATGAAAATAATGTAGATATTGACGTGGAAGCGGCAAAAATGACTAAAAACAAAATTTATTACGATACACTTGCACAGGGTATGTCGAATGAAATTCGACTATTAAGAATGGCGATAACCGGAAGGGGGTAGGCTGGATGAATTTTCTGAATAGCATTGATGTAAGTGCGTCTGGGTTAACTGCCCAGCGTCTTCGCATGGATACCATTGCTAATAATATGACTAATGTTGAAACTACCAGAGTAGAAAATGATACTGGCCCATATCGGCGTCAGGTAGTAATTTTTGAGGCAATAAAACCCTCCGGGTCAAACAAAAGTAGCTTTAAAAGTGTCCTGCGCCAGAATGCCAAACCTACTGTTGGGCAGGGTGTTAGGGTAAAAGAAATCCGAAATATTGATGAAAACGAGAGGCCGTTCAGGAGAGTATACGAACCATCTCATCCTGATGCTGATCAACAAGGTTATGTTAATTATCCCAATGTTAACATTGTGGAGGAAATGATAAATATGGTATCTGCCACCAGAGCTTATGAAGCCAACGCCAAAGTGATTGAGGCCAGCCGAAGTATGGCTATGAGAGCACTGGATATAGGCAGGTAAAGGAGGCATAGGCAATGAAACTGGTTCCGCTAGAAAGCAGTATTACTAGCATAAATAGTAACCAGGATTTAGCCACCACGAAAACTGAATCTGCTGGTATCCAGAAAGGCTTTGCAAACTATTTACATGATGCTCTTGAGGAGGTAGATAGCCTGCAAAAGGGCGCACAATTAAGTGCTCAAAAGCTTATGACTGGTGGAGAAGAATACTTGCATAATACTATTCTTGCTTACGAGAAAGCTAATTTAGCCCTACAACTTACTATTGAGGTTAGGAATAAACTACTTGATGCTTATCAAGAAATTATGCGCATTCAAATGTAGACTGGTGTGGAGAAGTAACGATGGAAACTTTAGTAAAACGATTCAAGGAAATAGGTATTAAGATTAAAGACACATTTCAAAAGATGAGCCTTAACCAGAAAGTTCTCTATAGTGGAGCTGGTTTACTCGTACTTATAATACTTATTATTCTTCTGGCAGGCAAAGGTGGGAGTATCGCCTATGAAACTCTGTATACTGAACTTGATGAGAAAGATGCTGCCGCAATTGTTGAGAAGCTAAAAGAGGAAAAAATCGCTTATCAATTAGAAGACAACGGCACTACCATTCTTGTACCTGAAGAATATAAATACACGACCCGGCTACAGCTCGCCAGTGAAAATTTGCCCCGCGGAGAAGTAGGTTTCGAGTTATTCCATGAAAGTGGTTTTGGTGAAACCCAGGCTGATAAAAAAGTGAAATATCAAGAAGCTTTACAAGGTGAACTGGCCAGGACTATTCAACGTATCGATAAAGTAAAAGCCGCTAAAGTTAATCTGGCCCTTCCTGAACCATCCTTATATTCGGATAAAGAAGAACCACCTAAAGCATCAGTAGTAATAAACACCAAAGATGGGCAGACTCTAAGCCCCAAGGAAGTCCAGGGTATCATCAATTTGGTATCACATAGTGTTGAGCGTTTAATTCCTGAGAATATTGTTATTGTGGATCAGAATGGAAAACTTATATCAGATAACCTTTCTGCAGAAGAAGGTAGTGATAAAGAAACATTACAAATGCAAATGGCCCTTAAAAAGGAATATGAAAAAGGAAAAGAACAAGCTATTCAGAGTATGCTGGATAAAACACTGGGCAAGGATAATGCCGTAGTCAGAGTAAATGTTGAACTTGATTTTAACAGTCGGGAGCAAAAAGACGAAAAATATACCCATGATCCTGAGGGGCCTTTTGTACGCAGTGAACAAATTAATAAAGAGTCAGGTAATGATATTAGTGAAGAACAGCCTGGTATACCTGGTACTGATAACAATATCCCCCAGTATGAACAAGTAAATACTGAAGGTGGACAATCAAGCTGGGATAAAAGTGAAAAAACTAGAAACTATGAAATTGACAAGACGGAGACAGTAACCCGATACTCGCTGGGAAATGTAAAATATGATTATTTAACTGTTTCGGTTCTGGTCAATGATGCTGCTTGCCAGCAGGTCAATCTGGGTGAAACTGAAGAAGAGAAAATGGAAAAAATAAGAAGTATTGTTGCTACGGTTTGCGGTTTAAGAGAAAATCGCACTGATGAAAATGTTCGCCTCGATGAGAATATCTCTGTGGCGTTTATGGATTTTTATGCTGAGCCTGAACCGGATCCAGCAACATCTAGTTCACTGGATAAGCTGTTAAAATCGCCGCTAACTCCACTGATTACAGCGTTGCTGGCTCTGGCGGTTATTATACTTGTCTGGTGGTTATCCCGTAAGAAAAAATCTTTGGCGGTAAATAATGCAGCTGAATCTTCTTTTGAAACAGTCGTTGAGGATGAAATAAATATACAAGACTTAATTGATCGTGACCTTACCCCAGAAGAAAAAGAAAAACAGCGCATCAGGCAAGAGATTGACAAGCTGATCCAAGAGCATCCGGAAGATGCAGCTCAGGTCTTAAAAGCTTGGTTAATAGAAGAATAGGAGTGGTTGGCAAAAAATGGCTACCAGAAAGACGTTAAGTGGAAAACAAAAGGCAGCAAACTTCTTAATATTATTAGGGCCAGAAGCATCAGCCACGCTTTTTAAATATTTGAATGAAGATGAAATCGAGCAATTAACCCTTGAGATTGCTAATGTTAGGCAGGTATCAACGGAGAAAATGGAAGGTGTCTTTCGTGAATTTTATGAGATGTGCCTGGCAAACCAATATATAGGTCAGGGTGGTATAGCCTACGCTAAAGAAGTGCTGGAAAGAGCCTATGGGGAAGAAAAAACGATAGAGATTATATCCAGAATTTCAGCATCATTGCAGGTACGTCCCTTTGACTTTATGCGAAAAACCGAGCCATCCCAACTGCTGAATTTTATCCAGTCTGAACACCCGCAGACTATTGCTTTAATACTGGCGTATCTGGAACCGGAAAAGGCATCTTCATTACTTTCTGCTCTTCCACCTGAGCGGCAGGCAGAGGTAGCAAAAAGAATTGCAATCATGGATACGACATCACCTGATGTAATAAAAGAAGTTGAAAGGGTACTAGAACGGAAACTTTCATCGATTGCTCCCCAGGAACTTGCTGTCGCAGGCGGTGTTAAGTCAGTTGTAGAAATAATTAACCGTGTTGACCGGGGAACTGAAAAAACTATAATGGAAACCCTGGAAGTTCAAGATCCGGAACTTGCGGAAGAAATCAAGAAACTTATGTTTGTATTCGAAGATATTGTTATGATAGATGATCGCTCTGTACAAAGAGTATTACGAGAAGTAGAGTCTCAGGATCTGGCTCTGGCTTTAAAAGGAGCCGGCAGCGAAGTATCACAAAAGATTTTCTCCAATATGTCTTCCCGTGCCGCAGATATGCTAAAAGAAGATATAGAATTTATGGGGCCAGTCAGACTGCGTGATGTAGAAGAGGCTCAGCAGAGAGTAGTGAATATTATCCGCCGGTTAGAGGAGACAGGTGAAATAGTTGTGGCTCGCGGTGGAGGAGATGAAGTGATTGTCTAGGGTAATCAAAAAATCGGAATTACTTTCATCGCCACCCAGAATAATTAACTGTAATGTTTATGAGGAAATAGAGCCAGATCTGGTTGAAAAGGAAGCAGTTAATTTATATGAGCATGAGAAAGAAGAGCTGGAAAAAGTAAAGATTGAAACTAAAGGAATTCTGAGTGAAACCGAACAAATGGTTATGGAACTGCTGCAAAAGGCCAGGGATGAAGCCCGAAATATAATTAACACTGCTCACGAGGAGGCTGATACTATAAAGACCCAGGTTTACGAGGAAGCCGGGCAAATTAGAAAAGATGCCGAAATTAAAGGATATAATGAAGGCCTCGAGCAGGCTGAGCAGGAAATGGCAGAATTAAAGCAGCGTTCCCGGGAAGAAAGTAAGCAAATAATTGAAGAAGCCAGAACCATCAAGATAGATATGTTCAAAACAAGTGAACAAGATATGGTCTGTTTGGCTATGGCAATAGCCAGAAAAGTAGTTGCGGAAGAACTTTCTATTAATCCTGATGTCATACTAAATGTGCTCAAAGAGGCAGTTACTCATATTGACCAGCCAGGTAATTTAACACTTTATGTAAATCCTGCGGAAATTGATAAGATTCTGCAACTAATCAAATTAGAGAAATTTAGCGATATTGGTAATAAAGATGCTTTAGTGGAAGTTTTGGCAGATAGCCGGATATCTCCTGGAGGTTGTATTGTTGAGAGCGAAGTAGGTTCGGTAGATTCCAGGATTGAAACCAGGATAGAAGGAATTGATAAAGCTATCCAGGAAGTGACTCCCGATGATTAAAAAACAAGTTTTTAGCGTACAAAAATATCTGGATGCAGTGAAGAAAGCTTCAACTTGCAGTCTTAAAGGTAGAATAACACAGGCGATCGGTTTGACTCTAGAGGCTACCGGGCCCCGGGTTAGTCTGGGCGAACTCTGTTATGTAAGAACCAATATGGACCGGCAGTTAATTCCTTCAGAAGTTGTAGGCTTTAAGGGTAATAAAATACTGCTTATGCCACTAGGAGAGCTGGAGGGAATCGGTCCCGGAAGTGAATTAATTACAACAGGTACAGTTCTAAGAGTCAAAGTCGGGGAGGAACTTAAAGGCAGGGTACTAAATGGACTTGGGCAACCAATAGATAATAAAGGACGTATTCAATCAGCAGTAACTTACCCGGTGGTAAACCGCCCGCCTGACCCGTTAAAACGTAAACGTATTACGCAAATACTTCCTGTAGGTGTTAAGGCGATTGATGGTTTGATAACTGTTGGTAGAGGACAAAGATTAGGCATATTAGCTGGAAGTGGTGTGGGGAAAAGCACTTTACTCGGCATGATAGCCAGGAATACCGGGGCTGATATAAATATTATTGCTCTGATAGGGGAGCGGGGGCGCGAAGTACGCGAGTTTCTTGAGCGTGATCTAGGTGAAGAGGGGCTGGCCAGGTCAGTAGTAGTAGTTGCCACTTCAGATCAACCTGCCCTGGTTAGGCTTAAAGGTGCTTTTGTAGCAACAAGTATTGCCGAATATTTTCGTGATGCAGGTTATGATGTTCTATTATTAATGGATTCCCTTACCAGATTTGCTCTGGCACAGCGTGAGGTGGGACTGGCTATTGGTGAACCCCCTGCCACCAGAGGGTATACACCCTCAGTTTTTGCTTTACTCCCCCGACTACTGGAACGCGCCGGTACTGGCGAAAAAGGAAGCATTACCGGGTTATACACAGTTCTGGTCGAGGGCGACGATATGAACGAACCCATAACTGATGCTGTAAGGGGTATAGTAGACGGACATATTACTTTGGACAGGCATATAGCGGCTAAAAACATATATCCTGCTATTAATATTGCGCAGAGCATAAGCAGGGTCATGATTGATCTAGTATCAGAAGAGCATATGCATAATGCTAACCGATTTAAAAATATTTTAGCAACTTATGAAGAAGCCAGGGATCTTATTGATATTGGTGCTTATAAAAAAGGGTCTAACAGTAAAATTGATGAATCGATAGCTTTGATTGACAAATGTACTAATTTCCTTCAACAGGGTATATATGAAAAGGCTACTTTGGAAGAGACTTTAGAGGCATTACAAGGTTCCATTAGCAAGTAGGGGTGTGGATAATGAAAGCTTTTAATTTCAGGTTGCAGACTAAGCTGGATATATCTGTTCTCCAGGAGCAAACTGCCCGGGAACGTATGCAGGCTAGTATCTCAACTCGGAATAATGTTGCCGAAGCACTTGATAATACGGTTAGTCGCATGAACCAGATGGAACAGTCTGTAAGAGATTTAAGCGCTAAAAAAAGCTCTTTTCAGGAATTGTTATTGACCAGGCAGTATTTACCAGTACTAAAAGAAGAGAAAGAACAGATTAAGGGAAAACTTGTTACTGCTGAGAAAAAGGTTGAAGAGATGCGCAAGATATTGCTCGGTAAAAAACGGGAAACAAACACTTTGGAAAAGCTCCGGCAAAAAAGCTGGGATTCTTATCTTCATGAGGTATTGGCTGGAGAACAGAAAGATATTGATGAGATAGCAATAAGCACCTACTATCGTAAACATAATTTATAACTTAAATATGATGCCTCTGCGAAAATCCTTAAGCTAGGCTGTTTGAAGGTACCCTCTGGGGTACAATTAATGTTCACTCCGCTCACCATTAGGGATGAAACACCTTGTGAAGGCGCAGCAGCGGAACCAAATATTAAATCGGGAGTCTTAAGTGGAGTTTAAATATGAGTAAAGTAATAAAGTTAGTAAAAATACCGGTCATAGTTTTTTTAATTCTTGTAGCACTATTGGGTATATACTATATATTGCTACTTTTTAAGATACTGCCAGCTCCTAATTTTATGGCGCATATACCATTATTAGGTGAATATGTTACTGCCTCAACTGTACATGAGACAACTGAGCTTGACAAAATGATAGACCAAAATATGGACCTCAATAAGGTAATAAAGCAAAAAAATGAAGAAATTGATAACTTACAACACAAGCATAAGGACGTGCAGATAAAACTAAAAAAATCAGAACAAAATGAGCTAAAACTAAAAGAGGAAATTGCCCGGTTAAATGCAGAAATGCTCGAAATGAAGACTACTAGCGGTAGTAAGGAATTCGCCTACAAGGATATGGCAGTATATTTCGCAGAGATGAATTCCCAGGATGCTGCAGATATTATGGGCAAGCTTAATGATGAGGATATCATAGGCATATTAGACGTAATGGAGAATGATCTTGCTGCTGAGATTATGCAAAAAATGGATAGGGACAAAGCCGTCAATATTACCAAAAAAATGCTAACTGTTGCTCCTTAGTTATAAGGCGTGAGGAGTGAAGAGCGGCTGAGAAAACTCCTTACTCCTGACTCCTTATTACTAGGAGAATTGATTGTTAAAGGAGGTGATTATGTGACAGGGGCAGAATTTCAGGGACTTGCCTTTAAACTACCTAGCAATAAGCCGCCCGGCAAAACATTCGGACAGAAAAACTTTGTCGGCCAGGCTGAATCAAGACAGAGCAAATTTAATCGGGAACTAAATCGAGCAACTGGGAAGGAAAAGTCTAATCAAAAACCGGAGATATTTGATAGTCCTGACGGGCAAGCAGTAGAGCAGCAGGCACCAATAGAGACAAAGCGTGATGAAGTTTGTAAGACAGCTGAGCAACCAGTTTTGGTCGAAGAAGTGCCGGGAAACCCATCAGAAACAGTACAAAAGTTAGTCGTAAATATGCCTGAAGTGAGCGAAGTAATTAACGAAGAAACGTTAACTCCAATAGCAGCGGATAAAAATCGTACTAATGCAGACGTGGGAAATCGACTGTTGCTATCGCGAGATGCTCCACCATTAGTAGTTAACGAAAGTCTAACTAAGGTGGATCAGGAAAATGCAGCAGGGAAACAAGATAATAAGGGAGCGGCTTTCAGGGTAGTTCCCGGTGTAGAACAAGTCGATAATAGCAAAGTAGTTAACTCGAACACAAAAGAAGTGCAGGTTGCAACTACAGAGAATACAGATAAGCCCATAGCAAGGGATTTAGAGATGGTCTCACGTACTCAGGTCACTGTAACTAGCGACCAGATAGAGCAAAAGGCAGCTGATAAGACTGATGTCAAAAAAATTATTGATTTTGAAAACCATCGTTTGAGTGCTAGCAAGTTAAGTAGTACTGAAGAGTCAGAGCCAGAAACTAATACAGGAAAAAACGATGAAGGCAGCAAAAGCCTTGGGCTGACTACCAGGTTGGACACGGTTACAGATAAAAATACTTCCCGGGAATTTAACTTACCAGAAGCTAATAAGTTGCCGGTAAATACTAGGGAGTTTGTTGATCAGGTAGTTAAAAAAGCCGAACTAATCATAAAATCAGGTGCCTCAGAAATGAAGATTGATTTAAAACCTGAATTTCTAGGGAAATTAACCATCAAAATAATTGCTGAAGATAGTGGGATTACTGCCAGATTCATAACTGAAAACAGCCAGGTAAAACATCTGCTAGAGGGAAACCTGCACACTTTAAAACAAGCGCTGGAGTCCCAGGGGATCAAAGTAGAAAAAACCGAGGTTAATGTGCAGCTAAATAATAGTGGTATGTTTGATGGCTCTGAGAGTGAACGCCAGGATTTATGGCAGCAGTCACATTCGGATCACTCGTTTCGGGAGTCCTATTATTCTGAAGAATATGGTTATAACGAAGGACTTGATGAACTCGCTGCAGATGATTCTACCCGCAAGTATGGGTTTCGTGAAGATGGTAGCATGAATTTTCTTATTTAGGAGGTGAGCATTTGAGTACAGGAGAAATTACCTGGGAACCAGTTCCCTGGCTGCAAACTGAAAACAAACCAGCTGCAACAGCAAACGTCGCCGCTAAAGGCATACTTGATAAAGATGACTTTTTCAAGCTTTTACTGGCAGAACTAAAATATCAGGATCCACTGGAACCTATGAAAGACCGTGAATTTATTGCGCAGATGGCTTCATTTAGCACCCTCGAACAAATGCAAAACCTTAATCAAGGTTTTCAGGGACTTTCTGATTCCATAACTAAAGACTTAATTCCTAGCTTAACGCTGCAACAGGCTGGTTCAATGGTGGGCCGAGATGTTGCTTATTACGAACCGAATAACGAAGAGGTTATAGTAGGAACTGTAGACTCGGTAGTATTCCGAGGTGGTAACCCATTTTATATCATTAACAATCAAGAAATCAGTATGGATAGAATCACGGAAATAGGAAATCAAGCTGTTAATCGCAGTACCGAGGGTATTTTAACTAAAATACTAGATAATCTGGTCATGTTAAATGATCGATTAATACCACAAGAGGGTGAATCAGATGACTAATAAAATCTTTTTCCCCCAGCACCCGGTAGAACCTTTATTACCCGGGAAGGGAAAAAATACGGTTAAATCTCCTTCTGGTGGGACAAGTAGTTTCCAGAAACTTCTGGATACCCAGATCAACCAGGACCTAAAGTTTTCCCATCACGCCCAGCAGCGGTTAAAGGCCCGAGACATAAACCTTAGTGAAGGTGATTTGGAAAAAATCACGCAGGCTGTTGGTAAAGCCCGTGATAAGGGAGCACGTGATTCCCTGGTACTAATGAATAACCTGGCTCTAGTTGTCAGCGTAAAAAATAATACGGTTATTACTGCTGTCGATGAGGAAAATCTGAAAGAGAACGTGTTTACAAACATTGATAGTGCGGTAATTATTTAGGTTGGCTGGACCTCTTAGAGGAAGCCAAAAGGATGTGGAACGATGGAAACATCCTTAAGTACAAAAATTGAACTATTGTTTTCGTATGGTTTAAAGGAGGTCATTTTAATATGATGCGCTCCATGTATTCTGGTATTTCTGGATTAAAAAATCACCAGGCGCGAATGGATGTCATTGGTAATAATATTGCCAATGTTAACACTGCCGGTTATAAAAAAAGCCGGGTAGTCTTTAAAGATACACTTTATCAAAATATTCGAGGAGCATCCCGACCTACAGATGCCCGTGGCGGCACTAACCCTATGGGAGTAGGTTTAGGGATGACGATTAGCAGTATTGATCAGATTCATACTCCGTCACCTACAACTATAACTAATAAGACAACTGATATGGCAGTAGATGGGAATGGATACTTTTTAGTTAGCAACGGTGGTCAGGTATTCTATACCCGGGCCGGAGCTTTTGATTTTGACGAAATGGGCAACCTGGTAAACACGTCAAATGGGTACCGGGTTCAGGGGTGGTTAGCCGATCGAAGTGAAGAAGACTGGGCGATAAATACAGTTTCAGTCCCGACTAATATCGATATATCCGGTTTTAAAACGGTTTCCCCCAGGGCAACTGAAAATACTGTCTTTAGTGGCAATTTGAATTCGGAAACTGAAATTCCTGAGTCAGTTGCTACAGATCCTACAACGGGATTTCCAGGGACAGACGATGAAGATAAAATAGTCATTACATCTAAAGAGGTATATGATTCACTGGGTAACAGTCATACGGTATATTTCCGGTTTTTTAAGACTGCTGTTACTCCGTCTGCTACGCCTGGTGACACAACCAGTACGTGGGCCTGTGATATATCACTGGATGCGCAGTTTAATAATGTAGATAATTTTGACTCTACAAATGATTTTGATAAGGCAGTATTAGGGCAAGATCCTAGTTATACAAAAGCTAATCCTAAATTAATTAGAGCAACAGACCTTATCTTTAATGAACAAGGGGAGATTACTGATAAGGAGAACGCCTGGATAAACCTAGTAATTAATTCTAGTGCTGCCGGGGCAGAAAATACCAAAATAAAGATTGACTTTAAAGATCTCACCCAGTTTAATACTAAATCAAATGCCAAAGCGGAGTACCAGGATGGTTATACCATGGGTAATCTGACTAGCTTTTCGGTAGGTACTGATGGTAGCATCCAGGGAGCTTATGATAATGGGGAAGTCAGGAACCTGGCTCGGGTAGCTCTGGCTAATTTCCAGAACCCGGCTGGATTAATTCAGACCGGCAATAGTCTCTATCAGGTTTCTAACAATTCAGGCGACGCGCTAGTTGGGGCACCTGGTGATCAGGGGATGGGTGCTGTTATTCCCGGCAGCCTGGAAATGTCAAATGTCGATTTATCCGAAGAATTTACTGATATGATAGTTACCCAGAGGGGATTCCAGGCTAACTCGAGAATAATAACTACTTCAGATGAAATGTTACAGGAATTAGTTAACTTGAAAAGATAAGTTTTAGCCCTTCAGGGAATAACCCCCTGAAGGGCATAAGTCCATTAAAGTAAATAGCAGGTGAGTAAATGATTTATCTGACACGGCTCAATGGAGAAAGAATGGTTGTAAATATTGATATGATTGAATTTATGGAAGAAACTCCTGATACAGTCGTTACCCTTACAACCGGGAAAAAACTAGTTGTAAAAGAGCCAACCTGGCAAATCCGGGAAGAGATTATTAAATTTAAAAAAAGCTGTTACACCACCTTAAAAAAATAATGTCCGGGAGGGATAGTGTTGGCCGAAGAAAATAGTGCTGAAGTAAAACAAAAAACAGGGTTTGACTTTAAAATTGTTCTTGCTGGACTGGTAATTTTCCTAGTTGCTATGGGGGCTTCATATTTTATACTTCATAGCCTAATAGCGCCATTAGTACCTGAAGAAATCAACCAGCCTGCCAAAGTTTTAACTGGCAATTTGGTCTCATTAGGTGAATTCACAACTAATGTGACTGATGTAGCCGGAACCAGGTTTCTTAAAGCAGAAGTCTATGTAGAAGTTACTGATAAAAAGACGACTCAATCACTTGATGAGTATATGCCAGTTATGCAAGATAGTGTTTTAACCATCTTATCTTCCAAAACGGTTGCTGACCTTGACGTAAGAAGTCGGGATAATTTAAAAGAAGAAATACGGGTGGATTTAAACCACAAAGTGGGCAAAAATGCTATCAAAAGTGTTTATTTTACAAGTTTTATTATGCAGTAATTATAACCTGAAGGGGGGGTTATAATGAGTGAGGTATTAAGTCAAAACGAAATCGACGCATTGTTATCCGCATTAAGCAGCGGTTCGGTTGATGCCGACGAGCTTAAAGAGGAGCAGAAACGTAAAAAAATTAGAATTTATGATTTTCGCAGGCCGAATAAATTTTCTAAAGACCAGATTCATACTTTGCAGGTTATTTATGAAAATTATTCGCGCTCACTCGGAACTTATCTGGCTGCACAGTTACGTACGCCGGTACAGGTGGAAGTACTTTCTGTTCAGCAGCTTACTTATGAAGAGTTTATTCGGTCTATCCCTAACCCAACCATTTTAAATATTTATTCTTTTTATCCCCTGGAAGGCAGTGCTATCATGGAAATTAATCCTAATATGGGGTTTGCCATGATTGATAGATTACTGGGTGGACCCGGCGATGCGCCAGGAAAAATAAGGAGTTTAACTGAAATAGAGCAGACGGTTATGGAAAAAATTGCCCAGCGTATGCTTGATTATCTTAGGGAACCATGGGAAAGCATTCTAGAATTAAATCCATTGATGGAAAGAGTAGAAACTAACCCTCAGTTTACGCAACTAGTATCACCTACTGAGATTATGATGATTATATCTTTGGAGGCCAGGGTTGGTGACGTACCAGGTATGATAAATATGTGTATTCCTTTTTTGCTTCTAGAACCGATTTTAGAAAAATTAAGTGTTCATGTGTACTATTCAACTGCTAGTCGAAAGGTTTCTGCTGAAAGTTTTAATGCTATGAAACGCAAAATTGAAAGTACTTATGTACCTGTAAAAGTATATTTAGGCAAGACAAGTATTACTGTACAAGACCTTTTGGAGTTATCGATCGGTGACGTAATACCGCTGCAAAAAAGTATTAAAGAAGATCTCGAAATTGCTATCGGTCAGCGCACGAAGTTTCTGGGTAAACCAGGAATTCACGATAATAAATACTCCATTCAGGTTTCCCAGGTTATAAAGGAGGGAAATGAGCATGAATGATGGTATTCTTTCACAGGAAGAAATCGATGCTTTATTGAAAGGTAGTGATGATTCTACAGATAATACTAATCAGGAACAAACTACTATAAATATTAACGATTTTGAAAAAGATACCCTGGGGGAAATTGGCAATATCAGTATGGGTACTGCTGCTACCACCTTATCTACAATACTCGGCAGAAAAGTGGCTATTACAACTCCAGATGTATCAATAACTAGTAAAGAGCAATTACAGGCAGAGTACCCCATGCCGTACGTAGTTATAGAAGTAGAGTATAAAGAAGGCCTGAATGGAGCAAATATACTAATTATGAAACAGGAAGATGCTGCTGTAATTGCTAATTTAATGATGGGTAGCATAGGCAGCAATAATGATGGCATACTGGGTGAAATAGAATTAAGTGCTGTCGGAGAGGCCATGAACCAGATGATGGGTTCGGCTACCACCAGTTTGTCCTCTATGTTTAATAAGCGTATTGATATAGCTCCACCAGCATTAACACTCGTAGATCTGGGTAAGGAACACCTGAAACTGTCCGGTAACTATAACAATATGGTAGCAGTTAAATTTAAGATGGAGATTCAAGATCTGGTAGATAGTGAAATCATGCAGATTATACCGCTTGATGCAGTCAAAGACATGATAGGTATGCTGATGGGCAATACAACTGAAGAATCTACTCTCGAAGCAGTTGTTGAAGAATACCATAAACCAGTCTCTGAAGGCGAGGAGACTCTTTCTGCTGCACCTAGCGCTGATACACCTTCGGTACAGCCAGAATGGGATAGCCGGGATTTTAACGATATCCCGTCAGAAGTAAAAAAGGGAGAGCAATATACGGTTCAACCTGTTCAGTTTTCACCACTTAAAGACAACCATATGGACAAGCCACCCCAGAACATAGGAATCATTATGGATGTACCGCTTGATATATCTGTAGAATTGGGTAAAACACGAAAAACTATAAAGGAAATCCTGGAAATAAACCAGGGTTCAATAATCCAACTGGATAGACTAGCAGGTGAACCAGTTGATTTGCTCGTAAATGGGAAACTAGTTGCCAAAGGTGAAGTAGTAGTTATCGATGAGAGTTACGGGATACGGATTACGGCGATAATAAGTCCGATAGACAGGATGTATAAACTACAATAATTTATTAGGAGGTTAACCATGGGTAAGAAGGTTCTGATAGTTGATGATGCTGCATTTATGAGGATGATGATAAAAGATATACTCTCCAAGAATGGTTATGATGTAGTGGGAGAAGCGGAAAATGGAATGGTTGCGGTTGAGAAATATAGGGACCTTAAACCTGATCTGGTAACAATGGATATCACCATGCCAGAAATGGATGGCATTGCTGCAGTTAAAGAGATAAGATCATTTGATTCCAGCGCCAGAATAATTATGTGCAGTGCTATGGGGCAGCAGGCCATGGTAATTGATGCGATACAGGCAGGTGCTAAAGATTTTATCGTAAAACCCTTTCAACCGGAACGAGTAATTGAAGCAGTAGGTAAAGCCCTAGATTAAATTTAATACGTTGGGAAGTGACCCCTCATGCTTTCGCTGCGGAGGAAATACCTAGTTGTCTTACTAGTGTTAATAATTACCATACATATATTTCCCGTAATGACTATAGCTGCTGATATGGATTCATTAAATGCAACACTTGCTGAGCAGGAAGTGGACAATACTAGATCATACAATTTGTGGGTTGAATTTATCAAGCTCCTGGTTGTTTTGGCTATTATAATCGGTGCAGCATGGTCAGTTATTCGCATCTTTAATAATAAGGCAACTTCTAAAATGCAGGGAAACTGGTTATATATCGTAGATGAGGTCTTGCTTGGGCAGAACCGGGGTATAGCTCTGTGTAAAGTCGGGGAAAAATTGTATGCTCTGGGAGTAACTGATCATAATATATCAGTCCTTTTTGAAATAGATAATCCCGAATTACTAGAGGAGATCAGCGCCAGCAGCAATGTTGTAATGGATGAAAGTAAAATCAGTACTTTTAGTCCCATTAAAAGTAAACTTAATAATATATTAAGGCCAGGACCAAAATCACCACCTCTTAAAAGTAATTTTCATACGCTTATAAGTGAACAATTGCAAAAGTTAGAGCAAATATCGGCTAATAAACAGAGTGATTCCGATGCCAGCAGGCGAAGAGGTGATGAGAATGACCAGAAATAAATTATCAATTTACCAAATCATTATACTTGTAATAATATTTTCATTGGTATTAACAGGTGTCTTTTCATCACCTGCAGCAGCACAACCCATACAAATACCTGATATTAATCTTCAGATAGGAGGGCAAACTGAAGGCTCCCAGGATTTATCGGCGGTTTTGCAGCTAGTTATACTTCTTACCATTTTAACTCTTGCCCCGGCTATATTAATATTAATAACATCTTTTACCAGGATTATCGTGGTACTATCATTTATAAGAAGTTCTCTGGCTACCCAACAAATGCCACCTAATCAGGTTCTGATTGGCATTGCTCTTTTTCTGACCTTTTTTGTAATGGCTCCTACTTTTCAACAGGTTAATGCTAGTGCTGTACAACCATACCTTAAAGGAGAAATAAAGCAGGAAACTGCTTTTAAAAATGCTATGGATCCCATGCGTAAATTTATGTTTAAGCAGACCCGGGAAAAAGACCTGGCACTTTTCGTTAAGATGTCAGAAATCGAGCGCCCACGTAATTTTAATGATATACCCAATTATGTGCTGATACCTGCATTTGTAATAAGCGAATTAAAAACAGCTTTCCAGATTGGTTTTATTATTTTTGTTCCCTTTCTGGTAATAGATATGGTTGTTGCTAGCGCACTTATGTCAATGGGTATGATGATGCTGCCGCCCATGATGATTTCATTACCGTTTAAGATTCTTCTATTTGTACTGGTAGATGGCTGGAATCTAGTTATCCAATCCCTAATAATGAGTTTCGGATAATTTACAGTACCTAGAAAAGCCTGCGCGAAGAAAGGAGTAGTTTGTTTTTGTATGAAAATGTTGTACTAGGTATCGCCCATGAGGCAGTACTAACTGTTCTCCTAGTCTCAGCACCTATACTGGGGGCTGCTTTATTAACCGGATTAATAATTAGCATTTTGCAGGCTACTACACAAATACAGGAAATGACACTTGTTTTTGTACCGAAGATAGTTATAGTTCTGCTAGTTGTAATTATATTTGGTCCGTGGATGTTAAATATTCTCACCACTTTTACGTATAATCTGTTTGCAGCTATTCCCCAGATGTTGGCGCTATGATAGAGGAAGGTAAAGATTATGCCGCCATTTCCTGTTGATGGGTTTTTACTGATATTCGGGCGTATGTCAGGCCTTTTTCTAATTGCACCTATATTTAGCAGCAGGCAGATACCGGGAAGGATTAAGGTACTTTTAATAATTTTACTTTCTGGAACCATGGCTTATTTTGTTCCGGTTCAATATGCCATTAATATTAGTTCGCCAGCGTATTTTATTGCTGCATTAATAGTGGAAATACTAGTAGGTTTTACGATAGGATTTGTCGCTTTTATAGTTTTTGCAGCTATCCAGACTGCAGGACAAGTCATGGATATGCAGATGGGTTTTGCTATAGTAAACGTCGTGGATCCGCAGTCAGGTACTCAGATTCCTTTAATGGGTAATTTAACTCAGATTATAGCTTTATTAATGTACCTTGCTATAGATGGACACTACTATCTTTTACAGGCAATAGTCCAGAGCTATAAAGTAATTCCGGTACTTGGTTTGAGCTTTAATAACCATTTTTTTGACCTTCTAATCGAGGTAACGGCGAGTATGTTTATAATCGCTGTGAAAATATCAGCACCTATCGTTATAGCTGTATTAACTACCGACATTGCCATGGGCTTTATAGCCCGAACTGTTCCACAGATGAATGTTTTTATTGTTGGTTTACCATTAAAAATATTAATAGGCATAGTAACATTATTTATACTGCTACCTGTTTACTTGTGGATATTCAGTATTTTGTTTGCGCGATTTTTTGAATATCTTGATCGGGTACTTATTATTCTGGGGTTATAAGAAATTATGGAAGATATAATCGAGAAAATTTTAATTGATCTGCAGTTATTTGCTGATGATGGTAGTACCGGGGAGAAAACGGAAACAGCTACACCGCGTCGCCGTGAAGAGGCGAAGAAGAAAGGCCAGATATTTAAGAGTAATGATCTTAATTCGGCAGTTATTCTCCTGGCAGGTTCGGTTACAGTTTTTTTAACTTTTCCCTATATGGTAAGTTCGCTGCAGGAATTTACTTCGTTATATATCCTTGATAGGGGTTTGTATGATTTTACTAATGAATATGCTTATTTTTTACTTATAGAGGTATTTAGACTGCTGGCTAAGCTAACATTACCAGTGCTGTCGGCTACTTTCATAACTGCACTGGTAATAACTTATTTGCAGGTAGGGGTTGTTTTTTCGGCTGAACCTCTGACACCGAAACTTAGCAGGATAAATCCTATCGAGGGCTTTAAAAGAGTTTTCTCCAAGCGCGCGATCGTTGAACTAGTTAAATCATTAATAAAAGTAATAGTAACCGGTTTTATCGTCTACACGGTCATGAAAAAGTACTATCACATATTCCCCCGGTTTGTGGACATAGAACTGGCAGCAACTTTAAAGATATTAAGCAGTATTATTTTGGAAATGGTATTAAAAGTCGGCGTAGTGTTTATTATCATCGGAGTTATTGATTATATATACCAGTGGTATGAACATGAGAAGTCCCTAAAAATGAGCAAATATGATGTAAAACAGGAGTACAAACAGATTGAAGGCGACCCTCTGGTAAAATCACATCAGCGGCAAGTACAAAGAGATATTGCCATGAAAAGAATGATGGCAGAAGTACCTGGCGCCGATGTGGTCATTACCAACCCGACTCATTTTGCTGTTGTATTAAAATACCAGGCCGAGAACATGGATGCGCCTGTACTTGTAGCCAAGGGCCAGGATTTTATCGCCTTAAAAATTAAAGAAATAGCTGCCGCGAATAATGTAGCCATAGTTGAAAATCGTATTCTGGCCAGGACTCTTTTTAATGCGGTTGAAATAGGTAGTCTTATACCAGAAGAACTATATCAGGCAGTAGCAGAAGTACTGGCATTTGTCTACCGGCAAAAGAAGAATAATGTTTAGTTAAAATAAAAGTTGGTTTCCCATGCGGAGAGTGGAGCCGGAATATTTATGCCCCCTTAGTGGTGAGCTATAGCGAACATCAGTGATGCTCCGCGGGTACATTCAAACTAACGCTGTATGACTATTAATAGCGAATTATATCTTGTTATGTAGGAGGAGAACTCATGGAAGAAAGGGCAGGCTGGTTTGGTAAACTGATTGATTTAAGTGATTACCTGATTGCTGTTATGGTAGTCACTATAGTCATGATGATGGTTATACCGACAAAACCAGGAATACTAGATGTTCTATTAACATTTAATATTAGCTTTGCCCTGGTTATTTTGTTAGTCGCGATGTTTAATACGAACCCACTTGATTTTTCTGTTTTTCCTTCATTATTACTTATTATGACTTTATTCAGGCTGTCCCTTAATGTATCTTCAACTAGACTTATACTACTGAACGCAGAAGCAGGAGCTGTCATTGCCTCCTTTGGCTCTTTTGTTGTTGGGGGTAATACAGTTGTAGGTATGGTTATTTTCCTGATTATTGTCGTTATTCAGTTTATCGTAATAACTAAAGGGGCAGAGAGAGTATCAGAAGTTGCCGCGCGTTTCACCCTTGATGCTATGCCAGGAAAGCAAATGGCCATCGATGCTGATTTAAATGCTGGGATAATAAATGAAGATACAGCTCGTAAACGGCGTGAAGATATTCAACGCGAAGCAGATTTCTATGGAGCCATGGATGGTGCCAGTAAATTTGTAAAAGGCGATGCTATAGCGGGTATAATCATAACTCTGATTAACATAATCGGTGGATTTACTATAGGTATAGCTCAAAAAGGGCTGACTATGGCTGAAGCTATGCAAACGTACACAATATTAACCGTTGGTGATGGTTTGGTTACCCAGATTCCTGCTTTATTAATATCAACAGCAACTGGAATAGTTGTTACCCGGAGTGCATCAAAATTTAGCCTGGGTAAAGAACTAAACATGCAGATATTAAATTACCCGAAAGCGCTCGGAATTGCTGCGGTAATATTGCTGGTGCTAGGCAGTATCGGGCTACCTAGACTGCCTATGTATTCTCTGGCCTTATTTTTTGGCGTTTTATTTTTCACCATTCGGACCACAACTGCAGCAGTTGTTGAAGATACTGATTCCGAAGAAATGGAAGAGGCAGAACAGATCAAAAGACCAGAAAATGTAGTTGAGCTACTGCAGGTCGAAAAAATGGAACTGGAACTCGGATATGCTTTGATACCTCTAGTTGATTCGGAACAGGGTGGTGACCTGCTAGATAGGATAGTGATGATCAGGAGACAGTGTGCAGTTGAACTCGGGTTTATAGTTCCTCCAGTGCGGATAAGAGATAATATGCAGCTTAAGCCAAGTGCCTACACCATAAAGATAAAAGGCATAGAAATAGAGTCGAAAGAATTGATGCTGGATAATTACCTGGTTATAGGGCCGGATATTGAAAAAGATTCACAACTGCCTGGAATTGTAACCGTTGAACCTGCATTTAAATTACCAGCTAAATGGATTAATCCAGAACAAAAGGAGAATGCAGAGATGAAGGGTTATACAGTGGTAGATCCTCCTTCGGTTCTAGCTACTCACCTGACCTCGATTATTAAATCACATGCTTTTGAACTATTGGGAAGACAGGAGATTCAGAATACGATAGATTTTATTAAAAACCAGAACCCGGCTGTAGTAGACGAGCTCATACCTGATTTGGTGTCTATTGGCGATATACAGCGAATTCTCTCCAATCTTTTAAAAGAACAAGTTTCCGTACGCGATATGGTAACTATTCTGGAGACTTTGGCTGATTACGCCAGGATAACAAAAGATACTGATGTTTTAACTGAATACGTGCGCCAGGCCTTAAAAAGACAAATTAGTAAACAGTATGCAGGTGAGGATGGAAATCTGCGCGTACTAACACTTGACCCAGTATTGGAAGAGAAATTACGCGAAGCCGTTCAGCAGAGTGAATTTGGTTCATATATTGCACTTGATCCTGATATTGCACAACCGGTAATTGATAATCTTTCCAGGCAATATGAGAATTTGACCGGCAAAGGTATAACACCAATCGTAATTTGTGCACCTGTTTTACGCCTATATTTTAAACGTCTAATCGATAGGTTTATTTCTAATATGGTTGTTCTTTCCTACAATGAAATAGATGCCAACGTAAATGTTGAGATACTGGGGATGATTTCGGCATGAAAATTAAGAAATATGTTGCAAAGGATTTTAAAACGGCTATTAATCAGGCCAAAGAGGAAATGGGTAGTGACGCCATTATACTACATACCCGTACCCTTAAGAAAACCGGGCTATTAGGGATATTCCTGCCTGCAAAAGTTGAAGTTACGGTAGCTGTAGATGAAACCTTGAAAGTTAATACTGATGATGCTCGCAATAATGCGGCCCGCCTAAATAGTAAAGTTCATAATAATACTACTAGAGTTATTAACATGGACCCTGCCACTAGTGAATCAGAAATAATAAGCGAATTGCAGAAAATGAAAAATATGATGACGGATATTAAAACGAAAATGTATGAGGTAGAACTGATTAAAGGCCTAGGCGAAGAAGCTCAGATGTTTTACAAAATACTTATTAACAATAATGTTGATCCTGAGATTGCGTTGGCAATTGTTAACCATGTAGAACCAAGGCTGCCCAGGGAAAAATTAGATAATATGAACTGGATACAAGATGTGTGTTTACATACCCTTCAGGAATATATAACTGATATAAAGCCGCCTGAATTAGATACGCCAGGCAATAACCAATTAGTTTTTCTGGTGGGTCCAACGGGGGTTGGGAAGACTACCACCATTGCAAAACTGGCTGCTAATATGAGTTTTATCGAAGGAAAAGACGTGGCCTTAATCACACTAGATACATACAGAATATCTGCGGCAGACCAGCTGAGAACTTTTGCGGAAATAATTGGTATTCCTATTAGCGTTGTGTTTACTCCCGAGGATATGCTGGAAGCAATAACAAAATACCAGGATAAAGATATTGTTTTTGTTGATACTGCAGGTCGAAGTCCGCATAATGATTTGCAGATGCAGGAAATAAAGCAGTTTATCGAGATGGTAAAACCTGATGAAACTATTCTGGTACTCAGTGCCACTACTAATAGTGCTGATTTAATCCAGATTTGCAACAGGTTTTCTGTATTAGGTATAGATAAGCTTATCTTTACCAAGATGGATGAGACATACAGGTATGGACAAATATTGAATGCTATTCAAGAGGTTAGAATACCGGTAGCCTATTTCACTAATGGGCAAAATGTGCCGGATGATATTGAAACTCCTGATTACCATCATTTAGCCAGGATGCTTCTAAGAAAGGATGAAGCATAATGAATGATCAGGCCAATAGATTACGTGAAATGGCTATGAATGTCAGAAAAGAAATTGAGGCGGAATTGAAGGGCAACTTTCAGAAAACGCGAGTAATAGTAATCAGCAGCGGTAAAGGCGGAGTGGGTAAAACCACTATTGCGGTTAATATTGCCATGGCGATATCTTCTATGGGGAAAAAAGTCGTATTAATGGATGCTGATATGGGGTTGGCCAATATTGACATTATGCTTGGCATCCTTCCTAAATATAATCTGTATCATATGATTCAGGGTCAAAAAAACATCAAAGATATTATAATACCGGGACCGGGCGATTTAATGATAATTCCTGGTGGTTCAGGTATTGATGAACTGGCGAATATAGACCAGAATCAGTTACAGAAGTTATTGACGGAAATTGGGAAAATTGATGGTCAGTATGATTATATGATAATTGATACAGGTGCAGGTATATCCAAACATGTAATTGCATTTTTGCTTGCTGCTGATGATGCAATTATTATTACTACCCCAGAACCAACCTCGCTGACAGATGCTTATGGCATTATAAAAACAGTACATAGGAGACAGTCTTTTGCGGGCAATCTTTATCTGGTTGTAAATCGTGTAAGCAGTGATGCGGAAGGGACCCTGGTTGCAGAAAAATTCAAACAAGTCTGTACGAAATTTTTAAATCGGGATATTGCTTTACTGGGTAGTGTCGTAAATGAGCCACTTATTGGAGAGGGTATCAAGCAACAGCAGCCCTTTATCCGGATTTATCCTAAAAATTCGGCCAGCAGGAATATGAAGTCAATAGCCCGGAGTCTGATGGAGGGAGTAGCAGGTTGGGACGATTATAACCATGTTGATAAACCGGCTGGCGGCATTAAAAAATTCTTTAAAAAAATATCGCATCTAATTCAGTAAAACTAATGGAGGTTATTAATGAAAGTTGAAAATATTAAAATAAATCAGTTAATTGAAATAGAAGTTGATTCTGATGAACCTTCAGCAAGCCTCCCTAGCCGTATTGAGGAAATAAAGGATGAGTATTTATATATTTCTATGCCCATTAAAAAAGGAGTGCTGTTTCCACTACGAGTAGGGCAAGAAATTAAAATAATTATTAGATACCGACAGAGCTTTTTTGCCTTTAAAGCGAATGTTGTTGGCCGTAGAAGAGAGCCTATACCTATTCTAATTATAAATAAACCAGAAAATATCATAAGGATAAATCAAAAAAGGGAATATGTACGCCTGGAAACTAGTCTAACGGTTCGTTTCAGGATATTAGAAGACGGTGATAAAGAGAGTATAATTTGCCAGGCTAATACTATCGACATAAGTGCAGGCGGAGTTTTATTTAGCACCAAACAAAAAGTTCACACCAGCAACAAAATGGAAATCGAATTACAGCTAGCAGAAGAGGGACCGATTTTATGTATAGGAAAAGTAGTTCGAGTTTTTGATAAAGACCAGGTGACTGGTGAAACAAAAGTAGCGGTAGAGTTCGATAATATATCTGAAGGTCAGCGCGATAAAATTTTCAAGTATATCTTCGATAAGCAGCGTGAATGGATAAAAAAAGGCCTTTTAGATTAAGAAGGGAGATAACCGATGTCTAAAGTTAAGGTCCTGGTAGTTGATGATTCCGCTTTTATGCGTAAGATAATATCCGATATAATAAATAGTCAATCAGACCTTCAGGTGATCGGCAGGGCAAAGGATGGAAAAGATGCATTAAAAAAAATAAAAGAGTTGCAACCAGACGTTGTTACTCTTGATATAGAGATGCCCGAGATGGATGGCTTAACTACACTGGAACAGATAATAAAAGATCATCCGGTTCCCGTTATTATGATTAGCAGCCTGACAAAAAATGGTGCCGATCGTACTATGAAGGCGTTACAGCTAGGCGCGGTCGATTTTATTACCAAACCTTCAGGCCAGATATCCCTGGATATTGAACAGGTAAGCGATGATATAACTAGAAAAATTCAAGCGGCAGCAGGCACTAAGAAAAGATTGCAGAATGTTACTAATATTAGCCAATTAAGTAATAAAGAGACCAATAATAGTAAGATAGAAAAAAATAATAGACCAGAACTACTAAAAAACCTGGTTTTAATTGGTACTTCTACAGGCGGACCTAAAGCGCTTCACCAGGTTATACCAGGGTTACCAGCAGATATAAATGCTGCTATATTAATAGTTCAACATATGCCACCAGGATTTACCAGGTCGTTGGCAGAACGACTTAATTCAATTTCAGAAATCCATGTAAAAGAAGCAGAACATGGTGAAGAGATTCGGCCTGGATGCGCATATATTGCTCCCGGTGATTACCATTTAACTGTTATCACTAAAAAAGTCATAGGACAGCAAAAGCTGCTGGTTCATTTAGATAAATCTGAACAAAGGGGGGGACACCGACCGTCTGTAGATGTAATGCTGGAATCTGCCGCCGATCAATTCTGGGGTCATATGGTATGCGTTATTATGACCGGGATGGGGCATGACGGAGCTGTAGGTTTGGTAGATATTAAAAATAAATCAGGTGCAGCCATAGCAGAACACCAGTCTACTTGCATCGTATACGGCATGCCCAGAGCCGCTGTTGCAACAGGCAGAGTCGATAAAATTGTACCACTTCCGGCGATAAGTGACGAAATATTAAAAATGTTATGATGCCAGTACGTCAGTAAAAATTAGCCAATTCTTTTAGGAGGTGTTTGGCAATGTCAATGGACATGTCTCAATACCTGGATGTTTTTCTCGAAGAAAGCAAAGAACATTTAAACAATTTAAATGAGCAGTTATTAGAACTAGAGAAAAATTCAGGAGATTCGGCGGCACTGAATGAGATATTCCGGGCGGCTCATACATTAAAAGGAATGTCTTCTACTATGGGTTTTGAAGATCTAGCTGATTTAACTCACCATATGGAAAACGTTCTTTCTGATGTAAAAGAAGGAATGCTGCAAGTAAGTTCCGGGGTTATTGATATACTATTTAAATGTTTTGATCGTTTACAGATGTTAATAGAGCAGATTGAAGCAGGTGGTTCCGGAGCAGTTGATAATAGTGATCTTATCGTAGCTTTAGAAAATATAAAAACTAGCAATTGTGAAACAGCAGCAGTAATTGAACCAACTACCGCAGAAATGTCCGACCAGAGAATTATGACTTC
Organism: Syntrophomonadaceae bacterium; assembly: GCA_028706315.1. Taxonomy (GTDB): domain Bacteria; phylum Bacillota; class Syntrophomonadia; order Syntrophomonadales; family Syntrophomonadaceae; genus STF2-222. The sequence goes on from JAQWBP010000001.1 coordinate 120,644, forward strand.
ATCTGCAAAGGAAGATTTTAGTTTTAATGAGTATGATATTACCGTCCTCAAAGAGGCCGCCAGCAGGAATCTAAATATTTATTATATTAAAGTTATGGTTGATGACAGCTGCCTTATGAAGTCAGTACGTGCTTTTATGGTATTTAAAGCATTAGAAGAAGATGGTGAAATCATAAAATCTAATCCATCAGCACAAGACCTTGATGAAGGCAAGTTCGATACAACTTTTGAACTTACCTATATAAGTAAAATAACCCAGGATGTTATTATTAGCCGTCTAAATACCATATCCGAGATTCAGATACCTGCAATCCGAGCATTAGATGTTAATATGGTATCTGCAGCCAGTCGAACCGCAAATACAGCTCCAGACCACGAGGTAATTGACCATGATGTCAACTCCCACAAGAAAAACCATAAAACAAAACAGACTGTCCGGGTTGATATAGAAAGGCTTGATAACCTTATGAATCTGGTCGGTGAACTAGTAATGCATAAGGGGCGATTGGAACAGATTGGGGCGAGCAGTAAATTAGTTGAGTTAAACGAGACGATAGAACAAATAGACAGAATAAGTACGGATCTTCAATCGGTAGTAATGAAAGTAAGGATGGTTCCGATTGAACAGGTATTCAATCGTTTTCCCAGGATGGTCAGGGACCTGGCTAAGGAGCTTAATAAAGAAGTCGATTTTTTAGTTGAAGGCAAAGAGACCGAACTAGACAGGACTGTTATAGATGAAATCGGTGACCCCCTGGTGCACTTGATTAGGAATGCCATTGATCATGGATTAGAATCACCTGAGGAAAGAATTAAAAATGGTAAACCTGAAAGGGGAACCCTGATGCTGCGCGCCCGGCATGAAGGTAATAATGTTTATATCGAAGTTGAAGATGATGGTTGGGGTATTAATATTGCGAAAATTAAGGAACGTGCTGTGGCAAAAGGTATTGTAACCGCAAAAGAAGCAGAGCAATTAAGCCGTGATGAAACTTTTGATTTATTATTTAATGCCGGATTTAGTACTTCCGAAAAGGTAACTGATATTTCGGGTCGAGGGGTTGGCCTGGATGTAGTAAAAACTAAAATAGAGTCTCTAAGTGGTGAGATTTTTATTGACTCAACACCAGGACAGGGGACCAGGTTTAAAATAAAACTGCCATTAACTCTGGCTATCATTCAGGCATTAATGATTGCGGTTAAAGATGAAATATATGCCGTTCCTCTCAGTTCGGTTGATGAAACTACCATGATACGTTCTGATGATATAAAAATGGTGCAAAACCAGGAAGTCATAATGCTCAGAGGAAATGTATTACCATTATTCCGTCTGGCAGGATTACTGAAAGTACCCGGAATTACAACTCAGGACGAAGATATGTATGTAGTAGTAGTACGCAAAGCTGAAAAGCAAATTGGCCTAGTTGTAGACAGGTTAATTGGGCAGCAGGAAATAGTAATAAAATCCTTGGGTAAGATGCTTGTAGGTATACCTGGAATAGCGGGTGCTATTGTGGCCGGAGATGGTAATGTACGACTTATTCTTGATATAACTACTCTCTTTTAAAAGGAGGTGTATAGACATGGGAAACGAAACTAGTATGCATTTTCAGAGTTCTTATGCCCAGGATAAAGACATTCAGGTAGTTGCCTTTAAACTAGGCCAGGAAGAATATGCTGTGGATATAGTAAATGTTATGGAAATTAATCGATTAACTAACATTACCAGAGTGCCGAGAACAACCGGGTATATTGAGGGAGTAATCAACCTTAGGGGGAATATTATACCCTTGATAAACCTGCACACCAAGTTTGGTATTGCGGCCTCCGGTGCTGAAGATGATAAAAGAATTATTGTGTTTCAATACGATGATATCAAAGCAGGTATCATTGTAGATGAGGTATCTGAAGTACTACGCTTAAGTGAGAAAGAAATTGAACAGATCGACAAGATTTATAATGCAATAAACAGTGAACAAATCACTGGAATTGCTAAAATTAATGATCGACTTTTAATTTTGCTTGATATAAAGAAGATATTCGAAAGTTAGAATTTTAGGCAGGTGGTTTAAATTGATTCATGATTTTAGTGATCTTTCAGGTATACAGCTCGATGCTTTAAAAGAAATTGGCAATATCGGGTCGGGTAATGCTGCAACTGCACTTGCGCAATTAGTTCAAGCTAAAATTGAAATGAGTGTCCCAATTGTTACAATTCTTCCTTTTGTATCAGTAACTAATTTACTCGGGGGTGCAGATAAACATGTTATGGGTATATATTTAGCCGTAGATGGTTCTGCCACTGCCAGTATACTGTTTATCCTACCAGTGGACCAGGCGTGTCTTCTAGTAGATATGCTACTAGGTAAAAAACTGGGAGAGACGAGTATAGATAAGTTTGGTGATATGGAATCATCAGCCATGATGGAACTGGGTAATATTCTTTCTGCTACATATCTTAATGCCATGTCAGTTTTTACCAATTTAACATTTATACCTTCAGTCCCTGCACTTGGTATAGATATGGCAGGAGCTATAATCGATGCTATTCTGGCACAATTTGGGGAGATAGCTGATCACGTTCTAGTTATGGAAACTAAATTTAAAAAAGATGATTATGATGTCGTTGGCCATTTTTTCTTACTTCCTGAACCTGAATCATTGAATCGAATTTTATCTGCGCTTGGAGTGAGTTGCTAATGGAAAAAATCATCCAGGTTGGAATGGCAGATCTCAAATTTGCTAAAGCCCCTGACAAGCTTATAACAGCAGGCCTGGGTTCATGTATAGGAATATGTATATATGATAAAGTACTTAAATCAGGTTGCTTAGCACATATTATGCTGCCGTCAAGCCAGCAGGCCAAGAGTACTCAGAATAAAGCTAAATTTGCGGATACTGCTATCGAATTAATTTTGCATGAGATGGAAAGCCAGGGTGCAAGTAGGTTACATTTACTGGCTAAAATAGCTGGTGGAGCGCAGATGTTTAAATTTTCAGGGAAGAGCGACATTATGAAGATAGGTGAGCGCAATGCGGTTGCAGTTATCGAGAACCTTCAAAAAAACCGGATCAGAATTCTTGCCCGTGATACCGGAGGAAATTATGGAAGAACAATTATTTTTGATCCTGGGACAGGAGATTTACTAGTAAGGACTATCGGGCATGGGGAGAGAGTTATTTAAATGAAGAAGGATATGAGCATGGTATGGGCTAAATATAAAGATAATAGTGATATTGCGGCCAGAAGTGAATTGATTGTATATTATGCTCATCTGGTTAAGTATGTTGCCAATCGCCTGGCAATCAATCTTTCTTCGCTAGTTGAAGTTGAAGAGCTTATTTCGTATGGAATTGAAGGTTTAATTGATGCTATAGAGAAATTTGACTTAAGCCGCAATATAAAATTTGAGACATATGCTATTACCAGGGTTAGGGGCTCAATGATCGATGGACTAAGATCGATGGACTGGGTTCCAGTATCTGTGAGGCAAAAAAGTAAAGAACTCGAAAAGACCTATATTTCCCTTGAAACTAAACTAGGGAGAGCTGCATCAGACATGGAAGTGGCCCAGGAACTAGGTATTACTATTGATGGACTTGCATCACTATTAAGGGAAGTTGCAGCTACAACGATATTATCATTAGATGATTTTTTACCAGGCGAAGATGGAGATGATAGAAAAAAAAGAATAGTTGATCTTTTAGAGGACCATAATGCTGGTGATGCTCAAGAAATAGTTGAGTTCAGCGAAGTAAAGGAATTACTTGCCCGGTCTATTTACCGGTTACCTGAAAAAGAAAAGACAGTAGTATACCTTTATTATTATGAAGGCTTAACTCTTAAGGAAATTGGAGTCGTTTTGGACCTTTCTGAATCCCGTATATCGCAGTTACATACTAAAGCAATATTAAGACTAAGAGGCAGTCTCAGCAAAAAGAAGTATATGGTGATATAGTGGAGGGAGGGGATAAAATGTCCGAAGAGTATGGGAATCTGGATGGTAAAGCACGGGTTCACATTAGTAAAGACAGGTTAAAAGCATATATCGAAGTAATAGCACCGTCGGGTACTGGCAGAGGCTGTACGCTTGAAAAAGTGCAAAAGGCTTTGGACAAAAGTAATGTGGTATATGGAATAATTGCCGACAATCTTAATAAAGCTCTATCAGATCAAAACTGGGGGGAAAAAATTCTGGTTGCAGAGGGTAGAACTGCAGTTGATGGTACTGACGCGAGAATTATTTATAAATTTCCTCTTCCCAATGAGCGAGTAAGTCCCAGAATTGATGATAAAGGTAAAGTCAACTATTACGATCTGGGCTTAATATATAATGTCAAAATGGGGGAACTTCTGGTAGAAAGAATTCCCGGTAAAGAAGGCATCGCCGGTATAGATGTAACCGGTAGAGAAATACCGGCTCGTAGGGGAACAGATTTTAAACTGCCACGGGGTAAAAATACTGTTAGTGATGAAAATCAATTATATTTGTATGCAACTCTTGATGGGCATGTAAGTCTTATTAATGGAAAAGTTTCAGTTGATCCGGTTTTTACGTTAAATGGAGATGTTGACTTATCTTCCGGAAACATAGAATTTCTTGGTAATATAGTTATCACTGGGAATGTTAATTCTAATTTTAAAATCAAGGCCAGAGGAGATATAGAGATTTATGGATTTGTAGAAGGTGCCGAAGTTATAGCTGAAGGTAGCATCATGGTCAGAGGCGGAATCACTGGTGGAGTTAAGGGTATGGTTCATGCTGGTGAAAATATCTATGCTCGTTTCGCTGAAAACTCACGGCTCGAAGCAGGCAAAGATATTATAATAAGGGAAGCTATAATGCAATCATATGTAAAAGCAGGTGGAAGTTTAAAAGTCACCGATAAACGAGCTACTATAGTAGGTGGGGTGACTCAGGCAACCGATCTAATTGAAGCTAAAACCATAGGTTCACAACTAGCACCCCAAACTATAGTCGAGGTGGGAGTTAATCCATATTATCGGGATGAGTACCAGCAGCTATTAAAAAAACGAACGGAAAAGATGAAAATAATAGATAACCTCAACCATAATCTGCAGGTCTATCAGAAAAGCGGAGTACATCCAGAAGGTTTGAGTGACAAGAAAAAAATTGCTCTGATTAAAATGCTAGATAATTATAAAACATTTCGCCAGGACTTAAGCGCAATAGCTGAACGGATCTTATTTTTGGAAAATGAGTTTACTAAAATTAAGTCGGCACGAGTAAAGGTTCACCAAATTGTTTACCCTGGCGTGAGAATAAGTATAGGACAGTCAATCTACATTGTAAATGACCCCATAAAATATTCAGCATTTGTGCTAGAGGAAGGGGATATCAGGCTTAGCTCTTTACGCTAATATAGAGAGGAGGACTGTTGATGACCATCAGGAGTATAGACATGCAAGTCCTCGTTCAAAAAGTTGGTGATGTAGCTAAAATTCAGCAAGTTCAGCAATCAGATCATGCGAATCGGCAACAAGAATTTGCCCAGCAAATTGCCCAACAGACCGAAAAAAATACTAAAACGGTTAATCAGCCTTTGCAAAACCAATCGAAACTAATACATGAGAAACAAGAAAAAGAGAAACAATCGAGAAAATATCGCAATAAAGAAGGAAAAAAGGATAATAAAGAGAATAATGATGATAATGTGATTTTTGAGCCTAATAAAGGAAAAACTATCGATATAAAAATTTGAGGCGGTGAGACTGTATTACTACCGTGTTTTTAATCGCAATAATATTGCTGATATTAATACTATTATATAATATTTATACACAGCGGCAATTGATAAAAAGCTACTCAGGTAATCTGCGTGAACTTATTGATGAAGCAGATGCTGTAAAGAGGGATCTAGAAACGTTAATGGATGGGGCAGTAAATTTGTCTCGGCAGATTATCGAAGATCTGGATGGCAAAATCCAGGTGGCAGCTACAAATCAAGCGCAGCAGGTTGAAGTTAAAGATAACTACCAGGAAGCGGCAGAAAAACAGGAACAGGATAAACAAGTAGCAGCAGCTTATCTGGCTCAGATAGATGCGGAAAAGAGTTCCCCTATGGTTCAAGAACAGGAGCCTGATTATTTTGTCATGCACCCATATATTGCGGTTAAAACCTTGTATAATAATGGTTTAACTGTGACGGAAATTGCTAAGACATTAGGTAGGGGCCAGGGTGAGGTAAAATTAATACTTAATCTTTGTACTAAAAAGAAGGCTATCTAATTATTCCGGATAACCCGGGATGTTTTTTCTAAATAAGCATTGCTGGTTTTATGCCAGAGGTTTATAATATAAATTTTCCTGCATCGAGGAGACTGTCTACCTGCGATTTTTCATATCTGTTAAGCCCTGCTGGAGATAATTCCTTTAGCCCTTGGAATTTCAATTACAGAAATAGTAGTATTTAGAATAGGTGTAAATAAACTAGGTAATAATAATCTTTAAGTCCGTCTAAAATTATGGCGAATTAAAACGATCATTCTTGCCAAAAGACATGGGCTTGTGGTATATTAATTTCTGGTAATGACACACGCTAGTTGACTTCTTGATTAGTGCTGTTATTAACAGTTTTCAAGAGGGATGAGACAGCGGAGGAATAAAACTGAGAGGAGGTGTTGTCGGTGTCAGTGATTACTATGAAACAACTGCTCGAAGCAGGCGTTCATTTTGGACACCAGACACGCAGGTGGAACCCCAAGATGTCTACTTATATTTATATGGAGAGAAACGGCATCTATATTATCGACCTGCAACAGACCGTTAAAAAATTTGATGAGGCCTATGAGTTTATCAAAAGCGTTTCCGCAGAAGGAAAAGGGGTACTTTTTGTCGGTACGAAAAAGCAGGCTCAGGAAACTATTAGGGAAGAAGCGCAAAGATGTGAGATGTTTTTTGTTAACCAGCGCTGGCTGGGAGGCATGCTTACTAACTATAAGACGATTAAAAAGCGCGTATTACGTCTAAAAGAACTTGAAAAAATGGAACAAGAAGGGGCTTTCGAAGTTTTAACTAAAAAAGAAGTCGCTAGACTTCTTAATGAGCGTGAAAGACTTGAAAGGTTCCTGGGTGGGATCAAGGATATGGATAAGCTTCCTGGAGCTGTATTTGTTATCGATCCGCGCAAGGAAAAAATAGCGGTAGCTGAAGCACGTAAACTAAACATTCCGGTAGTAGCTATCGTAGATACTAACTGCGATCCTGATGAGATTGATTATGTTATTCCTGGAAATGATGATGCAATTAGAGCAGTAAAACTTATTTCATCAAAAGTTGCAGATGCAGTAATTGAAGGGAAACAGGGAGAACAAGTTACAGCATAAATTCTAAAAGGGGTGAGCGGATTTTTCCTGTACACCCCTTTTTTACGATGATTACGATAATAAAAGTATTAGATTAAATGGGACTAAATTACTAACGAAACAGGCTATAAAAGTAAAATTCAATATATTCTGTAGGAGGTAATATAGTGATAACAGCTGCAATGGTAAAAGAGTTACGTGAGAGAACTGGTGCGGGAATGATGGATTGCAAGAAAGCTCTTGTTGCCACAGATGGTGATATAGAACAAGCTATCGATGAACTAAGAACTAAAGGTTTAGCAAAAGCAGCTAAAAAAGCTGGAAGAGTTGCTGGTGAAGGGCTTGTTATATCATACCTTCATGGTGGTGGACGTATAGGAGTTCTTGTTGAAGTAAACTGTGAAACTGATTTTGTGGCAAAAACTGATGATTTTAAAGGATTATGTCATAATATTGCTATGCAAATTGCTGCTTCCAGCCCCGAATATGTAAGGCGGGAAGAAGTATCGGCAGAAGTAATTGAGCATGAAAAAGAAGTGCTAAAGGCGCAGGCCCTGGAAGAAGGAAAACCTGAAAAAGTTGTTGAAAAAATGGTTGAGGGGCGCATAGACAAATATTATAAAGAACGTTGTTTAATGGAACAGCTATATATTAGGGATACTGATAAAACGGTTGAAGAGCTGATAAATGAGAATATAGCTCGTATAGGCGAAAACATATCTATTAGAAGATTCGCACGTTTTGAAGTAGGCGAAGGCATCGAGAAAGAGCAATGTGATTTTGCTGCTGAGGTTATGGCTCAGATGAAGTCTGAATAACCTTGAACAAGGTGTACCTGGGAGGTATTCAATTGCAAAGTCCCCAATATAAGCGAATTGTCTTAAAACTTAGCGGCGAAGCTCTGGCTGGGAATAAAGGTTACGGTATAGACCATGAAGTATTAACATGTATTGCCAGACAGGTAGTCGAGGTGGTCGAAAAAGGCGTAGAGGTTGGTATTGTAGTCGGTGGAGGTAATATATGGAGAGGAGTAGCAGGAAGTGCCAAAGGCATGGACCGTGCTACTGCTGATTATATGGGTATGCTGGCTACGGTTATTAATGCTTTAGCACTGCAGGATGCTCTGGAAAAAGAAGGCATGGGCACCAGAGTTATGTCTGCTATTGAAATGAAAGAAGTTGCTGAACCGTACATAAGGCGAAGGGCGATTCGCCATCTGGAAAAAGGTCGGGTAGTTATTGTTGCTGCCGGCACAGGTAATCCATATTTTTCAACTGATACGGCTGCCGCACTTAGATCGGCTGAAATAGAAGCTGAGGTTATTTTGATGGCCAAGAGAGTTGATGGCATATATGATTCTGATCCATTAATTAACCCTGATGCTAAAAAATTTACCGATCTAGGTTATATAGATGTACTAAATAAGGGCCTTGGGGTTATGGACTCAACTGCGGCCTCTCTGTGTATGGATAATAAAATACCTATTATAGTTTTTGATCTTACCCAGAATGGGAATATCTTAAAGGCTGTAATGGGTGAGGATATTGGTACTTATGTAGGGAGGGAAAACAATGGTAAATGATATTATAGCTGATGCCGAAGATAAGATGAAAAAGTCTATAGATTTTTTCACTAAAGATCTGGCCACTTTGAGGGCAGGTCGAGCTAATCCAGCGATGGTAGATAAAATGATGGTTGATTATTATGGGGAACCGACTCCATTAAATCAATTAGCCAATATAACTGTGCCAGAGGCCAGGCTTTTGGTTATTCAACCCTGGGATAAAAGTAGTATACCAAATATAGAAAAGGCAATTTTGAAATCTGATCTGGGAGTCAATCCGACTAACGACGGCAATGTTATTAGAATTGCTATTCCTCAACTAACTGAGGAAAGAAGGAAAGACCTGGTCAAAGTTGTCAAAAAGAAGGGTGAAGAAGGTAAAGTTGCCATCCGTAATATTCGGCGAGAAGCTAATGATATGCTAAAATCAAGTGAGAAGGAAAAACTTTTTTCCGAAGATGAAGGTAAAAGAGGAATGGACAGCATTCAAAAAGTAACTGATAAGTATATTAAAGATATAGATTTAATTTTGCAGGCCAAAGAAAAAGATATTTTAGAAGTTTAGCTTTAACAGTTTAAATTCCGAGTTAGTATGGTTATAATAGTATTAATGTTGCAAAACCCCCTCTAACGGGGGTTTTGTAGTTTAGGCGAGAGAAGGGATTCGGTGGGCAATAACCTGAAACGAATCGAAAACCTGATAGATAACGATAAACTACCTCGTCATATAGCTATCATTATGGACGGAAACGGTAGATGGGCCAGGAAAAGGTTGATGCCTAGGACCATGGGACATCGTGCCGGTATGAGTTCTTTAAAAACAGTAGTAATGATATGTGCTCAAATGGGCATATCAGTATTAACGGTATACGCATTCTCTACCGAGAACTGGAGAAGACCCCGGGATGAAGTCGATTATCTTATGAGCCTACTGGTAGAGTATTTACATAAAGAACTGAATGAATTAGACCAGAATAATATTCGCATAAAGATTCTGGGGGATTATACTTCACTTCCACCCAAATGCCAGCAAGAAATAGAAGACGCAGTATTACTTACTACCCATAACTCAGGAATGGTCTTTAATATTGCCTTGAATTATGGATCGAGAAACGAGATTATTGGCGCCATAAAAAATCTGGGAGAAAAGCTTTTGTCCCGGGAGATAAATATTGATAGCATTACGGAGGAAATGTTCTCCAGTATGTTATATACGGCAGGATCCCCCGACCCTGATTTGTTAATTCGCACTGCTGGTGAAATGCGCATTAGTAACTTTCTCTTATGGCAAATAGCTTATACTGAATTATGGATTACGGATCGTATGTGGCCAGACTTTACTAAAGAAGATTTACTGCAAGCGATTTGGGACTACCAGCAGAGAGACAGAAGATTCGGAGGATTAAATAAGTAGAACAGGGTGAAGAAAATTGAGAACCAGAGTATTAAGTGCAATTGTTGGGATTACGCTTTTATTAGGCATTATTTACGCAGGTGGATTGTATATTCAGGGATTTTTTATTGGCTTAGGATTATTGGCTTTGTATGAATTTTACCGTATGATGGCAGTGGCATCTTTTAGTGCTGTTAAAATACCCGGGTATTTATTACTTATAGTATTGATGCTTTCTCCTTTATATCCAGAACAGTTGCTAGTAGTAATACTACTTCTATTAATACCTGTTATTTGCTATGCGGTATTCTATTATCCAAAAGTAAATATTAATAGTATAGCCCTGAGTTTTTTTGGGGCATTTTACATCGGTTTTTTATTAAGTTTTGCCATCAGAATGACTGATTTACGATATTCATTCTGGATCATTTTATTATCCTTTTTACTAACCTGGGCTAGTGATATTGGTGGCTATTTTGCTGGTACGATATGGGGAAAGCATAAGATGGCCCCATTATTAAGTCCCAACAAAACCTGGGAGGGTTCTATTGGTGGGGTAATATTAACTCTGCTGGTATCTTTTGTATTCATCTATTTATTTGAATTCGCTAGTTTAGGTTATGCATATGCTTTATTATTAGGTATAACTGCTAGCGTTGCAGCACAAGTTGGCGATTTATTCATGTCATCAGTCAAGAGAACTTTTGGGGTGAAAGATACTGGTAACATCCTACCAGGACATGGTGGGGTTTTAGACAGGTTTGATAGCTACCTTATGGTACTGCCGATAGTTTATTACTTTTACATTTATATAATTTAATATACAGGTCAATAGCAAGCCTGGTATGTTTTGTTTCATACCTGTGCGTAAAGTGAGGTTAAATTTTGGATCCTGAACTGCAAAAATATATGAAAACGCTAGCCAGACTGGCGATATTAGTACTAGCACTAGTAGCTATATATTTGCTTTTTATATACGTTTTTCCGATAGCAACAAAAGTCATAACTAATTTATTTGTATGGCTTCTTCCCTTTGTACTTGCCATTATTATGGCAGTTATTGTTGAACCGATAGTCAATTGGTTTGAAACTCGCACAAAATTAAATAGAAGTCTTTCCGTAATCTTAAGCTTATTTTTAACTGTAGGTGGGTTTATATATCTCATATCAGTTATAATATCAAAGATTATTAACGAATTAGCAGGACTGTACCCGCAGGCAATGGCTCAATCCGACAACATAATTAGCATCATTATTGATGCAATTAGTAATTTTAAGTTATTCTATCTAAATTTAAATGTACCCCCTGATGTGCAAAAATCACTACAGGGTGATTTAGAGAAAAGCATAGAATTTCTACGTACTATATTCGATAATTCCATCAACTATCTGGTAACGATACTAAGTATGCTGCCTGATTTATTTATTTTCTTGCTTATAGCAACGGTGGCTACATTTTTTATTATAAAAGACCGAGCATTAATACGCAGGGCCGTTTTACAAATATTACCTGTTAATGTACAAAGTAAAACTAGAGATGTAACGGGGCACTTATTTAAGGCATTAGTAGGTTTTATAAAAGCGTATAGTATACTAATAGCTATAACCGCTATAATTACAGTTATCGCTATGATGATTTTAAAAGTTGATTATGTATTAACTATTGGTATAACAGTCGGATTACTTGATATATTGCCAATTCTAGGACCAGGGACATTTTTTATTCCCTGGATAATATGGAGTTTTATTACTGGAAAAACTGGATTTGCCATAAGCTTACTAGTAGTTTACATAATAATATCAGTTGTACGGCAGGCTCTTGAACCTAAAATTGTTGGCGATAATATTGGACTTCACCCCCTGGCTACCCTTATTTCTCTTTATGTTGGCTTACAGCTGGGAGGTTTTATAGGGATGATAATGGGTCCGGTTTCAATTGTTATATTCATGGCGATGTACAGAGCGGGTGTTTTTCAGGGAATAAATTGGGGGAAAAAGTAAATGGCAGATAAGGATAAAACTAATATTGTAATACTTGGCTCTACAGGGTCGATTGGGCAACAAACCCTAGAGGTAATTGATAAACATCCAGACATTTTTAGAGTAGTCGGACTGGCTGCTCGGGATGAGATAAATATATTACGGGAACAAATCGAACACTACCATCCGTTGGCAGTGGCTATAACTGATCAAGATGCATATAAACGCCTTAGTAGTACTACTAGGCCTGGAATGAAAATAATGCAGGGTTTAGAAGGCCTTTGTGAAATAGCCTCTTTACCGGAAGCGGATACTGTGTTAGTAGCTGTTAGCGGGGCAGTAGGAATTAAACCGACTCTGGCAGCGATAGCTGCCCAAAAACGTATAGCACTTGCTAATAAAGAAACACTTGTTGCTGCGGGTGATATAGTAATGCAGCAGATTAAGCAAAATGGCGTTTCTTTAATTCCTGTTGACAGTGAGCATTCAGCAATATTTCAGTGTATTAATGGAGAAACTGAATATCTCAAGAAAATTTGGCTGACGGCATCCGGAGGTCCTTTTAGAGAATTTTCCCTCAATGATCTCCAAAAGGTCACCGTTGATATGGCCCTTAAACATCCGAATTGGAAAATGGGCCCTAAGATTACTATTGATTCTGCGACCCTAATGAATAAAGGTTTAGAAGTTATTGAAGCTCATCATTTATTTAATGTTGACTATAACCAGATAGAAGTTCTTGTTCAGAGAGAAAGTGTAATTCATTCAATGGTTGAACTGGTAGATGGTTCATTTTTGGCCCATCTGGGTGCTGCTGATATGAGAATTCCTATCCAATATGCCTTGACTTATCCAGGCAGGATGGAGTCTCCCGCACAAAGCCTTGATTTCTTCGGCCTGACTTCGATTCACTTTGAAAAACCGGATATGCAAAAGTTTCCGGCTCTTTCGCTAGCTTATTATGCGGGAAATACCGGGGGAACTATGCCAGCAGTTATGAACGCAGCTAATGAGGTTGCAGTAAATAGCTTTATGCAGGGGAAAATCAGTTTTACCACGATAGCTAATATAGTAGAAAAAGTAATGGAAAAACATAATCTGATTAAGATTCCTGTTTTAGAAGATATTTTTCAAGCAGATGAGTGGGCCAGACAGACGTGCAAACAGCTTATCGAAAAGGAGGCTAACAAGTAGTGTCAATTATTACTACCCTTATAATAATTGCTGTCCTTATCCTGGTACATGAATGGGGGCATTTTATTACCGCAAGACGCATAGGTATACCAGTTCATGAATTCAGTCTAGGTTTTGGCTACCGGCTGTTTCACATAAAGAAAAACGGAGTGGAATATTCTATACGCCTCATACCTCTAGGGGGGTATGTAAGAATGGCCGGCGAAGAACCAGGAGATATGGAGAATCCCGAGGGATTTAATAACCGAAAACCCTGGGAGAAAATGCTAGTTGCAGTTGCCGGTCCCTTCATGAATTTTGTCGCTGCATTAGTTATTTTTATTTATATTTTTTCTTTTATAGGCATTCCCATCGTTTCTAACGAAGCAGTAATTGGTAAGATAATTAAGGATAAACCTGCTGCTGCGGCTGGGTTAAAGGCTGATGATAAAATTTTAACGGTTAATGAAACCCCGGTAAAATCCTGGAATGAATTTACTGAACAGTTAGCCCAGAGTCAGGCAGGTCAGGTGCTGAATGTAAAAGTCAATAGAAACGATCAGATTGTAAATCTTGATATTACCCCTGGAATTAGTAGCACTACTGGATTACCGGAAATAGGGGTGCTTAGTAAAATTGATTATGAAAAGCAAAATATTTTCACAGCCGTAAAAATTGGATTCCAGCGTACTTATGAACTAACTATGCTACTTTTCTCAGGGTTAGGATTATTATTTAGTGGTGGTGCCTCGGTTAATGAACTAGCTGGTCCGGTTGGAATTACCAAATTAGTTGGAGAAGCAGCTCAGGTAGGAAGTGTATTCCTTTTAAGCTTTACAGCCTTCTTAAGTATTAACCTTGGTATTCTAAATCTTTTACCGATTCCAGCCCTGGATGGAAGCCGAATCGTTTTTGGACTAATTGAAGCTATTCGTAGGAAACCAATTGAACCGGAAAGAGAAGGTTTTATCCACTGGATAGGATTTATGTTTCTCATGTTGCTTATTGTAATTGTAACTTACAATGATATCGTTAGATTAATTAAGGGATGATAGTATGCAGAGGATTTCCAGGGTAATTAAAGTTGGCAATGTTAAAATTGGAGGAGGAAATCCAGTTGTTGTGCAATCAATGACGACAACTGACACCAGGAATATTAAAAAAACGGTCCAGCAAATTAAAAACCTTGAACAGGCTGGATGTGAAATAATACGGGTTGCTGTAGTTGATGAAGAAGCGGCTCAAGCTATTGCCGGTATTAAAAAAGAAATCAACATTCCGTTAATTGCGGATATTCATTTTGATCACCGACTGGCGATTAAAAGTGTCGAATCAGGTGCTGATGGACTGCGTATTAACCCGGGCAATATAGGTAATGCCGCTAAGGTAAGGGAAGTTGTTAAAGTTTGCCAGGAAAAAGGTGTACCAGTTAGAATTGGGGTTAATGCTGGTTCACTAGATAAAAAACTTATTAATAAATATAAAGGAATAACTGCAGAGGCGATGGTTGAAAGCGCACTAGATAATATCAAAATACTTGAGGATATGGATTTTCAAGATATTAAAGTTTCTATGAAAGCATCTTCAGTCATGTTAAGCTTAAATGCGTATCGGCTTATTGCTAATCAAGTTGATTATCCACTCCACGTTGGGATAACCGAAGCAGGAACAAAAGACAGAGCTTTAATCAAGTCAGCGCTCGGTATTGGCATGCTGCTGGCTGAGAACATAGGTGATACTATACGGGTATCGTTAACCTCGGATCCGGTTGACGAAGTATGGGCTGCTTATGAAATATTACGTAATCTCGGTTTACGAGAGCGGGGTATTGAGTTAATATCGTGCCCGACTTGCGGACGTTGTGAAATTGATTTGATAAACACTGCAGAGACCGTGGACAGGCAGATCCGTTTCTTGCCTGATCCTTTAAAAGTTGCAGTTATGGGCTGCGTAGTCAACGGACCAGGAGAAGCAAGAGATGCTGACGTCGGTATAGCTGGAGGTCGTGGCTTTGGTCTGTTATTCAAGCATGGTGAGATCATTAAAAAAGTGCCGGAAGAAAAATTAGTCGAGGAACTTTTACAAGAAATAAATAAATTAACTGATAACTAAGGGGGTTCATAATTTTGAGGTCGTCAGAGTTATTTAATCCAACTTTGCGCGAAATTCCTAGTGAGGCTGAAATAATCAGTCACCAGCTCTTACTTCGGGCTGGTTTTATTCGTAAGACTAGTGGGGGAATATACAGCTATCTTCCCCTGGGATATCGGGTAATTAAGAAAATAATGCAAATAGTCCGTGAAGAAATGGATCTGGCTGGCGGACAGGAAATATTAATGCCTATAATTCAACCAGCGGAGCTATGGCAGAAATCAGGGCGGTGGGATGTATATGGTGATGAAATGTTCAGGCTCAATGATCGCCATAACCGTCATTTTGCACTGGGGCCAACGCATGAAGAAATAATTACTGCGCTAGTAGATGGTGATGTACATTCATATCGTGATTTACCGCTCCTGTTATATCAGATACAGAATAAATACCGGGATGAAATACGGCCCCGTTTTGGCTTGATGCGGGGCAGAGAATTTATAATGAAGGACTTATATTCATTTGATATAGATGATGAAGGTCTTGATATTTCCTACCGGAAAATGTATGCAGCTTATCGGCGTATTTACGAAAGGCTTAATCTTAAATTTAGAGTAGTAGAAGCGGATAGTGGTGCTATTGGTGGAAATGAAAGCCATGAATTTATGGTACTAGCTGATACTGGTGAATCAGAAATTGTGTACTGTGCTCAGTGTGAATATGCGGCGAATGTAGAAAAAGCTGTTTGCAGTGTAGATGAAGAAATTCAAAATGATGCAGCTCTACTGCCTGTTGAAAAGGTTCATACTCCTGGACAGAAAACTATACAGGATATCGTAGATTATCTTAATATTCCTGCTGCAAACCAGATAAAAACTCTCCTTTATTTGGCTGATGATGAACTAATAGCTGCGTGTGTCCGGGGAGATAGAGAACTAAATGAAATAAAACTGAAAAACATTCTTGGCTGTAATCAGTTATTCATGGCGGATGAAGATACAGTAAAGCGTAAATGTGCTGCAGGTTTTGGCTCTTTGGGGCCAGTAGGGTTAGATGTAAAAGTATATGCTGATTTAGAGATAGAGAAAATGCAGAATTTTGCCTGTGGTGCTAATGAGAACGATTATCACTATAAAAACGTTAATCTAGGGCGTGATTTTGTTCCAGAATCAATAGTAGATATCCGCAATGCAGTTGCAGGTGATAAATGTCCTCATTGTGAGGGAATTTTAAAAATAATTCGTGGTATTGAGGTAGGTCACATCTTTAAACTGGGTGTTAAGTACTCTCAGGCCATGGGTGCTACCTTCCTGGACCAAAAGGGTATGGAAAAGCCAATGGTTATGGGATGTTATGGTATAGGTATTTCTCGTACCATGGCAGCTGCAGTTGAACAGAATTATGATGAAAACGGTATAATCTGGCCGATTCCTATTGCTCCGTATCATGTAATTATCATACCGGTTAATAGTAAGAAAGAAGATCAGATGGAAGCTGCGCGGTCTATATATGAAGAGTTAAATAAACAGGGGATAGAAACAATTATCGATGATCGTGATGAACGTGCCGGGGTAAAATTTAAAGATGCAGATTTGACTGGCATACCGGTAAAAATTACTATTGGTCCAAAAACGTTGCAGGAAAATAAGGTAGAAGTGAAGAAAAGATGGGAAAGCGAGATGCAATTAGTCCCGTTAGATTTAGTACTAGACGCAGTAAAGAATATATTAGGTAATGTATAATATTTGCTCAATCTCTGGCTTGCAAATGAAGATACCAGGTTAAATATTTACTGGCGGATGTGAATAACGGAATGCTTATTACTGAGATCATATTCAAACTAACACTGGCCTGCATCCTGGGTGGCCTGATAGGTCTGGAGCGAGAAAGCTTAAGCCGTCCTGCGGGTTTCCGCACCTATACTCTGGTTTGTGTTGGATCAACTCTGGCGATGATTGTTTCGCTGGATATGTATTTTCAATATTACCATACGGTAAATGCTGATCCTGGGCGAATTGCGGCTCAAGTTATCAGCGGTATTGGATTTCTTGGTGCGGGAACAATTATGCGGGAAGGTGCTACTGTCCACGGTTTAACAACTGCGGCGGGACTTTGGGTTGTTGCCTGTATTGGTCTGGCCGTTGGTGCTGGGCTATATGTTCCTGCTATAGTAACTACAGTACTAATATTATTTATTCTGATCTACTTTGTAAAATTTGAGCAGAGGATTACCGGCTTGAGAGAATTTAAGGGTTTAGTACTCGTTGTCGAAGACCGTCCTGGACAGGTAGGGATAATTGGTTCTATGATGGGGGATATGGGTATTTCCATAAAAAACATCCAGCTTACCAGTATGGAAAATAACGATCTGGAAATTGAATTATTACTTCAGACGCCTGCCAGTGTAACTATTGGTGAAGTTATTGATGAACTGTCAACCGTAAAAGGGTTACGAAGTATCGATAGATTAAACTAAACCCGGGGTCGGAGGGGTTTTAAAGTGAATAGAGATTTCTACACATTTCTCAGCAAGCTGATTGATCCAGTATGTGCCGGGGAATGGATAAATACAAGCGTAGAAAAAGTAGAAGTGTATCCTGATAAAGGCTTATGGAGATTATATGTTGCATTATCCAAGCCTTTGTCACTTAATACTTTGGAAAAAACTGCAGAACAATTGCGGGATGCACTCCAATTTCCCGATAATCTTGAAATTATCCCGGTAACTTATAATGTAGCTCAAAATCTTAACTCAATTCTTGATTTACATAAGGATGATTTATCATCCTCTTTCTTTTCTGGTAAAAATGAGAAATTCAATGCATTCCAATGGCGTATAAACGAAGATCGGCTTGATTTAATTACTGGCAGTGAAAAATCTTATAATTATATTATCGAAAATGAAATCTGTACCCATATCGCCAGCTGGTTCTGGGAAAAATATTGTCTGCGTGTTCTAGTTCGAGTCTTATGTAGTCAAGACAATGCAGCTGTACCAGTACAGGATGACTTTATCATCCAGGGTCCTGTTGAAGTCCTGGAGATAAGTGATAGCCCAACTAATAATCCAACCAGCAGACCAAAAAGACGGACATCCCGCAAGGATAAAGAAGAAAATAAATCCCTGGCCAGTATGGAATCTATTAAGATTTCAGATGTCCAGGAAGGAATGCGGAATATTGTAGTTGAAGGGCACATTTGGAACCACGA
This sequence comes from Syntrophomonadaceae bacterium, assembly GCA_028706315.1. Lineage (GTDB taxonomy): Bacteria > Bacillota > Syntrophomonadia > Syntrophomonadales > Syntrophomonadaceae > STF2-222. The sequence continues at coordinate 139,382 of JAQWBP010000001.1, forward strand.
AGTAACTGCTCTTAAAGGCGGACGCTACGTTGTGACTTATGCCTTAACCGACAATACCGATACTATCCTTTTAAAAACATTTATCGATAAACTGGAAGATGACAAGATAAGTGTTGGTGATTGGGTTCGAATTAAGGGTAGCATACGTTATGATAATTTCGTCAAGGAAATAGTACTTTTTATAGATTCTTTTCTTCATATAGAAAAGGTCGTAAGAAAAGACGATGCACAAGAAAAAAGAATTGAACTACATGCTCATACGAAAATGAGTGCGTTAGATGGTTTGACCGAAATTGAGGAACTTGTAGCCCGTGCAGCTGAATGGGGTCATACTGCTATTGCTATAACTGATCATGGGTGTGTACAAGCTTTTCCGATAGCTTATGCGGCATCGAAGAAGTATAATATCAAGATAATTTATGGTGTAGAAGGATATCTCATAGAAGACGATAAAAAAGAGAAACCATATCACATAATATTATTAGCTCGCAACCTTACCGGCCTAAAGAACCTGTATCGCCTAATAAGCTCATCTTATCTTGATTACTTTTATCGCCATTCAAAGATGCCTCGTGCCCTAATAGAGAAATATCGCGAGGGACTTCTGATTGGCACTGCATGTGAAGCAGGCGAGCTATATAAAGCCATACTCAGGGGGGCTGACGAAAAAGAATTAGAAACGATCATATCTTTTTATGATTATTTAGAGATTCAGCCTCTCGGTAATAATAACTTTCTGATTCGTAACGGCATAGTTGAATCAACCGAAAAGCTAGAGGAAATAAACAAGTTAATTGTCAAATTAGGCAAACAATACAATAAGCCGGTGGTGGCAACTGGTGATGTTCATTTCCTTGAGCCTTATCATGACATATTTCGGGCTATTATCCAGACAGGCCAAGGTTATCAAGATGCAGAAAAAGTTCCGCTTTATTTTCGAACTACAATGGAAATGATGGATGAATTTACTTATCTGGGCAATAAAGATGCTAGGTGGGTAGTAATAGAATGTCCTCAGCAAATCTCAGAGCTTATTGAAAACATACAGCCCGTACCAGACGGTTTTTATCCTCCCAAAATTGATTCTGCTGAGGAAGAAATAATAGCACTGACCTGGGAAAAGGCACATGAGATATATGGAGAAAAGTTACCGGCTATTGTAGAACAAAGAATAAACCGGGAACTTAATGCTATAACTAAACATGGCTTTAGTGTTTTATATTTAATTGCGCATAAATTAGTAAAAAAATCTAATGAAGACGGCTATCTAGTTGGTTCCAGGGGTTCAGTAGGATCTTCGATAGTTGCATATTTTACTGGAATTACAGAAGTTAATGCCTTTAAAGCCCACTATGTTTGCCCGGAATGTAAGTATAGTGATTTTTCTGATTTCCCTGGTATAGGTTGTGGGGCTGATTTAGAGGACAGCAATTGCCCTGTATGTGGAACCCCAATGCACAAGTATGGTTTTGATATTCCTTTCGAAACATTTCTTGGTTTTGAAGGGGACAAAGTACCTGATATTGATTTAAATTTTTCCGGAGATTATCAGCCCCGGGCGCATCATTATGTTGAAGAACTTTTCGGTAGTGAAAATGTTTTCCGTGCGGGCACAATTTCTACGGTGGCAGAAAAAACTGCTTTCGGCTTTGTCAAAAAATATGTCGAAGTAAATCAGTTGGATATAAAAAATTCAGAAATGGCCAGGCTGGCCCAGGGAATTACAGGAGTCAGGAGAACAACTGGTCAGCACCCGGGAGGAATGATAGTAGTACCGCATGACCATGATATTCTTGAATTTACTCCTTTGCAACATCCTGCTGATAATAAAGAATCAGGTATTATTACTACTCATTTTGAGTACCATGCTATAGGTGACCAGCTCGTCAAACTAGATATCTTGGGGCATGACGATCCCACAGTAATAAAAGAATTAGAAGATCTAACCGGAGTAAAAGCGGCTACTATTAGTTTGAGTGATGAGAAAACTATGCAATTATTTTCCGGCGTTGAGCCGCTGAATGTAAATGAGGATGATATAGGCTCCAGCGTGGGTACCTTTGGTATTCCTGAGTTTGGGACCCGTTTTGTCAGACAGATGCTAGAGGTCACTAGGCCAACAACCTTTGTTGAACTGGTAAGAATAAGCGGGCTGTCACATGGAACAGATGTATGGCTTAATAACGCCCAGACTCTGATAGAAAACAAGACCGCAACTCTTAATGAAGTCATATGTACGCGTGATGATATAATGATATATTTAATCGCGAAAGGTATGGACAAAAAACAGTCATTTAAAATCATGGAGAAGGTTCGCAAAGGTAAAGGTCTAAATAGTGAAGAAGTAAAGTTAATGGCAGATAACAACGTACCTGAATGGTATATTCAATCATGCCAGAAGATTAAATATATGTTTCCTAAAGCCCATGCTGTAGCTTATGTTACTATGGCATTTCGGATAGCTTACTTTAAAGTAAATTATCCCCGGGAATTCTATGCCAGTTTTTTCAGCATCAGGGCAGAAGACTTTGATGCCGAAACCATTTTACAAGGCTACCATGCTGTATTTAATAGGATAAAAGCGATAGATCAGATGGGCTATTCTGCTTCCCAGAAAGACAAAAAGCTGATTCCTATTTTGGAACTCGCCCAGGAAATGTATGCCCGCGGGTTAAAGTTTTATCCGGTGGATATATACAGGTCAGAAGCTAAAAAATTTCTAGTACGGGATGAAGGTATTTTGCTTCCTTTTTCGGCTTTACCGAATGTTGGGTTATCGGCAGCAGAAGGTATTGTAGAGGCGAGGGGTAACGGTGAATTTATTTCTGTTGAAGATTTTCAGCAAAGAACTCACTTAAACAAAACAGCTATGGAAATGCTCAGACAGAATAAATGTTTTCATGGTATACCTGAAACAACCCAGATCAGCCTGTTTGGATAAATAGGCTTTAGGTTAGAATAAAACTTGCATCGGGTTGAATAAAAATATGCCATTGTGTTATACTTCTACTAAGCTTACTAATATCTATGAACCAAGAGTGGGTGTCTACCCACTCTTTCTATTGTAGTCTAGTTATAAGGCTATGTATAAAAAATTGGGGGGTATAGTATGGCAGGCTCGGTAGTGCAGAAGATTATGGAACCTGTTGATCTGAAGCTGGGTGAACTGGGTATTGAGTTAGTAGATATTGAGTATCACAGGGAAAATGGAGAGCAAATACTGAGGATTTATGTTGATAAAGAATCAGGTGTGAATCTCGACTTATGTACCCTGGCCAGCCGCGCTGTTAAAGAATTCATCGATAGCCAGGATATTACATATGATCATTTTGAAGTATCATCACCCGGCTTAAACCGGGTTTTAAAAAAAGACAAAGATTTAGCCAGGTTTACAGGTTATAAAGTTAAGATTATGGCTTTAAAGGAATTTGCAGGACCTAGAAAAAATATTGGCATTTTAGAGGGCTTTAGTGATGATTATATTACTATTAAGATAGAAAATGAATCAAGAGTAATTCCCCGGAATGTAATTTCGGTAATCAGATTACATCCGGACTTTTAAGAGGAGGAAGAACAATGTCTAATGAGTTAATACAGGCATTGATGGACATAGAAAAAGAACGAGGAATTCCAAAGGAAGATTTAATCGACGCTATAAAATCAGCACTAAATACGGCATATAAAAAGAACTTTGGCCTTGCTCAAAATGTAATCGTAGAGTTTAATGAAGTTACGGGAGATGTAAAAGTACTTTCCCAGAAGACAGTAGTTAATTCAGGTGAAGTAAACGATACACGGCTAGAAATAGCTTATGATGAGGCTATAGAGCTTTATCCGCAATGTACTATTGATGAAGTAGTATTTATTGAAGTTACGCCAGCTAATTTCGGACGAATTGCAGCACAGACTGCTAAACAAGTAGTCATACAAAAACTACGAGAAGCCGAAAGAAGTTTAATATATGAAGAATTTCTGGGACGTGAAGGAGAAATAGTAACAGGTACCGTCCAGAGAATAGAAACTAAAACAGTATTTATTAGTCTGGGTAGAACCGAGGGAATCATGATGCCTTCTGACCAAATTGCCGGAGAACACTATGAAATTGGTCAGCGCCTAAAAGCCTATATCTACGAGGTGAAAAATACTTCTAAAGGGCCTAATATATTTGTTTCGCGTTCGCACCAGTACTTTTTACGGCGCCTTTTTGAATTGGAGGTGCCCGAAATCTTTGACGGTGTAGTTGAAATTAAGTCAATAGCGCGGGAGGCAGGAGCACGCACTAAGATAGCCGTATATTCACTTGATGATAAAATCGATTCTGTTGGGGCATGTGTGGGGCCACGCGGATTTAGAGTACAGAATATAGTTGCCGAACTTAATGGGGAAAAAATTGATATCATAAAATATGATAAAGATCCCAGAAGCTATATAGCCAATGCCTTAAGTCCAGCGAAAGTAATTGCTGTTTATATTAATGATGAAGCTAAGATTGCTAGGGTTATTGTACCTGACTATCAATTATCCCTGGCTATAGGTAAAGAAGGCCAGAATGCCAGACTAGCAGCCAAGCTAACTAGTTGGAAAGTAGATATTAAGAGTGAGAGCCAGTTTCAGGAAGAATTGGAGCCTTTATCTGAAGACGATGCAGATGAATATGAATCAGATCAGGCAGCTAATATTGATCCTGATAATGATAATGTGGAAGAAACTGAATCCCCAGATGGAGTTATAGATGACTATGATATGGAAGAAAAGTCTGAACAATAGGGGAGTGGAAATTAATGGCTAAGACCCGAAAAATACCGCAGCGAATGTGTGTAGGCTGCAGGGAGATGACTAGGAAAAAGGAACTTATTAGGGTGCTCAGAACTCCCGAAGGCGACATCGAAATTGATACTACTGGTAAGAAAGCTGGTAGAGGGGCATATTTATGCCCTCAATTAGAGTGTTTCACAAAAGCGGTAAAAGGGAAAAGCCTACAAAAAGCCCTCAATCAAGAGGTTCCCAGGGAAGTAATTGATATACTGAGAAAGCAGATTGAGGCTATAGCTCATAGCCAATAAGGTGTGTGATAGATTGAGAAGATTTTACAGCATGATAGGATTTGCTCAAAAAGCGGGCAAGGTTTCTTCGGGGACCATGGCGGTCCAAAATAGTCTAGTAGCTAATCGGGCGTATTTATTGATAATGAGCAATGATATTGCGGAGAAAACTAGAGAAACATTACTGCAGAATTGCCAGAAGAAAAACATTCCCTGGTTAATCGCGGGTGATAAATATGAACTGGGTACCTGTGTGGGTAAAGCCTATCGGGTAGCGGTTACTATAAATGATAAAAGTATGGCACAGACGATTATAGGTTCTGTAAGTACAGATGGAGAAGAGACAAATAGCATGGGGGTGGTTGGATGGCAAAAATAAGAGTTCATGAACTTGCCAAAAGTTTAGGTATACCCAGCCGGGAAATGGTAGAAAAACTACAGGGATTAGGGATGGATGTTAAGAACCATATGAGTACTGTAGATGATTCACAAATAAGCTGGGTAAAGAGAAGACTAGGTGGTGCAGAAAATAGTAAGGGCAGTCAAGATGTCGCGCATAGTCACAAGGGAGATATTAAATCCAGGCCAATCGTCAAGGGAAGTCAACCACAGGCGACCCCCGGAACAAGCCAGGTAAATAAGGAAAAAAGCAATAATACAGCGCACCAACAAACTTCTCCTTCCAGAGGTCCTTACAAAAATTCGCCCGATAAAGGCAATAATAGTAGACCATTCCGGAAGCCGGACATGCACGAACGAGTTGTTGACAGTAGTGCTGGCAGGCAGGACAAAAATAGAATTCATAAAGAAGATGGGAATATCCAGAAAAAAGATACCAGGCCGCGTCAACCGAGCAAACCACAGTTGAATAATAGCAACAATAAAATAAATAAAAATCCGCAACCTATACAAAAGGATATTAATACTGACATAAAAAAGGATAAAAAACCTGATAATAATACTACGCAAAAACGTTTAAAAACATCTAAACCAGGTACTGGACAAAGAAATTTTGGGAAAAGGCAGAATACGCAGGTGTTACCGAAAAAAGATTATAGTCGACCACAGAAGAAAACCAAACATAAACGTAAAAAGGAACCAGTAGAATTGCAAACCCCTGAAGTAATAAGTATTGAAGAAAACATAATGGTCAGGGAATTGGCTGAAAAGCTTAACAAAAGTTCGGCTGAAATAGTTAAAAAATTAATGGAATTAGGTACAATGGCATCCATAAACCAGGTAATTGATTTCGATACAGCCGAGATTGTCGCCAGTATGTATGAAGTACGAGTAGAACAGGAAATTTCCGAAGAGAAAAAAATTCTGGAAGAGATAATTGATGATGAGGAAAGTCTTAAGGTTCGTCCTCCAGTAGTTACAGTTATGGGGCATGTTGACCATGGTAAGACTTCTTTACTTGATCAAATTCGTAAATCCGAGGTAGCTGCAGGAGAAGCAGGAGGTATCACACAGCATATAGGTGCTTACCAGGTTAAAGTTAATAATAAAAAAGTAACCTTCATTGATACCCCCGGGCATGAAGCCTTTACAGCTATGCGCGCACGGGGAGCTAATCTTACCGATATCGTAGTGCTGGTAGTAGCTGCAGATGATGGAGTTATGCCGCAGACAATTGAAGCTATTAATCATATTAAAGCTGCAGAGGTACCATTTATTGTAGCTGTCAACAAAATCGACAAACCTGATGCCAATCCGGATAGGGTAATGCAACAGCTGACTGAGTATGGTATTGTATCTGAAGAATGGGGAGGAGATACAATCTTTGCCCCTATTTCTGCTAAATCAGGTAAAGGTATTGATAATTTATTAGAAATGATACTTCTGCTGGCGGAAATACATGAAATAAAGGCTAATGCTAATCGGTCGGCGGAAGGAATAGTTATAGAAGGCGAACTTGATAAAGGTAAAGGTGCTGTTGCTACAGTACTAGTATTAAAAGGGACCCTAAGAATAGGGGACTGTGTAATTTGTGGCAGCAACATATGCAAAGTTCGTGCTATGACTGATTACCGTGGTTCCCGGGTTGAAGAGGCCTACCCATCAATGCCAGTTGAGATAACTGGTTGGTCAGATGTACCTGAAGCAGGCCTAAAAGTACAAGTCTGTGATGAAAAAGTTGCTAAGGAAATAGTAAGTTTACGGCTTGGTGAGAAGAAAATTGAGGAACAAAAACAGAGCAGCCGGGTGTCACTTGATGATTTCTTCAAGCAAATCCAGGATGCAGAGATTAAGGAACTAAAACTTATTATTAAAGGTGACGTTCAGGGTTCAATTGAAGCCCTGGTTCAGTCGCTGCTGCGCCTTAGCACCGATGAAGTAAAAGTAAATGTTATTCATTCGGCGGTAGGTGCGATATCAGAAACAGATGTAATGCTGGCTTCTGCTTCAAATGCGATTATCATAGGATTTAATGTAAGACCTGATAGTAATGCAAGAAAATACGCAGAAGATGAAAAGATTGATGTTCGCCTTTACCGGGTAATCTATGAAACTATAGAAGATGTAAAAAAAGCGATGGTAGGTCTATTAGAACCAGAATATAAGGAGAAATATCTAGGCCGTGCAGAAGTACGGGCGATTTTCAAAGTTCCCAGTATAGGTGCTATAGGCGGCTCTTATGTTATTGATGGTAAAATACAGAGAAATGCTAATGTTCGAGTATTACGTGATGGAGTAATTATTTACGAAGGAAAGCTTGCTTCACTGAAACGTTTTAAAGATGATGCCAAAGAAGTTATAGAAAATTACGAGTGCGGCATTGGAATTAAAGATTTCAATGATATTAAAGAGAAAGATATAATCGAAGCCTATATTATGGAGGAAGTACCCAGAGAACTTTAAAATTCTTCCCTTTGCTTGGGATTCTGGGTAGGAACGGCAAAGTGAACGGCAATAAGTTATAGGTTAGGTTCGATTCCCGGACTAATTTGCCTCCAATTATTAGATGAGGGTGATTACTATGAGTAAACGCAGGCAAGAAAGAATGGCGGTTGAGATTCAACGTGTTTTATCGCAAATTCTTCAGGAAGACATAAAAGATCCCCGTATAGATTTTACAACTGTCTCCATCACTAGAGTTGACATTGCCAGCGATTTAAGTCACGCACGGGTTAACATAAGCATACTTGGTGACGAGACTAAACAGGAAGAAACTATGCAGGTACTGCAAAAAGCCAAAGGGTATTTAAGGAGTGAACTAGCTCGAGGGATCCAGGTTAAACATGCTCCTGAGCTTGAATTTCGCCTAGATAAATCAATCGAACATGGAATACGTATATCATCAATTCTAGAAAGTTTAAAAGAGGAAGAAAAGAACAGTAATGAATAGCATTGCAGAGATTGCCGATCAACTAACCAAAAGGGGTAAATTTACACTAACAGGTCATGCTATTCCCGATGGGGATTGCATAGGTTCATTACTGGCCTTATATATGTTCTTAAAACAACTGCAAAAAGATGTTCAGGTAGTTTTACAGGATCCGTTACCACCTCAGTATCAGTATTTAAATTGTGCTGACCAGGTAAAACTACCTGAACAATTATCAGGTAGTTTAGGGACGGTTATTTTTCTCGATTGTTCGGATGAGCAGCGGGTTGGAGAACATTTAGTTGATAAACTAGTAGAAAATCAGGGTACTATAAACATAGATCATCATGCAACTAATGAGTTTTTTGGTGATTATAATTATGTTAACCCTGTAGCTGCTGCCACAGCAGAAATAATATACAATATTCTCCAGGAACTAAACGCTAATATTACCCCGGAAATGGCTGATGCTCTTTATGCCGGTATAATAATGGATACGGGAAAGTTTTTAAATACGAATACAACTGCTGAGACTATGAAGATTGCCGGTGGATTATTAGATAAAGGTGCCGATGTTGATAAAGCGAGAATTCAACTCTTCGAGTCAAAATTATGGGGAGAAATGCTAGTATTAAGACAGGGCTTGCAGAACTTGGAAATTAGTGATGACGGAAAATATGCATGGATAAAATTGACTTATCAGGAAGTGAAGGACATTGGGGGCTTGGATCTACATCCTGAGGGAATAATTAACTATACCAGGATGATCAAAGGTGTAGAAGTAGGTGTACTTTTCCGGGAGACAAGTCCTGGAGTAGTAAAAATAGGATTTAGATCCCGGGGCAAAGTTGATGTAGCTGCTTTGGCGAAGGGATTTGGAGGTGGCGGGCATAAACTGGCCGCAGGTGCTTCCAGGCAAGGGAACCTCGAAGAGGTATGTAACATGGTAATAGATGTAGTCAAGGATGTGATTAGGTAATTGGAAGGTTTCTTAAACATCAATAAACCGCAGGGATTAACATCCTTTGACGTTATTAGACGAGTAACTAGATTGTTTCCGCGCAAAACTAAAATTGGGCATCTAGGTACGCTTGATCCTATGGCATCTGGAGTATTACCTGTCGCAGTCGGTTCTGCAACAAAAGTAATTCCCTTTATCGATAATGAAAGTAAAGAATACATAGCTGACATAACGTTTGGTGGTGTATCCGATACACAGGATGCATGGGGCAACATAACTTATACTGGTCGTAGTAAAGACTTCGATACAGATAAACTGCAGGAAATACTAAACTCATTCAGGGGAGTTATCAGTCAGGTTCCCCCTATGTATTCCGCAGTCCACCATCAGGGAAAAAGGTTATATGACTTGGCGCGCCAGGGTATAACAGTTGAAAGAGCGTCCAGAGAAATAGAAATTAAAGATATTGATGTAATAGATATTAATTTATCTGGTGACTTGCCTTGTATAAAGATGAAGATAATTTGTTCTAAAGGGACATATATTCGTACTTTATGTCATGATATTGGACAAACATTAGGGATGGGAGCCTTTTTATCCGGTTTAGTTAGGATTCGTTCGGGGATGTTTGATATAGAGAACTCTTATACTATTGAACACTTATTAAGTTTAAATAATATTGCTATTGGGCAAGTTTTACTTCCCATAGACTATCCTATTATGAACATGCCCGTTATTAACCTGAATGCTGGAGAAAAAAGTATCTTAAATGGCAATAAGATTACCATTGATAAAAAATACAACCCGGGCGAAAATATTAGGGCTTATGCTTCTAACGGACAGTTAATTGCTATTGCGCAGGCGGTACAGGAGAATAACCAAATTGAGCTAAGACCAGTGAGGGTTTTTAAATAATCAAAACCGCTATACTATATTTGCATAAATCATCAGGTGAAAAAATCATAAAATAGTATAAGAGGAGTTCCACAAATGGAAATAGTAAAAGAGATTAATAATTTTAAACCGAGTAATCGACCTTTGTATCTAGCCCTGGGAAATTTCGATGGAGTACATAAGGGGCATAAAAAAATAATCACTGAACTGGTGGAAAAGGCGAAAAAAAATGGTGCTATTGCTGCAGCATTAATTTTTGATCCGCACCCGGCAAAAGTACTTAATCCTGATAAGGCCCCTAAATTGCTTGTTAATTCGGAACGTAAAGCGGAACTCCTGAAGGAATTAGGCCTTGACATATTAATTTATCATACTTTCAATAAAGATATATCCAAGTGTTCACCGGAAGACTTTGTCAAAAAAATACTATTAGATAATCTAAAAGTAAAAGAAGTTTTTGTTGGATTTAACTATTCTTTTGGCTACAAGGGTGCCGGTAATCCGGCCTTATTAGAAGAGCTTGGGGATAAATTTAATTATAAGGTAAATATTATACCTCCTGTGAAAGTAAATGGAGAAATAGCATCTAGTAGTTTAGTAAGACAAGCCCTGGATGCAGGCGAAGTAGAGAAAGCTTTTAGCATGCTAGGTTACTACCCTATGCTGGAAGGTATTGTTATCGAAGGTGAGCATAGAGGTGCCACTATAGGTTTTCCCACTGCTAATCTCGGAGTAAACCCGGACTTTAATATACCTGCTAAGGGAGTATATGCTGCTAAGGCACAACTGGAGGATGAGTTTTTTAATTGTGTCGTAAACATTGGAACTAAACCTACCTTTCATAAAGATTATCCGATATCAATCGAATCACATTTCTTAAATTTTACCCGGGATATTTATAGTAAATCTGTAAAACTCTACTTTATTCAGAAATTAAGAAATCAAAAAAGATTTGAAAGCATAGAAGAACTGACTGACCAGATAAAGCTCGATTGTGTTATGGCAGAGAAGATTATTTCTACCATGGTTTAGTTGTAGTGCGCAAGTTTACATTTTAATAGGCCTGTGCTACAATTTACCTTGGTTAGTATTTAAGTATGTATAAAATAAATCTAACCATGGGGAAAATATTAAGAGCAGGTTTAGTTTCTCTATGCTATAGCAAAGAGGACATGGGTGAGGGGTTTGAATGTACTTATTACTGAACATACCAAAAAACGTCTGAGGGATCTCAGACAGACAGGTATAGAAGTTGAGGATTTAACAGAATGTGCAGCAAAAATTCCCGGAAATGTACCTGTAGCTACTCGTTTTCGGGGTTTTGAAGCTAAGAGCGGCAAGGTTTTTGACCTGGTTGTTAAAGATACAGAAAAAGGCAGACTGATTATTACAGTCGTTGGTAAACAATAATATGTTTATCATTAGAACCACTGGCTAGGTTTAACGATTTCACCAACGTTAATCTTGGTTAGTGGCGATTACCAGGCAGAGGAGGTGAGGTTTTGTCATTAACACCGGAAAGAAAAGATGAGATAATTAAAGGCTACCAGATACATGAAAATGATACTGGTTCCCCAGAAGTCCAGATTGCGATTCTTACTGAAAGAATTAATTATCTTAATGAGCATCTCAAGGCTAATAGAAAAGATCACCATTCCCGCAGAGGGCTATTAAAAATGGTTGGTCAGCGTCGCTCATTATTAGAATACCTTAAGAAGAAAAATTTTGAGCGCTACCGTAATATAGTAACACGTCTTGGACTGCGCAGGTAAAGAGCGGAATTGCCGCTCTTTAACTTTATAAAAATGTAGAGCAGAAAGGAGGAACTAAACATAATTCACAAATATAAAACTGAAGTTGCAGGAAGACCACTTGTAGTAGAAGTTGGACAGGTAGCCAAGCAGGCTAATGGTGCAGCAGTTGTAAGGTATGGAGACACTGTTGTTCTTGTTACTGCTACTGTCTCTAAAGAACCCCGGGAAGGTATTGATTTTTTCCCTCTTACCGTAGATTTTGAGGAAAAGCAATATGCAGCAGGTAAAATACCGGGTGGTTTTATCAAAAGGGAAGGCCGGGCTACAGAACTAGCAACACTCTCTGCACGACAAATAGACAGGCCTATCAGACCGCTTTTTCCTAAAGGATACAAAAATGATGTTCATATCGTTGCCACTGTTTTATCAGTAGAAAAAGATAATACTCCTGATGTAACTGCTATTATTGGTGCATCAGTGGCCCTTAATATTTCTAATATACCATTTGAAGGGCCAGTTGCTGCAGTAATAGTAGGTATGGTTGATGGACAATTAGTCATTAACCCTACTGTTGAACAATGCCACAAGACTGATCTGCATATGGCTGTTGCCGGCACCAAAGATGCAATAATGATGGTTGAAGGTAATGCGAATGAGCTGCCCGAAGAAGAAATGATTAAAGCCATTTTCTTTGCTCATGAGGAAATAAAAAAGATTATCGAATTTCAGGAGCCTATTATTGCTGAATTAGGCCTGCCGAAAACAGATTTAATTGTAGCTGAAGTTAATGAACAGATGGAAAAAGAAATTCGGGATTTTGCTACCTCCAGGCTAGAGGAAGCGGTAAAAAATCCTGAAAAAAAATCTCGGGAAGCCCACATGGATGAAGCCAAAGACCTGATTAAGAGTCACTTCGCGGAACTTTATCCCGAAGAGGAAAAGCAGATTGGAAACATAATTGATAAATTACTCAAAGAAATTGTTAGGACCATGATACTTGAAGATGGTGATAGAGTTGATGGTAGAAAACTTGATGAAGTAAGATCTATCAGTTGTGAAGTAGATTATCTGCCTCGTACTCATGGCTCGGGTTTATTTACCCGCGGTCAGACTCAGGTTCTATCAGTTACTACCCTTGGTGGTATAAGTGAAGAACAGATTCTGGATGGGCTGGGAATCGCAGACACGAAAAGGTACATTCATCACTACAATTTCCCGCCTTACAGTGTTGGAGAAGTCAAACCGATACGCGGTCCTGGAAGAAGAGAAATAGGGCATGGCGCACTGGCAGAAAGAGCTCTGTTGGCAGTTCTTCCCTCAGAAGAAGAATTCCCATATACTATCAGAGTAGTTTCTGAGGTATTAGAATCTAACGGTTCCAGTTCCATGGGTAGTGTTTGTGGTAGTACCCTATCACTTATGGATGCAGGAGTTCCTATCAAGGCTCCCGTTGCTGGTATTGCAATGGGTCTTGTAAAAGGAGAGGATAAGTTTGCTGTCCTCACTGATATCCAGGGGATAGAGGATGCCCTCGGAGACATGGATTTTAAATTGGCAGGTACAGCCAAAGGTGTTACTGCACTCCAAATGGATATCAAAATCCGTGGTGTAGATCAGGAAATCGTTAAAATTGCTATGGCCCAGGCCCGTGCAGGTAGAATGTTTATTATGGGCAAGATGCTGGAAACCATAAAAGAGCCGAATTCCGAGTTATCTCCCTATGCACCTCGTATGACCAGGATGCAGATTTCGCCTGATAAAATTAGAGAAGTCATTGGCCCGGGCGGAAAAACTATTCACAAAATTGTGGATGAGACAGGCTGTAAAATTGATATTGAAGATGATGGCAGTCTATTTATTCTAGCTACTGATGAAGAAGCTGCTCAAAAGGCAAAATTTTATATCGAATCCATAGTTGCTGATGTACAAGTCGGCAAGACTTACATGGGAACAGTTAAACGCATTATGGATTTTGGAGCCTTTGTGGAAATTATACCTGGTGTTCTTGGAACACACGGTAAAGAAGGTCTAGTACACATTTCGCAGCTGGCTGAAGAAAGAGTTAACAAAGTAAAAGATGTAGTGGACCTAGGAGATCAGATACTCGTCAAGGTTACGGAAATAGACAGGCAAGGCAGAGTAAACTTATCTCATAAAGCAGCCGTAAGAGACTCTAAATAGACTCTAAATAAAATTTTAAAAACTTAAAAAATCCAAGTAAACCGAGTTGTCTCGGTTTATTTGTGTTTTCTGAGCCCTTATTAGTATAAAAGTAAATTGCAGCTTTTAAATAAAAACAGAATATGAAGGGTAATTTACGAATATTTATTAATGAATATAGTGGTCCGGTAATAATTAAGTTTGGGGTTAATGGGGGAAAGGATTTGGGTGATTATTTAGGGGAGGGTAAGGATTGAAAATTTACTACTGTACCAAAAAAAATATAATTGGAGGGCTAGTATTTCTGTTACTCATTGGAGGATTTTTAAGTATCTCACTGCTCTATTTCAGTGATGCGGGGGTAGCATCTAAAGCAAGAGAACCTGTTTATCAAGGAAATACTGGTAAAAAAGTAGCGGCTATAACTGTAAATGTAGATTGGGGTGAAGAATATATCCCTGGTATGTTGGAAGTGTTTAAAAAATATGATGCCAAGGTTACTTTTTTTGTTACCGGGCAATGGGCAGAAAAAAACCCTGAATTACTTAAAAAAATGCACAAAGCCGGACATAATATTCAGAACCATGGTTATAAGCACCTGCATTTTAATTCAATTTCTAGCAGCGAGGCTAATAATCAGATAAAGAAAGCTGAGGAGGTAATCAATAAAATTGTTGATCAGAAAACCAGCTATTTTGCACCACCATATGGGGAGTATAATAAACAACTTCTAACAGTTACCTCTGATATGAATTATTACCTCATTATGTGGAGTGTTGATACTATTGACTGGCAGAAGCCAGCCCCAGAGACCATTATTAAAAGGGTTGTAAATAAAGTACACAATGATGCTATTATTCTCATGCATCCAACTGATCCCACCTTAAAAGCTTTACCTGGCATGCTAGACCAGTTAAAGGCAGAAGGGTATAAAATGGTTACTATTGATAAAATACTAGTTGATAAGGATGAAAATGAAGGAAAGCATGAAGTGGAATAAGATCGTCATTATTTCAATATTATCTTTTTTAAATATTATATTTTGCAGTTTGCCTGCTCTGGCAATTCCTTATACATCATCACAATATTATTGCTTAATGGACAGCGATACCGGACAGGTTATTTTCTCTAAAAATCTGGATGAAATGCGTCATATGGCCAGCACTACCAAAATGATGACGGCAATATTGGCTAGTGAATATGCTGGACTCGAAGAAATTGCGGTAGTTAGTGCCCATGCAGATAGAACACCAGAATTTACTATCGGACTGCGTGAAGGTCAGGAAATTTCAATAGCTGAATTGCTTAAAGTAGCTCTTATACGTTCCTCAAATGATGCGGCAGTAGTTTTGGCCGAGCATGTGGCTGGTGATGAACAATTATTTGCCCATTTAATGTCTAAAAAAGCTTTCCTGCTGGGGGCTATTAATACGCATTTTGCGAATGCATCTGGGCTTCCTGCTGATAACCATTACAGCACTGCCTATGATCTGGCTCAGATGGGCAGGTATTTGCTTTCAACAAGTTATATATCTGACTTGGTAGCTACTAGAACGACTAGCTTTCAGCACCCGGGTTACAGAGAGCCGTTGACAATTAATAATACGAACGGTCTACTATCTGGTTACTCAGGAGCTAATGGCATTAAAACTGGTACCACTAATGCAGCCGGTAAATGTTTGGTCGCTTCGGCTATACGAAGTAATCGGCAGCTTATAGCCGTAGTTCTTAAATCAGGCGATAGAAATGGTGATTGCGCCCGCTTACTTAACTATGGTTTCAATAAAACAGAACCGATTCAAGTTATTGATAAACAGATACCATTTAAAACATTGCAGCTATTAAAGGCTGAAAAATTAACTATCGATGTATATCCATCTGAGGACGTGTACTTATGGGAAGGTGAGGCAAAAACTAATATTGAGAAAAAGGTAAGACTCAACTATCTAGCTGAGGCTCCTATTGCAAAAGGTCAGGTACTAGGTACACTAGGGATTTATTCGGATGGTAAACTGGTAAAAAATGTTGGCCTTACGTGCCAAGAGGAGGTTAATAAAGAAACGGGGTTTATCCCCAAATTAATTAATTATTACCTATACTTGAAAAATACATTATTATTAAGCTATAGTGTCTGATGTAGTATACTAGTTTCAAATCCTTTCTGGGGAAAAGGGAGAAAGGGCTATTTATGCCTTTCTCCTGATAAAAAGGAACATGCGTAATCTGCCCAGAATAACTTTAGTATGTAAAACTTGGAGGTAACAGATAATGATAAATTGTTGGAAGTTGAGCAGCAAGGCTACACTAGTGGTAGAGGAAATACCTTATCTTAAGTCTGCAGCTATAGGTATCTATATTAAGGTAGGTTCGCGGCATGAACCGCTCCATATGACAGGAGCCAGTCATTTTATTGAGCATATGCTTTTTAAAGGTACCCAGAAAAGGTCTGCCCGAGAGATAGCAGAATATTTTGAAAGAATCGGGGGACAGCTTAATGCTGCCACTGCTAAAGAATATACATGTGTTTATGCCCGTACGTTAGATGAGAATATTTATCGTGCTACTGATGTTTTATTTGATATGCTATTTAATTCGAAATTTTCCCCTAAGGATTTCGCCACCGAAAAAGGAGTAATTATCGAGGAAATTAATATGTATGAAGATACTCCTGACGACTTAATCCACGATGTATTTTCCCAGAAAATGTGGAAGGGACATCCTATGGGGTCTTCTATTCTAGGGACTATAGAGACTATTGAAAGTATTGACAACAATGAGCTTTATGACTTTTATAAATCCTGTTATGTACCTGCCAATATGGTTATTGCTGTAGCAGGTAATATAGATAGTACCAAAATTAAAGATGCCATTGAATATCACCTCGAACAGGGAGCCACGGGAGAAGTTCATTTAGAACAACAAACCCCGGATTCTTACCAGCCTTTCATTAATTTAGTCAAAAAGGATACTGAGCAAGTACAGATATGTCTTGGAGTACCGGGCATTACTTATCGTGACGATAACCGCTATACGCAGAGTGTTATGAATAATATACTTGGAGGCGGCATGAGTTCCAGGTTATTTCAAACACTTCGCGAAGAGTTGGGACTAGCGTATTCGGTTTACTCCTTTCCTTTTAATTATTCGGATACCGGCTTATTTTCATTAAATATTGGGACAGGTCCGGCGAAAATAGCTAAATTTTTTGCTGCCCTTTATACTGAATTGGAGAAATTCATAACTGACGGGGTCACTGATGAAGAAGTTGAGCGTACCCAGCAATTAATAAAATCAAACATGTACCTGGGGCTGGAAAGTGTTATGAATAGGATGAACCGTATCGGTAAATCTATTTTGATGTATGGTGATATTATACCGGTAGAAGACGTAATTAATAAAATATATATGGTTGATACAAAAAAGGTTCATAATCTTGCATGCACACTATTAGAAAAGCAGGAACTTTCCTTAGCTGCAATTGGATCGAGTGATATATTAAAAGTAGTTGAAAGTGAATATAAAAAGTGGTGGAAATAATACTGTTCGCAAGTTAACAGAGGAGAAGATTTTAATGAAAGTATTAATAAAAAAAGTACATTCCTTTGATTTACCATTACCAAAGTATATGACTGATGGCGCCTCAGGAGTTGATCTGTATGCAGCCTGTGAGGGTGATATAGGCATACCTGCAGGAGGCAGGGCGCTTGTACCAACAGGACTGGCAATATCAATGCCACAAGGATACGAGGCCCAGATCCGACCAAGGAGTGGATTAGCGTTAAGGCATGGGATTACACTTCTCAATACTCCCGGTACTATCGATTCAGATTACCGGGGCGAAATCCAGATTATTGTTATAAATCTTGGGGACAAGGAGTATATTTTACATAGCGGTGAGCGTATTGCCCAGATGGTTTTTGCCAAAGTAGAAAAAGCAGAGCTGGTAGAAATCGATTATCTTGATGATACAGCCCGTGGTGAAGGGGGATTTGGGCATACTGGTCTATAAAAGGGGGGAAGGTAAGTGCGCCTGAACGAACTGATAGGGAAGGAAATCGTCAATATTTATGATGGAATGAGGATGGGAACAGTTGGGGAGTCAGATATGGTTGTTGACCAGGAGACGGGAAATATAGTTTCCATAATACTTCCCAACCGGGGGAACGCGTTTAATTTTTTTGCTGACCGACAGAAACTAGTGATTCCTTGGGAAACAGTAAAAAAAATTGGCCGCGAAGTAATAGTAGTTGATCTTGATAATACCCATATGCGCTTAAAAAACCATTCCCTATAAAAACAGATAAATTAGATAATAAAAAATTGGTTATGTAAAAATCCCAAGTAAACATAAGTTAAACTCTGACTTTCACACTAAAAGGCCACAAGTAACACACAATGCCGTAAATTCATACTGTATAACAGGAAAAATTTCCATATATAAGAGAAAGAGAGGTGTTACTTTGTGGCCACAAAATTTAACTGGACAACTGGACCAATAAGTTCAAGTCAAGGTTTCGATAATGTAAGAATATTAATACTTAACAATACATCATCCAGGCGACAAGCTACTGTAAGGCTTTATGATCTTTCCCGGACACCGAAAAGAAAGGTTTTTGATGAGGCATTTAGCCTGGCACCATTCGAAACTGCTGAGATCACGATTGCAGATACAGGAAATCTCACCCGGTGGGAAGCTCAGGGCAGTGCATTTAGCCAAAGCGTTCGTTTCTACGTAGCCGGCCGTGACGGAGATATGAATCTTACTGGAAACACGGTGCTCAATTCCGAGTTCAAAAGATTCGGCAGCTAAGGTGACAGGGGGACGAGGTGACAAGGGGGTGACAAGGGGACGGTTCTGCTGACACTTTTTGGGAAAAAGTGTCAGCAGAACCGTCCCCTTGTCACCTAAAACACGGCGCTACTATAGATCTATTGATTTATCGGTGGGAAATATGGATAAGCTACTGTAAAGGAGGTTGAAATGAATGCAGAATGAAGGTTTTAAGGGATCTTTTCCGCCGTGGAGCAGGATACCTTCACTTAAAGAAATGACTGAAGAAACGGGGATCGACTTCGATAAATTTGTGGATTGTATCAAGGAGGGTGTGAGTACAGTTGAGATGGCTAGTATGTTTGATGTCTCCAGTCAAACTATCGAGAATTTAAGAGGACATTTCTATAAATACGGAATAAGTTCGGTAATGGGTGGGGATTAATCTTAGGATATTCTGTAACTCCTGTTCTGTTCTCTTGAAAATTGGCCTATAATACGATAATATAATCTAAATTTTCTAAATTAATAAGGAGGCCAAACTCATGATAGATAAATTTACTAAAGAGGGGCTCACTTTTGATGATGTGTTACTAATTCCTGGAAGGTCAGAAGTTTTGCCCAAGGATATTAACGTATCAACCAGGCTGACCAGGAATATAAATCTTGAGGTTCCTCTGATGAGTGCGGGTATGGATACAGTCACTGAAATAAAAATGGCCATTGCTTTAGCGCGTGAAGGCGGTATAGGCATATTGCACAAAAACATGTCTATTGAGGCTCAAGCTAGAATGGTTGATAGGGTGAAACGTTCTGAACACGGTGTTATTACTGATCCCTTTTTTCTGGCCCCAGACAATAAAATACAAGATGCTCTGGACATAATGGAGCATTATCACATATCAGGTGTGCCCATTACCGAAGGTAAAAAATTAGTTGGAATTATTACTAATCGCGACATCCGTTTTGAAACTAATTTTACTCAGAGCATCAAGAATGTTATGACTAGTAAGAATCTGGTAACGGCACCAGTTGGGACTAGTATGGAAAATGCTATGGAGATCCTCCGGAAATATAAGATTGAGAAGCTGCCGCTGGTTGATGACGAATTCAACCTAATGGGATTAATCACTATAAAAGATATTGAAAAGAGCTATAAATATCCTAATTCAGCTAAAGACAATAGAGGGAGATTAATTGCTGGGGCTGCCGTAGGTATTGCCAAAGATACTATGGAGAGAGCTGATGCCCTGAAAGCGGCGGGAGTAGATGTTATCGTAGTTGACACAGCCCATGGACATTCAACTAATGTAATCAATATGGTGAAAAAAATAAAACAGAAGTATCCAGAGTTGGATTTGATAGCAGGCAATGTAGCTACAGGCGAGGCAACCGAAGCTTTAATCCAGGCAGGTGCAGATGCAGTTAAGGTAGGTATTGGACCTGGATCAATATGTACAACCCGGGTAGTTGCAGGGATTGGAGTACCACAAATAACTGCTGTGGTTGATTGTTCAGAAGTCGCCCGTAAATATGATATTCCCATTATTGCTGATGGCGGTATCAAATACTCTGGAGATATAGCCAAAGCTATTGCTGCTGGAGCAGATGTAGTAATGCTGGGGAGCCTTTTTGCAGGGACCGAAGAAAGTCCTGGAGATACAGTTATCTACCAGGGGAGAAGTTACAAGGTATACCGGGGAATGGGTTCACTTGGAGCGATGGCCCAGGGAAGCAGTGATCGCTATTTCCAGGAAGATGCGCCTAAGCTGGTACCGGAAGGGATAGAAGGACGGGTGCCTTATAAAGGTTATGTATCCGAGACTATTTTCCAGCTCATTGGCGGCTTAAGAGCAGGTATGGGTTACTGTGGTGTGAAAACCCTTCAAGAAATGCAGACTAAAACAAAATTTATACGCATTACTAATGCAGGTTTAACCGAAAGCCATCCCCATGATGTTTCTATAACTAAAGAAGCACCTAACTACCAAGTACTGTAATGCTAGAGCTATTAGTCTTACGTATCATTTTTGCTGGTATAGTTGGATTTATCATAGGAGTTATGAATAGTAAGTCGCCGTCTGCCAGAATGTTTTCGATGATCTGTACGGGAGCTGCACTAGTAACGATAGTTTCTATAGAATTTTTTAAAACAACTTACTATCCATGGATGGCAGATCCAGGCAGAATATCTGCTCAGATAATATCTGCACTAGGTTTTATTGGTACGGGACTTATTTGGATATCAGAAGATAAGCAAATAAAAGGAGTATCTAATGCAGCCAGTTTATGGGTTACAGCAATACTTGGTATGTTAATTGGTGCTGGTTTGCAGCATACTTCAGTCATTGGTACCTTTATCGTAGTAATTATCTATTGGCTAGCTAACCATATAACTATATGTAAGAAAAAACCAGAATAATTTGAAATTATTCTATTGTTCGGGTTATAATTATTGTGAAAGGGTGCAATAAATATAGCTTATAGCATTCTTAAACGCTTAATCTGCAAAAACAGAACGGAGGAACCAACTTTTTTGGGGTGAATCAGTTTTCTGAAGGGCTACCCCTGAAGCCCTAACCCGTCAGCTAACTTCGTAAGCGTTTCAAGGGAGGGTGCTTTTTAATTTAGAATAAAGCACAGGGTTACCCTCCGAATTACAATGTTTTATTACAGCAAAAGTAAAGGAGGGATTTTGTTATGTTAGCACAGGCTACTAATGATCGCCTATATGCTACTGAGCGTGCCGTAGAATTGAAGTCTAGTATTCAGGACTATCTTGATGTTGAACCGGAGATAGAAACAGGATTTAGACAAGTTAAACGCACCCAAATAAACAAAATGGTAATATTGGAATATTTAGGCGGTTCCGAGGATGATTGGGATAAATGGTCCTGGCAAATGAAAAATCGAATATCTAATGCTGATATCTTAAATGATATTCTTCCCCTGAATGAAATCGAGTTTCAGGACCTCAGGAATTTAAGTAAGCAGTTTCGGTGGGCGATTTCACCTTATTATCTCAGCTTAATCGATTTTGAAAATTATCGTCAATCAACCATTTTCAAACAATCTGTTCCTGATATTAGAGAATTAGAAGAGCATAATGGCAAAGCTGACCCTATGGCAGAATGCCAGACTAGTCCTGCTGCACGAATCACTAGGCGTTATCCGGATCGGCTAATTATTAATGTAACTAACCAGTGTGCCATGTACTGCCGCCACTGCCAGAGGCGTAGAAATTTTGGTGAACAAGATAAACATGCGAGAATAGACCAGTTAAAAGAAGCTATTTTTTATATTAGATCTAATAAAGAAATTAGAGATGTCCTTATTACCGGTGGCGATGCGTTAATGCTCAGTGATAAAGTGCTAGATTGGCTGCTAGGTGAACTGGACAGTATTGAACATGTCGAAATAAAAAGGCTTGGGACGAGGACCTTAGTAACTCTTCCCCAGAGAATTACTCCTGAGTTATGTACAATTCTGGAAAAACATGGTCCTTTATATATGAATACACAGTTTAACCACCCTATGGAAATAACTCCAGAGGCCAAAAAGGCTTGTGATATGCTGGTTAAAGCAGGAGTTGTGCTGGGAAATCAGGCCGTATTATTAAAAGATATTAATGATGATCCACATATCATGAAAAAGTTAAATCAGGAGCTTTTAAAGATTAGAATCAGGCCATATTATATTTTTCATGCTAAAGAAGTAAAAGGGACTTCCCATTTCATTACTAAAATTGAAACAGGCATTAATATAATGGAAAAATTGAGAGGCTATACTTCCGGCCTAGCTGTGCCTACGTATATTATCAATGCTCCAGGAGGTTATGGCAAAACTCCACTTCTACCTGAATACCTGATATCCCATGCCGAAGATGAAATAACCATTCGTACCTGGGAACACAAGGTTATTAAATGCAGCAATAAAACTTACGAGTAATAAATAAGGGGATTTTTCCCCTTATTTTAAATAATTTTCGTATTTATAAAATTCGTAAATCAGCTAATAATGAATCCAAATCAACCCGGTAGGCTCGAGCTGCCTGCCCGATAGTTTCAAATCGTAATGCCATTCAGCCTGAACATTTAATTCCGTAGCGGCTTAAAACCTTGGATGCACCAGGAATTTCAAGGGTTTTATCAAACGGGATGTTCCCAGTTATAATTTTTGTCACCTCCTAAAATAAAAAAATAAGGGGGTTTAACCCCCCGTTAATGCGAGTTATTTAGGAAACTGATTATTCTGGTTAGCAATATTTCTTTCTGCGATTTCAATAGCTTTAGCTACCATGTTACCGCAGTCTCTTGAAGACACTGCACCCCAACCTTCTGTAGAAACAATATGATCTACTCCAAGTTCACGGGCAATTTCGTATTTCAGCTCTTCCGACATGATACCTTTATTTCTACCCAAAACATAAACCTCCTTAATCAACAACTCGCATCTATATTTTATCTTCGGTTAAATTAATGAAAAGTATAGCTTGAATTTAATTTCTAAAATGTAAAGTGTTTCACAAAGTTAATTTTTTTGTATAAACTTAGTAGTAAAGTTAGGGGGTAGTAAAAAATATGAGATACATAGGAAGTATTTATCGGCCGCCAAGTGAAGCGAGAAGTTATATTTTGCAATGCACGGTAGGTTGTACTCATAACCGATGTACATTTTGTTCAATGTATAAAGATAAAAAATACCGTGTCAGGCCTTTAGAAGAAATAAAAACTGATATCAAAATGGCGGGCGAGTATTATGGAGATATGAAAAAAGTATTCCTGGCTGATGGTGATGCACTTGCGATGGAAACAGCTGAACTTCTTGAAATATTAGGTAGTCTATATACCACATTTCCCAGTTTAAAACATGTAGGTATTTATGCTAGCCCGGATAGCATTTTAAAAAAGGAATTATCTGAACTATCTGCTTTGAAAGATGCTGGTTTGACTATAGCCTATCTCGGAGTTGAAACAGGTGATCCAGAGCTGCTTAAAGATATAAGAAAAGGAGTAACTTATGAGGAAATGCTAGAGGCTGGTAAAAGAATAAGAAAGGTAGGAATACTCTTATCTGTAACAGTACTTCTGGGCCTGGCAGGCCGGACGCCTAAAGCTGTTGAACATGCTCGCAAAACTGCAGAAATATGCAATGGCATGAATCCTGATTATATTGGAGCCTTAACGCTTATGCTAGTACCTGGAACAGAACTATATAGAAGAATGCAAAAGGGGGAATTTGAGCTTCCTGAACCTTTTGAAATACTCGACGAAATGCGTATACTAATACAGAACCTTAACGTTTCAGGGACTGAATACAGGAGTAACCATGCCTCTAATTATCTGCCTATTAAAGGTCGGTTACCTGATGATAAAGAGAAGATACTGACTTTAATCGATGAGATAATTACTAAAAATGATACCAAATATTTACGTCCTGATTACTTAAGGGGACTTTAGGAAAATAAGTATAAAAAATTTGTGTTAAAATAGATTAAACTATGGTATATTATTGAAACTCGCAGGGAAAAACATATAGTTGTCAAAATATAAGACATATGATGAGACATCAGAGTATATGTTTTATAGAGTAAGAGCAATTGGCTAATAGCAATGTTAAACATTAACATTGCTATTATGTAATCAAGGGGGGATGAATATGGCGTTATTCGGCAGAAAAGATAAAGAACTATTCCTTTTATTTAATGAAAGTGCCAGGGTAGTAGTCAGAGGAGGAGAAATTCTAAAAAATGTTGTCAATGACTACCGGGACCTTGATCTAAAGATGGCTCAGTTGACTGCAATGGAGCACGAAGGGGATAGAATAATCCAGGATTTAGTGCGCAGGTTAAATACAAGTTTCATTCTTCCCTTCGATAGAGAAGATGCTTTTCAGCTAGTACAAAAATTGTCTACGACGCTGGACTATATTACTGGGATTATTGATCGCATGATTCTTTACAAGGCTGGTGAACCTAATGACCGAGTTAAGGAAATGGTTGCAGTTTTATTTGAAACTTTGCTATTGCAGGAAAAAGCTCTTAATTTATTAGATAGAATGGAATCGAATAAAAAAGAAATCTTTTTATGTTGTGAGAAAATTATTAAGCTGGAAAGAAAACAAGATACTCTTTATCGTAAAGGAGTTGCCTATCTTTTTGAACATCACGACCATGATCCTATTGCCATTATTAAATGGAGAGAAGTTTACGAACATATAGAAATGGCACAAGATTATGTTGAGGAAATAGCAGCTCTGATAAGTGATATATGTGTAAAATATTCATAATACTATTTTTCTAAATAAAAAAGTCCCTTCAGGTTATATTTGCCTAAAGGGACTTTTCTTTATATCCATTTTCGATAGCGGAAAAATATTAACATCGCTGTTACGAGGCTTGCCATTCCCAGGGTAATAAACCATACGGAATAAGGATTATTTGCTCCTGGTAAAGCAACATTCATGCCAAAAAATCCGGTAATAACAGTAAGTGGCATCATAATAATTGACATAACCGTTAGCACGGTTATAATTTCACTAGTTCTTCCATTAATTATAGAATAATAAGTTTCAGTTGAACTGTTGACTAAATCCCGGTACGTATTCGCAGCATCGAGAATGCTGTCTAAATGATCGATAAGGTCCAGATAATAAGGTACATTTTCTTCATTTACAAAAAAAGAATACTGACCATTAATATTTCCGAAGATTCGCCTCTGGGGAATTAAAACTTTTCGCAATAAGATAATAGTTCTTTTAAGGGCCAATATTTCTTCCGTAATTTCCCGGCCACGTTCAATAAAAATATTATCTTCCAGGTCATCAATTCTTTCTCCGAGCCTTTCGATAATGGGGAAATAATCATCGACGATATTGTCGACAATCTTATATAAAAGATGTTCAGGACCTTTATTCATAGGACTAGTTTCTTTATGGCATATCCTGGCTATTTTGCCTACGGCTGCTAAGGCTATAGGATGAATAGTAACTATATAGTTAGAACCCATAAATACGTCTAGTTCAATACTGCGGATTTCATCTTCCTCTTCCACGTCTTCGAAATACCGTAAAGCGTGAAAGACAAAGAAGTTATAATCATCATAACGGTCAATCTTTGCCCTGGGGCTTATCTGCAAACAATCTTCCAGAGCCAGCGGATGAAAATCAAAAACCTCGCCAATATAATGAAGCTCACTTACTGCGCAGTCATATAAGTCAATCCATAGCAGACTATCAGGTGAAGCAAGTAATTCATCTATTCTGGAGAGGTCTACATCATGAAGCATAGTATCGTTTTCGTGATCAAAGTAGTAGCTTTTAATCACTCGGATCCCTCCTTTGTTGGAGGGTTATAGTATGACCCGATGGTGCCATGTAACCCCCCGGATAGTATATTCTTTTAAGCTAAACTGCGCGGACGATCGATATTCAGGTATAGGTTCCATTTCACCACCGCCTTTCTTTCCCAAACTTATTATAGTATACACCTTTTGACTCTACTGCGAAAACCCCTATTCCAATGCAAAATAATGAATCCATGATCAATGTACTCGCAGTGCAATAACCTTTTGTAATTATATTGTGAATACGTGATTAAATAATTTATGCAGAAAATTTGATGCAACTGGATAAACATAACTTATAAAGGGTAATTTAGGAAATAGGGGGGCTAACATGAAAAAGAAACCTATTTTAATTATATTTATTATTATAATCTTACTAGGTATATCTGCTTTTACCTGGACATTACCCGGAATAGAGATACCTGAACCTTCACGTGTATATGATATTAACGTCGTACAGATAAAAGACCTAGGGGAGCAAGACCGGATCATAGTAGGTCCAGATGAAATACCTGCTTCCTTTACCAGCGCAATAATTGTGGTGGAAGATAAGAATTTTTACCGCCATCATGGTATAGATTTAAAAGGTATATTACGAGCTGTCTTAGTCGATATCAGAGAACGGAAAATAGTTGAGGGCGGTAGCACTATAACTCAACAGACCGCCAAAAATTTGTTTTTAAGTCATGAACGGACGATGACTAGAAAGCTAAAAGAATTAGTATATGCTATTCAACTAGAGCGCAAATATAGTAAAGAGGAAATACTTAACTTCTACTGCAATACTATATATTTTGGACATGGTGCTTATGGCGTAGAGGTTGCTGCCCAAACCTATTTCGGCAAAAGTGCTCGGGATCTTACCCTGGCAGAATCCGCTTTACTGGCCGGGTTACCTCAGTGGCCAGCCCGGTATGATCCTTATAAAGCTCCCGAAGAGGCTCGAAAACGGCAAAAAATAGTATTATTGCGTATGCAGGAAGAAGGAATAATCACCTATCGTGAACGCCAGGCAGCATTGGCAGAAAAGTTGCAGTATCACCAGGCCCGAAGTAATGGTGAAGCACCTTATTTTATAGCCATGGTAAAAGATTATTTGAGTAAAAAATATGGGGAACGCATGGTGGTTCAGGGCGGATTACAAGTTTATACTACCCTGGACATAAACATGCAAAAAGATGCTGAAGCAGCATATCAAGAAGGAATGGCCGATAAAGCTGAAGACCTGCAGGCTGCGCTAGTCGCGCTTGATCCTCGTAATGGATATATTCGTGCACTTATTGGGGGAAGAAATTTTGGACTTTCAACCTACAATCGCGTTTATGCGAAACGTCAGCCTGGTTCAACTTTTAAACCTTTTATGTATTCCCTGGCGGTAGATTCTGGGTTTACTGCTGCAGATATGGTAATGTGTGATGAGGTGGAATATAATCTACCTGACGGAACTATATACCGTCCTGAAGATTATGGAAAAGAGCCTTATCACGGGAAAGAGTTTACCATAAAAGAAGCAATAATGAAGTCTGATAATATTATTGCTGTCAAAGTAAATAGTTTTTTAGGACCGGAAACAACTGCCAACTATATAGAAAAATTTGGCTTTAAGAAACTGCAGCCAGTTTTATCCCTACCGCTTGGTTCTGTTGAGGTAGCACCCCTGGAAATGGCAGCCGGGTATTCAGTATTTGCCAACCAGGGAATTTACAGTAAACCAATTTATATCTTAAAAGTCCTGGATAGAAATGGCCGTATTCTTGAAGAAAACCGCATAACGCAGAAACAATTAATTACTAAGGATAATGCCTATATAATTACCAACATGCTACAAGGGGTACTCATACCAGGGGGGACTGGAGCAGCTTTGGGGAGTACATTGAAAGTACCGGCAGCCGCGAAAACTGGTACAACTGATGAATTTAAAGATGCCTGGTTTATTGGATTTACACCTGATATATGTTGCGCCGTTTGGGTGGGTTATGATCGGGGAAAAAACGTTAATCTGGCGGGTGGGGTAGCAGCAGGTCCTATCTGGGCGGCCTTTATTAACAAAACGACCCCCAATCTTTCGGGAAGGGATTTTCTTCGTCCTGAAAACATCAATATATATAACATATGTCTGGACAGTGGCTTGATAGCTAGTGAATCATGCCCCCGTAAAGTAGAAATGGCGTTCCGAGAAGGTACTGAACCAGAATCTATTTGTTATGAGCATCTATCCCATTGGGGATGGTTGTTAAGTACAAAACTGCCTGTCGACTAATTTCCTCTCTTTCTATTTTAAGGTTTCAAAGAAATATGACGATTTTCAGGTAGTGGGAAGGTATTTCTATGTTATTTCGCCTTTTACGACAAGAACGATTAGGTTTTCATATTATCAACTAGTTTATCCCGGAGAGGAATGTTAAAATTTTCTTAGTGTTCACTTAACTTTTGCGGATTAATTTTTGCAATGAACTCAAAGTTATACTATTTATATTGTAGAAATTATCGAGGAGAATAGATTAATGAAAAAGCAGGATTTAGTCGAAGGAATTAAAGCATCATTCCCGATTGTACTTGGTTATTTGCCACTCGGTTTTGCTTTTGGGGTACTAGCCACTGAAGTGGGGATGACAATATTTCAAGCAACACTAATGTCAGTAATGTGTTTTACCGGTGCTGGTCAATATATTGCTATTGGAGTTTTGCAGGCTGGCGGAGCAATCATTACAGCTATAGTAGCTAATTTACTTGTCAATTTGCGCTACTTTCTCTTTGCTACATCTATGGTTCCCCACCTAAAAGATATCCCGACTGGTATAGCTGCTGCTTTATCTTACGGACTTACTGATGAAACTTATGCAGTTGCCATGACTTATTACCAGAAGAACAAAGCTACTACAGGATATGTGGCCGGGTTAAATCTTACCTCACATGCAGGTTGGATAGGAAGTACCCTGCTAGGAGCCTGGATGGGTACTTTGATAACTAATACTGATCAATTCGGCCTGGGATTTGCTTTACCTGCCATGTATACTTGTCTGCTGGTATTTGTTATCACCAAGAGGAGTGATGTAATTGTAGCTCTAGCTTCTGCATTACTATGTTTAATCGTGGGGTATTTAATACCGGTTTCAATGAGCAATCTTTCTAATATAATTATTGCAACGCTGATCGGTGCAACACTGGGAGTGTTTTTAAATGACAAACGGAACTAGCATCTTTTTAATGATAATTGGAGTATCAATAGTCAGCCTTTTGCCCAGAATACTACCTGTAGCTCTGTTATCAAAATACGAATTTCCGGAAGTGCTAAAACGGTGGCTTTCTTATGTAGCACCTGCGGTACTAGGCGCGCTGACTGCCTTAAGTGTACTTGCCCCTGAGGGGGACATCAATATTAGTATCGGTAATATCTATATCTGGGCATTTATTCCCACATTTATTGTAGCTATTAAGACGCGCAGCCTTTTTTATACCTTATTAGTAGGCATAGTAAGTATGGCAGTAATATATAATTTATCAATAATATCTTAGTAAATCAGCAGGAAATGATATATTCCATAACTAAGTATCATAGTAGTTAAACATTATGTCGGGAGGAAAAAATTATGCGGGTAGAGATTACCATCCTTGTTGAAAATACGACTCCTGTCCCCAAATTAATTGGCGAGTATGGTTTTGCTGCTTTAGTAAAAACTGATAATCAGCAGATACTTTTTGATACTGGCAGCAAAGATGCACTTCTTACTAATAGCATTATATTAGGTATAAACCTGGAGAAAATAGATAGCATAGTTTTAAGTCATGGGCATTTCGACCATACTGGGGCTTTAGTTCCCCTTCTCGGAAAATACGGTGGCAAACCCATATATGCCCATTCGAATCTTTTCGCCAGAAGACCCTTTAAGAGGGGTGCTAATAATTTTCAGGATATAGGTTGTGCTTTTACGAAAAAAAGTGCAGAAGAAAAGGGAGCAGAATTTAAATTTATTGACCATCCTACTGAAATTTACCCACACATTTACTGTAGCGGCGAGGTTCCCAGAGTAACTGATTATGAAGATGTAGGGGGCAATTTTAAATGTGAGGCCAACGGTGAGCTGATTGATGACAAATTAATTGATGACGGTGCTTTAATAGTTGATCATCCGGAGGGCCTGATTATCTTAAGCGGTTGTGCACATTCGGGAATAATAAATATGATAAAACATGCTATAGCTATAACTGGCCAGAGTAAAGTCTTGGCTTTTATTGGTGGAACCCATCTAATAAGGGCATCAGACGAAAGACTGGCAAAAACAGTTACAGCACTTCGGGAAATAGATATAAGCCAGATTATTGTCTCACACTGTACTGGATTCTATGCTGCTGCGAAATTGTACAACGAGCTTGGCAGCAAAGTTATTAAAGGCGAAACGGGGATGACTTTCAAATATTAATATAGGGGTGAAGATATTTTTGGATATTAATAAATATAAAGTTAAAGCCCGAGATTTACGTAAGCAATGTAATCCATCAGTATTCAAGTTTGTAAGTACTGCTGAAATTAAACCCCTGAAAGGAATAATCGGCCAGGACCGTGCAGTTAATTCGTTATCCTTTGGGCTGGATATAGAAAATATGGGCTACAATATTTATCTTGCCGGAGCTTTTGGAACAGGTAAGACAACATTGGCTCACGAAATGCTAGATAATAAAGCCCGGCAGATGCCGGTACCGCCTGATTGGGTTTATGTTTACAATTTTCAAAATCCAGATTCACCCCGGGCACTAAAGATCCCAGCTGGTAACGGTGCCGCTTTTAAAAAAGATGTTTCTGAGCAAGTTGATAAGGTTATAGAGCAAATCGTTAAGTTTTTTGAAAGTGAAGACTTTGAGTATAAAAAAAATAAGCTACTTTCTGCTTTTATCGAAGAAACTAATTTAATGTACATACAGATTGATGAAGAAGCTAGAACTTTAGGTTTCACGATTTCCCGAAATCAAAGTGGCGTTAATAGTGTACCTCTGAAAGAAGATGGAGAAACATTAAGCCAGGATGAATATATGGCTATGTCAGAAAATGAACGTACTGAACTTATGAAAAAGGGTTCTATTGTTCAGGAAAAATTAAGTAATGTTTTAAGACAATATAAAGAATTAGAAAGAAATGTACGTATCCAAATTACAGAGCTAGAACAGGAGACTGCTAGAGAAGCAGCAGCACCATTCTTTGATGAATTAACAAAAAAATACCATTCTCTTCATGAGGTAGAGGAATACCTAAAAGCAATGCAGGATGATCTGCTGGAAAATATCGATGATTTCGTAAAAGCGGATGATGAAAGCACGCCGTATAACGTTTTCCGGCATATGCATAAACGTGCCTTATTCCGTAAATATCAGGTGAACCTTATAGTTGATAATTCCGATTTAAAACATGCACCAGTTATTTTTGAAACTAATCCAACATTTGCTAACTTATTTGGCCAGATTGAGTATGAAGGTGAGTTTGGTATACTAGCTACTGATTTTTCTAAAATTAAGGCAGGTTCAGTACATAAGGCCAATGGGGGTTATCTAGTTCTTCATGTCTATGATGTAATAAATAACTTTTATATTTGGGATACTTTAAAGCGGATTCTGAAAAATGGTGAAATTAGAATTGAAAGTATCTCCCGCATGATTGGGATTAGTAGTGCAGAAAGCTTGCGACCAGAACCTATTTCTAGCAATTTAAAAGTAATACTCATTGGCGAATCTGTTTATTATTATCTACTCTATAGATATGATGAGGAATTTCAAAAACTTTTTAAGATTCGGGCAGATTTTGATACGGATATGCAAAAAAGCCGGAGACATATTAAAGAATATGCCCGGTTTATAAGTTCGGTCTGTGAAAATGAAAAGCTGCGCCACTTTAGTCCCGATGCTGTTGCTGCAGTCGTAGATTATGGGAGTAGAATGGCTGAAGATAAAGAGAAACTGACAACTCTTTTTAATAAACTAATAGAAATAATCTATGAGTCGAACTGCTGGGCGCAGTATGATAAAGCTGAAATCGTGAATGCCGGGCATGTAAAGAAAGCTATCGTAGAGAAGAGATATCGCTCTTCGATGATAGAAGATAAGCTTCAGGATTATATAAACAGGGAAACCTTAATAATAGATGTTACGAGTGCGAAAATTGGTGAAATAAACGGGCTGGCAGTTTATGAGATGGGTGATTATCAATTTGGCAAGCCGGTAAGAATAACGGCTAAGACTTTTATGGGGGAAAAAGGTCTGGTAAATATAGAACGGGAAATTCGTCTTAGCGGTAGTATTCATAGCAAAGGTGTTTTAACCCTTAATGGGTATTTAGGTGCGCAGTATGCCCGGGATAAAAGGCTTTCACTATCAGCCAGTCTAACCTTTGAACAAAGTTATCAGGGAATAGAAGGTGATAGCGCATCGAGTGCTGAATTATATGCTATATTATCAAGTTTAGCCGAAATTCCACTCAAACAGGGGATAGCTGTAACTGGTTCAGTGAACCAGAATGGCGAAATACAACCCGTAGGTGGAGTAAATCAAAAGATAGAAGGTTTCTTTAGAGTATGTCAGGATAAAGGAATAGATGGCAAACAGGGGGTTATTATTCCTCAGCAGAATATTCGAGACCTCATGCTCGATGATGAAATTGTTGCAGCAGTAAAGAATAAAACTTTTTCTATATGGGCTATTAAACATGTAGATGAAGGTCTGGAAATACTTTCAGGAATTCAAGCTGGAAAGAGAGGTGAATCAGGTACATTCACTCCCGGTAGTTTCCATTACCTAGCTGATAACAGGTTAAGGGAGTGGAGTGCAAAGAGAAAAGCAGATGCACAAAGGCTATCTAGACATGAAAACCGGCGAGTTAACAGGAGGAGGAGAAGGTATTGAAGAAGACGACAATTCTGATTACCTGTTTCCTGACAATGCTACTTTTTTTGGGCGGGTGTAATTGGGACATGCATAACCTGTTACGTTCTAATTCCAGTGATGATGGGGAACAATTGATAAAAGCTCGGATAGTTTTTACCGATGGAGAAAAAATTGAAGGTTATATTAAGAATCTCGGGGTGGAGAAAGATGGAATAGTATATGTCGGAGGGTCTTCACTAAGCTACGTTTATGACAAAAATGGCAGTATAACAGGTGCCTACAACTATCAAAGGGTACTTTATATAACAATTCTTCCCGAGAAAAAAGCTAAAAAATAGCTTGTAGGCAAGCAGGGCTTTGGCCTGTACAGAAAAAATAATAGTACAGCCTGCTGACAGCAGAGGAGAGGGAAAAAGTGCATATGATGATTGGTGTGGAGCGTTTGCTGCGCAAAATTGACGTACGATGGCGCCTAATTGTAGCATTTACTATAATTCTTATAGGTGTAACAGGAATGATGGGCATTTATGCTACGACAGTAATGTCCGAGAAAATAATGCTAACTGCTCAGGAAAAACTAAAATCCGATCTGGCTTTGGGAGAGCAGATTATTGAAACTAATTATCCGGGTGATTGGAAACTGGTAGATGGGGTTTTATACAAAGGCAACATTTTGATGGAGAATAATAATTCCGTAGTTGACCGCATAGGTGAGCTAACCGGAGATACAGTTACTATTTTTAAGTATGACACTAGAGTGTCTACCAACGTTAAGAAAGATAACAAACGGCAAATAGGAACAAAAGTATCAGAAAATGTCGCCCAAGCAGTTCTCGACAAAGGGGAGACTTACATAGGTAGAGCCAATGTTGTCGGAACATGGAATGAAACTGCTTATAAACCCATAAAAGATACTCAGGGTAGAATTATCGGAATCTGGTATGTGGGTGTTCCAGCTACTCCCTATGATGCACTCATAACCCACTTTCGCACTAACATGATCATCTATTCTGGTATAGGAATTTTCATAGGTTTTCTCGCTGCATTCTTAATTGCCTACACTGTTTATCGCCCGCTTAAGAGAATTGAAGAAGCTGTTGAGTTAACAAGTCAGGGTGACTTTACTCGTAAAGTACCTGTAAATGCAAAAGACGATGTTGGGCGGTTGGCCATCAAAATAAATGTAATGATTGAGCAGATATCGGAGCTAATCAGTAAGGCCCAGAACCTGATATTAAATGTAAGTGCATCAAGTGCTCAGTTACAGAATAATTCGGAAATGAGTGCTGGTTTAATGCAGGGTATGACAGGAAAAGCTAACGAGATGAGTCAGAATGCTGCTAGCCAGGCTGATTTAACTGGAAAATCAAAGATGGCTATAGGTGACATGTCTGCAGCTATTCAGCAGGTAGCCGAAAATGCTCAGGAAGTGTCTGAAACAGCCTTGACTGCCACTAACAGGGCAGAAGAAGGAGAGAAACAGGTTGAAAAAGCTATAAGTCAGATTAATATCATAAGTGAAACGGTCAATTCTACCGCTACTACTGTAGAGGGGCTAGGTTCAAAATCACAGGAAATTGGACAGATAGTTGACTTAATAACTAATATAGCTACACAGACTAATCTACTAGCACTAAATGCAGCTATTGAGGCTGCGCGAGCTGGGGATCAGGGCAAAGGTTTTGCTGTCGTGGCTGAAGAAGTAAGGGTACTGGCTGAAGAATCAGGAGAAGCCGCCAAACGTATTGCAAATTTAATAAAGGAAATACAAAACGAAGCACATAAAGCGGTTGGTGCTATGCAGGAAGGAACCAAAGAAGTTGCTAACGGGACAGAAGTGGTTGCGAGTGCAGGGGAGGCTTTCCAGCATATTATTCAGGCCATAACTGTTGTTAACGATCAGATCCAGGAGATGTCGGGAGCCAGCCAGGAAATGGCTGCCAGTGCTGAAACAGCTATTGAATCTATAGAACAAACTAATAATGCTGCTGAGGAAAACTTAGCATCAGCAGAGGATATCAGCAGAATTGCAGGCGAGCAGATGGCCGGGATAGAGGAAGTAACAGCTTCAATAGAAAAACTTAACAACATAGTTCATGAGTTAGAAACAGCCATCTCCTATTTTAAAATATAAAATCATTAATTGATCTTAATTTGACCCGTTCTGACCGCCAGAATGGGTCAAATTTATTTCCATGATATAATTACAACAATACTAATATCTGTACAGAATAAACAAATTCTACATAAAATGAATAAACAGACTTGTTATAACTAGAGTTATCGGGGAGGGTTTAATATGAAATCTATTGCAGCCAGGTGTTTAATGTGCGGAAAAACATTTGATGTTGCGGAAGATCACAAGGACTATTCCAAGCTGGAAAAGCGAAAAGATCAACCTACTTTTGTATGTGACATGTGTGGTTACAAGATTCGGTATGAAGCTGATGAAGAACAAAAACCCAAAAAACCGATGTAGATAAAAGGAGAATTAGTTTTGCAAACTATAACTATTGAAAAACCTGACAAAACCAAATTAAATGCTCTACTATTTTATTCTGCTGTCTGTCAGCACATACTAATTATATGCCATGGCTTTAGAGGCAGAAAAGAAAACAGTGGTAAGATATTTAGCTTTGCTGAACGTCTTAACCAGGCTGGTTATGGTGTGCTAGCCTTTGATTTCTCCGGCAGCGGAGAAAGTGATGGTGAATTTAAAAACATTACCCTGACTGGCCAAGCCAGTGATCTTACCTGTATTATTGAATACATACAAAGTAAATATAACTTGCCGATTATACTACTGGGGCGAAGTTTTGGCGGCACTACTGTTCTGTCAGGAGCTGCGGAGAATATAAATATAGCCGGGTACATATTATGGTCTACACCAGTTTATTTACACGAGACATTTGCCGAGATAATGGCAGACACATATAATCAACTACAGATGGGCAATACGGTTCGATTGAGTGATGCAGCGGGAGAATTTGAAATATCACCAGATTTTATTCGGGATTTCGATGCACATAATATGGAGCGATACCTCGCGGCAATTGGCAATCGTCCTGTCCTGATAATTCATGGGCTGTCTGATACCACGGTTCATCCATCTAACGCCAGTTATATGTCCCGGCATCTACCGAATGCTGAGTTAAAGTTGATCAAAGGTGCTGAGCACAGATTCGAAAACAAGATCCGCGAGCGAGAAGATATTACTCTGGCATGGTTAAAGAAAACCTTTCCTAAAGGGGGAAATCGATTATAGACTTTAGCAGCATTGATTCAACAGTAGCATATATTAAACAATTTGGTGTTTATGGACCCCTGGCAGCATATCTATTGTTTTCAATCCAGGCTACTGCACCTGCGATACCTTATATGATTCTAGCCGGGGCAGCCGGGATGATCTTTGGTCGGCTGATAGGATTTTTACTAGCATGGGTAGGGGCCCTTTCTGGAGCCTGCTTTCTTTACTGGATTTCCGGAACTTTTGGTAAAGAATACTTTACTAAAAAACTAAAAAAACGATTTAATTTTGATATACGTAAAATAGAAGATAAAAATATTTTTCTACTTCTTTTAATATCACGTATATTTCCAGTAGTACCTACACCAGTAATTAATGTTGGGTCAGGTGTAAGTGGGGTTCCATTTTGGATATTTTTCTCCGCATCTGCTCTGGGCAAGATACCCTGGGCCATAATTTATGTTTCTATGGGAAACTACCTGATAAAAACGCAAAATATCATCAATACCCTGACAATGATAGGTGCAATTTTTCTCATCTCATTCTTAGGAATAAGCTATTTCCGTAAAAAAATACTAAAATAACTCAACAAAGGAATTACCTGTTGTGAAGGTGGATACGTTTATAGATGAAATAAAGCAAATTACTAATGGTTCAGCTGTGGTAAATATGCTGGGTGATGAATATATACCATTTTGATTTCGTGTTACTTAATATACCGCTTTAGTTCTGCATAGAAATTTTCTCTAGTACCTGCAAGCAATACAATGACCTTCTTCCCATTGAACTCGCTTATCGTGTAAGCAATCTCATAGTTTTTACCTTGATATTTTACATCAAATCCATAAATGCCAGCCAAATCACCACGTTTGGGTTGACCGATATAAGGGTTTTCACTTATTTTTAGTAATGCTTTTTTGTAAGCATCTTTCAATGGTTTTTCCTTTATCTTTTTGAAAAAGCGTTCGGAGGCTGAGCTGAATAATATCTCATACATAATCAATCCTCCGAACCAAAAATATCATCAAAGTTAGCGGCAGATTTTTCTCCAGCGACAATTTCATCTGCTTCTTCGAGCATACTACTGACAGCATTTTTTATATTTTTACTCTGTGTTTCAAAATGCTTTACTAGCTCATCACCTGAGTATCCTTGAGACACAAGGTCTTTTAGAATTTCGACTGAAAACTCTCCAGCATCTCGATGAAGAGGGCGAATTACAATAGCACCATCTTCTAAAGAGCATTCGACTTCGCTTTCAAGGCCGAGGTGTTTATAAAATTTTAAAGGTATAGTAATCTGACGTTTTTTTGAAACACTAATGATTTTACTATTCATAACATCACGCTCCATATGTTTTTGTCAACCGAAAAATCCCCCATATAATAAACGAAAAGTATCCCACATTTAATAAAAAAAATTAATTTTGAGAATTAAGCCAATCCTGAGTTTCCTTTAAACGGTAAGAATTACCATTCAT
>JAQWBP010000073.1 GCA_028706315.1 Syntrophomonadaceae bacterium
ATTTGTGATATACTGAAAGTGAGAAAATTCCTATCAAAATATAGCTTAGCTGATACCCCGATAATCATAAGATTTTAATGGTTCTTTACTTAATAGTAATTAACATTTTTACCCACGAGGTCTCTACTTGCAGTTGCAGTCTCACAAGCATAATTACTTTTGCTTTGGAAGGTGACTCGTGATGAAATTGAATAAGATATTAGAACTCAATATGAATAAGCTTTACATGGAATTCCGCTGGGAAGCATTATGAAATCCTTATCACCTGAATCTCTGTTTCGAAAGAGGTAGTTGTACGCATGATTGGTGAAAAGGATTTTTTTATCCTTTATATTAATGAAAGGAGGATATGCTGCATTTAATATTACCAGGATTTGTATTTTTTATTAAGGAGTGATATTGATGAGAGTAAACGATCGTTATGTATCATTTTATTATGAACCTGATGAGGACATTGGCGAAATCGAGATTGATTCGGGAAAAACAGCGCTTCTGCTTATAGACTTGCAAAACGTATTTGTAAAAAGGCCTTCAGGAGAAAATTTGACAGGTAAAGAAAAGGAAAACTGGGACAGATGGAAACCTTTCTATGACAAAATTGAAGAAGTGGTTATTCCCAACAATAAAAAATTGCTGGACCTTTTCAGAGAAAAAAAGCTGGAGGTTATTTTTGCCCGAATTACTTGTCATAAAAAAGATGGCAGAGACAGATCCCTGGATCATAAAGCTACCGGGTTTAACGAATTGCTCCTTCCTTTTGGGGATGAAGCCGGCGAATTTATTGAACCATTAAAGCCTATCGAAGATGAAATCGTAGTTACAAAGAGTACCGACAGCGCTCTAACCGGTACGAGTTTGCGATTGATGCTGCACAATATGGGAATTGATACGGTGGTAGTAACCGGCGTATTTACTGATCAATGCGTATCATGTACCGTAAGAAGCCTTGCAGATGAAAGCTTTAAAGTATGGTTGATTGAAGATGCCTGCATGGCGGCCACAGAAAGATTACAAAACAATGAGCTTGAAATTTTAAATAACATTTATTGTCATGTGATTAACACGGAAGAACTTTGCTCCGCGATCGGATAATAAAAAGCATACCACTCTCTGGGGAAACTGTCTGGTTATAATTTGACTGTGGTTTCGAATCGGTACGCCCCGCTTCCACCGAAATATAGAAAGAGGCCCAAGTTTTTGTAGAACCTGGGCCTCTTATTTTTCTGGAAAGGACAGGGGACAAGTTAACTGTTCCCTGTCTCCAGGTTAGGGGCTAGTTAGGAAACCATACGGGTCAATGTATGCCTTTCCAAGTATTCATCATAAGTCATTAGCTTATCAATAACTTCATCAGGACGTATTTCTATGATACGGTTCGCTACGGTTTGCAGTAATTGATGATCGTGCGATACCAAAAATAGGGTTCCGGTGAAAGCAGTTAACCCATTATTTAAGGCCGTGATTGATTCTAGATCCAGGTGGTTAGTAGGTTCGTCTAACAGCAAGACATTTGCAGCCGACATCATCATACGGGCTAGCATACATCTGACCTGCTCCCCGCCAGAGAGCACATGGGCTTCCTTCTGAGACTCTTCGCCGGAAAATAGCATTCTACCCAGGAAACTCCGAATAAATGTTTCATCTGGATCGGGTGAATACTGACGCAGCCAATCTACCAGATTCAAATCCGAATCAAAATAATGAGAGTGGTCTTTGGGGAAATAGGCTTGAGAAGCGGTCATACCCCAGGTAAAATCACCGCTATCCGCTTCCATTTCGCCCATTAATATCTGTAAAAGTGCGGTTTTGGCCTGTTCATTCGGGCCCACCAGTGCGATTTTATCACCTCGATTGACCACCAGATTGAAGTCTTTTAATAGCACTTCCCCGTTAATGGTTTTATTGAGGTTTTGAATCGTAAGCACATTTACCCCTGCTTCACGTTCTGGTTTAAAATGTATCCAGGGCAAACGGCGCGAAGATGCCTTAATGTCTTCCACGGTCAGCTTATCTAGTTGCCGCTTGCGGGAAGTAGCTTGCTTGGATTTAGAGGCATTCGCGCTAAATCTCTGGATAAATTCCTGCAGCTCTTTTATCTTGGCCTCAGTCTTTTTGTTGGCATCTTTAGCCTGCTGCAAGGCAAGTTGGCTGGACTCAATCCAAAAATCATAGTTGCCTACATATAATTGAATCTTGCCGTAATCGATATCGGCGATATGTGTACAGATGCTATTTAAAAAATGGCGATCATGGGAAACAACAATCACAGTAGCATCCACATCAGCAAGGAAATTCTCCAACCAAGTAATTGAACTTATGTCGAGATGGTTAGTAGGTTCATCCATCAGCAAGATATCGGGTTGTCCGAATAATGCCTGGGCAAGCAAAACTTTAATTTTCTCACTGCCGTTTAATTCCCGCATTTGCTTATGATGAAACTCTTCAGAAATACCTAAACCATTTAGGAGCGTGGCAGCTTCTGCTTCGGCTTCCCAACCATTTAGATCAGCAAATTCTCCCTCTAGTTCTGCTGCTTTCAAGCCGTCTTCTTCAGAAAAATCAGCTTTGCAATAAAGCGCATCCTTTTCTTCCATGATGGCATATAGACGGGCATGTCCTTTTAATACGGTTTGCATTACCTCAAAGTCATCGAATTCAAAATGATCCTGTTTGAGAACGGAAAGCCTTAATCCTGCGGGAATGATGACTTGTCCTGTGGTAGATTCAATCTCACCAGACAGGATCTTAAGGAAAGTTGATTTTCCCGCTCCATTCGCCCCAATAAGACCATAACAATTGCCAGGGGTAAACTTAATGTTTACGTTTTCAAATAAAGTACGTTCGCCATACTTTAAGCTTAGATTACTGATTGAAATCATAATTAAAACCGACTTTCTATAAAATTAATCATAACCTTTACATTATATCTCATCTTACGGACCCTCGGCAAAATAAATAGGGGAAGTTTCACTGTCCCATCTTGCTTTTTGTTTGCTCATTTCTATTTTCATCCTCCCATTATATCTTTTTTGTGGGGGATGACATTTTCCTTGACGAGTTATACCATGACATTATCACTGATTAACAACACACTGCAAACCGATTCCTTTGACTTTAAGCTATTTAAAGTATATAATAAGTCCTGTTGCGCCAAACATTTGATTGCAAATACTTGTTTCTCATTTCAGGTCTGTTCGCGGATTTGGATTAACCAGGTAAACTGCTAATCTCTTGGCAACACCTTTAGTTTGATTTTTCTTATTCGATAGTTTCGACGCGGGATGGAGCAGTTGGTAGCTCGTCGGGCTCATAACCCGAAGGTTGTCGGTTCAAGTCCGGCTCCCGCAACCATATTTTTGAATGACATAAGCTAAATAGAAATCGTCCCCTTGATTATTCCATGGAAGTGGTGTAGGCAAGGGGACGATTTTTGCTCTATGGGAGAGCTCCAATCCGTAGCCATCAGTACCTCATAGCCCTCATGCTGGAGGTTGATCGCGATGGCATTAACGATTTCCCGGTCATCATCGACCACCAGGACCCGTTGTTTTTCCACATATATCACCACCCTTCCTAAGGAATTCGTAAACCCTTGAGCCTTAACTATACCTTAAA
Organism: Syntrophomonadaceae bacterium; assembly: GCA_028706315.1. Taxonomy (GTDB): domain Bacteria; phylum Bacillota; class Syntrophomonadia; order Syntrophomonadales; family Syntrophomonadaceae; genus STF2-222. Next base: position 3,616 of record JAQWBP010000073.1, read on the forward strand.
TGGCGGAGCTGACAAAAAAGCGGATATAATTCTTACGAATTTCTTACATTTGAACCAATTAATTTAGGTGGCTGGCACCTAAAATTTCTGAAATAAAGAATAGAAATTATGTTATTATTATACTGCATTGCAAAAAAGAGTAGATTCAAATTATAGAAGAAGGTAACTTATAATGGAAAAACATTTTCTCTATGTAGTTCTTACCAGGACAAACACAATGATATCAAAAGCTGTGCAACTGGTTAAAAAAGATGAATATACTCATGCAGCTATTTCATTGGATGAAGAGCTTAATTATATGTATAGTTTTGGCAGAAAATATACGTACTGTCCTTTTATAGGTAGGTTCAAACAGGAAGATATTAATAAAGGCTTATATAAATTCCATAGGAATTTACCTATTATCATAATCGAGGTTGAGGTATCAAAGCAGCAATACGAAGATGCTAAATGCCTATTAGACCATTTTATCTCCCATAGAGACCAATATAAGTATAACTATAGGGGGCTGCTGTATTCCTCGATGAATAAGTCGGCATGCTACGATAATAGGTTCTTATGTTCTGAGTTTGTGTATTATATTTTAAAGGAAAGCGGTATCATAGACCTTGAAATATCAAGAAATCTGGTTAGACCCCAAAGCTTACTGAACTTAGGGGGCAGGATTATTTATCAAGGAAGTATTAAAAGCCTACAATACCGGAATAGCCATCGGAAATCAAAAGAAATAGCATTTAAGGCAATGGATGCTATTTGAATAAATGTTTCCGGAAGTTAGGAAAATCATTAGGCCCAACCAGAGGCTAAGGCAGAAGAATTGTTTCGGAATTGAGAATAAATTGTGGCCGTTTGTATCGGGCTTTTTATTTTTCTGATAATTATTCTGACTCCATATTATCCGGAATATGCTCAAGAATATAGGATTCAACCTCGTCGGGTGAAATGTTTAAAGCTATTGACAACTCTTCATTTAAATGTTTTTCAGCGATATTCATTATATCTTCATCTGTCTTCGTTAGTGTTTTACCCATTTCAGATGTGGCATCTTTCTCAAGATATAGCGTCTTGACAAGTTTTACCCATCCTTCACTTTTTCTCGTTTTCAGAATTGCTTTAAAAAGTTTACTTCTTTCTCTGTTATCGTCTATCCAAATGGTTTCCATTTCCGGAATAGCCATTATTAATGATAAAGCTTCATCTTTTGTAAGAATTGGTCTTATAGCAATATTGGGATTATTTACAGGAAACTTAATGGTCATATTTTTATCATTATAAACTGGTTTTAAAATATAGTATTCTGTTTCATCATTACTGCTATACTCGTCTTTCCTGATATCTGTTATCTGGCATATTCCCGTGGAACCATAAACCACATAATCATTCACTTTGAACATATATCTCTTCCTTACTTTAAATTAATTTAAGAATAAACAATCGGTTTCGTTGACCGAATTAACGCCACCGAAACAACTAACATCTATTACAATTATATCAATAAATTGAATTCTGATCTAATAGCCTTTTTTTAACAATTTTT
>JAQWBP010000037.1 GCA_028706315.1 Syntrophomonadaceae bacterium
AAACAAAGCTGACACCTGATAAAAACCGGTACAGTGTCAGCATTTTTAATCTTCCAATATTCTACTTAGATCTTTTTCTGGTTCAGCTAATATAACCAAAGCGTTAAAAAACCTTTTAAACTCCCAGATTAATCTCCCTGATTAATTTCTTAAGAGCCCGTTTCTCAATTCTAGATACATAGGACCGGGATATTCCCAGTTTACTGGCTATCTCTCGCTGGGTTTCTTTCAAACCGTTAAACAAACCGTAGCGCATTACAATAACCTGGCGTTCCCGGTGGGTTAAAACATTAATTTTTTCCCTGATTTTTTCCTCCTGCAGTTTTGCTACTACTATTTCAATAATTTCATTATCAGTTGTTAGTACGTCTATCAAGGATATTTCATTACCTTCCTTATCGTAGCCGATAGGATCATAGAGGGAAACCTCCTGCTTAACCTTTTTTATGTTGCGTAAATGCATCAGCACTTCATTCTCAATGCAGCGGGCAGCATAAGTTGCCAGTCTAACACCCCGGTCTTCATTAAACGTGTTTATTGCTTTGATAAGGCCTATTGTTCCAATTGAAATCAAATCTTCCAGGTCTTCACCACTATTTTCGTATTTCCGTACTACATGCGCCACAAGTCTTAAATTATGCTCTATTAACATATTCCGTGCTTCTTCACTACCTGCTTTTAACTGACCTAAACAATCTTTTTCTGCTTTTTCCTCAAGGGGTTGAGGAAATACCTGGTTACTTAAGTAACCAAAAAGGAACAGTGTACCCTTAACAACAGCAGCAACAGCCAATATCCAACCCAGGATGGCCAAACTACCACCTCCATAAAGATTCAGCGCTATATATTATATGAAAGTAGTAGAAAAAATGTAACATTATTTCCTATGTAATTTATGGATTTTACTTTTAGTGAAAAAATACCCAAAAAAATAGTACCGAAAACGAGATTTTTTTACCTCCAGGAACAAACGTAATTTTCAGCAATATCTATTAAAATAAACAGACAAAATCCCATAAAACTAAGCACGATAATACCAGAATACATATCAAGATAATTTACCCGCATCCAGGAATCCATTATGAAATATCCCATACCATATTCAGTCCCAAAGGTTTCGGTAAAAAAAAGTATAGATATTGCCGTTCCAAGCGCCAGTCTGGTAGCAGTTAAAACCTCAGATAGTGAAGCCGGGATTATTATTTCAGTGAAAACTTGCAGCTTACTTGCTCCCAGGGATTGCAGTGAGTAAAAGGTGCCCTGGGGTATATCTTTAACCGTATCCCTGGAAGTAATGATAATTTGGAAAATTATGATTAAAACAATCATGATCAGTTTAGAAGCTTCCCCCAAACCAAATAACACCATTATTATTGGAAGTAATGCAATTTTAGGTATAGGATAGGAAAAATACATAAGAGGCGATAAGATTTTGTCAACCTTTTCGAAATATCCCATTATAAAGCCTAGAGGAACTCCGAGCATAATAGAAATAGCGATTCCTTTCAAGATTCTGCCCAGGCTGTAAAAAACGTGTACGGCAATTTCAGACTTAAATATTTGTATTATATTTATAAATACAGCCACCGGAGATGGAATAATAGGAAGTTTTAATATCAAAGATAATATATACCAGAAAATAATTAGAGCTAAAAAGCCGTACAAGGCTCCTCTCCACTTTTCTTTTGAGAACACCTTGATCATCCTTTACTACTTACTATTTCTCGTAATTGCATAGACATAGCATAATACTCATCTCTAGTTCTTAGATTATCCAGTTGAAAACATCGATTTTCTAGAATTTTTTTAACTTTCCCCGGAGCAGGCGAAAGAACTACGATTTTACTACCCAGATAAAGTGCTTCATCTACACTGTGAGTAATAAAAACCGTAGTCACACGATTTTGTTGCCAAATCTCTAAAAAAAGCTCCTGCATTTTTTCTCGGGTTATTGCATCCAGGGCTGAAAATGGCTCATCCATAAGCAGTAAATCCGGCTTCAAAATGAAGGCCCGAGCAATAGCGACTCTCTGCTGCTGACCGCCGCTCAGTTCTTTCGGGTATCTATCCAAAAGGGTGTCAATCTCCAACTTTTTTAAAATGTAATGGCTGTACTCATCTAAACCTTGTTTGTCCTTTTTTATTTTTACTCCCAGCAAAACATTCTGGTAGACATTTTTCCATGGTAATAAGCCATAATGCTGGAGTATCAATCCTATACGTTTTGTTTTAGGATCTATATTCCTGCCGTCTATGGAAACATTCCCCGTATAATCGTTAAGTATCCCAGATAAAACATATAATAAAGTTGACTTGCCACAGCCAGAAGGACCTATAAATGTATAAATATCTCCAGCACCTATATCTACACTTAATTTATCGAGAGCTAATGTCTCATTATTTTTTCCATGGTATTTTACTGAAAGATCTCTAATTTTAATCACTGAAACTTTACCTCAAAACTTGATCATCTATTAAATCCTTATATTTATACTCTTCTTTAATGAAATTTTTAACTTTCATCCATTGAACAACATCAGCAAAAACCTTTTCGTCTGGTAGTTCTGCCTTTGTATATTGTGGAAGTTTTATAGAATCCTTTATTGTTAAAGGAAATCCCTGTTCTTCAATCAGAAAATCAATATAACTTGAAACTGGTTCCTCTTGCAGATAATCTACTCCGTCATTATAAGCCCTAAAAACAGCTTTAATCGCTTCGGGTTGCTCCTGTAAACTTTTTGAAGTAAACGCTATTGCACCAGCTTTGTTGGCTAACTGGTCCGTACTAGTCAACACTTTTGCCCCATTTTTTACAGCTAAACTAGCTAAAGGTTCAGGAAGAATAGCAGCATCAATCTTACCACTCTGGAGCATTTCAAGTCGGGTTGGCAATTCAGGAATGGCAATTTTTCTCACGTCCTCCGGACTCAATTGATGAGCTGCAAGCATTTTATCCGTGGAATACTCCATAATCGTATTCGTTGACAGTCCAAGGGTTTTTCCTTTCAAATCACTAATAGAATCAATGCCTGAATCCTTGCCTGCTAACAATTCAATATTTCCATCGTTTTTAGCGATAATCCGAAGGTTAAATCCTCCTTCATTGGCAAAGACCACAGCCAACATATCGGTTATAACACCATCTAAAATGCCACTCTGAAGAGCACTGTCTCTATCTTTGGCACTTTTGAAATGTTCTATATTTACCTTAACTCCCTTTTTTTCGAAATAGCCATTTTTTTCAGCTATAATCAACGGTATTGATTCAACATCTGGCATAACCCCAATATTTATGGTGTTTTCCATTACATAATCATCTTTTTCCTGAGTACAGCCTGCAAAAATAATTATGCTGCTAAAGATAATTATTAAACAAATAAGTACTTTTTTCATATTATCTCCTCTTGCTCTTGTTTTTCCAAAATATTTTTATTTACCTAAGTTAATACCGGCAAAACCCTATTCAATGCAAACTAATAAATACATGGTCAGAACATGGTATTAGAATTATGAATTTTAGGAAAAAAACTTTATATTTGTCTTTATTTTAACATTAAAGGGGGTAGCGTGTTTTCACTAAGGGGTCCCAAGTTCCGCGTAAAGTTACTCAAGCTAGTGCGTAATTAATAGTTTTTGCAGGATAATCAAGATTATTTTATTATACCATGCTATATATACATATTGGCCATGTTAGGGAGACAATTGCCCTTTTTCACAGAAAGACTTCATGCAGTTTTGCCCTTTATTCTATTTTCTAGGATTCTTTTTACAGAGTGCACAAGACTAGAACTTTCCTTTCTTCTTGTGAATTAATCTAGCCTGCTAACAGGGAAACAGAAGTAAAAAGTCGAATAGTTTATAATTGTGAAATTATATCTTAAACAATTATAAATAAGGAATGATTAGAAAAGATGTTGACTGATTTATGGAAAAAGTTACACCTCAAATTATTCTATGAGATGACGCCAGCTGATCGTACCAGAGTTTATACAGAAATTGCTACGATTTCCACCCCATCACGTACATTCTATTTGCTGGCCTGTATTTCTACTATTATCGCTGCTTATGGACTTTTAGCTAACAGTACGGCAGTAGTAATAGGGGCTATGCTGATAGCTCCACTTATGGGCCCAATATTCGGTATTGCTCTGGGGCTGTCGAATGGTGATAATAATTTACTAAAAAACTCTCTTATATCCGAATTGCAAGGTATGTTGCTGGCCATCGGCCTAGCTATTATCATTGGCATGATACCATTACGCCCTGACTTTGGCAGCGAAATAATTGCCCGCACTCAGCCTACAATCTACGATGTAATTATCGCATTAGCCTCCGGGGTTGCCGGTGCTTATGCTATGGTCAATAAAAGAATAGGCCCCGCTCTACCCGGAGTAGCAATATCAACTGCCATTGTACCACCACTAGCTACCGTAGGTTTATGTATATCAATTGGCAACTGGGACTGGGCTCTAGGCGCATTTTTACTTTTTTTGGTTAACTTACTCGCCATTGAATTTGCTGCAGCTGCTGTTTATGCTATTTCAGGTCTAGTTAAACTTGATCGACCCGAAGGACTGGAAACCTTTTTTCGCCGTTTCGGTTTAAGCCTGGTCATACTACTTATTATGGGAATATTTATGACTCAGACTCTAGGCAGAATTGTGACAGAGAGAACACTGGCCGAAAAAGTTAGAGAGGTTATTTCTGAACAGGTAAGGACAACAGTTGGTGCTCGTCTTTCAGAAGTTCGCTATGAAAGACAAGACGGAACTTTGCAAGTTATGGCGGTAGTCTTAACTCCCCAAGAATTTGATTCTCAGCGGGTTGCGGACATTGAAAGTGTACTTCAGCAAGAAGTAGAACCTAATACACGGTTAGTGGTTCGTTCCCTCTTATCACGTGATGCTGACCGCAATGGCCAGGTTTTTATTGCAGAAGAAGAACGCTTAATGCAAACCAGGCTGGCCGAAGAGAATATGTTTCTAGGCAATGTTTCTCGGATGTTAACTACAGAACTGGGTAAAGTTCCAGGTACCAGAGTGGTTGAGATTCAACCTGACCCGATTAATGAAAACGGCGAGCGGAATATTACTGCTGTAGTTCATACCCCAACACCTATTAACCCGTTGCAGGTTGAAGAATTGGAAGAACAATTAAATAACTCTCTGGAAGTACCCATTAGATTAAAGGTACGTTCACTACTAACCCGTGATGCCGATAATAAACAATATATCTATGAAGATTCCACCTGGCATAAACCGTTAAAAGGTCCTGAATTAGTATTTCATGAAACCCTGGAGCTCACCATAAAAAACCAGCTGTATAACCAGGAACCTGCAGCCCAATTACTAGAATTATATTATGGGGAAAAAGATGAAGACCTGCTTGTTTTGATGCAGATACGTGCACCATATTCATTTGGTCCAGACGAAGTTAATGAAATGGAAACAACACTTCAGAAGCAGGTAGACGAACGCATAAAAGTCATTATTCGTACACAAGTTGGAGCAGATGCATCAGCAGACTGGTACCTGTCAGGCTATGATGAAAATCTCGCCAAAGTCCTCGTCCCGTAGACACATAAAAAATAGTTTACGAAAAGTTCTAAGTACTTTTCGTAAACTATCTAAAAGAATCAGTATAAATCATAATAATAAGCGCAAATCAACGTCCAACATTATAATTCATAATTCAAACTTTACCTACTAGATAAGCCAGTTAAATCAAACAGGGCAAAGATTAGGCTGAGGAGAATACCAATCACGGTTGCCAGACCCATGCCTGTCAAACTTATTGCTCCGAAATTAAGCTGTACTCCGCTAATACCTATAATTAATATTACCGATGTCAAAATTAGATTACGGGGTTGACTGTAATCTATTTTGGCTTCTACCAGCATTCTTATTCCTGAAGCTGCAATAATACCAAAAAGCAGCAATGATACCCCACCCATTACTGCCGGCGGGATTACAGCTATAGCTACTGCCAGCTTGCCTACAAACGAAAGCAGAATAGCAATGATTGCCGCTCCTCCAATAACCCAGGTGCTGTATACTTTCGTGATAGCCATAACACCTATATTCTCACCATACGTTGTATTAGGAGTCGACCCTAAAAAGCCGGATAAAATAGTTGATATTCCGTTACCGGCCAACGAGCGATGTAGCCCCGGATCTTTAACCAAGTCTTTACCTACGATGTTTCCTGTAACAAAAAGATGCCCGATATGCTCGGCAATAACTACTAATGCTGCAGGAAGAATAATCGCTATAGCAGCCGGATTAAACTGGGGAAAATACAAAGTAGGAGCACTAAACCAGGCAGCTTCCATAATTTTAGTTGTTTCCACCATCCCCATAGAAAGCGCTAGCACATATCCGGATAAAATACCGATTAGTATAGGTATAATGGCAAGAAAACCTCTGAATAATACTGAGCCAAAAACTGTAACTGCCAGGGTGAAAATCGCTACCATAATAACCTGTGGATCAGCTACCCAGGCAGATAGAGCCACATCTTCGGGGGGGATCATCCCCGCCATGCGTGCCGCAGTCGGAGCTAACTCCAGACCTATAACAGCAACAATAGCTCCCATAGCAGCTTGAGGGAACACAATATCCACCCATTTGGTTCCTACCACTCGTATTATTAACGCTACCAGGAGAAAAACTACGCCTACGGCTATAAAACCTCCCAGGGCAGCACTATATCCATACCGGGGTAATACTACCATTACTGGAGATAAAAAAGCAAAACTAGAACCTAGGTAAGCAGGAATCCCCATCCTGCAAATAAAAAGATAAATTAACGTCCCAACCCCATTAAAAAGAAGTATAGTAGCCGGATCAACATTAAATATTACCGGTACCAGCACAGTCGCGCCAAACATCGCAAACAGGTGTTGCAAACTTAAAGGTATGGTCTGCAGTACGGGTAAGCGCTCCGCTACTCCAATTTCCTTGTGCACCAAAATTATCCCTCCATCTAACCTTACTATTGCTTTACTCTAACCTGAACATAAAATTTATAAAGACATTTGCTGCATTCTATTGTTATATTGTAAATTCAAACCTTTATTAAAGTAGATAAAGACGGTCCCCTGCATCACCAAGGCCTGGTACAATATAAGCTTTTTCATTCAATTGTGGATCGACTGCTGCCGTAAGAATCTGAACCTGGGGGAATCTCTCATGAATCTGGCTTATTCCCTGACTAGTTGCCAGAGTACATACAAAAAGTATCTTATCCGCGGGGTAGCCCTTGTCCAGTATGAATTCCAAAGCCTTAACACCGCTATTACCTGTTGCCAGCATAGGATCAAGTACCATTATTCTAGTAAAATCACCTTTGTTTTCCGGAGTAGTATTAACATAAGGACGTGCTTCTAACGTTTCGTGATCCCGGTACATACCGATATGAGCTACACGGGCTGAAGGTAATACTTTCAGAAAACTTTCCACTAGTCCCAGTCCCGCCCGCAGTACCGGAACTAATAAGATTTTACTATCATCAGCACAACAACATTCTGCCGGGGTATCTAGCGGAGTAATAACCTTGCAATCAATTGTTTCAAGATTTCTAGTTGCTTCAACTGCTAGTAATAACCCCAGAGTATTCATAGCACTGCGAAAATCCTTGGTAGAAGTATCCCGATTACGAAGAGTTTTAAGGCAGTTGCCCGCTAAAGGATGACTTAGTACATGAAATGAATCCAATTTATTATTCCCACCTTTTTGTTTTATATTTTGTACATTTGATTCCACTGCGAAAAGTATTAATTATGCACCAGCTTGAGTAATTCAACGCGGAATACGCGGATTTTCCAAGGAATTACGCGGCTTTAGTTAACGTTAAAAAAGAAAGAAATATGGATTTTAACAACATTTTTAAACCACGTATTCATTAAGTTGCATTGGGAAAGGGTTTTTGCAGAGGAATCACATTTATAATTTTACACAAACTTTGATATATTTCGACAGAAAAAGTTTTTTACCTTTTTTCTTTTTATAATTTTTTTCTTGCCTTTATATAAATGTGAGAAAAATTTAATTACCCGGCTTTATTGACCGAAAAATATCTAAGAATTCCCCGAGCGATATCTTTAAAAACCGGCGCGGCATCCTCGGCCCCTGACTTTCCTTCTTCAACTAGGACGACTATGGCCCAGCGAGGGTTATCTGCAGGTAAATAGCCCGCAAACCAGGTATTAAGGATTTCTTGATCATCTTCATCCCGACTCCCAGTCTGACTGGTGGCCGTTTTACCGGCAACTTTTACTTCGGTCAGAGCCGCACTCTTACCTGTTCCCTTACTGACTACCATCTCCATCATTTCCTGGATACTACGTGCAGTCTCAACGCTTAACACCTGCTCTTTTGCGCCTGTAGCATGGTCTCCTGCTACATTATTGACTTCATCAAATTTAACCAAAGACGGTGGCGCCCATTGACCATCATCAGCAATAGTTGCCATGAGGGACGTTATTTGGAGAGGAGTAAGCATCACCCCTTGCTGCCCCAGACAGGCATTACCCAGCGCTGGTTCTCCTGGATTTATTTTTATATAACTTCCTGCATGGTAATCATAGCCAATCAAGGTTTCATCACATACATTTAACCTTTGCGCATAATCCAAAAGACCTGGCCGGCTGATTTTTATGGCTGCATCAATAAAAGCAGGATTACATGAATAGGCGAAGGCTTCGGAGAAACTGATTTTGCCATGTCCTGCTTCCTTCCAGCAAGGTATGGAGACATCCTCATTAAATTTATATTCTCCAGTACACTCGAACTCTTTAGTTCTATCTAAACAATTTTCTTCCAAGGCTGCAGCTGCAGTAACAATCTTAAAAAGTGACCCAGGATGATACCTGCTCAAGGCACGGTTTGTCAGGGGACTTTCCGCATTATCTTTTAATATAGATTTTACCTGGTAGGGATTAAAGGTGGGTCGGCTGGCTATAGCTAGAACTTCGCGGCTGGGGATATCCATTACCACTACAGCACCTTTTTTAACTTTCCTATTCATAGTATCTTCTACAACTGCCTGAATCCGTTTATCAATGGTCAGGATAATAGCCTGTTTACGATTTTCCTGGTCATTTTTCACTTTAAACATTAAGCCTTGAATAGGCAGGCCGCGAGCATCAAAAACAGAAATAAGCTGTTGAGTTGAATACTGCTTGCGTAAAATATTATCATATATTTTCTCCAGCCCCGCCTTACCCTCTGCAGAATCTTGACCACTCACATAGCCAATAATATGTGCGCAAAATCCTGTTTCACTATATCTTTTTATAACCGGGGCCACAACTATACCCGAGAGCCTGGAGGCATTAACCAGGGCTGCTTCCTTATCATTCAGGTCAGAAACAATCCGCACGAAGGGAATGCGATTTTTATAGGCATATTTTAAATTAGCCAGAACTTCTTCGCTATCCAGGTTCTTCACAGCACCTGCCAGTACCCTGGCTACGACTGCGAATGACTCCTCAGTATCCTGAGCACTAGCCGTATATTGCTGTCCGCTTTTAGCAATTTCTCCTGGTAAACAATATACTGCTTTGGCAGTAGCTGTACTTGTTAAAGGCAGAAAATTGCGGTCTAGTATTTCGCCACGCGCGTATTCTTTTAACTCTATTTCCCTGCTCCTCATGCCAGCGGCCCGTACAGCGATTTCATGTCCTTTAATAATCTGATAATAGAAAAGATTAGCGAGCAGCCCGAAAAAAACTGCCAAAAAGATACACATAATAATAAAAATGCGCCGCTTAAACAAAATAAAAACCCCCTTCATGCCCTTATGATTATCTTGAGCACCCCGGGGATTTGTTATTCTAACCGACTTATTAAATTAATATTTTGATTCGCCTGCTAAGCTTCGCTTTTTGGTATATCTTCTAAATTCTGCGCATTTACTATTTCCACCTTAAAAGGCAGGGTAATCAATATTTTTTCTATTTCAGGGCAAGTATCTTCAGTTCCCCTGATAACTACTAATCCTGTACCCCTCTCAAGAGTAGAAACTATTCCTAGATGGCTGTATGCTTCGAAAATCTTAGTAAGCATATCTATTTTTTCCTGTAAAACCCGGCAATAGACATCAGTTTTCACCGGTAAATCACATCCTTCTTATAATTGAATGTTCGGGTACAGACATATGAAACGGTATTAAAACCTTTTGTTTGGGATGACGGGCTCTATCTAACTCCTGCATTTCCTCATCATAAATTACTTCCATTTCCAGCGGCAGAATTTCGCCTTCAGGTAAGAATAATTGCAGGTTCTCCCCTGGTCCGAAGTTGGCCCGCTGCTCTACCTCCAACATATGTTCATGCTTTCGATAGCCTTTAACAATGCCACAGAAGTCTGCTCTTAAAGACACCTTTTCCTGGTTAATATCCTGGATAAAAGGCGATTCCCCCTCCATAAAGCCATTGGTGAAGGGCCTAGTAGCAGTAGCAGATAATTCTTTTAGCCAGTGTTTTAGTTCTTCCTCCTGATACTCTTGGCCTGCTTGTAAATATTTATCGATAGCCTTACGGTAAGTAGCCGCTACACTTGCGACATATAAAGGGCTTTTCATCCGGCCTTCCACCTTAAAAGCATCTACTCCGGCATCAATCAAGCGAGGCAGGTATTCGAGCAAGCAAAGATCGCGGGAATTAAATATATAACTGCCCTTTTCATCTTCTTCGAGCGGATAATAATCGCCTGGTCTTTTTTCTTCAACTACCGCGTATTTGTAGCGGCAAGGCTGGGCACATTCGCCTCGGTTGGCGCTCCTACCAGTCATATAATGAGAAAGCAAACACCGCCCCGAGTAGGATACGCACATAGCGCCATGTACAAAAACTTCTATCTGGGCAGTAATCTTCTGTTTTACTTCGGCTATTTCATCCAGGCTAAGCTCCCTGGCAAGTACTATCCGCCTGGCTCCCAGTTCAGAGTAAAGTGCCGCTGATTCATAATTACTTACGTTAGCCTGGGTACTTATAGTTACAGGTAAGTCTGGTGCATATTTTTGTGCTAATCGCATTATCCCTGGATCAGATATAATAAGGCCATCAACATTTAATCTGGCCAGTTCTTCCAGATAACCAGGCAATATTTTTAGATCCTGATTATGCGCCAGGATATTTACTGTTATATAAACCTTTTTGTTCCGGTTGTGGGCAAAATTTAATCCCTCGGAAATCTCCTGCAGGGTAAAGTTGCCAGCAAAAGCCCGCAGACTAAATTCTTTTCCGCCCAGATACACCGCATCAGCCCCAAATAATACTGCTGTCTGTAATTTTTCCAGGTTGCCTGCTGGTAGCACCAGTTCGGGATTCATTAACATTCCTCCATTTTACATTGCTATATCATTTAGATTACTCTTTTCTTTAACTTTTATTAGAATACACATTAAATAAATCTTATTAATCCCTCCATGTCCGTAGGACACAACCGACTATGAAAATGTGTTGGAGTATATTTTGTAATTCATAAGAATTAGCTAAACACAACAATACCGCCGGAAATTCATTCCCGGCTAGTCGATTTAAAAATAATTAAGGAAAAATCCGCGGAAATCATATTAAATCCGCGTTAATCCGCGTCTAAAATGTTCATCCCACTAGTATTTTCTAATTAAAACTTATGCTTTATATTATTTTATGTATTTTTTCTTAGCTATCAGATGCTCGGCATAAGTTTTGGAAAATTGGTGGGTTCCGTCACCCCGGGCTACATAATAATAATAACCATGCTTGTCTGGATTCAGGGCTGCTTCTATAGCAGCTTGGCCCGGACACGCAATCGGGCCTGGGGGTATTCCTCCGACCTGATAGGTATTATAAGGGGAATTTACTTCTAGATCAGCATAAGTTACTGTATCTTTGTACTGCCCCAGGCAATATAATACGGTAGCATCTATTTGCAGGGGCATCCCTTTTTCTAAGCGATTTTGAATAACTCCGGAGATTATTTTGCGCTCGTCCTTAACCATAGCCTCCCTTTCTATCATTGAGGCCAGAATAACAGTTTCATAAGTACTGATATTCTTTCCCTGTGCCTGCTCGGCAAGATTCTCTTCCCAGACCCGGGCAAATCTTGTTAGCATTATCTCTACTATCTGTTCGGCACTCGTATCTTCAGAGATGAAATATGTATCTGGAAATAAGAATCCTTCCAGAGGAGCTGTACTGTTGTCCGCAACCTCTTTAAGGAAACTAAAATCATAATCCTGTTGAACCGCATTATTCCATGCTTCAGCAGTACATAGGTTTTTCTGAACCAGCAATTCCCCTATTTGTTGTACTGTATAACCTTCTGGTATGGTAAACGAAATACTTACAACTTTGCCCTGGGATATATCCCGGGCTATGGCCTCTAATGATTGACTGCGGCTGAACTTGTAATGACCAGCTTTTAACTGGTTATCCAGCTCATTGTGCCGGCAGTAAGCTAAAAAAACTTTCTTACTATGTATTAGTTGGTGCTCTTCAAGAATCGCGGCTATTTGTCCGGCAGTACTATTTTCAGGTATTATAACATTTATATAGCTTTTATCACCTGCATCAACCGGCGCATATTGTTGAGATACTAATCTAAAACCTAACAGGGTGAGGCCCAGTAGCACTATTATAGCCCCAGCCATTACTAATCTAGTCTTAGTGCTCACTAATTTAATCTCACTCATTTCTTTCACCATTTTCTTTTTTTAATCCATCCCACACCGTACCTCTATATTGCCATCATTTTATGCTCTTCAAGTTTGCTCTTTCCAGTACGCTATAATGATACCTGAGTATCCTCTCCATTTACCTGCTGATCAGTTTCTACTACTGGCTGGTTTTGAGGATCTTCTTTTTGTTCATCAGTTTCCGGCAGATCATTATTGTCATCAGGTTGCTCAGCGTCATCTATATCTGTTGGGCCGGTATAAACCAGCTTATTTAGTGGACGATACCGATCAGTTGCCAACTGCTCCTGTTTAATAAGCTGACCCTTATCATCATAATAGCTACGGAATGATCTTACTACATAGCCTGGTACTCCACCATGCTCAACTTTGGTTTCACCAGGTTGGAGCTCAGGTCTCATTTCGGTTATCTCCTGAAAATCAATAACTCTATCAACTACATGGCTTAACTTAATACTTTTTTTGTAATCAAGATGACCATATATGTTAATAGTAAGTTTGCCCCTTCCTGCACTACTATGAATATAGATCGGGTAATCCGTATTATTTCTAAACTTAAAATCCTGTAACCCATAAGCAACCGTGGCATCTAATCCCAGTGGTACATATGCTATGGCCAGACCATGGTTATGCCTTTCGACTATTTCTAAACCGGCAAGAAGACAGGCATTATAAAGCGTAGAAGAAACCTGGCATATGCCTCCACCCAGGCCCGGCTCAAACTTTTCGCCAACGATTACCATGGCATCACGAAAACCGGTCCCTACAGTCCGGGGACCTACAATCTTATTAAACGCGAAAGTCTGACCTGGAGCTAATACATAGCCATTAATAGATGATGCAGCCAGGTAAAGATTATGGGATCTATCTATTTCATTAACATTATACCAGGTGGCATAAGTGGAAAGCTCTCCCATAACTTTCAAGTCTTCTTCATCTGCTACTGGATACTGATCAATAACAACTATAGGCACCCTTAGATGTTCACATTTATCGAGCTCCGCGGGGAGCGCAGCAAAAGTGGCCTTAGCATCCACCTTTTTTCCTACTGTGCCTGGTAGGATTACCAGGCCTTTGGCCCGGTCAATTTCCAACCTGGCATTGCTGAATTCACGGTTCAGGTTGTTGCTCCATTCGGTGGTTAGCTTTTCTTTCATATCAGGGCTATATTTTAGTTTTATAGGATAAACAATCTCCCTGGACCCATCCAGGTTCATAATCTTTTCTGTTAAGTTTCTATTCTGCTCGTTCTCCCAAACCTCATTAATAATTGTACCCGGGTCGAGTGGTAAACAAATCTCTTCTAGTGTAGTTTCGTATGTATAATCGCTATTATAGAATGTAACCGGAGTAGCATAAACTTTATTAAGCTGGTATAAAACAGCTTCTTCCGCCTGTTCACGGCTATATCCCTGTACCGTAACCGTAGCAACTTTTACACCAGGCAAAAAACATTCTGATCGATAAAACATTTGATAAAAATATAATAAAACAGCAGCAGCGATACCCATTATAAGAACTAGTATAATGATAAACCCTGATTTAACCCTTTTATTAGTCAAAATTCAACCCCCATAACTACTTGTATTCTCCTCCTAATATTATCAATATTATATAATGTAACCGTTTTCTTTATAAACTCTGTTTTATTTATGCTACCAGTTATGTACATATAAACCCTGCTTACTATTTTAACTTAAACATTCATAATTAGGCATAAAAAAAGAAGCCTTTCAGCTTCTTTTTAAAGCAGTTTTTTATAAATCTTCTTTTTCTACCAGTTCCTGCCAGGCATCTGCTACCATTTCCCATTCCTCATCTTCTTCAATATCGCTTAAGAATTCATTACCTTCTTTATCAAGGACTACTTTCAGTATTACTATTTCTATATCTTCTTCTTCTACCTCTTCATCATCTTCAAATACTGGTACCAGGACCCGATAAGTATTATCTTCGATTTCCATCTCTGCTAGTACTTCAAATTGATGTTCTACGCCCTCTTCATCTACCAGAATTAGTACTGGATATTCTTCATCTAAGAATTCTTCGTTGCTCATATATCCACCTCTTTCTAAAAGCTACCGACATTCTAATATGTTATGCTTAGCTTTGTCAAATCACAGTTTAGTTACTCGTGATACTGTTTAAATAAGCCTGGAGAATATTAACTGCTGCTAATTTATCAATGACTTGTTTTCTTTTTTTACGTGAAACATCAGCCTCAATTAATATTCTTTCTGCACTTTTAGTTGTTAAACGTTCATCCCAAAATTCTATAGGTAATTTAGTATGTTCCTCAAGCTGCCGAGCAAATTCCTGAATTTCCTTGGCTTTTGGTCCTATAGTGCCATTCATATTTAACGGAAGTCCTACAATAATTTTTTCTACGGTAAACTCTTTACATAAATTAAATAATAATTCTAAATCTCTCTCAAGCTTACTTCTGGTTAGCACAGAGTGTCCCTGAGCTGTCCATCCCATGGGGTCACTAAAAGCTATGCCTATTCTTTTTTCACCTACATCTAAGCCCATTATTCTCACAAAAATTACTCCCTATACATAATAATAATATCTGCTAATTTGGGGGTAAAAAGTATTAAAAAACCCCATGCCTGAGCATGGGGTTTTCAACTTGATTGTTGCTACAGGTAATTTTTTAATAATACTTCGAGTATTTCATCCCGGTCAATTTTGCAGATCAATTTGCGCGCATCATTATGGCTAGTTATATAAGCCGGCTCTCCTGATATCATATAGCCTACTAGTTGATTGATTGGATTATAGCCTTTCGTTTCCAGGGCTGCATAAACTGCCTCAAGAATACTACGCACTTTTTCTTCACTATCTTTTTGTAGTTTAAAACTTACAGTTTCATCATGTTGTTGAGGCATATTGGTCACCCCCCTCATAGCAATTCTTCTACATTTATATTACTATATCCTGCGTTTATGAAAAGGTTTTTTCCACCATGTTTCGGGCCACATCAAGTGCATCTTTAAGTTTCTCTACATCTCGGGCACCAGCTTGAGCCATATCAGGGCGGCCTCCTCCGCCGCCTCCAGCTGCTTTAGCAGCAGCACCAATGATCTTCCCCGCATGCAAGCCTTTGTTAACCAGGTCTTTACTAATAAAGCATACCAGCGAAACCTTGTCCCCAGTAACTGCACCTAGTAATACAACTGCACTTCCCAATTTGTCCTTAAGCATTTCTGCATGCTGCCTCAATGTATTCATGTCTTCACTTTCAACTTCTTCAATCAGAATTTTCGCATCGTTTATCGTATATGCCTTATTTATTATATCTTCACTCGAAGCTCTGGCCAGACGTGCTTTGAGGTGTTCAATTTCTTTGTCTTTCTCTTTTATAGTCTTGCTCAAAGCATCAATGCGATTAATAACATCAGCGTTAGTAGTTCGTAACATAGTGGTGGCTTGTTTTAATTTATGGTCAGATTCACTAAGATAAGTAAAAGCATGTCTTCCCGTAACCGCCTCAATTCTACGCAGACCGGCCCCGACACTACCCTCACTTAAAACCTTAAAAAGGCCTATTTGTCCAGTATTGCTTACGTGGGCACCTCCACATAACTCCATACTGAAGTCCCCAATCTTTACTACTCTTACATCATCCCCATATTTTTCTCCAAACAGAGCAATTGCGCCCATCTTTCTGGCTTTATCTATCGGAAGTACATCAGTTTTTACATCATACATGTTTAAGATAGCCTCATTGACTATGGTTTCTATACGGCAGATGTCTTCATCGCCAATAGCATCAAAATGCGAAAAGTCAAAACGCAGTTTCTCTGGCTCAACCAGGGATCCTTTTTGCTGGGCATGATCGCCCACAACCATCCTCAAGGCTTTATGTAATAGGTGTGTTGCAGTATGATTTCTGGAGGTATCCATTCTGAACTTATCATTAAGTTGCATATAAACTTTTTCTCCCTGGTTTAAGCTGCCCTTTAATCTACAAGTATGAATAATCCATCTGGCTACTTTCTGTACATCCAGAACTTCCATACTAGCATTATCCGTTTTTATTACCCCTTTATCAGCTACCTGCCCCCCACTTTCAGCATAAAAAGGAGTAGTATCAGTCACAATAATAATTTCCTCACTGTTGGCGCTTTTGGCCAGATGATCATCTTTTATTATGGCCAGTACTGAAGCCTCTCCTGTGAAATTTCCATATCCGATAAAATTCGTTGCCGGAATGCCGTTTAAGAGTTCAGCTATTAACTGTTCATGAGCAAATGCATTTTCACTCTTATGCGCCTTTTTAGCCCGGCTGCGCTGTTCTTCCATCATAGTTTCAAAGCCATTGTTATCAACGGTAAAACCATTTTCTTCAGCCATGTCTTCGGTCAAATCAAGCGGAAAGCCATAAGTATCATAAAGCATAAAAGCCTCTTCACCAGAAATAACCTTTCTGTCTGTTTCCCTGGCTGAGGATATAATTTCTTCAACTTTTTTAATTCCTTCATGGAGAGTAATAAAAAATCGTTCCTCTTCCATGCGAATAACATCTTTAATAAAATCTTTTTTACTCTGCAATTCAGGATAAGCTTCTTTCATCAAATCAATAACCGTATCAACTGTTTTATATAAAAACGGCTCCTGAAGACCTAAAAATTGCCCGAACCGTACTGCTCTACGTAAGATACGCCTTAAAACATAGCCCCGACCATCATTACTTGGAAAAACTCCATCTGCAATTAAAAATGTACATGAACGGCTATGGTCAGCAATTACCCTAAATGGAAAGTCTCCTTCCCCACTGCCATATTTTTTTCCGGTAAGATCTTCAATCTTCTTAATAATAGGAGTAAATAAATCTGTATCAAAATTACTTTCTACACCCTGGAGTATACAACTTAATCTTTCCAGACCCATTCCCGTATCTATGCTGGGTCTCGGTAAAGGCGTCACTTCTCCATTTTCATCCCGATTATACTGCATAAAAACTAGATTCCAGATTTCCAGCCAACGGTCACAATCACAGACGCCTAATCCACAATTGGGGTTATCACAAGCATACTTTTCTCCACGATCATAGTGGATCTCGCTGCAGGGTCCGCAGGGACCAGTATCCCCCATACTCCAGAAGTTTTCTTTTTCCCCCATCCTGATAATACGTTCAGGTTTAACATCCGTTACTTCCTGCCACAGGGTGTAAGCCTCATCATCATCGTCGTAAATTGTCACCCATAAGTTTTCTTTGGGTAGTTGTACTACTTCAGTAAGAAAACCCCAGGCATATTGAATTGCTTCCCGTTTAAAATAGTCCCCAAAAGAAAAATTTCCCAGCATTTCAAAAAAAGTATGATGACGTGGAGTTCTGCCCACAGTATCAAGGTCATTATGTTTTCCACCCGCACGTACACACTTTTGTGAAGTTGTAGCTCTGGTGTAGCTGCGCTTGTCAATTCCCAGGAAAACATCCTTAAACTGGTTCATACCGGCATTACTAAATAATAGTGTCGGATCATTTACCGGCACAAGAGATGAACTCTCTACAACCTGGTGTTGTCTATCTTTAAAATAGTCCAGGAAGGTTTTTCTGATTTCATTACTGGTCCACACGATATAGTAGCCTCCTCTTTCCCTAAAAGAACTTTACCTATCTATTTTCTTTTATAAAACAGTCCATGTCAATAATACCTGTAAATAGCTGTTTAAATAAAACCTAATTTACTACTTTTCTACAACTTTCAAATAGCCCCATCCAATGATGACTTTTAAGACAGCCGCAACAGGTACTGCAAAAAGCATACCCCAAATCCCAAACAACTTTCCCCCGGCAAGTAAGGCAAACACAATAGCCAAGGGGTGCATACCAAGTTTATCCCCGATTATTTTTGGGGTAATAATATTACCTTCAAGTTGCTGCACTATTAGTATAGCAATAGCCATATAAATTGCCAGGCGTAATGACTCTGATGCAGCAATAATAACTGCCGGAATCCCCCCAAGGAATGGCCCAAAAAAAGGTATCAAGTTAGTTACACCTGATAATAACCCAATGAGAATAGGTAATCTTACGCCTAGTATGACAGCAGAAACACCGGACAGAGTACCCACAATAGATGCCACCATTAAATGGCCTTTTAGAAATTCTACCAGTACATTGTCGATCTGCTCAAATAATACCTTGACTTCGCGCCTTGTACCAGGGTATAACAGGTTTAAAAAGTTGTCTCTAATTTTTTCCCAATCTTTAATTATATAGAAGGCCAGAATAGGGGAAAAGATTAAGGCTAAAATCTTACCTAAAAAATTATATAATCCACTTAAAAAGCTGTTAAGGCCTGTGTAAATATAATTTTTAACCCGGTTAACATTTTGATCAAGAATTTCACTCAATTTCCCCGGTATTGATATTTCATCTACTTTTTTGGCCACATCTTGCGCCTGTTCAGCATATCTAGGAAAAAGTTCGGCCAGTTGACGCAATTCTTCTATTATGCCAGGTATAGCAACTGACATGATTAATGCTAGTATAACTATTATGAGCAAATATAGTACCAGAATGGCCCATATACGACTTAGCCCTTTACTTTCGATAAATATGACCGGGCGGAATAATAAGTAAGCCAGGAGAGCACCCAATAAAAAGGTTAATAAGACTTCCCTGACCAGAAATAAAAAATAAATGGTGGCTAATACCACCAATATAAATAATATATAACGAAATATTTTGCTACCAGTAAGCTGCATACTACTCCTGCTCTCTAATAATATCTCCTGCTTCCTGACTCACATTAGTTACAAAATCCATAGCGCTCCTGGACTTAGCCCTCATTTTTCGTTTGGCCCTGCGTAATTCCTTTTCGTTACCTGTATAGAGCAGGGTAACTGAAACTCCTAGTAAAATTCCTATCAGCATAGTACCCCAGTAATCCTTCAATTCTGTCACCTCCACATCTGCTTAAATTAATTCCGACGATTTTTCTACAGCCACCAGGCTGCCATCTTCCGCAACTTCGTACATATTAATTCGCCCTTTATTAAAATTAAATTCCAAAAAGCAATTCCAGCAGTAATACTGATCATTACCTACTTTCCCCACTTGCAGTCCTGTACAATGCGGACACCTGATCATCAACTTTGATCGCTCCCTTCTTCAGTCAACACGCCACTTATTACGCTTTTCCAACAAACTTGTTCCAGAGCAATTTCCTGCCGCCCTTCTAAAAGATCCTTAATTGCACCAGAGAATACTTCCAAACCCCAAACTTTTTTAGTATGAGGACAAATAATAAAATCACTTACTTTCCCCATTTCTCTACCTTCACTGTTAAAAATTACATCCCCCATTTTACTGTCATACATTGATAATTCTTCCCCATATGCATAAGATTTAATCTTATTCAAATCTTGAATAATTAAGGCTTCTTCTCTCAATTCAAAATCATCTGCTAAGATCATCCCCGGCTCCCTGCCGCTAAATTCAGCCACAACATAACTAATGGTATAATCATCACCTATTACTGCTTTTTCTACCCTGCCAATGATTTCAGCTGTCTTAACATAAAAAACAGGTAAACTTTTCATTTTGCGCAACTTCAAATAACTTGCACCTCCTTCCGGTATTAATATGTTTTCCCCAGAAAATAAAAAAATGCGTCTAACTAAAGACGCA
>JAQWBP010000074.1 GCA_028706315.1 Syntrophomonadaceae bacterium
TATAATTCTCCTTCGCTGTAAAAATAGCTTCACTTAGTATGTCAGTTGATCCGAGCGGGGTTGGATGCGAATGTTGAGGAAAAGACAAAAAGGGCTATAGTTCGTATCATTTAAGACCCTTCTTGTATATTCAGATCCGTTCCTTATACTATGGTTTATACCACAAGGCAACAATAAAAGCCGGTTCCGAGGTTTGGGAGAGTCTTTTTTCTTCTTCCAGGGTCAGGCTTTGTTCTACTGCATCTGGGGGAATGTAAACGCAGCCACGCATGGCAAGGAGATGATCAGGGTCTAAACTCAGCATTTCATCCGTAGTTTTAAGGGCAGCATTATGGAAGACAGATGAAGGATCCTGCTGCCCCTTTTGTTCATACATCCTGCCCCAGGCACTATTCTTATGGATAGCGCCAATTAAGAGCTTCCCGCCGGGTTTCAAAACTCTATACAATTCATTGTAAGCATCTTGGGGGTGATGAATGAATTCAAAGGCAGCCATGGAATAGATTCCATCAAAATAATTATCAGGAAAATCAAGATGATAGATATCCATTTTATGGAAGGAAGCATTTAATCTTTCTTGGCTTGCTTTCTTCTGAGCAATGACCAGCATGTCTTGTGAAATGTCGATACCAGTGACTTTGCATCCCATTTTACAGAGCTTAATACTGAAATTACCAGTACCGCAGCCTGCATCCAAAATATGCAGGTCATGAGCAGGAGAAAAGAGTTCCAGAGCGGTACTTGTCTCAAGCAAATCAACAAAGGCACCTAGCGGAGTTTGGTACCAGGAATCGTAGTTATTGGCTATTTCGTTTTTAAACATATTATTATTACTCCTATTAAAATTTCTGCTATATAAGTAAAGTTTTTGGTACAAGATATCAAAAACTTCACTTATATAACTCATTACTCTAATTATAAGTTAATTAACATAGTAATCTAGCAAAATAAAAAAATATGCCCATATTTCCTTATAGCACAGGAGAGGTACAGAAAGTTTGTTTCGGTACTCCGGTGCCCTCTTTTTTCTCTAATTTTTCAGGTTCATACAGGGATTTAGCCAGTACTTTTAGCAGCGCATCGCCCCTTAGAGCTTATTCTATTAAATCTTGTTTTCCAGATAACTAAAATATTTCCTGAAGGCAATGAAATTACTGGGCTTTTAGTTATGTTCTTCATACTATATAATTTTTATATACCTGTTGCCTTTTTTCACATATTTTTCATGGTCCCATTTGGCAACTCGGAACTGATAGCAACTAATTTATGGAGCAGAGGTTTTGTTGTAATGCGGAGAAAGAGACATTTAGTTATTATTGGCCTATTGACCGGATTGGTGTTTGTGGCCTTATATAATGGTTTGGTAATTAAGAAATATACTATTAATACTAGTAAATTGGATGCAGCTGAGTCTGTAAGAATTGTTTTGATTACGGATCTGCATAATCATGTCTATGGAAAAAATCAAACTAAATTAGTTTCATTAATAAAAGAACAAAATCCTGATATTATAGCACTTGCAGGGGACATTGCTGACGATCACGTGCCAATTGCAGGCACAGAACTGTTACTGGATGGAATAAAAGGTCTTGCACCTATATATTATGTTTCCGGGAACCATGAATTTTGGTCAAATGATATTAATCGTATTAAAAATACAATCCGTAAATATGGTGTAACTATTCTGGAAAATAGTTATGAGCAAATTAGTATTAACAATTCATCCATTATTATAGGTGGAGTAGATGATCCTGATATAACCAAATATGAGAAACCTGACTTGGACTGGGAGGGTGAATTTTATAATGCCTTTTCCGAGTTGGAAAACAGGTCTGAATTTAAAATACTTTTAGCTCACCGGGCAGAATTAGTAGAGATTTATAAAAAAACCTATTTTGATTTGGTTTTGTCCGGTCATGCCCATGGGGGTCAGGTTAGAATACCATTTTTACTCAACGGACTTTATGCTCCTAATCAAGGCTGGTTTCCTAAATATGCCGGTGGAATATATAAACATGAGTCTTTGACTCACATAGTCAGTCGCGGCGTTTCTTATAATCCTCGTTTACCACGCATATTTAATCCTCCCGAGGTAGTTATCATTGAAGTTAAAGGGGAGGAAACGAGTCCAATAACTTCGCCAATTGTAAACCTCTTTTCGGGATGATTTTAAATGGATTTAAACTTTTTCGTTACCGATTGGGCAGGAATGCTTTGCCCCTACCAAAAACAATTTTGATTCAATAATATTGAAGGGTATGGCGTCGGCCTTACCTGTACGGACCATGGTTTTATTAAACCCGGCGAAAGGATTACTGCCGGTGAGAAAATGATAAATAGCTTCCAGAGTAGATTTTAAGGTAGGCTATAGGAAATAGGTGGGTATAACCTTGAGTAGAAAACCAAAAGTAAGATACAAGCTTGACAGCGGTCAAATAAAATGCTTAACAGATGAAGAAGTTAAAGCAATACTTCGTGCTGCTGACGAAATTATTGCAGTTGGTGGAAGAAGCATGTTGGCGAAAATTCTAAAAGGTTCTAAAGATAAAAAAGTACTGGAGCATGGACTAAACCACTGTCCTGTCTACGGATATTATCAAGATTTGAATCTGCAAGAAATAACAAACCGGATTGATTGGATGATAAAGAAAGACTATCTTGAAATTGAGTACAACGATAGGCTTCCCCTGCTTGTTTTTTCAGAAAAGGGTTGGGAAATAGAGAGGGAAACCTATGCGGAGGAATTACTGCAAAAACTTATAAAACTACTGGAAGGAAAAGAATACAGCTTTGTTCATGAACTAAAGGACAGGAATAGAGGAATGATACTGTTATTGATCAAGAAGATTAGACAGACGAACAATGCTAGGTTTATACCACTTCTTAAAGCCTGGAAGGAAATTGAGTATAAGAAGGTACAAGCTGAAATTCAGAAGGCCATTGATTACTTAATTAAAGAGGGAAGCATATTTTAAATAATGCTACTAATGAACTGCATAAATGCTATATGTGAAGAGTTTTATGGATGAGGATTGATAAAATGAATCTTTACAATTTTGAAAGCTACATCGAGAAAAAGATACTTGTAAGGGGTTATGACTATTACGAGAATGGCAACGTAACATCAGTAAAAGAAACTAATCTTAATATATATGAAGCAGAAGTTGAGGGTACTGATTTCTATAATGTGGTAATTGAACTTGATGATCAGGCAAACATAATAAATACCCTATGTGACTGTCCTTACGACATGGGAGAATATTGCAAGCATCTGGTAGCAGTATTTTTGGCTTTACGGGACCTGAAAAAAAACATAGCCGGCGGCAATAGCTATATGCACAATAATAGTGTGCATTTAGAAGCAACACTTAAATCCTCTGTTCCGAAGGAAGGAAGAGTTGCGGATATTAAGAAAATACTGTCTGATAGGACTAAAGATGAGCTTGTGGAATTTCTATGGGAACTTGCATCTGAGTATGAAGAAATAAAACAACGTATTGAATTGAATTTTGATAATGGAAATGATGCGGATGAAATAACGAAGTCTATTGCACTTATTCGTACCTATATAAGAAATAACTCTGACAAACATGGGTTTGTAGGCTACAGAGATATATTTGATGCGGTCAAGGGTGCTGCTATGGTGTTGGAAAAAGCCCGCTGCGCATTTGAAAAGAATAAAACCATGCATGCGGTTGAACTTGTACTTTGTGTTATGCAAGAAATGGTAGATTTTCTGCAGGGAGCAGATGATTCTGATGGTATAATTGATGGAATGATTGAGGAAAGTCTTTTTTTTATTGATGAAGTCATAGATGATGGTGAATTGAGTCCCATTCATACAGAAAGCCTTTTCGTTAAATTGATAGAAGAAGCAACCAATAAAAGATATGAAGGTTGGACTGATTGGAGGTTGGATCTTCTTAGAAGATGTGCAGAGCTTGCAGACACTCCAAATTTACGAAACAAATTAGAAAATCTTTTGCTTTCTATGGTTGAAAGTGAAAAAGGAGATTCCTGGAGCGTTAATTACTTTGCTGAAAGGGTAAATCTAATTAAATATCAAATGGTTGAAGAATATGATGGGCAGAAAAAGGCACTGCAGTTTATAGAACAAAACCTTCAATACTCCACCTTCAGAAAAATGGCGATAGAAAACGCAATGAAGAAAAAGGATTATGACCTGGTAATCAAGCTTACCCTTGAAGGGGAAAAAAATGATAAAAGCTGGCCAGGACTAGTAAATGATTGGAAGAAATACCAGTATAAAGCATTTAGCCTTTCAGGAAAACTAGATGAGCAGCGTGGGCTTGCACTAGATTTTATTCTGGACGGCAGCTTTGAATACTACAAGGAATTAAAAAGTACATACGATGCGGGGGAATGGCTCTCTGTTTATCCGAAAATTATTTTTCTATTTGAAAACCAGAAGAAAACTTACGAGAACGTTTATACTCGCATTTTAATAGAGGAAGAGGAAAAACAAAAGCTTCTTGAGTATCTTAAAGGAAGACCATCATCGGTGGAGAATTTCTATAAATATCTTATTCCTGAATTCAAGGAAGAGGTTTATGCTTTGTTTGTCCAGTATATTGAGCAGACTGCTGCAAGGGCGAGCAACAGGAGGGACTACCGGGAGGTATGTGCTATCATCCGTAATCTGAAAAAAGCAGGTGGAGAAGAGCAGGCATTAGAAATCAAACAGAAGCTTTTTAGCAAATACACAAATAGGCCGGCGTTCAGAGATGAATTGACCAGGGTATAGTAAATAGCAGGGGGACAGGTTTACTGTCCCCCTGTCCCCC
>JAQWBP010000075.1 GCA_028706315.1 Syntrophomonadaceae bacterium
ATACTATAGTATCTACATTATTTAATGCTTCGAGGTAATTGCCTCCCTTGACTAGTATGCCATTCCGGGATGCGGCACCAATTCCAGCAAAAAAGCTTAAAGGAATAGATATCACCAGGGCACAGGGACAGGATATTACCAGGAATATCAGAGCACGGTATAACCATTGACTAAAAGTTGCACCAGTAATAACTAGTGGGGGTATTACAGCTAAAAGCACGGCTGCTCCTACCACAGCTGGAGTATAATAACCGGCAAATTTAGTAATAAAGTTTTCCGTGGGTGCTTTTTTACTACTGGCGTTTTCAACCATTTCTAAAATTTTGGCTACAGTAGATTGATTAAATTCCCGGGTAACTTTTAAGCTAATCAGCCCGTTCTTATTAATGAAACCAGATAATACCTCGTCAGATAACTGCACCGAACGGGGCATTGACTCACCAGTTAATGCCGAAGTATCTACCATGGACTGTCCTGATATTACTATACCGTCCAGCGGAATCTTTTCTCCAGGTTTAACCAGAAGTATATCACCTATTCTAACTTCTTCAGGTGAAATTTTTTTTACTCCCCCGGGGGTTTGCAGATTAGCAAAGTCGGGCCGTATATTCATCAAATCTGTAATTGATTTTCGGGATTTATTAACTGCCATATCCTGAAAGAATTCACCAATCTGGTAAAAAAGCATCACGGCGATACCTTCAGCAAACTGTTGAATAGCTAACGCACCAACTGTAGCTAAACTCATCAGAAAATTCTCATCAAAAACCCGGCCCTGCAAGAGATTCTTGCCTGCTTTAATTAGCACCGGTGCTCCAGCCAGCAGGTAGCTGATTATATATAAAGTAATATTTACATTAGGGCTAAAGTCAAATACGAAAGTAGTTGTGAGAAGTAATGCAGATAAAATAATCTGGCTAGCTTTTATAAAATTAATATTTTGGCCCCAAGTAGAGTAAAAACTATGTCCCTGTTCCTGGTCCAAAACTTTAATATCAGGTTCATGTTGTTGGGCGATGCGGGTAATATCTTTAGTTACCTCTGAGCCAGCATACTCGTCCTCAAGTGCGACAAATAAACGCCGGGTGGTGAAATTTAGCGAAACCTCTGTTACTCCGGGAAGCTCTTTAACTCCTGCTTCTATAGCTGCTGCACAATTTGCACAGTTTAAGTTTTCAAGGGTCAATTCCTTTTTTAATGCATTACTCATATAAAAATACCTCCCCTTAGCAGACTATTTTTCGTTAATATGGAGCAGCCCCTGGTCAAATATATGTTTTATATGTTCATCATCCAGGCTGTAATACATGACTTTTCCGTCCCGGCGGTTTTTTACCAGACGAGCTTGCTTTAAGACTCTTAACTGGTGGGAAATAGCTGACTGGGTCATACCGAGTAAGGAGGCGATATCACATACACACATTTCCGCAGCAAAAAGTGCGTAAAGGATTTTTACCCTGGTAGTATCACCAAAAACTTTAAAAAGCTCAGCCAGGTCATAAAGAATTTCTTCTGCCGGCATCTCTTTCTTCACCATATCTACAATTTCTTCATGTATCAGGTTGCAACTGCAACCCATGTTTTCTTCCGTCATGGTTAGTATTGTCTCCCTTTTATAAATATAGTTGAACATATGAACAATCATTCATATATGACCATTATATTATTCCTTGTGTAAAACCGTCAACCATTTTTATTAGCAGCAGGATTATATTCGAATTGTACTATTAACAACCGAGAGATTAAGTATAGGACGGGAGATGAGATTAGAAAATTGTTTCATAGGGAAAAGAAAACAAAAAAACAGCAATGAAAATTAATCATTGCTGTTCCACCGGGCTATATTTCTTCTTTAATATACTGATGTAGTTCTTCCTTTTTAGGAACTTTACCGGCTACCTTAACTTTATCATTGATAACTAAAGCCGGAGTAAACATAACTTTATACTCCATAATTTTCTTAATATCCTGCACTTTTTCTACATTAGCGGCCACGTCTAGTTCGGCCAGTGCATCGTAAACTTCTTTTTCTAATTTAGTACATTTAGCACAACCAGTTCCCAGTACTTTAATTTCCATATCGAAAACCTCCTGTTTATTATTATTTAATTGACTATACTGAAAAACTATACTATTGCTTTATGGATTTTATGAAGTAGAACTATTCGATTTAATTACTAGTATTCAAACATTTTTTCTAAATAATTCAACCTTAACATGGGGACATTATTTCTATGCAAAAAATGCCCCATATAACCATCCGGTAAGAGTTGCCATTATAACCACCAGTATAAAATATGCTATGGTTTTTTTAAATCCCATAATACGATTTACTACCAGCAGATTCGGTATACTTACTGCCGGACCTGCCAGTAACAAGGTTAATGCCGGCCCATCGTTCATACCCAGATCCATAAGACCTTTCACTATCGGAACCTCGGTAAGAGTAGAAAAATAGAATAAGGCTCCGACTAGTGAAGCTAAGAAATTAGCTGCAAAAGTATTTTCACCTACATAGTTTGATATCCATTCTGCTGGTAAAACCGATGTTACCATTCCTACTATGAATACTCCGATGAGCAGGGTAGGAACTACCATTTTTGCCAGGGTCCAGGTTTCATGCATCCATGAACCAAATTCACCCTTCTGGAAGTAGTGGTGCACCATTATAGCAAGTGAATTAATAAGACTTAAGTCTATGGCCACCTTGATCCAGGGGGCTAGCTTGCTGGTGCTTACTATTAATATAGCAACCATTACGCCAAAGAAAATTACCAGGAATATACCAGGTTTCTCAGACACAGCATTTTCGGGTATACTGTCATCTGCAATGCGCCCGGCCTCTTCTTTACGAAATAGAAACGCCATAATCAGACCAATAACAATTGAAAATACCACTGCTCCAACACCGCGGGCAATTCCCATATGCCAACCTATAGCGCCTCCGGTAAGGGCAATAGCCAGTATATTAATAGCTGGTCCAGAGTAAAGAAAAGTTATCGCTGGCCCTAACCCGGCTCCCAGATTATAAATTCCGGCGAAAAGTGGTAAAACGGTACAAGAACATACGGCCAGAAGCATACCTGATATTGAAGCTACACCGTAGGCGACCCATTGTTTGGCTTTAGCGCCAAAATATTTAACTACAGCTCCTTTGGTAACCAGGACTGCCATTGCCCCGGCGATAAAAAATGCAGGTACTAAACAGGTAACCACGTGGGCTGATAAATAATTTAAAAGCTCACTAATTCCACCGTTTAGCATAGTTAATAATACTTGCATGGCTCTTTGCCTCCCTAATATTAAATATAGTGCGTATAAAAGTACTTTGATAACCTAGGTTATGTAGTCCTAGTCTACTAAAGGTGAAATCCCAGCAGTAATTCGGACAAGTTTAATCAGTTATCACTAAATGAATAACTATACTATATAAGCGTAAGCTTATATAAGCATTTTATTATTAATATATTAATCAGTCAATATAATTTACAAATCTCTTTTTAAAAGTTGCACTAGATTTTCACTGCTTATAGTGGATGAGTTAAAGAGTCAGTTACAGAAAATTATCTGAATAGAGAGGAATTACAGATAGCAGCATCATGGCGAGGCAAACGTAGTGATACAACAAGGGTAACTAGTGCGATGATGCCAGCAGTGGCAAAAACCCATTGATAGCCATAGTATGCCCAGAGTAAACCACCGCCGATGGGTACGAGCATAGATACAGCATGATCTAGTGTAGTCCCCATAGAAATGGTAGGAGCAATATCATCACGGGTATCAGCGATCCGGTTTAAGTAAGTGGTACGGGCCATACTTACTGCAAAGAGCAGTTGATCTATAATATAGCAGGTCATAACTACTATAAGAGCGACTGAGGTAGAAAACCACTGGGGAGCAAAACCATATAGGATACAGATAGTTACTAAAAATAGTGAATCAAGTATGATGATAGTCCTTTCGCCCCAGGCATCTATAGCGCTGCCTAGCAGCGGGCGAAAGCCCATACTAATAACTGTGCCAATGATGCCAAGCAGGGCAAAGGTTTGTACCTGACAGCCGAAAAGCTTGATCAAAACCCAGGGGGCAAAAGTTAAGAAAACTTGTTTACGTGCTCCAAACAGCATACACAGGATGTAGTATAAGGAATATTTACGTTTTAATAAGAGCTGGCGTGGAGGTGTTTTAATAGGTTCAGGTTTGATTAAAAACATGCATAGGGCTGCCAGTAGAGCAAAAGTACCGGCAATACCGAAAATTACACCAAAAGAAAAGTTGAATCGAGATACCCCGTAATAAATAATCAGCATACCAGTTAATCCTCCCCAGGCTTCTAGTGCCCCTAGGCGACCAAGGAGACGACCGGCATGTTCTACTGAGGTTAACCGCAGTGCGATAGATGATTTTAAAACCATAAAAAGGTGAGCACCGGTACTCCATAAGAGCATCCAGAATACAACAGATGTCATACCGGGTGCTAGATATCCCTGCCCCCAGAGGGAAATTCCTACCATTATAGCTGCGAGCGCGCCTATGCGGGTATCTGCCAGGAAAATTAGGGCAGTAAAAAAGAATACTACCAGAAAACCGGGCAGCTCCCGCGGAAACTCAAGACTTCCCCGGGTGACTTCACTTACATGATGAACTTGAGCGAGATAATTATTAAAAGACGGATCATAAAGGCCCGCATATAAACCCATTAACAAGTTAGCAGCAGCAAAT
>JAQWBP010000076.1 GCA_028706315.1 Syntrophomonadaceae bacterium
ACCTTACCCTTTGCACCTACAACTCTGACTTCTTTTTCACTTTCACTCTCCTGTTCTGTCCCAGGAATTAACTTAATAAAATCAGCTGCCCGGCGTGAACCGGCTTTTGCGCCTAAATAGCCACAAATAATTAAGACCCCAATAGTTAGATATACTCCTGAACCCCTTACCATCGACAGTGGATAGCTGCTCAAATAACCGGCAAATATTCCGACTAGCAATCCAGCCGTACCCCCGACCAGAACTTCTATAGAAATATTATCCAGAAAAATGTTTAAGCCTTGTACGAAACGTTTACCAAGATTAATTAAAAACTCAGCAGAAAGGTAAAACACTAATGCACAGCCTATCCCTAGCATCAGTTTCCAGCCTGGATCAAGTGGCAAAAATATTTTCGACATATAAGCTGTCCATGCTCCAAAAATAAGTGCAGCAGTTAATAAATACGTGGGGATCTTTAACTTATAATGCATATTATGCACCTCCATACTACTTATTTTGGATACGGAGGCAAAAATTTATACCTTAGAATTCATTTTGTTATATTTTATTAGTCACTTGCCAGGACTACCCAGAATTGACAAGGGATCTCGCAGCAAGCTATAATGATAAAAACCTCAGCCTGTACCTGGAGTTTAATCTTCGCTTATTCCTTTAGCAAGCTACTTTGATAAAAGCATAAAAAAAGGAGGCAAGTCTTTTTATGAAGGACTTGATTTGTGATGAGTTTCAAACTGTTGTTGGCGAGCTTTTAATACGTCATCACAGCATTCTGGATATTCTTTCCAAACTTAGTGAATCTACTGCCCGTTTAAATAGGGCTGTAACCAAAGCAGTTACTGACTGCGGGTGCATTTCCATTGAGGCCGAAAAGCTGCATATACCTGATCATATAGATTCCTTTGACCAATTACGTGCCTATCTTGATAATCATATTCGTGGAAATGTTTGCCCTAGTTGTGAAGAAGTTATTATAAGCGAAATGGGGAAAATGCTTTTTTATTGCGCTGCATTATGTAATACTTTGGATATTAATCTTTATGATGTCTTTCTGCAGGAATATAAAAAATCTTCTGCCCTGGGAGTTTTTAATTTGACCTAAGAAAACGATATTTAACTCGAAGAAGAACCGCTTTAATGCGGTTCTTCTTTTTCAATCGATTTTATGGATTCTATACCATATATTCTAAAAGCAACTGCTCATGCATTCGTTTCAGCCCATTTCTGATTGAATGGGCCCTTACTTCCCCTATACCTTCAACTTCATCAAGCTCTTCAATAGTGGCTCTTAGTACATTACTTAATAAGCCAAATCTATCCACCAAATTCTCAATAATCGAAAGCGGTATACGAGGTAATTTGTTCAGCATTCTATAACCCCGGGGCGAAACCTGCTGATCCAGGTGACTGCTTGTCGTTCCTAGCAATAATATCTTGGCGATAAAAACTGAATCAGATATATCTTCCTCGAAAGCACGGAACATGCTGGTGAGCAGTTCCTGCGGGGTTTTATCTTCCGTATTAGAATAATCCTTAATAATAAATAAGGCTTCATCCTCAACATTGACAAGCATTTCATCCAGTTGCATTTTGACTAGTCGTCCTTCATTGCCTAGCTCAATTATGTAATTTTCAATTTCCTGGGCTATATTAAGTACTTTTATGCTGCGCCGTAAAACTTCACATACCTCAGCTACCGTAACCATATCTTCAAATTCTAGTCCCCCGAGGCGCTGTAATTCCCTCACCATAACGTTTCGATATTTTTCCAGGGTTTGTAAGGCCTGATTTGCTTTAACTAGAATCGAGGCCAGCTCGCGCAAGCGGAAACTGATATTACCCTGATACAAGGTTACCACTTTTCTGCGCTGCGATACTGCTACTACCAATTCGCCAGTTTGTCGGGCTACCCGCTGTGCAGTACGATGGCGTATACCTGTCTCTGTCGAATGTAAAAGTGGATCCGGGTCTAGCTGTGCATTAGCAACCAAAATTCTGGAAGCATTACTGGAAGTGATAATTGCCCCATCCATTTTAGCCAGTTCATAAAGTCTCGAGGGTGTAAATGGGCAATCAATCTTAAAGCCCCCGCTTACAAGTGCCATGAGCTCAGGGGAGTCCCCAACAACGATTAATCCACCAGTATTAGCTTGCAAAACATTTTCGACCCCTGCCCTGAATATCGAGCCCGGAGCTAATAACTCCAGATATTTCCTGAAGTTTTTGCTATAAATCTCATCCACCCGGATCATCCTTCCATAACAATATCAATAAATTCATCGATTCTACTAACTTCTAGTAATTCTAGGCTAGAACTTTGAAACCCTACTCGGGTTGCACCACCAGGTATTACTGCG
The DNA here is from genome assembly GCA_028706315.1 of Syntrophomonadaceae bacterium. Lineage (GTDB taxonomy): Bacteria > Bacillota > Syntrophomonadia > Syntrophomonadales > Syntrophomonadaceae > STF2-222. The sequence goes on from JAQWBP010000076.1 coordinate 2,358, forward strand.
CGTTTATAACCCATTTTAGCAATTTCTTTTAACCGCATGTCAAGAAAAGGAACGGGCCTGATTTGCCCGGAAAGGCTTAATTCGCCAGAAAACACGGTATTATTAGCCAAGGGATATTCGCAGTAGCTAGATATAATGGCCGCTGCAATTCCCAGGTCTACCGAGGGATCTTTTAAAAATACGCCTCCAGTTACCTTCAGGTAAACATCATAAGCAGACAAATTATAACCTAGCCGTTTTTCGAGAACCGCAATAATTAAAGCTAAGCGGTTTTGATCTATGCCCGACGCCATTCTGCGCGGATAACCAGGTCCAGTCGGGGACACCAAGGCCTGAATCTCAATTAGCAACGGCCTACTGCCCTCAAAACTAGCAGCAATTGCTGTACCACTTACCTCTGCAGAGGAAGAACTCAAGAAAATATAAGATGGATCTTTTACTTCGACAAGACCCTGACTACTCATTTCTAGTAATCCAATTTCATCAGTTGCCCCGAAACGGTTTTTGATTCCCCGTAGCAGGCGGAAAGAAAAGTTTTTTTCTCCCTCAAAATAAACTACCACATCTACCATGTGTTCCAGAACTTTAGGTCCAGCCAGTGCTCCATCTTTAGTAACATGTCCCACCAGGAAAAATGTTTTTTCAGTTCGTTTCGCTATATCGCTTATACGGGCTGTACACTCCCGGAGCTGAGATACACTGCCGGGTATTGAGGAAATGTCCTGTGAATAAACAGTCTGTATCGAGTCGATAATAACTAGTACTGGATCAATATCCTTTATATAATTTTCCAGCTGGTCAATATCTTGTTCATTAACCAGATAAATATTATTACTATTTACATCCAGGCGCATCGAACGAAGTCGGATTTGTTTTAATGATTCTTCCCCGGATAGATAAAGCACCTTGCTGCCTGTACGAGCTACGCGATCTGCTACCTGCAGCAGTAAAGTAGATTTTCCTATGCCCGGATCACCGCCGATTAAAACTAGCGAACCTGGTACAATTCCCCCACCTAGTACCCGATTAAGTTCTCCTATACCACTGCTAAAACGGTATATTTCCTGATCAGATATAGCTCCCAGAGGAATTGCTTCAACATATCTGTTTCTGCTTTTTTTCGCGGCTTTTGGAGAAACAAGTTCTTCTATCAGTGTATTCCATGCAGCACATCCGGGGCATTTGCCCATCCATTTAACAGTTTCATAACCACACTCACTGCAGACGAACCTGTTAATAGCTTTTCCCATAAAATTCTCCTTTAGAACCATTATATAATAGATTATTGTTTTATTTATTCGTAAAATGTATTCTCCGGTAATTTTTTGCTAAAAAAGGGGGTCAAATAGGTGACCCCCCTTTAAAATATTAAGCTTTAGTAACTACTATACCATTTTCACCTGTGTCAATTAGGATCTTATCACCGGGTTCTACCGTCTTCTTTAAAATTTCTTCCGAGATGGTATCTTCAACTAGTTTTTGTATAGCTCTTTTTAATGGCCTGGCTCCGAAAGCAGGATCATACCCTTCTTTCAAAATCACCTCTTTAGCCTTCTCAGTTATTTCCGGGTCATAACCATTTTCCTTAATACGTTTATTTAAATCTGCTAGTAACAAATCCACAATCGCTTTTAACTCTTGATCATTGAGTTTCTGGAATACAATTATTTCATCAATCCGGTTAATAAATTCCGGCTTAAAGGTATGTTTTAACTGTTCCATTACCCGGTCTTTCATCCGGCCGTAATTTTCTGCTTCATCTATTGCTCTGGTAAAGCCAACCGTTTTATCATTTTTTATCGAGTCAGCTCCCACATTAGAAGTCATAATAATGACCGTATTCCTAAAATCAACTGTCCGGCCTTGGCCATCTGTCAAGCGGCCGTCTTCTAATACCTGCAGAAGAATATTAAAAACATCAGGGTGAGCCTTTTCAATTTCATCCAGAAGGATTACTGAATAAGGTTTACGCCTAACCTTTTCAGTTAGCTGGCCGCCTTCATCATATCCCACATATCCGGGAGGGGCACCAATCATTCTCGAAACCGCATGTTTCTCCATATATTCAGACATATCCAGCCTTATAATAGCATCCTCACTAGCAAACATAGCCTCAGCCAGCGCCCGGGCCAGTTCAGTTTTCCCTACCCCGGTTGGTCCCAGGAAAACAAATGAACCTATGGGGCGGTTCGGATTTTTAAGTCCGGCGCGTGCCCTTCTTACCGCCCGGGAAACAGCTTTTACTGCTTCATCCTGCCCGACAACTCTCTGATGTAGTATCTCTTCGAGATGAATAAGTCGCTC
>JAQWBP010000038.1 GCA_028706315.1 Syntrophomonadaceae bacterium
TTCCACCGGCAGGAAATCCTTTTCCTGAATGGCCTTGCTGATATCGCCTTTGGCAGTCAGCTGCATCCCCGCAAACCGCTGCAGATCGTAATATTCCACCGGGTCTACATAATCTCCCTCCTTGGGACTTGCTGCATATGTAGTTGTTGGCAAGATAGACAGGAACATAAATGCGAGTATAAAAGACAGAGATAATATTCGTTTTTTCATTGAACAGTCACCTCCTCGCTTTTACCGCCTATAAGTTTAGCGATACCTGCAGCGATGAATAAAATACCGCCCAAGATATACCCATTAATACCCCCCGGTAACACAGAGACCACTAACGCCAGAGCGAAACCAGCCGCCCATCCCGCCATAAACCGTTGAATTCCGGTTGTGCTGGCCGATTTTTTGTATAATAGAGAGGTAAAAAACTGCCAGGCAAAACCGCCGCCATTGGCCAGGCCCCGAAGAGAAAGACCCAGGCAGGCGATAGCCGCCATACTGTTTTGTAATGAGGTGCTGCCCACCATGAGATTGTAAAGTATGAGTGCTAGGGCCATACCCAATAACCAGCTGGCCAGAGTGATTTTGTCTCCTTTTAAACCACCTGTCAAGGTAGATATACCAACTTTTATCTGCCCCAATGTGCTTTTATCAATGATTAATGAAGTAAATAAAGCTGCCAGCAGGCCTTTACCTAGAATCCCGCCGATTTGACTTATGAGGCCGCCATTTAGTCCCCCCTGCGCAAAGGTCAGCCAGGACAGGAACTTTACCGGTGCAGAATCAATGCCTACTATTGGCAGAAAGATAAGCAGTACCCACAACGCCCCTAGAACCAGGGCCGGTATTAATTGCTTTTTGTCCCGGAAGGCTGCTGTAAAGCCTCCGAGTATCCGCTTTATTCCACTGCCTATAACCCCGAAAACATTTGCTATCTCCGGCATAGACAATGGAAATAACTCCTGGGACAAAGTTGTCTCTCCGGCAGTTACCGGTGCGAAACTAGTATTCAGCAACTGCTTTACTGTTTTAGGAGTTTTCTCCTTTATAATGGAAGGAACTTCTTCGCTTATATCGTTTTTTACCAAATTCTGCTTCGGTTCTTTTAGCAGTTCTTCTGTTGTTACTGCCGCACCACACCCGGTACAAAATTTTGCATCGTCTTTTAGCTGTATACCACAGGCAACACAAAATTTGCTCATACTATCAACTCCTTGTTTTCGTTCGTCAAATAATGCCAACTTAGATTGTCTATACTTCCAGCAAATACACAAAGTAAATAACACTAGGAGAGATAATTCTTGACGAATTAACTTCCACCACCCCCTTTAATTTTATTTGCTCAAATATATACTTATATAAAACCAATGGAATTGTCATCACTAAAAGGAATGATTTTACATGAAAAAGCCCCTCACCCAAAAGGGTGAGAGGCTTTAAAGATGCCTATTTAAGTGGGTTATTCAGGTATTTGTTCTTTTAGCAAGGTGCTTATAATTTCAGCTCGGGAGGAGACGTTGTATTTGGAGTAAATATTTTTTACATGAGTTTTCACAGTATTTTCGCTGATAAAAAGCTCTGCGGCAATAGCTTTATTTGTTTTACCAGCAAGGATTAATCGTAAGACATCTTGTTCACGATCAGTAAGAAGGTCAACCACCTTTGCCGTACTCACGATATTTTTTTGCTGTTTTTCTCCCATTGTGGAATATGCCATCAAATAAGTATGGCTCTTTAAGAGCCGCACAAGCTGGTTGTTCAATGGGGGTAAAATGGCAATTGTAATGCAAACCACCGTAAGAGCAATAACCGCCACGTTTGCACTGGGCAGATTAAACGAGGTAATGGCGCTGCCAATCAAACCGCCAATTAGCACACCTAACACATTGGCTGATAGTCCGATACCAAAAATTTTAACGGGATGGTCGGTGTGTTCCAGCATTTCTCCGATAATACTCCACCAGAATAAATCAAAAATGCCACAGGCTCCCAACATCAAGGTATCTACTACAAAATAACTGGTGGCGGAACGGTCAAGAAACATAAAGGCGATAAACGATGCCATAATCATTGCCATCCCGACATACAAAAAGAAAGAGCGTTTTACCTTACCCGGCAAATTACGCATAATGATAAGTGCTGCGATATAGGGAACTGCCCAATACCAGCTGGTCAGCCATGTCAAATGCTCAAAGGCAGGGTTAAATACCTGATACATCAGCCCCGAGTTAATGGTGATAATCACCACAAACAGGATTAAAAAGAGCATGGGTTCCTTTAAGCTAAGATATGCCTTGGTATCGCTGCTCTCTGCTATCTGCTCTCCTGTTATGGGAAGCAACATGGTAAAAAACCCGGCAAGTATCAATGCCAGCATGGATAACCCAAGTCCTATAAAAGGCGAGCGATAAATGGCTATGAGGTTAATAAAAATCATCAATATATTGGAATAAATCAGTACATCTGCACAAGTCTTGATACGCTCGTTTTTAGGTGTACAGCTTTTGAGGAAACATCCCCATGCAGCAACTGCACAACCTGAAGCCAACGCACAAACAATAAACGACACTGTCCACAAAAAAGACGCGGAAAAGAAAAACGGTATAGAGCTCACAAAGCTTAATCCAATAGCATACAGCATTGCATTTTTTGCAGCCTTTGGCGTTTTTATAAAAAAGCCGCAGCAAAAAAGACCGACAAAATGTGAGACAATGGCGGTAAAAATAAACGTGCTCGAGGAAATCTTAAAATAGTCGGTCAGGCTATAAAAAACTTGGCCTTCAAATACAAACGAGAGCAGGTATGTGAATAGTAAAGAAAACGCAAGGGCGGAAAGTCTGCGTGGTTTAATTATGTTTTGGTCCATTGCTTCGCCCCCGTGGATAATTCTGCATATTAATTTTATCATTGAATAAATAAAACGACTAGTAGCATTTAGCAGCTGTTCAATAACCGCCCATGTGTTTGCGCCGATTTTTTTGGCCCGATCTCTGTATCGGGCGTCATTGAAACCATTGAAAATCGCCTACTTTGATGCTGGATCATGTATCGTTTTGATTTGGTAATTCAACCTCAAATATTAGTCATCAAACTAATGGCAAAAGCCTTGAAATCGGATTCAAGGCTTTACTTTTATTTTATTAGGTTCTTTATTATCTAGGTGTTTGAATACCTTACGCAATTCTTGCCTTCATTCTTTGCCTTATACATCATATCATCTGCTCTTTTTATTAGTGCATCAATAGTATCTCCCGACCGGTAACCTGCAACTCCAAAACTAGCCGTTACATAACCAACATCAGGAATATATATCTCGCGTAAACGGAGGCATAGTTCTTCCGCTAAACAGGCTGCATTTTTTACTGTTGTTTCCGGCACCAGTATCATAACTTCATCCCCGCCCCAGCGAGCCAGAGTATCCGTTTTACGAATTCTGTTTTTAAAATCTTGGGCAATTGTTTTTAAAATAAGGTCTCCGGTATTATGACCATAGCAATCATTTATCTTCTTAAAATGGTCTATATCTAACATAATGACTGAAAACGTGCTTCCAGTACGTTTGGCCCTTTCTTTTTCCTCTTCTAGTTTTTCCTTCATAAAACGGCGGTTATAAATATTGGTTAATTCATCTGTTACCGATAGCAGACGGAGTTTTTCTTCTAACTGTTTTTTTTCAGTTATATCATCGATTATTAACTGTATCCCTGTTTCTTTATCTTTATCTACCAGTAACTTAATGTGAATCCGCAACCATACTATTCTGCCCCATTTGGTTTCATAATTTACTTCATATGTACCTGGCTGTTTGTTTTTTAAGCTTTCTTGCAAGATTTTTGATACACCATGTTCAATCAGTAAAGGAAAAGTAAATAAGTTAATTTTTTTTGTTTCTTCAATATCAGGCGAACCTAGTATTTCCAATACTTTTTCATTCACATAAGTAATATTACCTTCCAAGTCACATTTTAAAATCCCAATCGGTGCATTTTCGGCCAGTTCTAAATACTCTTTGTGGCTTTTTTCAAGTTTTTCCTGTGCCTGTTTGCGTGTGCTGATATCACGCACAACTCCCACCACATGCCAGGCATTTTCTTGCTTTAAGGCCGACAATGAAACTTCCGCATCAATCTTCCGCCCGTCTTTGTGCTTAACTTCTAGTTCGGTTGTTTTCCCTAAAAGATTGCTTTTCCCTGTCAGCTGGAAATGTTTAAAAACCTTTTGATAAAGATTATAAGCATATTCACTCGGCACCACCATGCGATGCAGTTCCTTGCCCAGCACTTCCTTCAAGGCATAGCCGAAGAGTCTTTCCGCTGCCGGGTTCCAGAAAGTGACGCTCCCGTTTCCATCAAGCATGACGATCCCGTCCCGAGCCGAATCAAAAATGGCACTCAACATTGCTTCTTTCAACCTAACTTGAACATTGGTTGCATGAAGTTTCAAAGCCATTTCCAAAATGGACAACATGACAACATTATCCATACCTTTTAGCACAAACCCGTAAGCATTCACTTCTTTTATTTTCTTCATTGTTTCACCGGATGTGTTGGCGGTCATAAACACTACAGGAACATCCCTGAACTTAAGTATCCTGCGAGCAGCTTCGATGCCATCTATTTCCCCAGCCAATCCGATATCCATAATAATTAGGTCTACCAGTAAGCCACTCTTTACGATTTGAATTGCATCTTCACCTGTCGCAGTTGACTGTGTTTCATAGCCGTTTTGATGTAAAAAATCCGCTAGAATTTTAACAGTTAGACGGCTGTCTTCTACAAGCAGTATTTGCTTCTCTTTCCGCAAATCTCCTGCACTCAATTTTTAACACCTCATATTCTCTTTTTAGACCAAAACGTTTTTATATTTTTTATAAAAAAACTGATTTTTCTATAAATGATTCGCTGACCTGGTATAAAATAAATATCGTTATGGATGCAATAGCAGCATAAATGACACTTGCTCTTTTTGAGTGCAGTATTTCTCTATACCTGCGCAACTCCTCTATACCTACTAATGTTAAGGATGCAATAAGTCACACTATTTTAATATAGCATAGAAGTTTTTACCAAACAACCTGATATGTGCTTGACCGTTCCAGCAGTTTATTTTGCTTCCAGTTTAACCGATTCGCCTATACTACCGGATTTTGCTTTTTTAAACAAACCTCGATTTACGTCGAGATTTGAAAGCTTTTCACTTACAAAAAAAGTAAAAAAAGGGAGTGTCGCTATCCACTTAAAAAGTAATTTTGGCTACACTCCCTTTTTATGCTTTTTAGAAATCAAAATTTTTATAGTATTTGCTATAGATACATCTGCATAGGATAAGACAGATATTCAACATCATCCAGTTTTTCAACGGTGATGTAACCTGCCGGTGCTTTCAGAATAGTGGGAATCCGGTTTACAATAGTAGCACATGTGTGTTCCACAGTAGCTGGTTTCGTTACATAGAACGTAGTATCCGGTTCACCTGTGATTTTCCAGTCACACATGTCGCCATCATCCGGGCCATATACTTTACCTATGCACTGGGTCTCAATAACAGGGCCCTGGAAGGTTTCTGTAGTAACTACAGCGCTCATGCCGATGCAGTTACCCTTGGGAATTGTACGACCTAATGTTTGAGAATACAGATCAGTGTCATAAAAATAAGGTACGCATTTTTGAGTTTGAGATTTGATGGTCCACCCCATTTTGGCACAGAGAGCTTCGTTAGAATTCCAGACATAGCTCGGTTCCAAAGTTTCAGGATGAGCAATTTGGGCCTCAAATTCTTCCGGAGTCATTCCTGCACCGTGGGCTTCTGCCAATGCAAGTCCGTAGTCCTCTACGTTGTAGCTAACAGCGCCTTCTATTTTGTCAATCCGGTGAACACCACCGGCAACACAAGCTATCATATTAACCCAGTAAATATCCTGCATACCTGAACCTACGATAGTACAGTTATGCTCTTTAGCGAGTTTATCCAGTCTGTTAGTGATAGAAGAAGCGGTTGTCCATGGGTAAATTGCTTCTTCACAGGTAGTAACCACATTAATTCCGCGCTTTACACATTTTTCAAAATGAGGATAAACATCATCCATGAAACTGAACAGGGTCAAAACCGCAATATTTGCATCACATTCGTCTAATACTGCGTTGGCATCGCTGCGAATGGTAACTCCAAGTTTAGTACCAAGTCCTGCCCAATCACCTACATCCATACCGACTACATCAGGGTTAACATCAATTGCCCCTACAATCTCCGCTCCCTTTTCATATAAATATCGTAGGGTATACTTGGACATCTTACCACAGCCATACTGAACTACACGAATTTTTTCATGATACATAATTATAACCTCTTTTCTTTTATTAAATTGGCTGCGGGATAATCTCCCGTCTATAATTAATTCAAGTATAGAGGTTATACTAACTATAATGTCAAATATTGAGATAAATTATCGAAATTTTATGGGTATTTGTAATCGCAAAAACATTCCCCGTTCACTGTTTTCTATCATCGGAAGCTCAGCAATGACTTCACAAATGTAGTCCCCACAAATGATATACTCTTGTTTGCTTATCGTATCCAGCAACCGTTCCGCATACTCTTTTTCCTTATGAAAACAATCACAATAAATACACATATATGTATTGGAAGGAATTGTAGTAATCATATCATTGGGCACAAATTCCTTATCAACGAAAACAAACACTTCAGTAGAAATAAACTTATGCTTTATTAGACTTTCCTGCCGCAAAATTGAGCCGACATTGCAAAAATAGATTTGTGGGAGGCGATCCGCTATTAAGCTTTTTTTAAGCTCGCGCAATATTTTCTCATAAATATCGATTCCATAATCATAAAAATTTATTTTAGAATCTATACAATAGATTTGGCGTTTCTCAATATATTCTACCAATATTTTTCCATCAGGAGGAGCCTTTTCATACCGTTCAAAACTCATAATTGTACGCTCAATAGCTCTCTTTTGAAATTTTAATTCCCTGATTTGTTCATCGATTTGATTACTTTTTTGATGAAGAATACTTTGAATCTGTGGAAGATCCTTGTTGTCCAACTGCTGCTTAATATCTTTCAGAGTCATTCCCAGGGATTTCATATATTGAATCATATCTAACTGGGCACTTTGCTTAATATCATAGTATCGATACTGATTGTCATCACCTCGATCACATGGAGTTAAAAGTCCTAACTTATCATATAGCCTAAGTGTCTGTTTAGAAATATGGTTAAATTTTGCCATTTTCCCTATATTAAGGAGCTCCATAACCTCTCACCCCTATTCAATTTCAGTATAATCCATAAACATTATACTAACAATAACGTTGGGAAAATAAACGTAGCAGAAGAGTGGAATGATTTATAGATGAAAAAGAGGCTAATTTATCCACCATCTTTTATAAGATAAGGAATAGCCCCTTTCTAATTATATATTATTACTATTTTACTTATTCTTTTTTAATGCTGTGACTATTATTGTAGCTGTCTCAGCCCTAGTAGCATTGTTTAAAGGCCTAAAGCTGCCATCTGGATAACCACTTATCAACTGGTGTCCAGCAGCAATATCTATAGCCTCTCTTGCCCAACTTGAAACCTTCGCCTCATCGCTAAATTTTTTGATATGATCCGTTTTTTCCAAAGCACTGGCTTTTACTATCATTACTGCCATCTGTTCACGAGTTATTAACTGTTCGGGAGCAAAAACGGTATCACTGCATCCCTGAACAATACCATGAGCAGCAGCAGTTGCAATATATTCTCTTGCCCAGTGTAGATTTGTGTCGGTAAAAATCTTTCCTTCTGTGGAGGTTAGCTTAAAAGCCCTTACCAGAACGGCAGTAAACTCTGCTCGGGTAATTTTTTGATCCGGTTTGAAACTACCATCCGGGTATCCGCTAATAGCGCCTGAAGCTAGCAGATTTCTTATACTTGATTCTGCCCAGCTTCCACTAATATCATTACAAATGCTCTTTGGTTTTTCGGAAAGCTTTACTATAGTAAAGGTACTGAATTTACTAGTATTAAAACGAATAGCCAGGGGAAGTCCATCCTTATCGCTGACCAATTCTCCCTGAATTAATTCTTTTTCCCCATCACTGTGTATAGCAAATACTGCTAGATTAGAAAGGAGCATTTGCCGTTCGGCCGGATCCTCTGGTATTTTAATTCCGGTCAAAGGAAGCATAATACTTGTTTTTCCTTTTATATTTGCCTTAATTTCTATTGGTTTTCCCAGTACGGTAGCACCTTGTGCTTCCTGAGATACAGCAATCTCCTGCCTTATCGCTGAGACATCACCCTGTTGTAAGCTAACTTCCAGTTCCCCATTATTTGCAGCTAACTTATTGATAATGCTGGCAGGTATTTCTATCGTAATATCTGTTAAGTTTAGTTGAATATTCATATTCCGAGCAGATTTAACCACCTCAGCAGGAAGAGTTAATATCTTAATGCTGGATTTATCTTTGCAGTTAAGATTAATTTCAATTGTAGTCTTCCCCTCTTCTTTTGCCTGGGTTATTTCTTTCCCGGCATCGGTAGAAATACTTATATCCTCAATTATTTGCCCATTTTCTGCCACACGAGTCTGATAGTTAAATAGTTTTTCACTTAAAGTTGCTACATTAGTATCGTCCTTGGGTTTTTTGGGGAAACCACCCCCGTTGCCGCCACCTGATGGGGATGGTGGGGATGGATCTACTGAAGGTGGGCTAGATTCAATTTTTAAATTAATTTCTTTTACTTCTCCTGAGCCCCAGTACAAAGCTTCCCCTGCTTTTACTTGTTTATATTCCTTACCATTACAGCTGCCAGTAATATAAAAGTCTATTCGATTCCCATCCAGCTGGTTTCCACTTACTGCTAATTTTGATTGGATACCAGGTCCTCCATAGCAGCCATTTTCACTAGTAAATAATTTTCCGCAAACAATTCCATCTGTTATAGCTTCCACTTTTACCCCAGCGGGGGCACATTTGCCTTCTATTGTTACTTTGCCATAACAAATGGCAGGAAGAACCGGCAAATCATGCTGACCTAGAGCTGATGGAACTGGTAAACATAGCAGTAAAGTTAAGACCATAAGCTTTATAAATCTCTGCATCATCTTTACTCCTTTCTTTTCCATCCTAGTTCCCGGCAGGCACGGTGTAACCAGCACCCCCATCACGTAAAGGCATATCATAGTTTACCGGAATGGAATAGGTTTGGTTTGTTCCTCTTAGGAAAACCCAATAACCATCATATGGACTCATTAATGCGTTGGTTTGCCATTCACTAATATCAAGCAATTGTGAACTCCAATGTAAAGGATTCATTGTTTTACGATGATTAAACAAAGTAGGATTATAGATCTGAGTTAAGCCTTGACCGTTTGTGAAACGCAGTGAAGCCAGATTGTTTTTTAGATAGGTACGAGCAGAACTCCCAATCAAGTTCCAGCCAGCACCTAATTCTTTGGACGTAAATGTATTATGGGGAGTACTTTCTTTAGACCAGCAAAATCTCATTACAGTTGGCTGCAAGGTTTTAATAAAAACAGCGCTGGCTGGGTTGCTTAGCTCCTGGTAGATTTCATCACAATCCGTAATCCAGCGTAATTTACCATCTTTTATTGCATAAGAGAGCCACGCTTCAATGTCTTCTTCCATTAAATCCAGTGACTCTATTACTCTAGGAACAGAAACTAGATTCCATCCTTTACCCAGAGCTAAGTCAAAATCATATTGTTCGCGGGTGCAGAAGGTATAAACTGTATCCCGATCCAGAGTCTGACCACGAGTATCAACTAGTGCTGCTGCCGGAATACGTACAGTATAGTAACAGTTATAGGCAAGTGACGCCAGCGGACGTATTATAAGCAGATTCTCCCGTAATTCCTGCTCTGCTGCAACTGGATTGCCTTGTTCATCTTGCATGCTGATTTGCCCAAAATCTGGCCCCGGCGTAAGACTAGTATTAAGATAGACATATAAATCGCCGGATACATCTACCGAAATCTGTTGGTCTTGCGGATCAAGGCTAGTAATAGCCGGGCGTTCATCGAATAGAACCCAGCTTGTTCCAGGGCTGAAGTACATAGTTTGTCCATCTACCGTAAAATCGAACCCGGCATTGCTGCTATCCTTTTTCCAGCGCCCTTCCCATACTTTTCCATCCCTATAAAAACGAGCCGGGCCTTCACCTGTTACTTGTGCCTGTATTACCCACTCGCGGGCTACTGTGTCAAAATGTTTTTCATGAGGAGTAGACAGAACTAGTACGTTCGTAGTCATTATTGAGGAATTATCTGCTAAGAGGCAAGGTGATCCATCTTCATAACGCTGATACTCTTGGCTGGTAGAATCCCATTTGAAGATTGTATCATAGCTCTGTCCCTGGAAACATACAGTCGCCTGTTCAGCAGGACTCCCTCCGCTCATTTTACCTGTCGGTAGAGCTCTAGTAAATGTAGTAGACTCCCCGTTCTTGTCTTCGATACCCTTTAATATCAGGTCTTTGTTGGTATAAAGATTATGGGGTGCTGGAAGTGTTGACGAGCGGAAGAAATAACTACCCGCACCATAGATTTCATCAAAGTCCATTAACGGCATATTTCTTAGTAAATTAAGGGCATCACTACTACCTCCACAGTGTAAAATAGCTCCAGAATATCCGGCAGCAAGTTCAACTAAATTTTTACGTGCTGAACGCACCGGTCCAACTTCATCGAAGGTCTGATTGGGGTTATAAATTGCTAAGAGACGCGTTATACCCGGAGCTACTGTAGTTTCAAAAATGATTTCTGCCGCGTTTATTCCTGACTGATGACTGGCATTAGGGTGGTTATCAATGACTATGCTCACAGCGTTAATATCCTGTGGTTTCTCATATGGTGGAGCTTCACACTGCGGGGTAAATTGTACATCGATGTCACGATCTAAAAGGGTCTGAATATCTCCGGCAATAGCTGAATCTTCACTTATGTCCAAATAGTTATAGCGTAGGTCTATATAACAGCGCTGCCAGGAATCATTGCCGCTGGAACATATTCCGCCATTGTTACTATTTTTAATTAAAGGCGTAATATCACAAATCTTATTATTATTCAAAGAAATTCGTTTCAGTTCGAGCAAATTGCTTAATGATTCAATATTACTGATCTGATTATAGGAGAGATATAGTTGATTAATATTAGTTAACTGTTCTAATGGAGTGAGTTTTTTTATTCTATTATTATTAATATTTAAATCACGTAAGTGAAGCAGGTTGCTAAGTGGCGAGAGATCCTCGATTTGGTTTCCACCTAAATATAGTGATGTGATATTACTTAGGTGTTGTATACCTTCGAGATTACTTATTTCTGCACCATAAGCACTAAAAGAATCAAGCTTTAGTAGATCGCTTTGCCGGATGTCTCCGGTTGCTTTACCAATTTCCTGCCGGATTCTCGCCCTGAGATTAGGGTCGGGGAAATTAATTACCATATCGCTGACTGTACAAAAACAACTAGCTGAATAGCTTACATCCTCAGTAGTAACAGTTATTGTTGCCTCTCCTGGTGCACAGGCTGTCACCTGCCCGTCGGAATCTACCTGGGCGATATTAGTATCGTCTGAAACCCAATATAGCTTCTTGTTACTTGCATCAACTGGTGTTACCGTCGCCTGAAGACTTACCTTTTCACTTAAACCCAGATTTAGGGTGTCCTTATCCAAACTCACTCCTTCTACCGCAACCCACTCATCAACATTAACTAAGCATTCGGCACTGAAATCACCATCTTCAGTGGTGACCGTTATTACTGTAGAACCAATGGCTAGCGGAGTCACCACTCCGTCCTCATCCACAGTAGCAACCTCCGGATTGCTTGAGGACCAACCCAGGTTTTTGTTGCTGGCATTTGTAGGAATGATTGTAGCTTTTAAGGCTACTGGTTGGCTTTCTAATGGCAAAAAAAGCTGATTGTGGTCCAGCGTAATCCCAGTCACAGCTATGGTAGAACCAGCTATAAAGCTAAAACGGTATTCCGATTCGAGAGCATTATTAGATAAGTCCAATATTGCATCTGCAGGAATTATAACCGTATATTCCATAGCAAAATCTAAATCTGCCAGCGGTTCCAGGGTAAGAATATTATCTGCGATACTCTTTTTATTCAGCGAAATAACATTACCCTGCTTGTCTAACAAACGTACAGAAGAAAAGCTGCTTCCAGTTTTTACTGGTTCATTAAAAGTTACAGTAATTATGGAATTTAGAGCTACCTCAGAATCATTAGCAGCCGGACTGGTACTAACAACTTCTGGCGCAATATTATCATAGCTTATCCCAAAGTTAACCTTTACTGGAACTGAGCTTGATTCGGTGGAACCATTACCCAGTTGACCGTAATTATTATTTCCCCATGCCCAGACCTGCCCCTCCTCATCTAGAGCAAGACAGTGGCTATATGCTCCTGATATTGACGTAATGTTCGATAAACCGGCTATTGGTGAATAATCATAACTTGAAAACCGTTGCCATACTTCACCATTATTTTTGAGCGCAATGATATTTCTATAATAATTATCTGTACAGTTTATCGAAATAACTTCCTCTAAACCTTCAACAAGTTGAGGATAGGAACCCCATTGATAAACCGCACCAGTAACACTTAAGGCAGCACTGTTATAATTGTTAGAAGTCGCAACCATAGTCATCCCGTTTAGAAAACCTTCCCCCTCTGGTCCCAGAACTTGTACAGGTACATTGCTATTGTTAATGCCTGCTCCCAAACTGCCCTGTCCCCAGGCCCATACTGAGCTATCATTCTTAAGCGCCACTGTGTGTTCAAAACTACTAGATATTTGGGTTATACCCGTTAAACCCTGTATCAGCACCGGATAGGTGCGCTCGGAACGAGTTCCGTCTCCTAATTGTCCATAATAATTTCTTCCCCAGGCCCACGCCCGACCAGTGCTATCTATAGCAAAGCTCTGGTTAGCTCCAGCACTTATAGTATGAATATTTTCCAGGTAACTAAAGCCTTCTGCATCATTTATCTGTATAGGTAATACAGAAGTTTCCTGATAGCGACCATTACCTAACTGTCCATTATAATTAGCTCCCCAAGCCCAGACAGTACCATCTTCTTTTAGGGCTAATGAGTGACTTCCTCCAGCCGCTATTGCCATTATCCCTTGCAGAAATCCTTCGCCAGTACTACCCCTAACTTGCACCGGATAGGAGCGTGGGGTTGTACTTCCATCACCTAGCTGCCCATGGTTGTTATTCCCCCAGGCCCAAACACTGCCATCGCTCTTTAGTGCCAACGAATGGTCTCCCCCAGCGGCAATGGCAATTACAGTCGGTTCTTCCGCCAGAACCGGCGATGCATTGAATCCTATTCCAGTTCCAGCTAAAAGGGAAATAACCAACAGATAAACTACAAAAACCCGACCTTTTAACCAATTAAAATTCATCAAAATCCCCCCAACATTATGTATATTCACTTCACCAAGCTCCATGGAACCAAGCAATGTTCCATAATTCGTAGAAAAATGTTAGCCTGCTGCTTTTTTATATAACTACTATTTATATTATTATAGTCTATTTGGTGTAAAATTGGAAAAATAGCAAATATTAGCTGAAAGGTCAGTGGGCGGTGTAGCAAATAGTCTTTCGTTATTTTCGTCAAGCTTGACTGGAAAAAAGAAAAACCCTTGCGTTTTTAATCCGCAAGGGCTATCCAGCCTGTTATTTTTTATATTGCCATTATATTATATAGCTTCAACTTCATCATTTTCGTCAACTTTTCATCGACCTGTTAAACATGACCTGAGCATAGTTTTCTCCTTTTCCGCGATCTCGCTGTTGCGCAGCCCTTCGGCTGCCAATTTTGCCACCTCATATCTGTTATTAAACTAAATTTCCATAATGCCAAATTAGTATCGTTCGACGTCAAACCTTCTATTTGATTAGGATGCTTAATCTAATGCGGAAACGCTAGTTCAGCAGCTATCCAGAAAATGATCAGCAGTCCAATAGGAATAGATAATAATGTAAGTAATGACCTGTCCTTATTTTTAACAAATGACACAATCCCCATTATAAATCCGATCACTCCTAAACCAGCAATAAATGGAATGGGCAGAGGGATTCTGATTGAAATTCCTAAAGTCGTTACTTTCAAGGACATTAATACGATAAAAAGCAGAGTTAAAATAGCTGCCCATTTTCCGGCCGTTGTTTTAGACCAAAGCTGAATTCTTATGATTCATTCCTCCCTTATTTTAATTTCCATAATAAAAATCCCTCGTATTCCGTGGTATAATTTTGCACTTTTTAAATATATATTTCAACATTCATTTTTTTCGTCTCTTGTTGATAAAAAAAATGAAACCCTCTCTAATTACAGAAAGGGCAAAAGGAGCAATAGTATAATAGCAATACTGTGATTCACCTTCAAGTTTTTTTCAGTGATGACAGAATATTTATCCATGAAAAATGCACCTCCAAATATTAGATTTTTATGTCTAACATTTGAGGTGCACTTCACATGAACTGAGTAAGCTTTCCTTTTACATATCGGAAAGGCTTATACCTCCGACCAGTAATTAAGAATTATTAGCAATGTTATTTGGTGGTCACTGATCCTGGTTCGCTGCCTTTAACCACATATTGCATATACTCATCGCCCTGTTTGCTCCAGGATTCGGGGAACGCTTTATAGCCATATTTCAGGGTATAGATCAAATCGTTGTCAATGTCGAATTCTTCTCTCAATACGTCATCGATAAGCTGAGCGCCGCCTTTGCCACCTCTGCAGACGAGGATGAATTTTTGTCCTTCTTTATAAGGGTATTTTTTAAAAGCTGCATTTAGATGCTCTATTACCTCTGATCTGGGAACAAAGACCGCACCATCGGCAGCAGCGAATGAGGCTGCGGGAATGGCAGTAACGATATGACCGGCATCATACTCGCTTTGAAAACGGGCGTCAATCATATAATAGTCAGAGATCTTTTCGCTCTTGTCGCCACTAGCTTCTGCCTCAATAAGATCCTTTACCTCTGCAGGCGTAAAGTAATAGTCGCCTTTCCGGGGCTCAGGGAACAAATTAAAGGTAAAAGTATTAGGTTTATTCATTTTCTCAGCCAGGGCTACTGCGTCCAGAAGGTATTGATATTCGCCATAGGCGTCCTCTACCGTCCAACCCTTATATCCGCCTTCGAGGGTGAAAATTCTTGCTGCATCAATACCTATGTCAGTCAATAAGCGGGTAGCATTCTCTGCATATTTAGCCCCGGAATAGCAGAGCAAAACGATCTTTCTGTCTGCGCCAGTCTTACTGCCGGTAGCTTGCTTTAAGGCAGCTTGTAGGTTAGCAGTGGCAGTGGCGTCATCATCGTTGGACACAGCAGCATCCACATCAGCAGATACGGCGGTAATGATATGAGCCTCATCATAATCCGCTATCTTTCTAACATCAAGCAAAACATAGTCGCTCTGCATACCAGTGACCGCATACTTGACTTCTTCACAGCTAATATACTGCGTGGATGTTACTTCATTGCCCTTCGCCTTGTCTTCCGATGGCTTTGGTCCTCCGCAACCTGGCAGCAACAAGATACTAATCAGTAGGATGATAATACCTGTCGAATACTTTTTTTTCATGTTCTTTCCTCCTAATATTGATATTGCTGAAAAAGTTCCCATACATCATATTGCCCCGGTTACACGGCACATTCAGTGGGGTGTCCAGAGTAATTAGCATACACTAATAGTTATTCATATAATAACAATATGTAATATCATTATATTAGCATTTGCCCATAAAAATATCAATTAGGTTTTTTCTATGGAGCTAATTGATCTAATTTATCTATTCATTACTTCTTTTTTTGCAGTTAAGTTGTTTACTTTTAATAAAAAGATTGGGCCTTCCGGTCCGTCTACCACCCGCCGTTATTATGGACGCATAGCATGCAATAGGGACGGTTCCTAATGCATTTGCATTTATCTTTTTTTGCGAAATTATGAACTGTTCCCCTAGGTACGGCTCTGTTCCCTAGCTTCTCTGGCCATGAATTTCCACCCATAAAGAATGCAATAGGAACCGTCCCCATTGCATTTACGCTTTGTTGCCTTCATCAGAAATGCCTCCTTTATCCATCAAATATTGCCGATAGTCAGCTGTCAATGTCATCAAATTATGACATTCAATCTGACCAATGAACTATTAGCCAGGGTAAAGCCACTTACAACGCCAACTACCTGCTCGATGGAACCGATTGACCAATTATTGAATATAATGCCACAAGTGGTAATTTTTTATTAAATTTAAAAAAAGGAGGGTTTTGTTTACCCGAGTTTAGTAGTGCCTTTTCTGGATTAGCCTAATCCCATCTACGAGTTTGTTCGATGTCGTATTACCACTTGTTGGATGCATCCGCCGACAGAACCTGATATACGCTATTGGTAGGCAGATAGACCAGCCTTTTTAGTGGCTGACCTTAGAGGTTAGAATAAATACCTGCACGTTCAGCCGAACATTAACTGCCGCCAGCTTTTATGGACCTTGGTAAACCTGCCTCATATTGTGTATGGGGTAATTCCCAAAGAAAGGAAAGATGATAATGAATCGTTACTATGACAATAGATGCATGTGTTCAAAGTGCTTCCCGAGATTCTGTAAATATTGCTCTCATTTTCATGACCATGGTCCCTGCCCATTTGTAACTAATATTGAAAAAGAAACCTTGAAAAACAATAACTACCGCACCGCTTTGTGGACGGGCAAGTATCTTCAACTTACCCTGATGAGCATTGAGGATGAAATTGGTGTAGAGATGCACCCTGATCTGGATCAGTTTATACGTCTGGAACAGGGTGAAGGCATTATAATGATGGGTGAAAGCAGAGACAGTCTGAATTTCCAGCGCAAAGTCTACGACGACGATGTAATTCTTATCCCCGCAGGCACTTGGCACAACCTCATCAACACGGGTCGCGTGCCCATTAAATTATACTCGATTTATGCACCACCTGAACATCCGTGGGGTACGGTGCACAAAACCAGAGAAGACTCTGAAGAAAGCCATTAATTAGTAATAGGAACTTCTTATAAATAAACGGTGCAGGCTACCCTGCACCGTTTATTTTCGCTATTGCCCCAAAATCCTTATAGATAATCTGTTATTTATTAACGCTGCTGATTATTTAATTGTTCAAGCTGATTACAATTGCACACAATATAAAGAATGCGAATTAACTAAACTTCGCATTATGCTCATTTTGTTGGATTTTCTATTACGAACTGAATATTATTATCTTCAAATATTTCCAGAATTTTATCGTAGTTTTGCATTTCAAATTTATGCGAAATAATTTTCGAACCTGAAACGCTGTAATAATCAATCGTTATAATATCACCTGTATTTATTTGTGCGTATCTAACCTCATTCCAAAGATATAGCTCTTTGCCTTTGGCCACAATAAGTATACCCGAATCAAAAATTCCTTGCTTAATCCAGTTAATAACAAGCAATATTATACCAATAAAAGCAATTAAAAAGTGCATGTAATGTTTCGCAAAAAAGATTGTTAATGTAATTAACACCAATATACCGAGAACAACAGTTAATATTTCTAAAAAGCTTTTCTTTGTCTTGATTTTTAATTTTCTAATATATGATATCTGTTTTGTTAGCACACTTAATAGCATAACAATTACTATAAAATTTATTATATTCATCTTTTCATCACCTAAACATTCATCCCATTCATCCGGGAACTTGTTGTCTCCATACTTTTTTATATTCCGTTCATCTCTAACAATCTCAACACTCCATTGAGTTCCATCACAAATACCAGGCTCTACATATTTTGATTTCCAGTTAAGCACATCCATTCTTTTTACCCTTGATTTTACTGACTATTCGATGTTTGAGTGAGCAGAAAAAGAAGAAATCCTTTTTTGATACCTTATCATTGGTATAGCACATAACAATCCTAAAACGCTAAATGCAATTTTCTCATAGGCCATAAGCCCTTGATCTATATATTTCCAAACAGCAAAGACTAAAAACATGATGGCAATTGTTAGCCATGCATTTCTTAATGGCTTGTAATAATTGGCTTTATCGGAATTCGTAGTATGTAGTTCGAACGGCTTACTGTCATTTTTCTTTTCAACAATAAATAATTCTTTATTATAGCTCCCAGGATTAGTGGAAATCTGTCCCATGCCACTGCCGTAAGGTCTCCATTTTACTTTACCTACTGAAAAATTTAGGTTAGCATTTTTGTAAAACACCTTATAATCAAGTTCTTCTAAAAAAGCTCGATATCCTTTTTCGTTTTTATAACTTCGTTGCGCAACAAACTCAACAGCATATTGATATTCACCAGGCTGACACTCTTCAAACTCATAAGACATTCTTCCTGTTTTTATTAGCCGATATCCCTTATGTGCCATTTGATTCAACCAGTTTTCCTGAGTGTCTAAAAATCCACCAAAAAATCGATAACATATTTTCATTGTCCTTGCCCTCCTATAATTCCTTCGGCTATGCTGATTAAATTTTTAAGTCTGTTTATTTCCACCTCTGCTATTTTCTTCTCTACTTGTTGGGGCTTACTCGTTTTATCGAGATGATAATGTTCCGAATTCCCCCGCGACTTCCTTCAGACCTCACCGGTACCAGTAACGCCCTTGCCCTCGGGTTATCTTCCCGCTGGTTAGGCGATAGGGTTTCTTTCAACCCATCGGCTCAGCAAACATGCTGGTCAAACTAAAAAAGCATTATCATTCCGGTAATGCTTTTGAGTAAAATATAAAAAATCCGTATCTATTTTATCACATATATAGTAGAAATTTGTTTAATGTATTTATTTTTATACTGACATTAATATCTTTAAAACCTCCACCTTTTCAGACGCTGGGTGTTTAGGCTCCAGCCTGTTCCAATTGTTTGTCGGTGACCACTGTCCAACAAGCCAATTGTAGCGAAAATAAGTTGCATGGGCAAAACAAAGCTCTATTAACTTTTTGTATTTTTCACCCCCTATAGTATGAGTATTACCATCATCCAACCCATACCATTGCTTAAATTGCCATCTCTTTTCCAGCAGAAATATCCTCCTGGTTCAATTCAACAGTTTAGTGACAAATTGGACTTTATAGCACTTTCATCTTTTATCTTTCCTTTTTGATAAGGCGACTAATGTTCCAGCCAATGCAATCACTAAGCCTACGACGAAAATCCAACTCAGTACAGACGGAATAGTCTTATTAAACAGAGCAAGAAGAATCATGAATACAAGTGCGATAATCTCAATCATGATTCCAACCTTTGCTCCCTTGTTAATTTTCATAGTTCTTTATCTCCCTTCTATTGACGATTCTTTAAATTTCTGTTTATTAGTATTTCAAATT
>JAQWBP010000039.1 GCA_028706315.1 Syntrophomonadaceae bacterium
AATTATCGCCGAAAAGTCCCTTAAAGAAAGAGAAACCGCTATTGAAAAACTTCCTAAAATCATTTAGCCTCCCGCGCCGCTGACTTTTGACGCAGACTGCCACAGACTTTAGTGACTTACGCAGACTCTTTTTAAGACGCAGATCTTCGCTGATTATTATGATTAACGCTGATTTTCTTCTATAAATAAAATTAACAAAAGTGCTAAGCACTTTTGTTAATTTAATGAAAAAGATCTGCGTAAATCATAAAAAATCTGTGAAAATCAGCGTCTATTTAATATCTACTCCGACTACGGAACAATGCGGAAAGATTCAGGAATTAAATCAGCCAAGGTGGCACTAGCCATTCCTATGCTGGTATCTGCAGCACCATAGTAAACAAGAATTTCATCTTCATCTTCAAGCACTTCCTTTTCCGCAGCCGGAACAGCTCCACAGGTAAAAACTACATTAGGCACCCAAGCCCCACTAAGGCCTATTTCGTAATCCTCTTCTGGCTCAAGTATAGGATTAGGAGAACGATAAAGTACCTTGGATGGGTTTTGCAAATCAACTAATATTACCCCCAGGCGGTAGACATAATTATAATCTACTCCATGATATATTAGTAACCAGCCATATTTTGTTTTTAACGGCTGAGCTCCTGCTCCAATTTTAAGTGAATCCCACATTCTTCCCGGTCTGGGACCAATAATGATCGCATGTTTTTCTTTGATTGGAAACTTTATATCATTTATATAAGTTACCCAGATACTTGGTTCTATGCGATGATATACCACATATTTATCTTTTATCTTCTCCGGAAATATTATGGCATCTTTATCCCATATATTCTTAAAAGCCAGCCCTTCTCTTTCCCAGCCGGTATAATTACCCGTTAAAAACTCATCTACCCTAATTGAAGCAGCTGCAATCTGGGCAATATTACCATCATAAGCCGTATAAAGCATAAAAATTTTATCATTTATTATAGTTAGTCTGGGATCTTCACATCCCATCTTTTCTTCCGGCGTAACCGGGGATAATACAGGCTGAGGTAATCTTTCCAGAACCTTATATCCATCAGTTATAGCCAGACCTATATGCGAGATGTTATCATCTCCTACTGCACGATAAAAAAGATAAACTTTATCGTGTATTCTAAGTGCACCGGGATTTAATACATATTTTGATTCCCATTTACTCTTTTCATCAGGCTCTAGTAATGGGTTGCCTTTATAGCGTTTCAGGTACTTACTCGGCTCATTAGTTGTTTCTTGTACTACTACAGTAACATCTTTAGGCCTCGCCGGCAGCAAAGTATCCAGCAAGTTATGTCGACCCTTACCTGACTGGATTAACCGGTAAACGATTTCCTTTATTTCCTCTGGATTATACCCGAGTTCCCGGTAAAGCATTTCCAGAAACTCATGATTAAACCAGCGGCTCTCTACGCTGGTCGTCAAAGGTGTTGGTATTTTTAAGCCACCTTTAAAACTATAACTTCCCCAGCTCCAGGCTGTACATGTTAAAAATGTCCCATCTTCTAAAACCTGGCTGAGACCATACCCATTAACCATAAGTTCAAAAATCCGGGCTAGATCTTTTCCGCCCTCTGACCGTAATCTTTCTGCCAAGTAACTAATTTTATCTACCAAACTGCGATGATGGTAATTCTCAAAAATATTGTTAGCAGAAAACTCTTCACTTTTCTGTACGCCAAGCAAAGTATTGCGTATTTTGGGCCCCATATTTTTACGTTCAGAAACAATATCCTTAAACAATTGCGAATAATTTTCCGCTACACTGAGCCGGCGTACAAAATTTGTCAAATATCTTAACTTCGGATATTGCCCTCCTTTGCCCGTCTCGAGGGTTTTTACGGTAATTCTAGCTGTTATGCGATTAAAATTTGATATTTTACCAGGTGATAAAACCCCCATCTGCAAATCATCCGTTAGAATAATCGGTTTAATAGGGACAAACTCAAAACTTTCTGGCTTTAAATTCTCTATCAGCCATATTAAATCACGGTCAGAATAACTCCAATTTTCTACTAGATTAGCATAAGTAACGGCATCCCTCGGGTCCATATTTTGAATCAGCTGGTCAGGCTTATAGTATCCCAGGGGAATCATTAGATTTACAGGCGGAAATCTAATTAGCATTTCACGTAATAAATCTGAATTAATAGTAAACATGTGCTGCTCCGGGTACAAATTAAGTAGTGAGGTGATAAAAAGCTCCAGGCCTTCCCGGGTATGTATATCCCCAGGCATTAAAATATCAATCGTGTCTTCCAGTTGACGCATAAAATCCATCACACTAGCAACCGCATCAACTGATTCTACATCTTCTGATAGCCCCAGACCCTCAGTAAGGAAAATAGTCAACCTTTCATCATAAAGTTTCCTTAAATTGCGGAAAATGTTATCAGTTTGTATAATGCGCTGATCTTTACCCGTTATTTTTTTCGGCACTACAATAGGTTTACCAGGTACATACTCCATATATCCCAGGGGGATAATTGGTGGCTTTACCTGCTCTTTCTTATTTAACCACCTCTGGTTAAAATGTGGTTTCATGTCCCAAAAATTATTAGTTAAATCGTGGCGAATTGATTCCATCATACGAACTAATAGCCGGTTTTTTTCTCTAGCGTCTACACCAGAAATTTTATCGGCAAAAGCTTTCATTTGCAACAAATAACTGGCTACCCGACCGTTATAAACTGCTGTCAGGGCTCCTAAAATGTCTTCCTGCTTTTGTTCATCTGCAAACGAATATTCTAGCAATAAATCTAAGATTATTGTTACCCATAAATCATCATCCAGATAAAAATCATCTTCAGTTAGCTGCATAATATCTTGGAGATTCTCTTTTACATTAGATGTATCAAAAATATGTCCATACCTGTTACAGCCCGAGCGGAAATGTTCTAAGAGTTCCTCCAGCGAATAGCCAATTATATCCGGCTGGTTAATTTCACTTCGGGCTAGAATATCGGCTACTTTTATTACTAACCTATCTTGTAACCAGATAGCACTATCGCGCCTAATTGCTGCAAAAATGGTCGATGCTATATCCTTGAATATCCGGTTACGCCGTTCGAGATCGTGATTAATGATTATTCCACCCATATTAACTTCACATATGTTTCTATTCCATGACAATGCCCTAGTCAAAAGCCAGAAATCTATGCCATAGCCTTTTATTATTTCTCCCCAAAAACTCGCCTCATGAGCAAGCTCCTCGATAAAATCATGAGAAATAGCATATATTCCACCCAGCGGGTCACTAATACGAAATCCATAAAAAGTTTCCAACATTGGAGCGGCCATCATATGGGCTATACTATCACTGCCCAGATGACGCCTCAGGCTACCCACTACTAGATCATAATGCCCTTGCACCGGTGTCAAAAGACTTTCTAGCCAGTTGTCACCAATGCCAGGACCAGCTTCGGTCGCCATATTGGCACTAAAAAGGAGCAAATCGGAATCCAGGTGTTTGCATATCTCCAGGATTGCCCTGATGCTCATCCCTCTACCACTAATTTCCTCCGGTAGTAAGAATGCTAAATGCGGGTGTTTTAAAACTTGATTCTGAATAGTTTCCAGCAGTTCCGGTGCTGAATGATCACCTACACACACAATAAGCTGTCTACGTCCGATCCAGGATTGCAATACCTTATCTATAGAACGTATAAGGGGAATTAATGTTTCTTTTTCATCATAAAAAGGGATGCCAATAATAAGATCATAATCGTTAAACTCAGTTAGCCGCGGCATAACTTCTTGCATGGTTCTATCAAAAATAGTTTCCGTCTGGACCAATGCATTAACCCTCCTGCCTTAATGAAATTATTGTTACATACATAGTTATGCTCATTTATAAACTTTTATATTAAAATCAAGAGGAGGGGTAAAAACAGAAGGGACAGGTTTAACCTGTCCCGCTTTCTTTACTATAATCCGGCCATTTCTTCTAGTTGGGTTACCAGTTTACCAAAATAGTTCAGAGCGCTTTCTACTGGCTCTGGGGTAGAAAGATCCACTCCCGCCCTTTTTAGTATACTTAGCGGATAATCTGAACTGCCGGCTTTTAGGAATTCCAGATATCTCGCTACGGCACTATCCCCTTCATTAAGTATTTGTTCCTTAAATGCAGTGGCAGCTGAAAATCCTGTTGCATACTTATAAACATAAAAAGCTGAATAAAAATGTGGAATCCTGGCCCATTCCATATCAATTTCATCGTCAAGTATAACACCAGGCCCATAATACTGACGATTCAAGTCTCGATATATGCTGCAAAGCTCTTCTGGTGTTAAAGCTCCACCTTGTTCAACTTTTTCATGAATTATTTTCTCAAACTCTGCAAACATGGTCTGCCGGTAAACAGTTCCCCGGAATTGCTCCAGATAATGATTTATCAGGTACATCTTTTCCTGATCATTCTGTGAAGTCTTTAAAAGATGGTCAATAAGCAAAGACTCATTAACCGTAGAAGCAACCTCGGCCAAAAATATCGTATACTGGCTATATATATAAGGTTGCACCTGGTTCGAGTAATAAGTATGCATAGAATGCCCCATTTCATGGGCAAGAGTAAAAACATCATCAAGTTTATTATCGTAATTCATCAAAACGTAAGGATGAGTATCATACGCTCCCCAGGAATAGGCACCACTCGTTTTTCCCTCATTTTCATAAACATCTATCCAGCCTGCTTCCATTCCTGCACTTAACTTTGATACATACTCCTCGCCCAGGGGCTTAAGACCCTCTACTACCATTTGCTTGGCTTTATCATACGGTACATTCATATTAAATTCCTTAACTAGTGGGGTATAAATGTCATACATATGCAGCTCATCTACCCCCAGCATTTTCCGCCGTAGATTCATATATCTGTACATATAATCCATATTTTTATGCATTATGGCAATAAGGTTATGGTATACTTCTGACGAAATGTTATCCTGATCCAGGGAGGCTGCTAATGCCGACGGGTACTTTCTGACGCGGGTATAGAATATATTCTTTTTTACACTCGAACCTAATGTTGCTGCTAGGGTGTTTTTAAATTTAGTATAGGAACTATATAATCCCTGAAATGTTTCTTTTCTAACCCGGCGATCACTGCTTTCCATTAACCTCCCGTAATTGCCTTTAGTTATTTCAATATCATTTCCAGTTTCATCCTTTATTACAGGAAATTTAATATCAGCATTATTAAACATGGTAAAGACATTTTGGGAAGCAATCGATAAATCAGCTGACATAGCCAAAATCTTTTCTTCCTGCTGAGATAAGATATGTTCTTTTTGCCTCAAAAGCTCATCAAAAAAATGTTTATATACTGCCAGGTCCTGATTCTCCTGCAGAAAAGTTTCGATTTTATTAGTCTCAATCTCCGTAATTTCTGGAATAATATACGAAGTTGCACTACTAAGCTGAATACTTATACTCTCGGCACGATCAAACAAAGTCTGATAATAAGAATCAGCATTATCTTCATCACGTCTCATTTTAGCGTAAACATATAATTTTTCGGCTATGCGTTCTATTTTCTCCAAGAGCTGTAATACCTGCAAAAGATCCCCGGCAGACTTGCCCAGGGTTCCCTGGTACTTATTTACTTCCTCAATAAGGGTCTTAAGCTGCTGGTAATCATTTTCCCAACTTGTTTCTTCCGGATAAATATCCTCTAGTTTCCACTTAAATTCATTTTCTATTTCTGTACGCTTTTTTATAGAAGCCACTAACAAGACCTCCTTAAATTATTGTCATATATGTAGCTTATTTTAAACCTATCCCTCACTATAAATTTCTTTACTAGTATTACCAATCCCTTTCTATTATAAAGCAACTAGCCTGACATTAAATTTAGGATGTGTATTAATGAGCAAAATATTAAAGCGGAAGAAACGTTTTACATCGCTCTCCCGCTTTTTCCCCTTATTCGCTATCTTCCATAACACAATATTAAAGCTGTACTTGTTCCTTAGCCTCTTTATTGGCTCTCATTTTCTGTAATACAAATCCACCTACCATTAATAATAGGCCAATCAGATCTGTCGTAACCTCTGGATGAATCATCAAAAGTCCTCCGACAAAGAACATAAGCCTATCCAGCCATTTGCCATCCGTAATAAAATATCCTGATACAGCAGCAGCAACACCTATCATTCCACAAACTGAGGTAAGAACGATAAATGTAACTTGCGGCAAAGTTGTATTTATCATCAGCAATGCCGGTGATAATACAAAAATATACGGTATAAGAAAGGCTGCAATAGCAAGTTTTGACGCATTAACCGCAGTTAAGAGCGGATTACTCCTGGCTATTCCAGAACCAGCAAAGGCTGCTAAAGCCACCGGCGGCGTAATATCAGCAATAATACCAAAGTAAAAAGTAAACATATGAGCAGCTAGAACAGGTACTCCAAGCTGGATTATGGTCGGGGCGGCAATAGTAGATGTAATAACATAATTAGCAGTAGTAGGTACCCCCATACCAAGAATAATTGATGTTATCATCGTAAATATTAGTGTAGGAATAAGTTGTCCACCAGCAAGATCAATTAAAACTGACCCCAGTTTCAACCCCAAACCAGTCTTGGTAACTACCCCTATTATAATTCCCGCAGTTGCACAAGCTACAATAACTCCCAACGCTGCCCTGGCTCCATCTTCAAGTCCTTTAATAATATCTCTAAGTGACATTCGGGTTGAAGACCGCAGCATGGCTGCTACTATGGTTAACAAAAGTGCCCAAAGTGCAGCTCGCATAGGTGTACGCCCCGATACTAGCAGATATACAACTGCTATCAGAGGTACAGCCAGATGCCCACGTTCAGCAATTAGTTTTCCTATTTTGGGCAACTGGTTACGTGGTATACCCTTTAACCCTTCTTTTTTGGCTTCAAGGTGCACACCAATCATAATCCCGGTAAAATAAAGCAGTGCCGGTATTAAAGCAGCTTTTACTATGTTAATATAGGGAGTTCCGACAAATTCAGCCATTAAAAATGCAGCAGCGCCCATAATAGGTGGCATTAGCTGTCCACCAGTAGAAGCCGCAGCTTCTACCGCTCCGGCAAATTCCGGTTTATAACCCAGCTTTTTCATCATGGGAATAGTAAGGCTACCAGTTCCTGCCACATTAGCGACCGAGCTGCCTGAGACAGTTCCCATAAGTCCACTTGATATTACCGCGACTTTAGCTGGTCCACCCCTGGCCCAGCCTGCAATCGCATTAGCAATGTCGATAAAAAATTTGCCTAACCCAGATTTCTCTAGATACGCTCCAAACAAAATAAAGAGGAATATAAATGTTGAAGATACACCAAGTGGTATCCCGAAAACCCCTTCTGTAGTAAAGAAGAGATGTTGTACCAGATGTTCAAGATCTACACCCCGGTGAGCAAAAGCTCCTGGAATATAAGGACCTGTAACTGCATAGACCAGAAATAGGCAAGCAATAGTTACAATCGGCCATCCTACAACCCTTCTGGCAGCTTCCAAAACTAGCAAGACGCCTATTCCTCCTACAACCATATCTATTGGAGTAGCAATTCCGGCCCTCATAACCAGATCTTTATAAAAAACCACGATGTAAAGCGGCATTGCCGTAGCAATGATCGTCAAAACAGCGTCAATCCAGTGTAACTTATCACGCGACCATGCCTTACGGCTTGGATATAAAAGGTATACGAGAGCCAAAGCAAAAGAAAGATGAACTGCACGCTGCAGGTGTGCATCTAGTACCCCGAATATAGCTGTATATAATTGAAATAAAGAAAAACTAATCGCGATTATGGCTACTACCCATTTACCTATTCCGCTGTACCGTCGGAAATCAGACTCTCGGTCGTATTTAGCCATAAACTCATCTATATTAATTTGTTCTTCTGCAGAATTGTTTTTTTGCTTAGTCAACATTGACCTCCCTTTCGCAATGACTTGCCTGCCATAATATCTCGGCAGGTGAAAGTTTTTTGATTTCTATTTCAATAATTGTCCCGGGTAAAAAGTAGTCCTTAAAATCATAGCGATTACCATGGTACAGCAAAGCATGTTTAGCCAGTGGCATAAATCCCAGGCATATTTTATCATAAAGACGATTTAAACCTGTAAGTTTAAAAATGCCATTGTCATTAACTAATTTGCCTTCTTCCGGTAAAAAAGGAAGGCCTACTCCCAGTGATTGATAATAAGTTGATGTAAGAAGTAATTTATTTTCCGGTGCAAGAGTTAAATTCTCCTGCACCGGCGTTTTTTGTACTGAATGAAGATACTCGAGTGTAAAGTTTTTTTCAAATACCATAGGTACAAGTAAGACCGTGGTTCCTTTCTGGGTGCTTAATACAAGTACAGGGAATGGCAGAAATAAGATAACTAACAGAAAAAGGGTGACCAGCCCCCAGGTAACAATTTTAGCCCACTTTAATGAACGAATTCCCATTACCGTATATCGGTCTCCTACTTATTTTCATTAAAATATTTTTCTGCTCCAGGGTGCATAGGTATAGAGACTCCCTCCATAGCAGATTCCCTTGTAATAAGCTTACCTACAGAATGAGCAACTTTAAGCCGGTCTAAATTAGAATATATTGCTTTAACCGTATCATAAGCAGTCTGGTCATCCATCTTGTCTGTAGCAACTAACATTGCCATAACTGCCAAAGTCTGAACATCCTGATCCTGTTTCTGATAAGTACCTGCAGGAATAGTCATTTTGGCGTAGAAGGGATATTTTTTCATCAACTGATTGATAATGTCATCACTCAGTGAAAGTAAGACTACATCATGCTGTGCAGAAATATCCTGAATAGCAGCTGTAGGATAACCTGCAGTAATAAATCCTGCATCAATGTTACCGTCTTTTAAGCCATTGGCTGCTTCTGCAAAGGAAAGATACTGTGCACTAATATCGTCATAAGTGAGACCTGCAGCTGCTAAAATCTGGCGGGCATTAGCCTCAACACCACTTCCAGCAGCTCCAACTGCAACTTTCTTACCTTTAAGATCAGCTACACTAGTAATTCCAGTCTTCTTCAGGGTCATAAGCTGGCAAGTTTCAGGATACAGGGTAGCCAGGCATCTTAATCCTTCAACTTTTTTGCCCTCAAAGAGTTCTGTCCCTTGGTCAGCATAGTATGAAACATCGTTTTGAATAAAAGCCATATCAACACTACCACTGTTTAACAGGTTAATATTTGCTGCTGATGCTCCGGTTGATTCCGCGGTAGCATTAAGTTTAAGCTCGTCCTTAAGAATTTCAGCAACAGCTCCACCTAGTGGATAGTAGGTCCCTGCAGTTCCGCCAGTTCCAATGTTGATAAATTTTGTTTCAGCGGCTTGCTTTTCTCCATCCTGGTTGTTGTCGGCGCTCCCACCACAACCAGCTGCAAATACTACCATTAGTGAAACCACTAATAGTAGCGCCAAACTACGTCTCCTCATCTTTAGCATTTAATTGCCTCCCAACTTTTAATTTTGATAATCTTGCCATCCCCTGGGTATTCTGGTCATTCCCATCTGCAAAATAATTGCCACGATTCTGCCTATTCTACAATATCAGTATTAATTATACTTGATTTTGTAGGTTCAATAAATCAAAATAATATGTTGATAGTAGAATAATTAACCTTTAATTCTGTTTTATTGCTGATTATACTTAGTTCATAGAGAATTCCTGATTATTTTACCAATGAAAGAATATACAAAAAGTAATATACATAGTTAAGATTTTTAATCTTTAAAAATAAAGGAGGTTGCATCTATGAACTGTAAATTCGATCATACTAGCATAATTGTTAAAGACTGTGATAAATCTGCTCAATTTTACACCAATGCATTCGGTTTTAAAATTTCAGGTATTTATGAAAATAAACACCTGAAAATTATATCTCTTGATATTGATGGAGTAACATTGGAATTGCTACAATATACTCATGACACAATTCCCGATCGGCACACCGGCATATGTGACCATATAGCTCTACAGGTAGATAACCTCGATCAATGGATATTAAAACTAAAGGAGATAAGTGTCGAGTTTTTATTTGACAAGCCGCAAACCTTACTTAATAATAAAAAAATAATATTTCTCCTCGGTCCTGATGGTGAACGCATAGAACTGGTAGAAAACGCATAACGCTCATTTTTCCCCTATTAATTCTAGTTGAAGGAGAACTAAAATGGAAGTAAGATTTGCTAATATATTCGATTTACCAGGAATTGTCGATATTTATAACCAGGGTATTGCCACTAAGGCTACTGCTGATACAAAGCCATTTGCTGTTGATGATAAGCTAGAGTGGTTTTATCAGCATCCAAAAGATATGTACCCTATCTATGTTATGGAACATAGTAACCAGGTAGTCGGATGGTGCTCTATCAGTCCTTATAGACCTGGTCGAATGGCAGTACGCCAAACTGCTGAGATAAGTTATTATGTTGATCAGAACTATCACCGTCTAGGAATCGGAACATCTCTGGTGAATTTCACCATTGATGATTGCCCGAGACTTGGAATCAGCAATTTATTAGCTGTAATCTTAGAATGGAATGTTAAGAGCGTTCAGCTGGTGCAGAAATTCGGTTTTGAACAATGGGGTTACTTACCCCAGGTGGCCAACTTCGATGGAAAAGAATGCAGCCAGTATATCTTTGGAAAGAAAATCTGATAACGTACCGCGGCAAGAATAGACGCAGATGACCCGCTAATTATTATGATTCACGCAGATTATTTTTTCGACGCAGACTGCCGCAGACTTTGAGGACTTACGCAGACTTTCTTTTTTCTTACTTCTTTTGGACGTAAGTTTCGTTAGCAAGAGGATTAAGGGTTAAGACCGCTGGCGGCCGGTCTTAATCCTCTCCGATATGCTTTTCTGTAATCTCCCCCACTGGGGTTTGGGTCCTGAAATAAAAATAAAAATCTGCGGAAACCCCTAAACTGCCTGTTTGAATGCATAAATATGTAGAGCGACGTTAACGGAGCATGGTAGAAACACCCTGCGAAGGCGCCGCAGCGGAAGGGGGCGAGCGACATGGACGTCGCGAGCGGGTACTGAACACGGATGTGAATATACCCGGTACCCCTGAAGCTGCAAGACAAGCAGATGGTGTTTCCCATGCGGAGAGTAGTCGCCGGAATATTTATGCATTCAAACTAACGCTGTATAACTTTTTGCAGGGAAATCAAAATTCACAGTTAACTTAACAAAGGGTAAACATGTTTTGAAGCATGCTTACCCTTTTACGTTTACTATTTATAAGAACATACTTATAGCTGTTTGTACAAAATTAGATAAGGGACCGGGATATATTCCGATTAAAAGCGTTCCGGCCAGGCAGGCCCATAATGCCATCTGGGCAGGAACATCTAACTTGATAGGGTTTTCATCAATGCTGACTCCGATATACATAGCCTTGGCTACTCCCAGGTAATAATATACCGACACCATGCTCATCACCAGGCCAATTATAGCTACCCACAAATAACCTGCTTGAATAGCTCCCGAGAAAAGATAGAACTTCCCGACAAACCCGGCCATAGGTGGGATTCCCGCCAGGGATAACATACATACAGTCATAATTGCCGCCAGCATAGGTGAACGCTTGGCCAGACCATTGAAAGCATCTATATCGGTACTCCCGGCATCTACCTCAACTGCAGTCGCGACAGCAAATGCACCCGTATTAGAAAAAACATACAGCATAGCATAGAATAATACCCCTTTAAGGCCATACGTGTTCGCCGCCACTAATCCTACCAGAATATAACCTGCCTGGGCAATACTAGAATAAGCCAGTAGGCGTTTTACATTTTTCTGGGTCAGGGCTATCAAGTTTCCTATGACCATAGTCAATACTGCCAGTACGGCTAAAATTATATTCCAGTTAAATGATATCGACCCGGGAGGAAAAGCCAGCATAAATACCCGGACCAGAGCAGCAAAAGCTGCTGCCTTGGAGCCTACAGCAAGATAAGTTGTCACCGGAATAGGTGCACCCTGGTAAATATCCGGAGCCCACATATGAAAAGGAATAACAGAAATTTTAAAGGCAAACCCGGCTATAATCATCACCAGACCAGCTGCCATAGCTGGCTGCATAGTCCAGGCTCCGGCTATTTCACTTATAATGGTAGTCCCGGTCATAGCGTAGACCAGACTCATACCAAAAAGCAATACAGCGGACGAAATAGCCCCTAAGATCAGATATTTTAACCCTGCTTCACTGGAACGTTTATCACTCTGCAGATACGCAGTTAAAATATAAAAGCTTATCGTCATCAATTCTAACCCGATATACATGGTTATAAAATCACCTGAGGCTGATAAAACCATCATACCCAGTGTAGCAAGAATCATCAGACCATAAAACTCAGATGATTTTGCGGCAAATCGCTTAATATATTTGGAAGCACTGAGCATAACTAGTATACCGGCAATCAAAAACAATATCTTGAAATAATTGCCAAATACATCTACCTGATATATCCCATTAAAATAACTTGCTTCGCGTGGAAAAGCTATAAGAGCATACACCAGTACTATAGCCAGAGCAAGCAAGGATAACTTCCCCACTAATTGTTTACCCCGGTCAGGTAATACTAATCCTACCACTAGTACCAGCAGGCCTATAAGGGCTACCAGGATTTCAGTCGTTAGTAGTGAAAAATCCATTATAGTATACCCCCTATCTGTACAAGTCCTACCTGGGCAATAAGATCCCCTACGCCACTGCTAATTAAATCCATTAACGTAAACGGGAATATCCCGCCAATTAAAATAGCAGCTCCCAGGACGATAAGAGGTACCATTTCCGGCCCTTTTAAATCCTGCAGATGGTCCCATTCTTCCCTGCGCGGTCCAAAAAGGACATTACCCAAGGCCCGTAAAATGTAGAGAGCAGTAAAAATAATACCACTTACACCTATAATAGTCAGCACTTTATAGGTGGAAAAGGCCCCGACGAAGATAGTAAATTCGCCGATAAAATTAACCATACCTGGCAGACCTAGTGATGCCAGACCGGCTAACATAAAGCCAACGCTCAGGCGCGGCATTTGATGGGCCAGACCACCAAAATCATCGACATTTCTGGTATGACTCTTTTCATAGAGATTTCCAATCATAGCAAAGAATAGTGCGGCCATAACTCCATGGGCAAACATCATAATAATAGCTCCATTTATACTTATCAGGTTTAATGCAGCTATACCAATTAATACATAGCCCATGTGACTAACACTAGAATAGCCCACAATATATTTAAGATCTTTCTGGCTGATACAGATATAAGCTGCATAAACTACATTACCTATAGCCAGCACAGCTATAATAGGAGCAATTATTTGTGCTCCCGCCGGCAGTATAAAAAGGCCAATACGGATCAGGCCATAACCCCCGATTTTCTTTAGTACCCCGGCATGAATCATACTGACTGCAGTTGGAGCACCAGCATAACCATCCGGAGACCATGCATGAAAGGGGAACATAGAAAGTAGAGTCCCGAAAGCAAAGGCCATAAAAGCAAAGACCATCACCTGGAAACTAACCGGGAAATCAATTGTTGCCAGAAAGGCCATATCCATACTTGGTACACCAGTTATCCCTTTTGCTTTTATAAAAAGAGATATAAGTCCTACCATTAGGAAGGCACTTCCAATTAACAAATATATAGTAAGTTTCATACCGGCGTATTCTTTAGTAACCCGCTTGGTACTTCCCCACATGATTACCATCAGATAAATAGGTATAACAACTACTTCATAAAATAGGAAGAAAATAAATAAATCAGTTGTAACAAAAGTGCCCATTACCCCAGTAATAAGTATTAAGAGTAAGGCAAAAAACTCTTTTATTCTTTCTTTATTATTCCAGGAAGCATATACAGCACTAAAACCAATCAGATTAGTCAGTAACATTAAAGGCAAGCTTATTCCATCTACTCCCAGAGCATAATTTACTCCCAGATCCGCAATCCAGGGGATCTTCTCCACAAACTGCATTCCCCCTAAAGACCGATCATAGCCAATAAAAACTACCAGGGATAAAAGGAGGCTTAAAAAAGTACTAATAGCAGCAATGTATTTTATAGCCTTACCGTTATCTTTAGGTAGGCACATAATAATAATTGCCCCAATTAAAGGTGCTAATAAAATTAATGATAATATAGGAAAATTGTTCAACTCTTCCCCACCCCCTTATATTAAAACTGTGTAGACGGCATATAAGGCCGACACCAGTAAAAGTACTATTCCAGCAAACATATACAAAGCATAAGTTTGAACCTGTCCATCTTCGGTAAATTTGAGAACTTCCCCGGTTATGGCTGTAACATAAGCAATAGCATTAATAAAACCGTTGACTACATAAATATCAAACCAGTATAAAACCTTTGCCATGCCATCAACCAGGCGTGCACCGAGCCAAGCATAAATTTCATCAATGTAATACTTGTGGTACAGAACTTTGTAAATCCCTTCAAATCTGTATTTAAGATCTTCTGCGCTAATAACCTGTTTCTGATAGATTAACCAGGCCATCGCTATTCCAGCCAACGCAATCACAGTAGAAGAAATCATTATTATCAGACTAGGATGCGGTTCTATACCGGCCGGGCTATTTATATAATGGCCAAAAGCATTATGCATCAGCGGTGAATTAACCAACCCGGCTACAACTGATATTGCCGCCAGGATAATCAAAGGAACCGTCATCACCGCAGAATTCTCCTGGGCTTTCTCTGCACCAGCCTTATTGCTGCCAAAGAAGGCGACAAAAATTAGCCGGAACATATACAGCGCAGTTAAAAAGGCTACAAAGGCACCTATTATATATAAGCCTATATGGCCGCTTGCCAGGGCTCCTAACAAAATTTCATCTTTACTCCAGAATCCGGACAGAGGTGGTATCCCACTTAAAGCCAAGGCTCCGATAATAAACGTCCAGGTTGTAATGGGCATTTTCTTATACAGCCCGCCCATTTTCCAGATATCCTGCTCCTCATGCATAGCAACAATAACACTGCCAGCTCCTAAAAACAGAAGACTTTTGAAAAACGCATGGGTCATAAGATGAAACATCCCTGCAGTCATCGCCCCTATGCCCATAGCCATCATCATATAGCCCAGTTGGCTCAGGGTGGAATAAGCGAGGATTCGTTTAATATCATTCTGCGTCAGGGCGATGGTAGCCGCAAATAAGGCAGTAAAGCCGCCGATAACTGCTATAACTGTCATCGCCTGGGGCACTGCACTGAAAATGAAAAATGCCCGTGCCACCAGATAAACACCTGCCGCAACCATAGTAGCCGCATGGATTAAAGCACTGACCGGGGTAGGACCTTCCATAGCATCAGGAAGCCAAACATGCAGTGGGAACTGAGCTGACTTACCGATCGGCCCACAAAAGAGCAGAATGGCTACCGGAATCAAAATGGTCATATTAGTGAAACCAGCCATACTGTCCGACAGTTCGCCGAAATTAAGTGTGCCAAACATAATCTGTAAAAATAATATAGCCAGCAAAAAACCAAAATCCCCGACCCGGTTAGTAATAAATGCTTTAATAGCTGCATTACGAGCAGAATACTTGCCAAACCAGAATCCAATCAATAGATAAGAGCAAATACCTACTAATTCCCAGAACACAAACATCTGTCCCAGATTATTGGCAATTACTAGTCCCAGCATGGAGGCAGCAAATAAACTCTGGTAGGCATAATAACTGGCAATACCAGGATCACCTTTCATATAACCTAGAGAATAAATTTGCACCAGCAGAGCAACCGTAGTAACAACCAGCAGCATAACTGCAGTCAGGGCATCTATAAGCAAACCCATATCTACTTGTAACCCGGGCATATCCAGCCAGCGGGTGGAAAATTCATAAACTGTTCCTGCAGGAGCCGAAAAAACTCCCCCAGCAATTACTAACGCCAAAATAAAAGCAATAGCTATGCTAAAAATGGATAGCGCAGCTGAGATTTTAGGCCAGCGATGCAGGAACAACCCTATTAATGCAAAAGCCAGTACCGGAACTAGCGGTATTAACCAGGCATTAGGTAAAATAAATTCAAACATAC
Organism: Syntrophomonadaceae bacterium; assembly: GCA_028706315.1. Lineage (GTDB taxonomy): Bacteria > Bacillota > Syntrophomonadia > Syntrophomonadales > Syntrophomonadaceae > STF2-222. Next base: position 16,093 of record JAQWBP010000039.1, read on the forward strand.
TGCATCACCTCACCATTTCAAAAGATTAAAATCATTTAGGTCAACAGATTTTCTATGGCGGTATATGGATATAATGAGCGCCAAACCTACCGCAACCTCTGCTGCCGCAACTACAATAACAAAAATAGAAAATAATTGACCAGTTACATCGTTAGGAGTAATAAACTTATTTATCGCCACAAAATTAATATTAACCGCGTTAAGCATAAGCTCTACTGACATCAGAACCGCAATAGCATTTCGCTTCGATAAAACTCCAAAAAGTCCGATGCAAAATACTACAGTTCCCAGCAGCAAATAATGAGTGAGTCCGATCATTGTTTATCCTCCGCCCCCTTTGCAAGAATTATTGCTCCGATTACAGCAACAAGTAGAAGAATGGCCGCGGTTTCGAAGGCTATAACATAATCACCCATAAACAAATTGGCCAGCATACCTACAGCGTCAACTGGTCCCTCGGCAGGCACCACTGGAAACTTGGTAAACCAAATTGACACACCCAAAGTTACAAATAGTAGGAATGTAAGACCCATTCCTGCCAGTAGCCTGATGATATTAGGTGAAAATAAATTAGTCTTTTCAACACTTTTATCCATGACCAGCATAATAGCAAAAATTATCAGAACTGAAATAGCACCAGCATAGACCATAATCTGTACCAGCCCGATAAAGCCAGCACTTAACTGAAAATAAATTCCCGCCACTCCTACAAAAGCCAGGATCAGGGATAAAGCACTATGCACGATATTTTTCAGCATGACTACACCAGTAGCTGCTACAACAATGACTAATGCCATAGCCACAAAAACTAGATCATTTAAAGAAACTGTCATCAATTATCCCCTCCTTCCTGCTTTCCTGCAGCACGCTCCTTTAAGGCTTTATTTACAAATGCAGCTGCTACCTTACGAGCTTTGTCTTTATCTTCAACTATTAATTCTGCTATTTTCCTAGCTTTTTTCTCATCGTTGGCGATGATTGACATCATAATGCTAATTTGTTCTTCGCTATCAAGAATTTTCGCCAGCAGTTTCTGGGGGTTTTTTAAAAGAGTAGTATAAATAGCATTAATCTGTTTGGCTTTCTTATCGTCTGCTGCAGAACTCCCCTGTTCAGGAGTCAGAGCATCATCCATCCCTTCCGGCCGGGTGTATACCCTTTTGATGTCTTCCCGCTTAAATTGAGAAAGCTCAAAATTATGGTCAAAAGATAGACAATTTTTCGGGCAGTTTTCCACACACATGTTGCAGAACATACAATATTGCAAATCTATAGTATAAGTTATCAGTTTTCTCTTCTTAGTAGCCTCATCCTTAACCGTCTCCAGGCTTATTACATTGTTAGGACAAGTACTGGCGCAAATACCGCAGGCAATACATTTACTAAAATCAAAATTCAAAGACCCGCGATACCGTTCATAAAGATGCGGCATCTCCTCCGGATACTGCTCGGTAATCTCCCTTTGGAAGAAATGTTTTAAGGTAATCCCCAGGCCTTTTAATAATCCTTTTCCATACATGTCCATCACCATCCCATCCACTTAAAGAAGTGTATCCCGGCACCGGTCAGAAAAATGTTGGCCAGGGAAACTGGTATCAAAAACTTCCAGCTAAATGACATAAGCTGGTCCATTCTGATGCGGGGAAAAGTCCATTTCAACCAGAAGAAAACCATCATAATCACATAAGTCTTAACTATTATCCATAACCAGGAAGGCAGCCAGGGTCCCTGCCATCCTCCCAGAAATACGGTTGCCATCAAAGCGGATACTGCCACCAGGTTGGTATACTCAGCCAGGAAAAATAAAGCCCAGCGCATGCCAGTATATTCGGTGTAAGCACCACCAGTTAGTTCTTGCTCTGCTTCCGGCATATCAAAAGGCCCCCGGTTTAGCTCAGCAGTCGCTGCTATAAAATAGGTAATAAAAGCTATAGGCTGTAAGACTATAAACCAGATATTACCCTGAGCAGCAACAATATTAGATAACCTTAATGAACCAGCTATCATAACTACTCCTATGAGTGATAAGGCCAGGGGTACTTCGTAGCTAATCATCTGGGCTACTGCACGCATTGCTCCTATTAAAGACCATTTATTATTTGAACCCCATCCTGCCATCAGGAGGCAAATGGTACTTAAGGATCCTACGGAAATAAAAAAGAACAGACCCACATCAAGATCAACTATCTGCATGCCATCTCCCATAGGCAGGACCACATAAAGCATTACTGACACGATAATAAAGAATATCGGTGCAGTTCTAAAGACTAGCTTGTCGGCCGCTGATGGTATAATATCTTCCTTGGTAAGCAGCTTGATGGCATCAGCAATAGTCTGAAAGCAGCCAAAAGGTCCGAGCCGGTTAGGCCCCAGACGTTCCTGGAAAAAACCGCTTACTTTACGTTCCAACCAGATCAAAACCGTAATATTGGCTGTAACTATAGTTACAATACAGATCCACTGAACAACCAGAAGTGCTAAATCAGCCCACCAGGGGGATAATCCAAGGTTCATCAGCCAGCCGGTAAACGCATCTGCAATATTTATAAACAAGTGTTCCATATCTTCTCGCTCCTCTACGCGCTTTGTGTCTGACGCAATTTTGGTAAATCACTTTACAAATTTATAATATAATGGTGATTCCCCTGCAAAAAGTTATACAGCGTTAGTTTGAATGCATAAATATTCCGGCGACTACTCTCCGCATGGGAAACACCATCTGCTTGTCTTGCAGCTCCAGGGGTACCGGGTATATTCACATCCGTGTTCAGTACCCGCTCGCGACGTCCGTGTCGCTCGTCCCCTTCCGCTGCGGCGCCTTCGCAGGGTGTTTCTACCATGCTCCGTTAACGTCGCTCTACATATTTATGCATTCAAACAGGCAGTTTAGGGGATTCCGCAGTAGAACCCAATGGTAAATTACCGATCTGACTCACCTAAAATAGGATCTAGAGTCGCAATATTGGTGATGACGTCCTGTAAAGTTTCGCCCCGT
>JAQWBP010000040.1 GCA_028706315.1 Syntrophomonadaceae bacterium
AAGGAACGTCCCCGTGCTTCCCTGTTTTATATAAATTCTGCCTATAATGGATAAGGTTTTATGTTTATGGTATCATTTAACATACGTACGAATTAGTTGGAATATGTTAGTTACCCAGAACTAATAACATGAATAAGCGCACATAAAGGATCTCTTTCTCGGAAGGAATATTTCCAGACGTTATCGTTATCTTGGGAGAATGTCATCGAGATGGGAAGGGGATAAAATGAACCAAACCGACTTACCACAGGGTGAATTATACTCAGTATGGAAACAATTTATAAATTCTGGCAAGTTAGAAGACGATATTCTTGACCTTTTTATAGCAGAATCCTGGGAAAGATCGCGAAAGGCAGGGGTCGATCCTTATAGAGATGTTGATTATAACCGTTCCACTCTGCAAAAAATCAAATCATCACCAGTAAATACACCAGCCGAACTAATAGCTGCAGCTTATCCGATAATGGAGGAAATTCATGAGTCGGTTCGAGGCTCCGGATTTCGCGTTATACTTACTGATACCAACGGCTGTATTATCCATAGTATCCCTAATACAAATATAAATTTAAATTGGAGCGAGAAACATATCGGTACTAATGCCATAGGTACTGCTATTAAGACCGGACAGTCTATCCAGATTTGCGGCACCGAGCATTATTCCTCCGCCCTACATAATTTAACCAGCTCCGCTGCACCAATTTTCGCCAGTAACGGGAACTTGCTTACTGTACTGGCTTTAACTGGCCCTTCATCCGGAGACCATAGCCATGTACTATCTATGTTAATTAAAGCCGCCCAAAGAATCATTGACCAGTCTATAATTCTGGCTAAAAACAAACAAATGGACACTTATCATGAACGTCTAACTAATGTCTGTAACACTTTATCTGATGGCGTGATTATCATAGCAGCAGATGGTCTCATCCAATTCGTCAATCCAGCTGCGGAAAAGATTATAGGTAAAAACGCAAACCACATAATAGGGACTTTCTTCTGGGATCTTTTCGATGGCAAGAGTCCCCTGACGAAAAAAATGTTATATAGTGGTACACCGTACTCTGACGTAGAAATATTTATTGAAAACTACCAAGGCAGGATTCATTGCTTGGCTTCAGCTCAGCCTAGCAGTGATGAACATGGTAATATTTCTGGTGGAATGATTATATTACAGAGTTTCGAGAGGGTGCATAACCTGGTAAACCGCTTTAGCGGAGCACATGCTGAATGCAGTTTTAATAGTATTATTGGTTGTAGTAAAGATTTGCTCAGTGTTACTAAGCTAGCACGTATTGCTGCGAAAACTACTAGTACTGTCTTGTTGCAAGGTGAAAGCGGCACAGGCAAGGAAGTTTTTGCCCAGGCTATTCATAATGCGAGTTCCCGGCATAAAGGCCCTTTTGTGGCTATTAACTGTGGTGCTATTCCCCGCGAACTAGTAGGCAGCGAATTATTTGGTTATGTTGACGGTGCATTTACCGGAGCAAAACGAGGGGGAAGACCTGGTAAGTTTGAAATGGCCTCCGGCGGAACTATTTTCCTGGATGAAATTGGCGATATGCCTTTAGAATTACAAGTTGCACTATTACGGGTTCTACAGAATAAGCGAGTCACTCGCATCGGAGATGCGAAAGAAATTACGGTTGATGTTCGCTTTATTTGCGCCACTAATAAAAATTTACATAGCGAAATAGAAAAAGGGAATTTTCGGGAAGATCTTTATTACCGCTTAAATGTTATTTCCATTCAGATACCACCTCTGCGCGAACGGCGTGACGATATTCCTCTGCTTATCAAACATTATCTAGCTAAGTTAGGCAAACAGAATGAAAATATTGAGGATATCTTAGAACCGGGAGTTATGAGTTATCTGATGAGCTATGATTGGCCTGGTAATGTTCGTGAATTGCAGAATGTCATCGAAAGGCTAGTCTGTATAGCCAGCCAGCGCCGCATTAATATTGAGGATCTACCCCTGGAAATAACCTCCCCAGTACAGATGAGCACTGGAAATTACGAATCTTCTCCTGGGCCTGGCCCACAAAGCCCTTACAAAAACAAAGTAAAACAAATACTGGCCGAAGAGGAGTCCAGGCAGATTATAAGGCTTTTAGAAAAATATCAGGGCAATAAAACCCAAGTCGCTAAAGAAATGGGATTCTCCCGTATGACTTTGTACCGTAAGATAAAACGCTATAACCTTTCCGGCATTGATGCCTAAGTAGGGTAACCTCTTATGTATTTTCTCAGACTCTAAAACAGGCTAGATGTAAGACGTTTACGTCTTGCGTCTAGCATAAAAAATAGGAAATCAGCGTTAATCATAAAAAATCTGCGTGTGAGCATCAGCGAACCCGCGTCTTATTAACGCCTAGGCATAGCTGTGCAAACCGGCCAGCAGATAGTTAACTCCAAAGAAAGTGAAAAGTACTGCCACAAAACCAATCACCGCCAGGACCGCTGCAGGCCGCCCTCTCCATCCATGTGTAAGACGCGCATGCAGATACCCCCCGTAGATTAGCCAAGTAATTAGCGACCAGGTCTCCTTAGGGTCCCAGCACCAGTAACTTCCCCAGGCCTGCTCGGCCCATATAGCGCCACTGACAATGACCAGAGCCATAAAAAAGAACCCGAACATAATCGTCTTATAACTCAACTCATCTAACAGCTCTGCGTCAGGCAACCTTTCTATCAGCCTCTCTCGGCCTGGCCGGTTATCTATATCCTCCCTCTCCCGGAGTAAGTACATAATAGCCAGGCCGAAAGAAAGGGCAAATGCCCCGTAGGCTATGACTGCAGTTGCTACATGTACCGAAAGCCAATGGCTCTTAAGCGCTGGCATTAACGGAACTATTAGTTTTTGCTCTACTGGTATTTTTACTGCTACATAAGCCAGGAGCAGCCAGGCTAAGGGCAGGACAAAAAGACCCGCAGTCTTAAATTTATGCCGGTATTCAAACCACAAATAGACTAGTATGGTTCCCCAGGCAAAGGCCAGCAAGAACTCATATCCATTAGCAAAGGGTAAACGCCCTGCGTTTATACTGCGCACTAGCAGGGCCATAGTATTGGCAATCCAACCAATGCCAGCTGTCGTAGTGGCCAACTTGCCTGCACCCGTTTTCCGACTGACAAAATAAAGAAGGTAAAAAACCATCGCTACTGAATAGGATATAAAAGTAACCATAAAAGCCATATTTTCACAGGAATTCATACTTTATTGTGCCTCCTTGATGCTGTGATTAAATGCTGTTAATTTTGCTGTAGCTTTCAACTCTTCAACTAGGCAACTAAAATCTTCTGCAAACATTTTGCTGTTTTTATGGCTTACTCCACCCAGAGTAACAATTACTGTTTCCCCCTGTTGCTCTAAAACAACCCATATTTTACGAGGCTTAAGCCAAACAGTCGATCCTATTCCCAGCAACATGAGCAGCGAACCCATGATGACCATAGGAACTCCCGGGTCCTTCTTTACCTGTAAACCAGTAAAAGGAACTAATCCGGTAAATGCAAAGGTATTACCTTCATCACCCAGTAAAACAGGCTGGTTAAATTGAGCTTTGCCCATTCCTGCCGGCTGATCACCTTTATAAATAGCATAAACTATACTAGTCTCATCCATAGTACCGCCAGATGGAAAATGGTAGCGATACACCAGAACCGAGTAGTCAGTGCCGAGCACCCGCAAGATTTCACCTTCATTTGCCGCTCCCTGCTGAAGTAAAGTTCCGTCAGCGCGATTAACTATAATTTTAGCCAGCTGTCCCCAGTTTGACTGGTAGAACTTAATACCTTTATATGCTAAAGGAGCATTAACCCCTAGAGTTTCTGTTTTAACTGGTTGCTCCTTTTCTAGAATAGTTAAGCGGCTGAAATAACCTGAAGGCGAGCCATTATCATACCTTTCAATCCAGAAGTCATCTACCCTTACCTGAATGCTATCTTCCCGGCTAATACGCTCCAGACCGGGAACCTCAGTTAGGTCAAAAGTGGAGCCAACGGCAGCATCAATAACTCCTTTACAGCCAAAGACTCCACCATAAAATACCCCCAGAAGAATTACGAGGAAACTTATGTGGGTGATAAATGAGCCCAGGACATAAAAACGTCCTCGATCGGCTCCCATCTTGACTTTCCCTGTATCCGGCTCTGACCAGACCTTATAACCTTGCCTAGTAAATAAGCTCTCCACCAATACCTTAGCTCCATCTAACTTGCCGGGCAAAGTAAATAAGGTATTATACTTGAGTTTCGTGATTTCCTGTACTCCTAAAAGGTGGTGACTTCGTTTGGTACCTACTAGCATAGGCTTAAGACGGCCAAAACTGCAGGCAAGTAAATTTAGTGCCAGCAGACTTAAAAGGGCTATATACCACCATGAATGATAAACATCCCATAAATGTAAAATTCCCATCAGTAAACTAACCGGGCCTTCCGGTAACTTCTGTGGAATAACCGTACCTACTGCTGAAGCGATACTTATAGCCAGCAATAGGAATAGCCCCATCTTCATGGAACTAAATCTATGCCACCACCTTTTATTTTGGGACACAGAACCACTCCTCGACAAGAAATTAACTATTTAAAGGTTACATCAACCCTAATGGCAGAAAACCAACTAAGAACCAGATCAGAATAGCCGCGTAAACAATCATTTGCACTACAATCAAAACTGGATTGCTGCGAAAACGTCCATGCTCACTGACTGCTGTCGACTCCGAGTCAGATTCTAGTACTGGTACCTCATCCCGCTCAAGTTCCAGAGGATGAAATTCCTCCATTTCCGCTTTACTAAACTTACCATCTATCCATACCTTATTCATAGGGAAAACCTGGGGACTAAAATGCACATTATAAAAATGCCAAATAAAAACTGCCATGATAGCCAGCATAGCCTCATCACTATGGGCTACCTGGGCACAGTCTAATACCGAACGTGATACAAAATGAGCAGTTACGCCTGGGAACCACATCATCAGCCCTGAGCCAACCATAATAGCAATACCCCAGAATACTGCCCAATAGTCAAACTTTTCTTTGTAAGAATAACGATCAAACTGGGCATCCTTTTTGCTCATCCCCAAGCAGTAGACGATATGATCGAGTAAATCAGTCACATCTTTCCAACCAGGAATCATAGCTTTAGAACTCTGTTTTTTCACCAGCCAGCAATAGGCCAGATAACCAAGGTGATAAACAGCAGCAATAATCATAACTATAGCGGCAATTTTATGAATTATGAACATAGTTTCAAATCCGCCAAAAATAGAAGTTACATGAACTGCCCATGATTTATAAGCATATTTAATGGGAAGTCCAGTAAATGTTAAAAGAATAAAACTGGTAAAAAGAAGAATATGCTGCCAGCGATGATGAATGTTCCATCTTTGATAAATTTTACCCACTAAACTTCCCTCCTTATGCTTTTTTCCTGGCTTTACGTAACAGATATAACAGTTCCATTTCCATATGTAAAATTAAACCGACTACACTTAAAATGGTAAGCCAGATAAAGAATTTAAATGTCCAGTATTGTGGGGCACCAGGACCATCTGGATCCAGCAACTTATGTTCAGTGCCCACAGCATAATTATCTCTCGCCTCATGACATTGACCACATGTATCCGGAAGATTCGCAACGGCCACTGGAGAATTTGGATCAGTTGACTTTACTATCTCGTGGGCGTTATGACAACTGGTACAATCTGCAGTCTCACTGCTGCCCAGAGACAGGGCGCGCCCATGAAAACTATCATTGTAAGATTTCACTATTTCCTGGGAGTGGCAGGCTCCACATGAATCAGGAATATTTTTCGGATCTGACATAGGATCTTCATGGACACCAGCACCAGTATCGTGAGCCTGGTGACAGGTAAGACAGTCTAAGCCATTTTCACTGTGAATACCTGCTGCAAATGCGTCCCATTCCTGCTGGTGACAGCTGGCACAAGTTTCCTCCACAGGAGTTTCTACGTTCTGGGGATTAGTTTCTAAGGGATCGTTTTGCGCCAGGCAAATATTAGCCGGGAACTGGATGAGTATGCTGCATAGTACCAGACTCATGCCCCAAAAAATTATCCTGGATAAACGCATTAAATATATCACTCCTTTCTAAACCAGCAATATCTGCTCTAATTAGCACAATGCCCGAGTTCATATTCAATGGTTTGTTTCAGAATATCAGACAAGGTTTTAAAAAATGGAGTCTGGCTATGTTGCTGCAGCTTATCAGCAAAACTTAGCCCGAAATCACCCAGGTGATTAATCATAGTTTCCTTTTGCAGACGTAAAGCTAACTCCTCATTATCTTTATTATCACTTTTAAGAGCTTCAATCTCTTGATAAATAAGATAGGACATAAATTCCAGTTCCAGAGTGATATGATCTGGAGGAAGTTTGAATTCCTCTCCTAGCGCAAGTCCTGCTTCATCATATAACCTGGCAATTTCAAAAGTTGAATCCTGATACAATTTTCCTTCTTTATAGACAGATTCAAAAAGTGGTACCAGACGTGGCTTAGACACAAAACATAACCGGGTATAATCCTTTTGCAAATCTAAGAGCAACTCATCAGTTGCAGCAAAAGACTTAATGTACTTTTTAACTTCATCGAACTCGCTGCCTTCCAGATCATCTATTATCTCCCCTTTAACCAGGCTTTCTGCTAATTTCTCCCCTGGATAATCCAGTACTTTGGACAACCAGGAAAAAATCGTCATGTCAGTATTTAGCCTATCAATGCGTGAGCTTAAATCCATGTATTTATCCCCCTATTAAAATAATTGGTGATAATATACTTTAATAGAACTGGAGGCAGGAACTTATAATCCCAGTTCCTGCCTCTTAAAGTATGCTATTGATTATTTTTTATCGTCATTTTCGACCTGGTTGCGCCTCTCAGCGTATTTCTTTAACCCGACATAGGCAGCAGCAACAACGGCTGCTCCACCTGCTACTGCACCGCCTATAACTGCAGGGCTCTTACCGCCGCCGCCAGCCGCAGCTTTCTTTTCAACTTCTGGATAGCCTACCGCCGCCGGATCTTCTTTAGTAAGAATCAAAAGACTGGTGCCTCCATTTTCCTCTAATCCATAGATATGAAGTTTAAAATCTGCAGCCAGTTTTTGAGCCTGTTCCACAATAGCTTTTCTTTCACCGAAAGTTAGTGCTCCAGTAGGACATGCTTCCACACATGCCGGCACAGCATCTTTATTCTCGGCAAAGTTGCGATGGGCACACATGGAACATTTAACAATTTTCTTTTGTGTTTCATCAAACATCGGAATATGGAAAGGACATACTTCCACACATGTCTGACATTTAATACAAAGACTTTCATCCCATAGGACTGGACCATATTCTGATTTGGTAAGAGCCTGTTTGGGACAGTTAGCTACACAAACAGGGTCCAGGCAATGCATACAGCGATGATGATACATACCTTTATCATTTATATAGACCAGAGTTCTGGTGTTGCCATTAGCTGCTACATCATGCAGCCGGTTTTCCTGCACACACTTATAAAAACAGGTGTTACAACCCGTACAGAATCTGGTATCGAGTAGAATTGCATATTCAGCCATTTATCTCACCCCTTAAGCCTTTTTAATACTTACATAGACGTCTTCTACCCAGCCCATTCCTGTTGGGTCATGTGGCTTCCCAATTTTCGGGTTTTTCTGGGGAATCAGATCACCATCTCTATAACCCCATACACCATTCTTTAGCCACTTGGACCGGTGTCCTATTCCATGGAACAGGAGTATACAATCTTTTCTTGCCATTCGCTCGGTTAGATGTATTTTAGATTTGATCGGACGAGGTAATTCTGGCATATATTTAGGGTTAGTAGTAACGATTACTTCGTCACCTTCCTGCAATCCAAGTTCCTTCCCCGCCTCCGGATTAACCCAAACACAATCAATATGGTTCTTATTAGAGAGCATATTGATGACCGGATTGTCTATAAAGTTGGGGTCAGCATGCATATGCCATCCAGCTCTGGTAACTAACAGGGAAAACTTATATTCCCCTTCACTTGATGTCCAGCGCTCCGCCCATTTGGGTAAACCTTCATGATTGTCTTCCACGAATTCATCAATATATAATCTGACGCGACCTTCCGGCCTTTGGTATCCAATTTCCCTAATAGTTTTGTAATTTTCGTAAGGCTTCTTGTCAATCCAAATCGCATTCTTATTATTAATAAAGTCATCCTGGTCTTTAGCAGCACCCACAGCTTGCAGGGCTGCGTCATTCATATTTCCCTTTATAGCTTTTTCCGGATTATTGCTGCCATCAGTAGTCCAATATTCCGGAGCCAAAGCTAGTCCGATCTTTTTAGCAATACTACCCCAGCCGATGCAATCTCCAGGTGGTTTTTGTACCGGTGCTCCGCCTACCAGACAAGGCCACTTAGGATAGTACTGTCTGATGTCCAGCTTGCCTCCTTCATACTGGTGCGGAGCTGGTAGTATATAATCACACCAGTAAGCTGCGTCGTCCGGGTACATATTCCAATCAGCTACTAAATCCATTTTCTCTAACGCTGCCTCAGTCATCTGCGGCTGAATAAGGGCATGTAATCCACGGTGCGGCCCTTTGAAAATTACCACTTTGACCTGATCAGAGTGATATAGTCCATGACCAACCATTCCGTAGTGTCCAGGTGCGGAATAATCTTTTTCACGGTATATTTTATTAGTTACTGGATACTCTGTCCGATAATCTATCGATTTTTTCGGCTGTTCCGGATAAGGTTTGGGTATAGGATCAACCTCTTCTAACCAGGGAATTTTAACGCCATGCAGGAAGAGTACTCCACCATCATGGTCTAAGGAACCTGTTAAGGCCTGTAATATGTTAAGACTATGCATGAGCCTCCAACTGTTAGCATAATTAGGACCGGCCGGATCTCGTTTTAGGTTAGGAATACATACGGTGGGAGCAGCCTGGGCAAACTCTTTAGTTATTCTGCTAATATCCTGGCCCGGCACCTCACTGATTTTTTCTGCCCATTCTGGAGTGCAGTCTTTAACATTTTGTTTGAGTAATTCGAGTACGGGTACAGCTTGTACCTGTTTTCCTCCCACATCTACTGTGTAAGGACCACCGTCTAGAGCCGGTTTATCGCAGACACCCAGTGTTTCAGCCTTATTATTAGCGGTAGACCAGGCCAGCCATTTTCCACTTTCATCAGTTATATGCATCTTAGTCTCTGTATCAATCAGGGCAGCCGCATCGGTATAATCTTTTACAAAATCGGCTTGATAAAGTTTTTCGTCCAGGATGATTTTTATCATGGCCAGCGTTACAGCCAGGTCTGTACCTGGTTTTATCGGATACCATTCATCAATTATTCCATCAGCTAAAGGAGTCTTTAACGGATTGAAGGCTACTATCTTAGTGCCATTTCTTTTCCCCTCCACAATATGGTTCAAAATGCCCGACTTGCCAGTTTTACTGAAGGAATCAAAGCCAAACCATAACATATATTTAGTTTCGCTATAGTCGAATCCCCAAAGTGAATGAGTCACCGTATAAGTACTGGAATAATACTTATTAGGAGGATTAGTAATCATCAAAGAATTTAAATAATAATGGGTCCCAAAACACTCTGTTCTCTGGTCAGTTCTTGTTACTCCGAGCGATCTGCACAACCGGTTACTGTATGGATCTCCCGGTGAGGCAAACAGCATTTGTTCCGGCCTATACTTCTTAAGTTTGTCAATAATCTCTTGCACGGCATCCTCGGTACTAATCTTCACCCACCCGGGGTCTTCGTTAAGGCCGCGTTTGGGGTTAGTTCTTTTCAGACTAACCAGCAGCCGGTCCGGGTTATACATCGAGTCAACAAACCCTAAGGCTTTAATACAATACTTGCCTCTTGAAACTGGATCTTCTGGTCGACCCTCGAGAGTCAATGCCCTTTCCAGTCCTGTTGCCTGGTCAACACCAACTACAACATCATAGTTACAATCACATTCACAGGCCCGTGCGCAAACCTGCGGAATCTTCTTGGTAACAGTATAAGTTGGTTTTTCCTGAGGGTGGTCCCCGAAGGCATAGGCCACACTAAGATTTCTTAGGGGTGGATCTACCACAAAATATGCGGTAGTAAGACCCGTAAGCTTGAGAAAAGTCCTTCGTGACAGTTTTAAATCATTGTTCATAAGATCACTCCCTACCTAACATCCTCATATCTAAAACTAAACATCCAACAGATTTGCACCCGTATTTAAGAACAGACTCCACCTCCTGTTACTTATTTCACATCCTCTATATGTATATAAGCAATTCTTATGCCACAATAGATAAAAACCGACAATATTGGGGTTACAACGGTTTGTTAATAGATATTCCTAATACGGAATGTAACAATAAACTGTCACAATTAATCGAATTTTGTTACAATACATAACATTAATGTTACAGGTGGCATGGGAGCGTTTCGTTAGGTAGGTAACATGGGAGCGGCAGGCTGTGTAAAATTTTTGTTGTTTTTAGCGTTTATTGTAGTATAATAAAATGTAATTTTATAAACTGTTTTACGGTCAGAGCACTTTGTTCGAAAGGGCAAAATTGCGGAACTGGTATATCTAAGTCAGTATGATATGAATTACCAGTTATGAGAACCGGTTACTGGGGTGGGTAACTTAATTTTTTAGGTTATCCACCTTTTATTTTTACTTTTTTTCGGCAGACTAATAAATAGAAAGGGGAGTTATTTGGCATTATGATTATAGCTCTTTGTTTGATTCTCGTAGCAGTTTTAATTCTTCCCTTCCTCTTTCCTAAGGTAGAGGAAAATTTGGAGTTCTTCCTATTTATCATGGGGATCACTGCGTGTATTATTGCCGGCCAACTAAGTCTAGAATTGATACTTGAAGCTATTCATGAACCAGTGTGGATTACCTTGGCTGTTCTGGTAGCTGGCGTCTTGTTTTTTCTCGTCCGGGAAAAGTTTACTGCTTTAGCTGAGCAAATTTTCAACCGGGTTCCCCTGCCACTGATTGTTTTTTTAATTATTGTACTGCTGGGAATGATATCCAGTATCATTACGGCTATAGTTGCAGCCATTATACTGGTAGAGCTTATCGTACTTTTACCCGTACCCCGTAAACAACAAGTTTTCCTTTGTATTCTAGCCTGTTTTGCCATAGGTTTTGGTGCCGCACTCACCCCTATAGGTGAACCGCTGGCTACCATTGCTATTAGTAAACTTAATCAGAATTTCTTTTATCTGTTCAACTTGCTGGGGGTTTATGTTATTCCTGCTATATTAGTAATGGGCATCCTGGGGGCTTTCTATGTTTATCGGGAGGGAAAAAAGGAGCCGGAAATTACAACCAGTTCAGAACCGCTTATATGTGCAGTAGAGCCTGACATAATCGTCGAAACAGACGATTGGAAAGGAATTATTATAAGGGCGCTTAAAGTATACCTATTTGTTATGGCTTTAGTTTTTCTGGGGCAGGGATTTCAACCCATAATTAATGCTTATGTTCTTAAACTCGACTATCATATATTATATTGGGTTAATATGGTCTCTGCTGTACTAGATAATGCTACCCTTACTGCTGCAGAAGTCAGCATTAAAATGAGCAGTGAACAAATCAAGGCTATCTTAATGGGATTATTAATTAGCGGCGGAATGCTTATCCCCGGCAATATCCCTAACATTATCTCCGCCTCTAAACTATGTATTTCCATGAAAGAGTGGACTAAAATAGGTGTACCTATGGGGTTAATAATTATGGGAATATATTATTTTATTTTGTTTTAAAGTCTTGATTTAAAATGGCCGGCTATATGTATACTTTCATATAGCCGGCCGTTTCTATACCACATGTTACACATCCAGCACTGGATAATATATGTCTATCCATTCTTCAAAAGTGTCAGGTAATCTTTTGTAGTGGTGACTGTTTATTGCTTCTTGGACTTCTTCATAATACCATGCATCTTTTGATAAATCTGGAAATTGTCTTGCTTCTGATAAAATATCTTTTTGATGAACTCTTCTATCTAATACGTTGTTTACTAAAGTCATAAATTCAGCTCTAGTTATATGTTGATCTGGTTTAAAGGTTCCATCGGGATATCCGTTTACCCAACCTTTGCGTGCTGCTGAATTTATATACCGGTTTCCCCAGTGTCCTGCAATGTCTGTGAAGTTATTCCCTGTAAATGGACTAAGTTTGTCAAACCTAGAAGCTATCGTTGCTAATTCTGCCCTTGTGATGTTATTTGCTGGTCGAAATGTTTCATCCGGATATCCTTCTATTATTCGAGCGGAGGATAGGGTCCTTATGTGTTTTCCTGACCATCTTCCTGTTTCTATATCTAGGAAACTATGGCTATTTGTTTTTATACTATTCCTGTAACCCGGGGTTAGTAGTCTGTAAAATACTGCTGAGACTTCTTCTCGTGTTATATAATCCTCTGGTCTTACTGTGTTATCTGGATACCCTATTACGTATGCACTATGATCTTCTTTGTTTAGTTTATCTTCTATTTCTACTGTTGGATCTTCAGGATTTATTATTACTTTTGAGCCATTTGAACTTCTACCTGAATCTTTGCCCGAGCTAGATTTTTCTCTGTTGGTTACGGTAATTTCTGCTGAATTATTTCCTTCACTTTCAGCTACAGGTTGCAAAATAAAATCTTTCCCTTGCCATTCGTTTCCAATATTAATGTTTAACTTAATTTCTTCTAATAAATTAGAAGTTTCTTGCCCTGGCTCTAGTACTTTTTTGTAATGGTACCGCCATCTGCTTTTAATTCCCAATCTTGATTGTATGTTAGTTCAAATCCATCCGTCGGTAAATTTGGTTCCTCTGGAATTACTGATATTTTGGCCCTAATTGAGACATTCTGTGTGCTAATATTTTTTACAAATATATCTTGATGCAGTGTATCTCCTGGTGCCCAACCACCCTCCCGATATAAAGGTTCTCCAACCATAAGTTTTATTTCAGGCGAGCCCAGATACACAGATCCTGTTATATGAACATCATAGCCAGTTGCAGATGGTTCTTCTACTGAGTATTCTCCTAAATCCAAATAAGGAATCTCTAGTTGTGCATTGCTGTTTAGCACGAAATGTTGGCCATCAGGATAGCTTGGTCCTTTAACTATAATGTCAAAGGTTCTGGAATCTGTGATGAGTTTTCCCGAACTATCTAAAAGTACTTTCTTAACGACTAATGTTCCGGTGATTTTATCCTCATCAATTGGAATTTCGCCTTCTTCTGTTGCCTCGTAAACAACTTCACCTATGGCATCTTCTGTATAATTTGTTTCAGCACTTGCTAAAGTTAGAATATTATATGTACTGAAAACTAGTAAAGAGATTGCTAAGATGGGAAGCATGCGTTTTATCATTTTTATCCTTCTTTCTTTTAACAACATTCTAAATTATCCTCATCTACCCCATAGTTGACTTCAATCTCTAACCCTGATTTAGTAATACTTAAAACCTCTGGGTCTAACCATTCATCTAATAATATGTTACAATCTAGCATTAATAATAAAACGCACAATTTGGAGTTGAAAGTAAGAAAGAATAGCACTTTTTCGTCATAGTGGGTAGAGGTATATGGAAATAACCGGTTTATCGCGTGACTGGAAGTATATTAACATGAGTGGTGCAGGGTAAAATACAACTTATTTAATCTAAACTAGTACTTTTTTAATCTCCTGCACCACCAGATGTACCAATTTATTGAGGTTACAGGCTAGTTAAAACCGGATTTGACTCCCATCTACCACAATGCCCCTTATCCCGACGCTCATAGGCCTTTTGTCGTAAACTTTTCCTAACATTTCACTACATGTCAAGGGGAATAGTCTGGCGGCGGCTCGCCACGAATCAGAAAAAGTAAAAACTCAGGTTTATAAAAGCCTGAGTTTATTTTCATACTCTGATAAAAGCCTAAGCGGCACGCAGCCTCGCGAGGATTAATAAAACTGGTTACTAGCTTTACTTAGCTTTTCAATCCATATCATTTTTACTAACTCTAAGTCATCTGCATAATCAGTTTTGGATTCATCCTCTTCATACTCAATTTGCTCAAGAATCTTGATTTCAAATTTATTTGCACCAAGTTCCTGCCAATCTTTTTGCAGCTCTTTGTTAGGGTGCCCGCCAGCATTCAGCTTAAATTTGGTGCTGTTAATTTTACCTTTCAAATTCGATGTGGTTTCTAAGTAGTATTTAGCGTTATTTTTATTTATTACTGCAAATAACCCCATATCTGGTTTCATTAGCTTGTATTGAGCCTGAAGTTCCTTCTTTTTTTCACTAGACATCTTCATTTTTGCTTTTCACTTCCCCATGAATTATTAATAGCCCATATCCTTCAAAATAGCAGCGAGAGCTCTTAGTCTTTCCCCAATCAATTCATCATCTTTACTAATACAATCCCTAAAGAGCTTAATATCTTCATCAATCATGGGATTATCTGTGCATACCTCAACAGTCATAGCATCCCCCTGCAATCCTATTCTATCAATAGCAATTTTGTCGGGATTATATAGCTTTTCGTAGCGGTAAGCATCCATAAAGTATTGCCTGGCTTTACATATGAGCAAGGCAAGATCAAGTACCCTATGCAAAGGTAATTCTTCTGACTGTCTTGACCATTTTTCGCCGGTATGTCTCCATACCTTGGCAGAGATTTCAATTTTCCCCCGATCATTCCACTGAGCTAACCCTAGTGATAATCCTTTAGCATCCGAATCATAGGCATACCTGCCATCAACTTGTTCATAGTTATCTACTACTATTACTGGTTTATGTTTTAAGGTTACAGGTATTTTCATTTATTACACCTCATTTTCGATTACTCAATTAGTAATTTACTAAATTACTAATTGAGTGTATCAAATATTAACTTCCCTTGTCAAGAAAGGAATCTGGTGGCTACAGGCAAAGCAGGTCGCTCCTGTAATGGCATGCCCACAATCGGCCTCATTATTGCCCGCTTGTAATGTAGAAACAATTAAGGTGAACACCGGTTCCGATGTTCACCTTGTTCACATTTATAACCGGATATTGAAGAATTGCTAGAAGTTAAGGCATACCCTTACATCGAAAAATGTAAGGTAATTAATACACCTTTTGGCCATAAGCTTATTATTGATGACTTACACCAAGGGAAAAGCCACCAGAAACATATCTTCTGGTGGCTTTCTTATATTAATTCCAAATTAATATGCAATTTGATTATTTACAGATTTAGCTGGGCCCAATTACAATAAGCCAAATTTTTCAATATATCCACAAATAAATACAATTAGAATAATTACTGGCAGGATATAGGTAAAATAGAATCTAGCTTTTTGCGGAACTTTGACTCCTACTCCGGTATTAGCCTCTTTGACAAAATTCTTCCATCCCCAGCCATAACGGCTAACACAGAAACAAACGTAAACCAGAGAACCTAAAAGCAGAATATTATTGCTAACAATAAAATCTTCTAAATCTAGAATAACAGTGCCTTCTCCTAATGGAGCAAAGCCGCTCCAAACATTAAAGCCTAGTGCACATGGTATAGACAATATGATGATAGCAAAGAAATTGATAATGACTGCTTTTTTTCTCGTCCAACCCAAAAGGTCAATACCAAAGGAAATAATATTTTCAAATACAGCAATAACGGTAGACAAAGCGGCAAAAACCATAAATACGTAAAAGGCAATACCCCACAACTGTCCAGCCGGCATAGCGTTAAAAATATTAGGCAGGGTAATAAACACAAGTCCTGGGCCACTACCGGGATTAACGCCAAAGGAAAAACATGCGGGGAAAATAATCAGCCCCGCCATAACGGCTACACAGGTATCCAGGATAGTAACGTTAATACCCTCTCCTAATAGGGTGCGGTTCTTAGAAACATAGCTCCCGAATATTGCCATACTCCCCATTCCTATACTAAGGGTAAAAAAGGCTTGACCCATGGCCGCATAAATTATGGTCCAAAGACCATGTTGGGCAATGCTATCGAAGTTGGGCAAAAGATAAAAAGAAAGTCCTTCCATAGCATTGGGCAGAGTCACAGCACGAATTACCAGCGCAATCATAATAATAAAAAGGCTGGACATCATAAATTTGGTTATTCGTTCAACCCCATTTCTTAGTCCCAAAGAACAAACAGCAAAACCTAAAATACAAATAAGAACCATAAACAGAATGCTTGTCCCAGCACTAGCAGTAATACCGCCAAAAACTGCCTCTACTTCTGCTGGTGTACGACCGACGAAATCGCCTCTGGTCATAAAGAAAAGATAAGCCAACATCCAACCTGCAATGGTAGTATAGAACATCATTAATAAATAGTTTCCCGCCATGGCAAACCATTTAAAAACGTGCCATTTGCTACCTTGAGGTTCTAATACATCAAAAGACGTTGCAACACTTTTTTTGCTGGCACGACCGACGGAAAATTCCATAGTTATAATTGGCAGACCCAGAATTAAGAGAAATAGAATATAGATAAGTACGAAGAGTCCACCTCCATAAAGACCTGTAATATACGGAAAGCGCCATACATTACCTAGTCCAATGGCACAGCCAGCAGAGATTAAAATAAATCCCATTCGTGATGCAAATAATTCTCTTTGCACCAAATCTCCCTCCCCTAGCTTAAATTTTACTAATATAGTATATGGTACTTTTGGCCATATTACTATACTTGTTCCTAATAAAATCCTAAACCGTACTGGTGCTCATCGTATGGATTAAACAGCAACCAACCAGCAAGAGATCATACAATTCGTATTTTTGCTAAATTTCTGTACCGATTTCTTTTAGCATACTTATATATAAGAGCAGTTCCTCCCGAGAGGTAACATTTAATTTCGTATAGATACGCTTATTATGAGTTTTTATTGTGTTTATGCTCAGGCATAATATTTCCGCACTCTCTTTTGCCGTATGCCCTTTTACATAAAGGTCAAAGACTAAACGTTCTGCCGGAGAAAGGGTTTTAGTGTTTTCCAAAAATTCATCCAGCATAGAGAGTGAAAGTTTCTCCTGCCTGGCCTTTTCGTATAATTCTTCATTATGCAGGGCCAAAAAATCAATTAAATCATTTATCTCTGGTATGTTAGTTCTTGAGGCCGCGCTCAAGTCTGAAGACTTAATAATATCAAAGCCTTCAGAAATTGGCTGCAAGAATCTTCTGCTTAAGATGAAGGATGCTATTATTCCCAGGAGAACCAGCAGCATTAGCAAAGCGATTAATAATAGATTTAATTTGCTAATAGAACTCACCACATCCTCTTCAGGAACCATAATAGCTGCTACCCACTGTTCATCAGCAAAGGCAGAATCCTGCGGATATAAGTGTATCGGTGTATGAATTCCCAGGAATGAACTATCCTGATCATGTCTATAAGAGTAAAAAGAACGACGATTTTCCGAAACCTTGAGAGTTTCGCTGCCTTTTGAGATAATTCGAGCTGAATAACCACCGGCAAACATCGACTGATGAAATTCTATGGTCCCTTCTTTTATGGGTGAGAGCACACAGAATAGACGGTTATAGATACTATTGTTAGGCATATGGGATAGCTTGAAGAGCATACTGCTTATTTCAAAACCACAAACGCCAAACACATTACCATGGCTATCAATTAAAGGCACTGAGCAAAGCATCACTTCCTCGCTGGTATCCGGCATCGTAAACACAGTACTCCAATAGTACAAACGTGATAATGGGAGTAGCTTGTTGGCATGGGCAGCGTTCATAGGACGGTGATAATACGGAGCATCACTAACATCAAATTCCATCTTCCATTGGGCATGAAGAGATAGCGAATTGTTGCGGCTAATGCTTGGGACACCACGCAAAATAATAATGTTCGGAGCCGATGAACTAATAATATTGGGCTCCATATTTTTAATATATAAACCTGCCCTGGAGTTTTCGGCATTATCAAGAGCTGGATTTACAGTAGCATTTAAAATAAAGAAAACACCGCTGCTCTTAGCTCTTTGCAGAGAAAACAAGACTCGGTCAAATTCGTCGGATATAATTTCTTCTAACATCTCCGGGTGGTCTTGCAGATTAGATACTGGTATACCCAGTTTACCCGTTTTACCTTCCATACTCTGGGATAATTGTTTAGAAAACTCTATTGCCTGTAGGGAAAGATCTCCATATTGTTGGGAAATTCCCTGTGAAACATGCAGTAGTTCATTTTCAACTATTTTCTCATTTTCCGAGAGACCTGCAGTGAATGTTCCTGTGATGAATAGAATCGCTATTACGCCTAGAATGATAGTCAGCACTAGCACTACCAAAAACAGAAAGAGTCTGAAATCCAAAGGTATACCGTTTGCACCTGAATTCCAAAACTCTTGTTTTAATAATTCTATTTTTTGGAATATCCTATTTTTCAATTGTAATAGCCTCATTTTTTAAGTTCTATTCTGATGAAAATTTATTGATAAAATCATCATATTTACTATTGGATACAGCCTCATAGGCTGCTACTGAATTACTGTTTTTTAAGAGTTCTATATAGGATTCTCTCGATTGGGCCGCGGTTGTCTTTAATTGACTTTCATATCGTTCTTGTATTTTATCAAGCCCGTCAAATAGTGGTGGTATGTAAAACTCATATTCTTTTTGCATTATCCTGGATGTCTGGAGCAGCTTCTTAATATTTTCATCCGAGATATTCTTAATCTCCTGGGACATAATCTCACCAAAGGCTGCTTCCGTTACAGGAAGATACCCGGTAGATGATACAAACCGAAGATTGTTTTCCGGGCTAGTAAACCATTTTAGAAAGATACCGGCTGCATACTCTTTGTCTGGGGTAGATTTGATTACACTCATACCGGCCCCTCGTTGTATAGCAACTTTTTTCCCACCTTCAAACACAGGATAAGGCAGTATAGCCAGTTCTACCGGTTCAGAGCTGTTATCGGCATAGGTAACAATAGGAGAAAAAAACGATACTCCAGCGGTTGAACCGGTTGAGCATACGATATCACCCGTTTTAGCCAGGTCAGTAGCATATCCGTTATAAATAGCTG
>JAQWBP010000077.1 GCA_028706315.1 Syntrophomonadaceae bacterium
AATAGTATAGCCACTTAAACAAACGCAAAATTTGCTGGCGAGGGCGGGTCTTTTTTTCGGCAAACTCTTGGTAATGTATCATCATATGGTTATAGGTAATAATAGGTATAAGATTAAAGTCTGATCAGGAGGTGCTTATTTTGAACGCATTAGTTATTTACGCTCATCCTAATCCGCTAAGTTTTAACGCTGCGCTGGCAACAGTGGTAGAGGAGGAATTACAAAAAAAAGGAGCGGAGGTTAACGTCAAGGACCTTTATGGTATGGATTGGAATCCGGTATTAAGTGAAGACGACTTTCGCAGTTTCCATACCGGTAAGCTACCCGAAGATATATCAAGTGAGCAGAACGATGTGAAACAGGCCGATTTTATCGTAGTTATTGCACCAGTCTGGTGGTATTCAGTACCAGCTATACTCAAGGGTTATTTTGATCGGGTGTTTAGTATTGGGTTTGCTTATGAGTATACTAAAACTGGCTCCCGGGGTTTGCTGACTGATAAAAAAGCCCTAGTCATAACTACCTCAGGTGCAGACGAACAGACAGCCGAAACCAGCGGCATGTTAGATGCTATGAAAATATCATTAGTTGATGGCATATTTGGTTTCTCCGGATTTCAGGAATACCAGCATAAAAATTTATTTGCAGTTCCAACTGTATCTGCTGAAGAACGTAAACAAATGTTGGATGAAGTAAGAAAAATAATAAAAGATTATGCGTAAAACTGTATAAATTACAGATGCTGTCCCAAAAGTCTAGGGAAAATGATTCTTCACCCTACATTGGCAAAATGTCTATAAAAACAAGTAATCCCGTACCACTTTGAGTGATACGGGATACTTTTTAGGGATTTGCTTACGAAAACTGACCTTCCAAGTCAGCTTTTTTAGCCTGCCTCAGGTGGTGCTCAAATAAAAAATTATTTGGGGTTAAGTATCCCAGAGTAAATATCCCGTGCATCATATTCTTTTATACAGATATTATCTTCATCAAGATAAGCTATTTCCGGAGCAGAATCATTCGTTATTGAAGTCCCTGGCGAACGAGAAATTTTATCAGCAATTCTAATTTGCCCCGGGTTAAGATTTAAAGCAAATACAATACTTTGCGTTTCCCCGTAACAACCTGCATGCGCGATGCCTTCCAATCTGCCTAAAACTATAATATCCCGTGCTGCACTTACTTCAGCACTTTCATGGACATTTCCCCAAACTACTATGGAGCCTTCAGAACGAACTTTTTGTCCGCTTCTTATATTACGGTAAATAATGGTGTCATTACTAGGATTTTGACGACTTTTATGTAAGGTAAAGTTGTTCAGGATCATGCCATTATCAAGGCATAACTTTTGCAGATGGCTGATTTCGTCGCGTGATAGCAGTCGCAGGCCCTCACCCTTAAACACAACTTGTGAACCTGCGAATAATCGCTTATTACTAGTAAACTTACTTTGCAAAAAATCATAATATTCCTGGAAAGTACCCCGGCCAAAAACAAAAACCAGGCTGTCATTAAGACCTTTTATATTTATCAGCACAAAAAAACTTACCTGCCTTTTAAGGGAATGCTTATGTCAAGAGCTGATCGTCTTCCCTCTTTTATGATATTAACTTCTGGTTTGCCATCTACTTCGACATGGCTCATTATAACATTGATTATTTCTTCTTTCAGAGTTTCCATTAGCTTTTCAGAAGTTCCTAAACGATCATGGGTGAGTACTAGTCGTAAACGATCATTGGCCTTTTGACGACTTGAAGAATCATCGCGCGAAAAAAGTTTTTCCAAAAAATCTAACATCTTAAAACCCCCTATCTTCCAGGGAAAAGGCTACGTTTAAGTTTGTGCCAGAACGACGGATCTTCAAAAGTAAGAAACTCGACCTCTTCACCAGTTATGCGACGCGCAATATTATTAAAAGCAGGCGAGGCATCTGCCTTTTCATTTAATATAATTGGTTCGCCTCTATTAGTTGATATAACGACATTTTTATCTTCGGGTACAACGCCTAGTAAGTCAATGCAGAGATGTTCCGTTAAATCATTAATACTTAACATATCTCCTGCCTCAACCATATCATTTTGTAAACGATTAATCACCAGCTTAATGTCTTTAAAATTATTGGATTCAAGCATACCAATAATCCTGTCGGCATCACGGACGGCAGACACTTCTGGATTAGTTACTACAATAGCACTATTAGCTGCAGCTATAGCATTTCGAAATCCCTGTTCAATACCGGCCGGGCAATCAATAAAAACATATTCAAATTCTTCTTGTAACTGTTTACATAGTTGTTTCACCTGTTCAGGAGTAATTTCATCTTTATTGCGTGTTTGAGCTGCAGGGAGCATAAAGAGATGGGGGAAACGCTTGTCTTTAACTAGTGCCTGTTTTAAAGTACACTCGCCTTCGATTACCTGAACAATATCATAAATAACACGGTTTTCCAGCCCCAGGACCAAATCAAGTTTCTTTAAACCGATATCCAGGTCCATTACTACCACTTTATAGCCCAGACGTGCTAGGGCAGAACTAACATTTGCTACAGTAGTAGTTTTGCCAACCCCTCCTTTTCCAGAAGTAACGACTATTACTTGACCTTCCGAATTCTTTTCCATTGGAAATGGCCCTCCCTTAAAATCAGTAGAGTAACTTCAAAGTGGATTCCCCACGACATTGTAGGGGGAAATGCATTCTTCTACAAGAAACTAAGAACTATTTGTACTATCTAGAGTTGAATCAACTTTTCATTAGACAAAAGTAGACACTAGGTTAATTGTAAAACATATTCGGCTCAGAATAAACTGTTATTTATGGAAAAAGTAAGAATAGTAATAATTTATCGCTAAAATATGTGTTTTTTAAAGAAAATATGTGTAAATAATAACATGAGCCCTAAATAGGGCTCATGTGGAGAGGGAATGTGATGGAATTTATGTTTTATATTTGGGGGGTGAAGGTTGTATTTAGTATCACATATACCAAGGGTATTTACAATAGCTTGAAGATTAAACATTTTTATGGGTTACCATATGTATAATTTATCGAAATGCAACGAAAAATTGCAAAATATGTCGATTAAATTTAGTTCAGTTAATAAAGGAAAAAATAAAAAAAGGCCATACGAAATGTTAGTTCTCTCTAAAGAAATGCAAAGAACCTGTGAAGAGATTTTTAAATTTAACTCCTCCATCATAAATAAGATTAGGCATTACATAGCGATCTTATCTTCCCGGCGCCGGTAATTTTTTAAATATTTACCTTATACACTTCTTCTGCAACTATATTGGCCATATCCTCAAAAGCTCGGCTGATGTTATCGTGTGTATAAAATTTTGCCAGGCGCTTATATAGTTCGGTTGAGTTTTTACAGACAGCATCATATAATGAGCTAAAACTGTCAATATCATTTATGGTTTGGGAATAATCATAGTAATTTTCAAGGATGGATGCAAAGCTATTAAGGTTACGATTAATTATTATATCTTTATTAGCTATTTCCTTCTGGGTCTGATCTGGTTCAATAAGTGTCCCACCTGATTGATAAAAGCGATCAATTTCACAATTTAGCGCATAGTTAAAGCGTTCTTTCAAAATATTTGTTTCAACCTGTTTCCGACTGATACAACCATCAATTACATCCGTTACTAATGATTCTCCGCAATTCCGGCTAATGTTTGCATAAATTTCCCTGATATGTTTACCAATAGTTATACCCAGAGAGTAGGCCTCGCTGGCCGTTAGTGGGCGCGGCAGAGTAATCTGAGTATTCGACAAGGGCGATCGTTCGTAAGCTGGCAATACAGCTTGAGTAGCATTCATCATGTGATAACCTCCTTTAAACTATCCCTCAAAATATTCTCCTCTTAATATGATTGTACATATTTTCACATAATAATACAATATTCGCGCAAAAAGTATAATTTATGACACCCAATAAAATAAGCTTATAATGTCGATTAATAAAAGCGGAAGCTCGAAAAAAGGCACCTGACATAAGAAAAATTTATACGCATGCGGAACAAAACCGGGAAGACATCCCATATATAAGGAATAGATGTTTGAATGGGCATAAATATGTTTAATGCCTAAATATATGGCTAAATGGGTACAGATTCTTATGATATAATTAAACAACTTAATTAATTTTCCATTTATAACTAAATAACTTGCTGGTAGCAGTATTAATAGTGCTGCTTCAAAAGGGAAAACGGTGAGAATCCGTTGCAGTTCTCCCTACTGTAATAAGGACGAAATTTGCATATTACCACTGCCTGGGAAATATGAGTTATTGACTAGG
>JAQWBP010000078.1:0-2813 GCA_028706315.1 Syntrophomonadaceae bacterium
GGCTGTAATGGTGAAGTTACTGCAACAGTGGACTTTTTAGATGATAATTATACTGCCATTTCTAATTCCGCAATATATGTCCTGATCCAAAGAGGTTCATTGAATGAGCGCTATGTATGGGTTGCCTATATCAATAATGCAGTTGCACCCGAATGCGCACAAACAGTTGGGTTATAGATAGTTGCGTCATGGTATAACCACTTCAATACGGTATCGACACTCTTACCTTGGAAATACAGTCCCTTCGTTATTTCATTAGCCGTCTTCTGGAGCGACCTGATGGAAGACAAAAATAGAGATAATTGTTATTGTATCTTGGCCGGGAAAGTATTCTGACAGCAGAATAGTCCCGGTTATTCTTTGGAAGGAGGAAAATGTCAGTCAGATATTGAATAATTCTTGCGGGAGGAATCGATAATGCGTAGTGCAATACTGGAAATCAGTTTATTATTAGCCGCCTTCATCCTGGGATGGCTAAAAACCGGATGGAACTCCTTGTTTTATATAGCTCTGGGGCTTATTGTGTTTTATATCATTGTTATGGTCATTTATATTGTGACCAAGGGGTCAACTATGTCGTGGTTCGATAAACTCCTGGGATTAATAGCACTTGCTGGGTGGCTGGCAATTGCTTGGGCAATAATCCAGGAGAAGGGATTACATCTGTGGGGGCTATTATAATAAAGAAATAATTAGAGAAACTATGAGTTAAACTTTCGCGGGAAATTCAAAGAATGTTCTGGCACCTACAAGTTTCAAATAAGCATCAAAATCTTTGCCTTTCTTGGATTTAAACCCTTTGATTAAATCAGATTTACCATTTTTCAATAATTTCTCAGCCTGTGTTCTGCTGATCTTTTTGCCTGCGATTTCTTTCCAGATAGTGAATTTGCATCCCCCTCGCCAAGCTGAGCAGCCATAACCTTTCTTACTTTCTATTACGGGCTGGCCGCATATTGGACAAGTTCCCAACACGTCTTCTGGTGCGATTGGTTTGGTTTTGTAAATCCGTTTGCGGGATTTCGCTTCGTTAATGATATCTGTTGTCAGTTGTTTGATTTCGGTCATGAATGCAGCACTGTTGTAGTTACCCTGTTCTATATCCAGCAGCTTTTTTTCCCATTCACCGGTTAAGGCAGGATCTTTCAGTATAGCTGGCACGATATCGATGAGGTGTTTTCCCTTGTCAGTAGGAACCAGTGTTTTCTTATGTCTTTCTATATATTTGACCTTGATTAACTTTTCAATTATAGCAGCTCTGGTAGCTGGAGTGCCTAAACCTTTGCCTTTCATGGCGTCACGCAGGGCTTCGTCGTCTATATGCTTGCCGGCATTCTCCATAGCAGATAATAAATCGGCGTCATTGAGCCTTTTGGGTGGGTTGGTTTCTTTGGTGGCGACTTCTGTTTTTTCCAAAACTACATTTTGTCCCTTTGTCAAAACGGGCATTACGGAATCATTCTTATCATCATCAGTTAGATAAATTGCTTTCCATCCTTGCTCTACCACCGCTTTACCTTTAGAGAGGAAGGTCTCGCTCTCTATGGTTGTTACCACACTGGTTTTTAAGGTTTTATGGGGCGGGTAGAATATACTGATGAGTCGGCGAGCAACGAGCAGATAAATATTTCGTTCACCTTCCGGCATAGCTTTTGGCTGTGGTATTGTATCAGTTATGATGATTGCCGTATGGTCAGATACTTTCGTATCATCGACATAACGCTTATCCGTAGGGATGGTTGTTATTTTCTCTGCCCATGTACTTAAACTGCTCTTATGCAAGGCTTTTAATCGATTAGGTATGGTTTTGGCCATAGCTTTGGTTAAGTGTCTGCTGTCGGTTCTGGGATAAGTTAATAATTTCGCTTCATAAAGCTTTTGGACAATATTTAATGTCTGTTCGGCTGTAAGGCTGAATTTTTTATTAGCCTCTTTTTGTAGGTCATTAAGGCTGAACAATTGTGGAGGTAGTTCCTGAAATTCTTTTTGTTCAACTTTGGTTACGGTGGCAGTTGTACCTGGGATCAGTTTATTTTGTATGGATTGGACTTCTGCCTCATTGACAAATCGATTCTTTTTACCTTTAAACCATTTACCACTATAGATTTCAGTGCCGGTATTAAAATGCGCCAGTAATTCCCAATAGGGTTCAGGCGTAAAATTTTCGATTTCTCTTTCTCGATTTACGATTAATGCTAAGGTTGGGGTTTGTACTCTGCCTACGGTTAGTTTTTCGTCGTTTTGGATAGTGAATCCCCGGGTGGCATTAAGGCCGATGAGCCAATCCGATTGACTCCTGGATATGGCTGCTTTTGCTAAATTCACTACTTCTCTACTGCTGCGCAGATTAGCAAAGGCATGTTTTATTGCTTCATCTGTCGTTTCAGATAACCACAGGCGTTTATAAGGCTTTTTACAATTCAGGTATTTGATGATATATATGTAAATAAGTTCGCCCTCGCGAGCCGGGTCACAGGCGTTAATAAGATTTTCTACATCTGTGCGGGTAATTAACGATTTAATGATATTCAATTGCTTCTCTGTGGATTTTCTTGAAAGCAGTTTAAACTGTTTGGGTATAATGGGCAAAGAGTCTATCTTCCATTTCGCCAGCGCCGGATCATAGTCCTGTGGCATGGCTAATTCCACCAGATGTCCGACTGCCCAGGTGATGATCATATAGGAACTTTCCAGGTATCCGTCATGACGGGAAAATCCCCCCAGAACTTTTGATATATCTATCGCTACACTAGGTTTTTCAGTGATCACAAGCGTTTTAATAATAGCTGCTCCTTTCATACCCATACATGGTT
>JAQWBP010000078.1:2913-4242 GCA_028706315.1 Syntrophomonadaceae bacterium
AATAATTCTGGAGTTGATATTGATGGAAAGCTTAAAGCGTTTTATAGCCTATTTTGTATATGTTGTGTAAATCCAAATTTTTCTGCAATCATTTCGTAAGTAGGTACATGCACACCATATTGTCTGCCTAAGCGCACTACTTCAAAAATGAGACCGTCTATCTCGGAATTCTTACCCTGTTTTAAATCCCTCTGCATGGAAGTAGAAGCTATGGGTGAAAGATTGTCCAGGATTTTCAGATTGGTTTCCACGATATCTACAGCAAAGTATATTTGCATAGCCTGGGCCAATGCATCAATCTCACGCATCAGCGTAATAAACGTATCCCTTACTTTTCCTTTCTGCTGGGCTGCTCCAGCATTAATATCATAGTATACGCCACAGGCAGCCATAGGAGACACATAGGAGAATTTCTGCAGTGCATCTCTCCTGATGTTATCCGATACTATACCTGTGATACCGCTGTCCTTAAGATCTGAAGCCACTTGTTCAAGAACAGGTCGGTATTCTTCCGGTTTTCTCACTCCGTATACCACCCGAAAAATATCCCCTGTTTGCAGGATGGTGCCGGGCTCTTTAATCTCTGCAGCTATATAAATACATCCATCTGTCACCAATAAATCCGGCAGCAGTTCCTGCATACTTCCCCCAGTGCCGTAGATATTTAGTATTGGTATTACTACAGTATCTTTATGAGCTACTCTTTTGATAAAAGGAATGGTATCCTCCAGGGAATATCCTTTCACACAGTTGAATATTACATCCGGCTGTTCGAGGTAGTGCTCCATATCCCAAGCCTTCATAGGACAGATAGTATAGTTTCCTTTACATGTAGTCTCCATCTTCAAACCGTTTTTTTGAATCGCCGCTAGATGTTTTCCTCTTGCGATTACTGTTACATCTTTACCGGCTTCTGTCATAAATCCTCCGATACTTCCACCTGTACCTCCGGCTCCGATTACCAAGTATTTCATTCTTTTCCTCCGCAATTTTTAATGTTTTACTGTTCTATTTATATTACCATGTATTTACATACCGGTAAGATAGAAATAAAAAACCTGGCAATTATTGCCCAGGCAATTCCGTCAGCTTTTGGGAATTTTATGTTGGCTTAAACAAAGTATTTCATGTTCAGCTTTGTACTTTATAATCGATAAGCTGCAAGTTATATTGTTTGATAATTTCTATTAATAAATCCGCATAAATTTTATTGCCGTTTTTATCTGTTTTAGTACCATAGCCAGCGTTTTCTAAAGCCTGAGCCTGTTCTACATAATAGGCAGCATCAAATACTCCGTTTTGCCGATACCGCTGGTTACTATTAAGAAA
>JAQWBP010000041.1 GCA_028706315.1 Syntrophomonadaceae bacterium
TTGCGGAGAGTGGAGCCGGAATATTTATGTTTCCTTAGTGGCGAGCTATAGCGAACATCAGTTGTGCCCTGCGGGTACATCTTTAATTGTGAGCTATGCGAACATCAGTTGTGCCCTGCGGGTACATTCAAACTAACGCCGTATAACTTTTTGCAGTAGATATGCTAATTTGCCGGTCGTGAGCAAATTTCTATGATTAGCATTTCTATGACCATCCTGGGATCCTGACCGGTCGTCTTGAAACTAACATCTGCCTCGAGAAATAACCTGAATAGACGCTGCAGTTCTTTCCAGGTAAAATTGCGGGCATTATTCATAACCCCCCGCAAAGCAAACTCTTTAATCCCGGTCTCTTCAATAATTTGTGCCTTATGATAGCCTTTCTCCATATAATATTTCACTTTACCCAATTGCATAAACTGCCTGACAATCATGTAAAGGAAAAAAATTGGATGGTCTCCCTGGTCTAAAAGCTTATAAAAAGCGGCAAAGGAAATTTTAGCGTCCCTCCTGAGCAGACCATCGGTAAGCTTAAATACTTTTATTTCTTCCTTGCTATTAAGCTGAGTTTCAATTTCATTTATATCTACGGTTTCATCCCGGGTAGCCAGGCTAATTTTTTCAATTAAATTTAGTAAATAGTGCATATCCTGCCCGCTGCTAGCTAGTAAATTAACTCCTTCAGGAGCCACAGTACAATTTCTACTGGCAAACTCTTCTTTTATCCAATCTTTTAAGGACTTACCTGTCAATGCTTTTATATTTAATACCTGGGCATTTTTATCTAGCATTTTCACCAGGCGATTATTAGCCGCATGTTCATCAGCGGTAATTATCAATACCTGCGCACCATTATCCCTTTGTATATAATCGCCTAGTATTTTACTTATATCTTCTGTGCGGCTCGATTTACGTCTCGATTTAGCCAACCATGCAGGCCGGTTAATAATAACTACCCTTTGCAGAGCAAAAAGCGGGCTAAACTCTAGCTGTTCCATTAATTCCATCGGTGACAACTCATCTGCATCCAGAT
Source organism: Syntrophomonadaceae bacterium (assembly GCA_028706315.1). Classification (GTDB taxonomy): domain Bacteria; phylum Bacillota; class Syntrophomonadia; order Syntrophomonadales; family Syntrophomonadaceae; genus STF2-222. The sequence continues at coordinate 1,034 of JAQWBP010000041.1, forward strand.
ATAAAACTTCAGGCTCCTCTCCGGAGGTCTGTTTAATCTTGCTGATAATTTTTTTTATTTCCCGGTCGATTAAAAATGACTCTTGACCCCATATAAAAAATATTTGGCTGTCGTTCATAACAATACCCCTTAAACACTTAACTATATAAAACTTACAATCAACTTTGTATATATTATAGCAGTAGTTTGACCAGGCTTTATACCCAAACTTTGACACCTTGCAAAACCTAGGCTAGCATTTGATATAATAAAATATCTTTAAGTACTGGAGGACTAGCCCGTGGAACTTACTAAAGTTAATGGCAATACTTATTACATCCCTGGTTCAACTAATATCGGAGTTTTCCAGTTCAAAGACAGATATACCCTTTTAATTGATACCGGGGATAATAACCAGCAGGCACGTAAAATCTGCGCAACTCTTAATGAGAATAAAATGAATATTAAATATGTCCTAAACACCCACGAACATGTTGATCATTCAGGTGGCAACCTGTTTATATGTGAAAACTATCCCGGCAGTATTTTTCATGCTTCCCCGACAGCCAAGCTCTTTATGGAAAACGATTATCTTTTTCCTCTCTACCTTTATGGCGGTAATCCCATCAGTGAACTATCCCGCCATTTTACCAAAAATAAGAACTTTACAGTTGATATAGAACTAGTACCCGGAGAAATGAAAATTAATGATGAAAAATTTGCAATAATACCCCTGGCAGGACATGCAGCTGGTCAGATTGGAATTGCTACCCGCGACCAGGTATGTTTTCTGGGAGATGCCCTTTTTAGTGAGGAAATAATTGATAAGTATTCTTTTCCTTTTCTCTATGATATTGAAACGCAATTTAAAACCCTGGATAATATCTCCCAGCTGGACTATGGCCATTTTGTGGTAGCCCATGCTGCCCGGATATACCAGCTTGAGGAAATACGCTCCCTAGTGGAGCTTAACCGGGAGAACCTGGAGAAATATCTTTCCCTGGTGCTGGACTTGTTAGAACAACCTAAAAGCCGAGAAGAACTACTGGAGGAGATTATTATCCTGCAAGACTTAACCCCTGACTTTAAAGAATATTACTTTCTCCTCTCCACCACCGGAGCTATGATTTCTTATTTATATAAAAAAGACTTGCTTAAATATCAGCAGGAAAATGGTAAGGTATTTTTCTATAAATAACTTAACCAAAGTGCCGGACAGTTTTAAATTATTGCCATTTGAGCCAGGTGAGAAAACGTTTAAATGCGTAGCCTCGATGTAAGAGCATAATTACCGGTAGTCTTCTTTTTACTTGAAGCTGGCGCCATAACCTTAAAAAGAATATTGCTGCCAGCAAACCTGATAACAGCTCCGATACCGAAAAGGCCAGCCAGACCCCGTTAATACTAAAATACTGGGGAAGTATAATAATAAGGGGCAGGAAAAGCCCCAGCTGGCGCAGTACCGAAAGGCACATGGCAGTTGTGCCCTTGCCCAGGGCTTGAAAAGCTGTATACAAGATTAGTATGGGCCCCAGCAAAGGAAGAAATATAGTCGCCAGTCGCAGACAGGTGACTCCCATAACCGTGAGGGTCGGATCATTGGAGAAAAGATCTATTACCATAAGAGGGTAATACTGAACTATAAACCATGCCGCACCGGTAAACAAAAGTGAAAGAGCTACTGATTTAATAATAGCCTCTTTCACCCGGTCTAAATTACCAGCTCCGTAGGCAAATCCTGTAATAGGCATAGTACCCTGGGTCAAACCTAATACCGGCATTAAAGTTAATGAACGAATACGCAAGAATATACCAAGTACAGCTACGGCCGTATAACTGTATCCTCCCAAGACCCGGTTTAGAAAAGCCATGATAATTACACCTGTTATTTCCATAATTATGGCCGGAAACCCTACTTTATATATGCCAGATAAGACTTTTAAGCCTGGCCGGAAATTAGTAATTGACCAGGTTAGAAATACCCGCCTTTTCAGCACAATTACGATTAACAGCAAACTACTTAATATTTGCGCCAGAACCGAAGCAATTGCGGCTCCGTCGAGTCCCCTGCCCTCAATGGGCCCCAGGCCAAACATAAAGATGGGATCAAAAATTACATTTAAGGATATACCAATGAGCGCTACTAATATGGGCAAAAAAGTGTTACCTTCGCCCTGAATAATACTTCCCAGCATTATCGGAATAAACGTAAAAATACATCCTGCCAGTATGATGCGCAAATAACTTTTTGCCATTACAAATGTTTCCGGAGTACAGCCAAACAGTATTAAGAGTTCGTCAATATACTTAATACCCAGAAAAACAAAAATAATGCCATAAAAAATGCTGATAAATATCCCATGCCAGGCCGTATTATCAGCATCCTTAATATCCCCGGCACCAAGTCTTCTTGCAATGAGTGAGGTTACCCCCACTCCAGTTGCAGACGCCATTGAGGTAACAAGTACCTGAACAGGTATGGATATGGTCATAACTGCGAGGGCTTCCGGACCTAGGCGAGCAATAAAAAATACATCCACTAGATTTAAAAGAGAATATAAGATCATTCCGGCCATAGCCGGGAATGATAGCTTGACAAGAAGTATGCCGACACTGTGGTCAAGCATTTCGTTTTTGTAAATATTAATCGCCCCCTACTTGCTAAAATTATGATTAAAAGAGGCGTAATATTATGACCCAAGCCAAGGTAATATTTCCCTTATCTCCGGGTTCTGTTCCGGTTATTCATATAAATTGTTTCACTGCAAAAAGTTATACGGCGTTAGTTTTAATGGATAATACTAATTGCAGGTGTTAATCTATATACTATTTGAAAAAGCTGATATTACTTATGGATGAAAAAACCATAAAATTATGTTTAAATGGTATAAGGAAATATTTTCAAATCCAACGAGTTTTCAATGTTCAAGAATGCTTTAGTAGTTTTTACCATAAGTTGTGCGGCGTTAACCTGGAAGTTTTATCGGTTAACGCACTGTTTAATAAGACTAAGGAGAGAAGGCTATAAAATGTCTATCCTTATAAAAAACGGTACTCTAGTTACTATGAATAGTAATCGAGATATCATCAAAGGCGATTTGTTAATCGATGGTGATCGAATAATTAAAATAGGACAACTAAGTGGAGAAGTGGCAGACCAGATTATTGATGCCAGTGATAAACTTGTAATTCCTGGCCTTATACAAACCCATGTTCATCTGTGCCAGGCACTTTTTCGCGGCATGGCTGATGATCTGGAACTACTCGATTGGCTAAAAGAGCGCATCTGGCCTCTGGAAGGCGGGCATGATCAGGAATCTTTATACTATTCCTCACTGCTGGGTTGTGCCGAACTGCTAACCGGCGGAACTACATCTATAATTGATATGGCAACTGTTCATCATAGCAATTCCGTCTTTGCAGCAGTCCAAAAAGCAGGTATCAGGTACCTGGGCGGGAAATGTATGATGGATCATGGCAATAATATCCCGAAAAGCCTGCAAGACTCTACGGAAAACTCCATAAGAGAGAGCCTTGAGCTAATAAACCAGTGGCAGGGCAAGGAGAATAACCGTATTCGTTATGCCTTCTGTCCCCGCTTTGCTGTATCCTGCACTGATGAATTATTAAGAGAAATCCGTAAATTATCGGAGCAATACGACATACCTGTGCATACCCATGCCTCTGAAAACCGTAATGAAACCCTGATTGTAGAAGCAGAAAGAGGTATGCGTAATGTCCTTTACCTGGATAGTCTAGGGTTGTGCAATAAGCATTTAATCCTGGCCCACTGTATTCACTTGAATGATGATGAAAAACAAGTTCTGACCCAAAGTCAAACTAATATTGTGCATTGCCCGGGTTCTAATCTTAAACTGGCATCAGGCATCGCTGATATTCCCGGATTACTTGGTAGAGGTGCCAGCGTTTCTTTGGGAGCTGATGGAGCTCCTTGTAATAATAACCTCAGTATTTTTGTGGAGATGCGCCTGGCAGCGTTAATTCATAAGCCATTTACTGGACCTACCAGTATGCCTGCCCCACAAGTTTTCGAAATGGCTACTCTGGGTGGTGCAATGGCGATGGGTTTGGAACATGAGATTGGCAGCCTGGAAACAGGTAAAAAAGCTGATGTAGTAATAGTCAACCTGGACAACTGGCACACCCGTCCCAACACCGGAGCCAGTCCTTATGCCCACCTTGTCTACCAGGCCCAGGCAAGTGATGTATATAGTACCATTGTAGACGGGCAAATTCTGGTGCTCGATGGACAGGTAAAAAGTTTTGATGCCCAGGAAGTAAAGTACCAGTCAGAAAAATCCCTACTCCGGGTTAGAAAACGAGTTAACCTTTAAGCCCTTTCCATCAGTCTCAACTGTAATTGCTCCTTGCAGATCAGTTCTGAGTATTTTGATCTGGTTCTGCTCCAGCATATCCAGGACTGACTGGTGTGGGTGTCCAAAAGGATTATTTTTGCCAGAAGAGATAACTGCATATAAAGGGTTGGCCTTTTCATAAAATTCTGGGAGCAGTGAGCCTTTGCTCCCATGATGCGGTACTTTTACAATGGTTACCGGCTTAACAGTCCTTGAGTTTAATATTTTCTGTAAACTTTCCGTGGTAGCGTCACCGGTAAGAAGAATCGAAAAATTACCCATGCGGGTATCTAAGACCAGAGACTGCTCATTATAATCCCTGCCCGCATATTTATCAGCGTCAGGATATATAACCCGCATTTCCAATCCTTTTTCTATATTTAACTCATGACCGCTCTGTAAAGGTACTAAGGGAATATTTCTCCCCTGTGCGGCTTGTTTAAGGTTAGAGTATTCATCAGCTCCCACAAGACTGGCAGGCAGACTAATACATTTAACCGGGAGCTCTGCAACTACTTTTTCCAGTCCCTGGAGATGATCAGTATCAGGATGAGTATTAATTACCATAAATAGTTCACGTATACCCCGGTGATGCAGATAAGGCAACAGCTTTCTAGTCCCCACGTCGTAAAAATCACTGCCTCCACCATCAATAAGCAGGAACTTGCCTCCCGGGGTTTTTAGCAGTGTGCTATCTCCCTGCCCCACATCTATAAATACTACTTCTAAAACTCCTCGGTTGTATATTCCGGCAGGCAGACACAAAATAGCGATAAATAGTGAAATCAACATTATGCCTGAACCCGTAAAATATTTACTTTCCGAACTTTTTAGCCCTATTATCACTAGTATTAAACCTGCATAATACATCAGCACCACCAGCAAACCTGGTGTAGCTACCCATAGATAACTGGCAGGAAAACTCTTAAAAAAATTAGTCAGAGTAATGATAATTTCAATAATAAATCCGCCTGGATATAAGAGGATATTACTAATGAAAGGTAGCATACCGGAAAAAATCAGGCACAAGAACCCAAGAATTACTGGTATACCTGCCAGGTAACTGATGAGTATATTGCTAAAAAGGGCCACTGGTGTAAATAGATTAAAATAATAGGCAATAAAAGGCATTACAGCTATTTGTGCACACAAGGGAATTAGGACTATATCCCAGAGTGTATTATCGTAGCTCATCCGACTTTTGATAAGGGGGTACAAATATACCAGGCCCCAGGTGGCAAGAAATGAAAGCTGGAAGGATATTTTAAAAAGTGCATAAGGGTCTAGCAACAAGATGATAATGCCGGCCAGGCCCAGGCTATTAATTAGCTGGTTATCCCGGCCTATATAGTAAGCAAAAAGCCCGGTAGCTGCCATAATGGATGCACGTACTACCGATATAGGCCACCCTACCAGGGTGCCATATAAAAGTAGGAAAAAGATGCCAAAAAAAAACTTTAAGCGCTGGGAGAAACCTAGTAGCGCAGATATTCCAGCCGCAAGCAGCAATATATAGCCAACATGCAGACCTGATACTGCAAAAATATGAACTATGCCAGTCTTTTGAAAATCACTGTATTGTTCAGGGTCTATACCCTCTTTTTTTCCTATCAGCATACCTAATAGAATTGACGCTTCTTCCTCCGGAAGAAAATTGTGAATAGTTTTTTCTCCCTGCAGACGGTAGGAGTTTATCCAGCCCTGAACCCCTTCCTGCCTTACTAGTACCTTGAGATCCGATTCCTTTTTCACTGAAAGAGTATAGTATATTTTGTCTAGAGCCAGATAGGCCTTATAATCAAATTCCCCCGGATTACCCGGCTGCTCCGGTGGTTTTAGGGTACCATAAATCCTAACATTATCCCCTTTATTGACCTCAGGAGCAAAATTACAAAAAACCATAATATTCTGCTGGTAAGGATTACTATGTTCAACCTCCAAAATGAACTTGGAGCGGACACCATCATACCCTGGATATGTCTTAACTATTCCGCTTACTGATGCATTCTGGTAATGGGTGAGCTGAGCCGGAGGCTCAAGCATAAAATAGTTATAATAAATAAATCCGGCCAGTAATATTAAACTAGCGATGAGCGTATGGCGGGCATACTTTTTCCCGATTAAACTGTATATAAAAATTGGCAGCATCAGGTACCATAACTCAAACCGGGCAAGTAGTATCCCGGCTGCCAGAAATATAAATATCTGAAACCATGAGAATAACATATCGATATCCTCACCAAAGTATCCTGTAGGAAAACCCCACAAACTTTATAGTTAAAATATGATTCCCCTGCTGGTACATTCAAACTAACGCCGTATAACTTTTTGCAGCGAAATCAAGTATTATTACGTGTCACTTCACCGTACACAAATATCGTTTTTAATGCCTTCGAATTTTTTATCACCTATACCACTAACATTTTTTATATCTTCAATAGTTTTAAAAGGCCCGTTTGTAGTCCTGTACTCAACTATCCTCTGGGCTAACACTAGCCCTATTCCGTTTAGCCTGTCAGCCATTTCACTAGCAGCAGCCGTATTTATGTTTAGCCGGGCAGAATTCGAAGATGGATTAGCAATATTAGCATTATTAGTAGTAATAATATTTCCGGCTGGTGGTACCTCTCCTATTAAAGGAACAAAGATAGTTTCGCCATCAACCAACTCACGTGCCATACTAATAGCAATAAGATCTGCATCATCCAGAGTACCACCAGCCATGCTCACTGCCTCATATACACGAGCACCTTCAGCCAGCTTATAAACCCCGGGATTATTTACCTGGCCGGCTACATAAACTTGTATTTCCTGGTTTTGCTCCGACACTGCTGGTTGAGATAAATCGATAACATCACCGGATAAATTCACATCTACCAAATCTTCCTGGCCCTGCCGCTCGTTTTTTATATTTTCGTACTTTACCCCCAGGCAAAAGACTATTATTAAGATAACTAGCAGACATGCAGTAAGACGTTTGTCAAGATTCCACATCCCCCACCCCTCCACTAGTATAATTCTCCTTATTATGGTACTATCCTCCAAGGTTTACTATTAAATTCCTTATTTATTGATTAATTTAGCAGCGATAAAATTTAGTTTCATAATAGTTTGCATGTTGACCTCAACAAAATCCATTGATAGAGTTGACTTTATCCAACAATTATCATATAATTTCTATTGTCAATTGAATAGTAGGCGACGAACCGGAGTAGTAAACTGGCTTTGCAGAGAGCCGTTGGTTGGTGAAAGACGGTATAAGTCTGGTTGAACTCGCCGGTGAGCTTCACAGGTGAATCAGTAGCCTGTGACGGTAATTCCGTTAAAAATCCCAAGTGGACAATGACGTGGGGCTATGGCGCAGTTGGGAGCGCGCTTGAATGGCATTCAAGAGGTCGTGGGTTCGAATCCCACTAGCTCCACCATTTTTGTATTTATGTCAAAAAGGGTGGTACCGCGGGATTTACTCTCGTCCCTGTACAGGGATGAGAGTTTTTTGTTTTTCTGCCCCATAACTTTTTTGAGTTATGGAAGTTTGATATTCACAAAGGAGGCTATTATGGATAACAAATATGACTTTAAATCCATTGAAGCCAAATGGCAAAATTACTGGGAGGAGCACAACTATTACAAAGTAGTTGAAGATCCCAAAAAACCAAAATATTATAACTTAGAAATGTTCCCTTATCCTTCGGGTAAACTTCACATGGGCCATGTACGTAATTATGCTATTGGGGACGTAGTAGCTCGCTTTAAAGCTATGACCGGTTTTAACGTTATTCACCCTATGGGTTGGGACTCTTTTGGCCTGCCAGCTGAAAATGCGGCCATAAAGAACAGCGTCCCTCCTGCCCGATGGACAGGTTCCAATATAGACACGATGAGAGCACAGCTGAAAACTTTAGGTTTAAGCTATGACTGGGATCGTGAAATCACTACATCCAAACCTGACTACTATAAATTTACCCAATGGATGTTTTTAAAATTATATGAGCATAACCTGGCCTATAAAAAGAATTCTGCTGTTAACTGGTGTCCATCTTGCCAGACTGTTCTAGCTAATGAGCAAGTTGTAGATGGAGCCTGTGAGCGGTGTGACTCCCAGGTGGATAAGAAAGAACTGGAACAATGGTTTTTCAAAATTACTGATTATGCTCAGCGGCTTTTAGATGACCTGGAACTTTTACCTGGTTGGCCAGAAAAAGTTAAAACTATGCAGAAGAACTGGATAGGACGTAGTGAGGGTTGCGAATTTTCTATGGCAATTGATGGTACTGACGAGGTTGTCAATGTCTTCACTACTCGTTCTGATACCGTCTACGGTGTAACTTATATGGTTTTAGCACCTGAACATCCTCTGGTAGCAAAGGTATCAGCTGGTAAGCCCCAGGAAGCTGAAGTAAAGGAATTTATCCGCCGCATAAAAATGCAAAGCGACATTGCCCGTACTTCAACTGAAACTGAAAAAGAAGGTATTTTTACCGGAGCTTATGCCATTAACCCCATGAATGGTACAAAGATTCCTATTTGGATTGCTAATTACGTGCTTATGGATTATGGTACTGGCGCAGTTATGGCTGTTCCTGCTCATGATGAAAGGGACTTCGACTTTGCCAGGAAGTATAACCTGCCGGTAAAAGTTGTAATAAAAAGTGAAAATTCACCTGCTGATGGTGATAAAATGACTGAATCTTATACTGGCGATGGTAAGATGGTCAACTCTGGTCCTTTTGACGGTTTAAGTGTTGAAGAAGGCCAGAAACAAATCATTGCCTATATGGAAAAAAATAAAATCGGCACAGGAACGATTAATTACCGCCTGCGCGATTGGTTAATATCCCGGCAACGCTACTGGGGAGCACCAATTCCTATTGTTTATTGCGAAAATTGTGGTGCAGTACCTGTTCCCGAGAAAGATCTACCCGTCTTGCTGCCTGAAGATGTTGCATTTAGACCATCAGGTGAATCGCCGCTTAAATATGTCGAAAGTTTTTATCAGACCACTTGTCCCAACTGTGGTAAAGAAGCTAGAAGAGAAACTGATACCATGGATACTTTTGTATGTTCATCCTGGTATTTCAACCGTTATTGCAGCCCTGATGCCAAAGATATTCCTTTCCGGCGCGAAGATGTCGACTACTGGATGCCAGTTGACCAGTATATAGGCGGAGTAGAGCATGCAATTTTACACCTTATGTATTCCCGTTTCTTTACTAAATTTTTGCATGACATTGACATGGTATCCTGTCAGGAACCATTTACTAATCTGTTAACCCAGGGCATGGTACTTAAAGAAGGAACCAAAATGTCAAAATCAAAAGGCAATATAGTGAGCCCGGAAGAAATTATTAATACTTACGGTGCTGACACGGCCAGGTTGTTTATCCTTTTCGCCTCACCACCAGAACGCGATTTGGAATGGAACGATAAGGGAGTTGAAGGAGCCTATCGTTTCCTGAACCGGATATGGCGCCTGATTACTGATTATGCCGATTTAATTAAAAATGTTGGTGCCCCAGATGCTGGCAATCTGGATGCTGAGACTAAAAACCTGCGCTACAAAACCCATGCAACTATTAAAAAAGTAAGTGAAGATATTGAACAACGGTTTAACTTTAATACAGCTATCAGCGCCATAATGGAACTTGCTAATACTTTATCTCAATATAAAGAACATCAGCAACAAGATTATCGGGTAGTAAAAGAAACTATCGATGCGTTATTGCTGCTGTTAAGCCCTTTTTCACCCCATATATGTGAAGAATTATGGCATGCTACCGGTAATACAGATAGCATTCATAGCCAGGCATGGCCTATATTTGATGCCGCAGCTTTGGTTCAGGACGAAATAGAAATCGTTGTCCAGATAAGTGGCAAGGTAAAAGATCGAATTACTGTGCCGGCCAATGCCTCTGACGATGAATTACAACAACTTTCACTGAAAAGCAGTAAAGTTAATGAATTGACAAAAGGTAAAGAAATCGTAAAAATTATAGTTGTTCCTAAGAAACTGGTTAATATAGTGGTTAAATAGAAAGGTTACCAATATATGTGTTGGTATGTATTTTACACCCCCCGGGGCTGGGCCGCCATACTTGGTGAAAAACGGACCATAAGCGCGACGGTTTTGCCCACCCTGTCTCCCTTGAACATATTTTTATATAATTTACAACAAACCGGGCGGCCAACCCGGTTTGTTACTATGGACGACTACTCTATAGCGGTAATAACTCAGATAAGAAAATACTATGAGGGCGTAATAATTAATCACTGGGATGTAGAACTAGATCTCAGCGCACAACCGGATTATTCCAGGAAAGTGCTGGAATATGTCTATACTATTCCTTATGGAACTACCCGGACCTACTCAGAAGTGGCAGCGGCAACAAGTAATCCTCGTGCGGCACGGGCAGTAGGACAAGCTATGCGGCGCAACCCTCTCCCCCTTATTATCCCCTGCCATAGAGTAGTGGCTCAGAACGGTTTGGGTGGCTTTACTTCTGAAGGCGGTATTAGAGTTAAAGAAGAAATGCTGTCCATGGAAAAATATAATCTTCAAAAAAGTAATGCCCCGCTGTTTTAGAGCGGGGCATTAGTATTTAATCATTACCTACTATGGCTATTTCTCGGGCATCTCCCCAGAGATTTTCTAGATTATAATAATCTCTTTCTTCTTCACGGAAAACGTGAAGGATAACCGAATTAAAATCAAGTACCACCCATACCCCCTGTGTATGCCCTTCGCGGCGGGCCGGTATGATATCATAATCCCTCAATTTTTCCTCAACATGGTCGACAATGCTTTTGACTTGCATCATGTTTCTGCCACTTGCAATAACAAAATAGTCTGCTACTACAGTCAGTTTATTAACATCTAAAGCCACCATATCGATTGCTTTCTCTTCCAAACACGCATCGGCGATAAGTTGAACCATTTTGTTGTCTGAAATCAATCACAACCCTCCTAATCATTATTTTAAAAGGCATGTCCAACAAGGGTAGGTAAATAAAGAAGATATATTATCCCCTCTAGTTAAATTATACACCTTTATACGGGGCCTTTACACCTTTAGTAACTGTAAAAAATGATTTCTGGCTGCTACCGTCCGGGGATGCAGGAGTCTAGCCTGGTCTAAACAATATCTTATAGTAGACTCAAGGCCAAAAAGCATTCCTGTATCAAAATCCCTTAATGCCAGACATCTAAGCCTTTCTATGCCTGGGAAATCTCTCCCCGGTTCAATCATATCTGCCAGATAGATAATTTTATCCAGAGTAGTCATGAAGGTTGAACCAGTTGTATGGTATTTTACCGCCTGGAGTATTTCTGTATCTGCTACACCTAGTTCCTGCTGTAAAAGTAATGCTCCCACCGGGGCATGTAGCAAATCAGGAATTAAAGCATCAACTTCGTTTTCTATTAAGTTATTTTCACCGGCAATATTAATTAACTCTTGGCTTGATATACCCTTAGCATAATCGTGCAGTAAGCCGGTTAAATAAGCCTTATCAACATCAACACCGCAAGTTTCTGCCATTTGACGAGCCATCTCAGCAACCTGGACTGAATGGTTAAACCGGTTCTTGGAGAGCTTGAATTTAATAATATCCAGCGCTTCTGCATCACTTATCATATCCAGTTCCCTCCTCCCGGTATAAATAATGATAATCGATATATTCTTCTACCCCGGGAGGTAGAAGGTATTTAATCGGCCGGCCTTCTGCGGCCCTTTTTCTAATATCACTCGAGGAAATATCTAAGCCTGGTATCTGGAGTCCTCGTATATTGTTCCACAAGCCTGATGGTAAGTGTTGTAACCGTTTATCACTTTTATCCAGGATATATCCGGGGCGGGTTACAACAACAAACTTGCATAAGGTAGCCAGTCGCTCGTATTCTTTCCAGGTATCCATGAATAAAAGCGAATCAGCCCCCATTATAAAATAAATCTCCTGTTCTGGGCAATTTTTTAGAAAATACTCAATAGTATCAACTGTATACGAATAACCCTCTCTATCCATCTCTAGAGATGATACCTCAAAAGCAGGGTTATTTTTTATGGCTAGTTCTACCATCTTATAGCGATGCTCTTCGGCCAGTACATATTCCAGCTGTTTATGAGGCGGACGTGCAGCCGGCATAAATATTACCCTGGTCAGATTAAATTCACATCTAGCATATTCAGCCGCTATTAAATGTCCGTAATGTATCGGATCAAAAGTACCACCTAAAATGCCAAATGAAGACTTATCTGTTCTTTCCATAATAATCACCTTATTGTATCCTGTTATAAGCAAGATATTTTTAGACTACGGTGGGCATTACTAAATCCTATACCCACACCCGTTCGAAATCTAAGGTACATAATACCCTGATAAAAATTAAAAAGCAAATGTAATGCCACTCTAATATATCCTTTTCGACTTTTGGTAAAATACTTATAATATAATAGAGTTATTATTGTCTGAGGGGGGGAATTCGAAATTCATGTATAAAGAGGTAAATATTATATTTCATAATCAGGGTTTGCGCAGCTACATAGAAGTTGATTTATGTTCTGCATGCCCGCGACGTGATAACAAAGGCTGCTGCGGTTACTATTCACCCGTATTCTATCCATCTGATTTTGCCTATCTACTTAAAAATCAGCCTGATCTGCTTGAATATATTATCAACCTCGACGACATTACGGTACTAGATGCCTCAATCACGGTGAATAATACCATAGAGGGCAATAGTTATCGCTGCCACTTTCATAGCAAAGAGAGGGGCTGCAGGCTGTCTCAGCAGCAGCGCGAATCAGTGTGCCGGCATTTTGTCTGCCCGGGCATAAATTGGGAAAAGGAGGCAACACTACAACACTGGAAAGATTTTTTTATCCGACTATCAGATTATGAAATTATGCTTAATAATAGCATAACTGATGAGCTTAAACTAAGAGGACTAACTCTACAGGATAAAAACAACCGGGAACTTTTTTTTCAGGAGTTGCTAGCCATTTTTAAGGAAAAAACTTGTATACCACCTGAATTTTTTGCCAGTTGTCCATCCCGGGAAGAAGTAAAAGTTATATGTGAAATTAAGTATGGTGAAGATTGGCCTTTATAATCTATAATAAAATTAACTATAGATTATGATATTTATTAGAATTATTAATTATTGGGGGGTAATCATTATTAAACTTACAGACTCTAATGCGAGAATATTTGATAACGTCCTTCAAGCTATAGGACGGACTGCAATGATTAGGCTAAATACAATTTCTGCTGATATTAATGCCGATATCTGCGTAAAACTGGAGTATGCTAACCCCAGTGGCAGCCTTAAAGATAGAGTTGCCCATGCAATTATTGAAAAAGCAGAACAAAGAGGCGAACTTAAGCCAGGCATGATTTTACTGGAAGGCACTACGGGTAATACCGGAATAGCAACTGCTATGGTCGGTGCTGCCAAAGGTTATCAGGTCATCATTGTAATGCCTGAAGGTATGAGTGAAGAACGGAAAAAAATAATCCAGGCCTATGGTGCCGAATTAGTTTTAACCCCGGGAGCAGAAACTGATGTTGATATGGTACTGGAAGAAGTAGAAAAAATAAAGCAAAAATATGGTGATAAAGTCTTTGAAATCGGACAGTTTTACCGTTCAGAAAATGTTCAGGCACACATGGAAAATACTGCTCCGGAAATCTGGGTGCAGACTGCTGGCAATATTGATGTTTTCATCATGTGCCAGGGAACTGGTGGTACTGTCACTGGCACAGCCCGCTATCTGAAAGAAAAAAATCCGGACATTAAAGTTTATATATCAGAACCAGAAGAATCACCGATTTTGGCAGATGGGCGCATAGGCCAGCACAAAATTCAGGGTATAGCTGACGGCCTGATTCCAGAAATACTTGACCTTCAGTACATCGATGGTATTGTACTGGTAAGCTCCCAGGAGGCCATAGAAATGGCTCAGCAAATAACCAAAAAAGAAGGTATTTTTTGCGGTACCTCATCAGGATGTAATGTAGCCGCTGCCCGCAAAGTGGCCTTAAAACACCCGGATAAAAAATGCATTGTAACCATGGTCAATGATAATGGTTTACGTTACCTTTCAACCGAACTCTGCGGCACACAAACCCACCGCAAGCTGCTTGATCGCCAGTATGCGTTAAAACCTGAAGATCTGGAAAAACTCGCTCAATATAATTTTGAGATAATTAAATAAGATAACCCCCTGTTACTCAACGTGTAGCAGGGGGTTTTAAAATTCTTAATTACTCTCTTATCTGTCCGTCACCATATATAATAAATTTAATGGTGGTAAGTTCCTGTAAGCCCATAGGACCGCGGGCGTGGAGTTTTTGAGTACTGATACCCATCTCCGCACCAAACCCAAAAACATTACCATCAGTAAAACGTGTAGAAGCGTTAGCATATACTGCTGCTGCATCAACTGCCGCCATAAAACGGCGTACATTACTGTAATCTTCACTAACTATAGCTTCACTATGGCCAGTACCGTAATTATTAATATGGTCGATAGCCTCCTCGACAGAGTCAACTACTTTAATTGCCAGTATGAGATCAAGGTATTCGGTATCCCAATCCTGGTCAGTCGCAGCCTTAATATCACCTACTATTTCTCTCGCCTCTGCACAACCTCTAATCTCTACTCCTGCCTTTTGCAGCTCATTAATCATATCAGGCAGAAAAGCAGGCGCTATTTCCTTATGAACCAGAATAGTTTCAGCAGCGTTACACACTGAAGGTCTCTGTACCTTGGCATTATAAACGATCTTCTGGGCTTTAGCCAGATCAGCATACTTATCTACATATACGTGGCAATTGCCCATACCAGTCATAATAAACGGAACACTGGCATTCTCCATTACGGCCTTTTTCAGTCCTTTTCCTCCCCGTGGTATAAGGACATCCAGATAGTCGTGCATCTTCATCATAATAACAGCTGCTGCGCGATCAGGACTATCCACCAGTTGAATGGCACCTGCCGGTATTCCATTTTCAACTGCGGCCGCAGCAATAGTGCTGGCAATAACTCTATTTGAATTAAGGGCTTCTTCCCCACCTCTTAACAAAATTGCATTACCTGCCTTAAGACAAAGTGCAGCCGCATCAGCAGTAACATTAGGTCGGGATTCGTAAATGATGCCAATCACCCCAATAGGAGTCCGGATTCTTCCCACTTCGATCCCATTCGGCCTTCTGGTCATACCTAAAACTTCACCAACTGGATCAGGAAGCGCTGCAATCTCTCTTAAACCCTCGGCCATAGCCTCGATCCGTTCTTCATTAAGGGCTAGCCTTTCCAGCAGGGCTGTAGTTAATCCCTTTTTCTCTCCCTCAGCCAGATCAACCTTATTAGCCTTTATAATCTCGGCGCTATTATTAACTAACGAATCAGCCATAGCCAGCAGGGCATCATTTTTTAATGTAGTAGATGCTGTAGCCAGAAAACGGGCTGCCTCCTTAGCCTTTTTCCCCTGTTCAGCCAGGGTCGCCTGTAGGTTACTGTCCATTAATTGTCCACCTCTCCTTTAATAAGTGTTTATTTAATATATTAATTCCCTGGGAAAACCCCTAAACTTCCTGTTTGAATGCACCCTCCGGGCACAACTGATGTTCACTTTCGCTCACGATTAAGGTCGCATAAATATGGAGAGCGACGTTAACGGAGCATGGTAGTACCCTCTGGGGCACCACTGATGTTCGTTACACTCACCACTAGGGACGAAACACCCTGCGAAGGTGCCGCAGCGGAAGGGGGCGAGCGACATGGACGTCGCGAGCGGGTATACCCATAGGGCACAACTCATGTTCGCTTTTGTTCACCATTAAGGTCGCTGAACACGGATGTGAATATACCCGGTACCCCTGGAGCTGCAAGACAAGCAGATGGTGTTTCCCATGCGGAGAGTAGTCGCCGGAATATTTATGCATTCAAACTAACGCCGTATAACTTTTTGCAGTGGAAAACGCACGACCTGTTTCAGGAATTATTCGCATCGATCCACAAGTTGTTGCGGTGAATCACTTCATCGTAATCTTTTTCTCCAAGAACTTTTTCTATTTCAGAGCTTTTCTTACCAGCTATAAGTCTTATCTCCTCGGCACTGTAATTTACCATGCCCCGAGCAAACTCCTTGC
>JAQWBP010000079.1 GCA_028706315.1 Syntrophomonadaceae bacterium
AGGAGTTATAACTATGGTCAGTGGCAGGGATGATCTAATATTTATAAATTTATCAACAAGAGAAATTATTCGTAAACGCTGCCCGCATGAAATTGTAGAAAAATATCTGGGTGGCAGGGGACTTAGTGATTATTTATTACTTAAATATCTGGATAAGGATACCGGGCCCCTGGAGCCTGAAAACATGCTGATTCTATCTTGTGGCCTGCTTACAGGTACGGGAATGATTACGTCCAGCAGATTACATATATCTTCACGTTCCCCTCTTACCGGATTCATCGGCACTTCTAACGGTGGAGGTATGCTGGCAGCTGAATTACGTGCATGTGGGATAATGACACTAGTTATAACTGGTAAGGCAGAAAATCCAGTTTTTATTAATATCAAGGGAGAACAAATTAAAATAGAGGATGCTGCTCAGTTATGGGGACTGACAACTGCGGAAACGGAAAAACAAATCAAAGTACTGGTGAACGATCCCCGGGCTAAAGTAGCAGTTATCGGACCTGCAGGAGAGAATCTAACTAGTATCGGCAGTATTATGACCGGGGATGGGCATTTTGCTGGGCGGACTGGCATGGGAAGTGTTATGGGTTCCAAAAATCTGAAAGCTATAGCTGTGCGGAAAACGTCCAACCTGCAGCTCAATAAATCACCCGAAGTACGCGTGGTGGTTAAGGATTATATTGAAAAATTAAAAAGTCGACCTGATTGGGAAAGCTGGACAACAGTTGGCTCGTCTTGTGATTTGTCCTGGACCGAAGAGAAGGGCGCACTGGCTACCAGAAATTATCAGGAGGTTCATTTTGAGGGTGCTAATACTGCCTGCGGAGTATCTTTTAAAGATAATGTGGTCAAACACAAAGCATGTTATAACTGCCCTATACACTGCAAGGCAGATGTACAAATAGATAAAGGACGACATAAAGGCTTTGTAGGTGATCGGCCTGAGTATGAGACTTTGTCAGCATGGGGGCCTAGATGCGGAAATGCTGACGGCATGGAAAGTATTTATCTTTGCAACTTGTGTAACGATTGCGGAATAGATAGTATTTCTGCCGGTAACCTCGTTGCTTTTGCCATGGAACTTTATGAAAAGGGTATTATCACTAGTGAAGAGTCTGGCGGGTTAGAACTTACCTGGGGTAATGTCCATGCTATGGAAGAGTTAATTAAGCAAATGGCTAATAAGAGTACCCCCCTGGGTAAAACACTGAGTCAGGGGATAAAAAGAGCGGCACAAATTATTGGTAAGGGTGCTGAAAAATACGCTTACCATGTTAAAGGAATGAGTCTCACTATAATGGACCCCAGGGGATTTAAAGCTTCAGGGCTAGGCTATGCGGTAGGAAATCGGGGGGCTGACTTTACTTATGTTTATGCTAAACCCGAATGGAGCTACAACCCGGAAAAAGCCTTTCAAGCTTTTGGTACTGCTAAAGCTGCCGACAGGTTTTCTGAAGAAGGCAAAGCCGCTATGGTAAGAAATTGCATGTGTGCTAATGCAGTAATTGATTCACTAGGTGTGTGTAAAATTCCTGAATTTGGTATGCTGGGCGACTTTGACCTGACCATCATAGCTGAGGTTGTCGCGGCTATTACCGGGTTTGATTTTACCGGTGCCAAGCTGTTAGAAATAGGGGATCGTATTGTGAATACTGAGAGGTTATTTAATTTTAAATTTGGTGCCACAGGTAAAGATGATAATCTCCCGGAGAAATTTCTTACTGAACCGGTTAAGGAAGGACCATGTAAAGGCTCGGTTGTAAATCTAGACCTCATGCTAAAAGAATTTTATCTTCTCATGGGCTGGAATAAGGAAGGACAAGTAACTGATCAAAAAATTAAGGATCTTGATATAGATTTTTAGGCTACCTTGGAGGGTGTTGCAAAAGGTTTTTAAATCACCTTTTGATTAGAATATACAAGAAATACCATAATGGAGGTGACTGGCTACATTTTTATTATGACTGCACGACCTATAAAAAGAAAAATTTTTGAGGGAGAGAAAAATTAATGAAAAAACACATCGCAGTAATATTAATATTTGCGGCTATGCTATCTTTATTTGCAGTCGGGTGTGGAGGTCAAGATGCTGCTCAAAACGGCCAAGCCCCTGCTGAAGAGAACACTATTGTTATTGGCACTGCTGGATGTTACCCTCCGATGGAATGGGTTGATGTAAAATCCAACGAGCTAGTAGGTTTTGATATTGATGTCATGAATGCTATCTGCAAGGAAGTAGGGCTCAAAGCTGAGTATAAGGTAATTGCCTTTGACGGCTTGATTCCAGCTTTGCAATCTAAAGAAATAGATGTAATTGACTGTGGACTTACTATAACTGATGAAAGAAAAGAATCTATCGCTTTTTCCGATCCGTACTTTAAATCAGGAGATTCATTAATGTACTGGGACAACCAGAAAATAGATACTCCCGAAGACTTATCGGGTAAAAGTGCCGGAGTACAGGCAAACAGCTCCACTCATTATGCACTTGAGGAAGTCAGTAAAAAGTTAGAGAGTGAAGGAAAGGCTCCAATAAAATTAAAGATGTTTAAAACCATGTCTGATGCTATTGCTGACTTACAAATCAAAGGTGTAGATGCTGTAGCTATAGATTACCCGATGGCAGTAGATTATTTGACTAAAAATCCGAATGCGACCTTTAAATTAAATTCACCGTTTGCTACATGTGATTTTGGCATGGGCTTGCGCCAGGATGATACTGAACTGGTAGAAAAAATTAACCAGGGTCTGTCTGCCATAAAAGAGAGTGGAGAATATGATAAATTAGTAGCAAAATATTTTCCTAATTAATAATTACCGGGCAGAGGCATAGCCTTTGCCCGTTTTTTAAGGCAAGAAACTAGAATTTCAAGTAAGGTAGGAACCAGGTATTATGCAGATAAATGTGCAGGTATTTTATGATTATTTTGGCTTTTTATTTACAGGTGTATGGCTAACCTTGGCCTTGACAGTCGTCTCTGTGTGTATTGGCATTGTTATGGGCCTGTTTTTAAGTCTGGGAAAGCTTTCGACTATCAAGCCAGTAAAAACG
Source organism: Syntrophomonadaceae bacterium (assembly GCA_028706315.1). Classification (GTDB taxonomy): domain Bacteria; phylum Bacillota; class Syntrophomonadia; order Syntrophomonadales; family Syntrophomonadaceae; genus STF2-222. Next base: position 3,059 of record JAQWBP010000079.1, read on the forward strand.
TTTACCGCAATATATATAGATGTAATCCGGGGTACCCCGCTGCTGGCCCAGATATTTTTTATTCATTACGGTTTGCCACAGATTTTTCAATATGTCCCTAATGTTATCCTTGATGCGATCATCTCGCTGGCGATTAACTGTAGTGCCTATATTGCCGAGATATTCAGGGGTGGGATTCAATCGATTGAACGGGGACAGGGGGAAGCAGCTTTATCACTTGGTATGACCCCCGGACAGAGTATGCGTTATGTGGTACTGCCCCAGGCAGTGCGCCGGGTCCTGCCTCCACTCGGAAACGTATTTATTTCTATGCTTAAAGATTCGTCAATGGTATCAGTAATTTCTATGCAAGAACTCCTCTTTAAAGGTATGATAGCCGCAGGGCAAAGTTTCAGACCATTTGAAATATGGATTATGGTAGCAGCACTCTATCTAATGCTAACCTTACCCTTTAGCCGGCTAGTCGCCTGGGCGGAAAAAAGGATGGTACAGACTTGATAAAAGCGGAACGCGTTCAGGGGATGCAATGGGGACGGTTCTTGTTGCACTTTTAAAAGTGCAACAAGAACCGTCCCCATTGCATCCCCGAGTAATTTACCCGGGAGTTGAAGAAAATATAGTAAATATAACTACGGGGGCGTTGCTTAGTGAAACAGAAGCTTAAGGATAAAGGTTACCTGGGTAAAACCGTAATAGTTTTAGTTGTTGGGTTATGCCTGGTATTTATATTAGCCTGGTTGGAGTATCCAATAAATAGGACCCGGGAACTGCCGGTAGAGGAAAAGGTTTCTCCCTTCGATATGGTGGTGGTTGATGCAGTTATACCTGGTATAAAAATTGAACTGGCTTATGCAGGAAAAAATAATGTGTATGGCGCGAGAATTTATGATATTAATCAGGCCTATCTTAGGAGAGGAACGGCAGAAAAGCTTAGAAAGGCCCAGGAAGAATTCAATTCTCATGGCTACACGATAAAGATATGGGATGCTTACCGCCCCCCGGAAGCTCAGTTTAAACTATGGGAAGTGATGCCCGATGCGCGCTTTGTTATAAACCCTAATAAAGGTTATTCTTATCATTCCCGTGGAGTAGCGCTGGATATTACGTTGCTAGATAAACATGGC
>JAQWBP010000080.1 GCA_028706315.1 Syntrophomonadaceae bacterium
TAATAAGCGGCCTCTCTAAACTTCTGACCCCGCTTATGCAATTAGCAGGGTTACCTGGAGAGGCTGCTTTACCTCTCGTCCTAGCCGGTCTAGTAAGTTCCTATGCAGGGATTGGTGCCGTTATCCCGCTGGGCTTTGATGTGAAGGAGCTTACTATTATTTGTGCTATGATTATGATTGCCCATGATTTACCTGTCGAAACTGCCGTTAATAAGAAGACTGGCAGCCCGGTTATTCCTTTGCTGGTAATAAGGATTTCGCTTGCCTTTCTAGTAGGAATTATTATTAATCTCATAATATAGGAGGAATATTGTCTTGACTGCAACATCAATAATCGGGGAAGTAGCTAGGGGAAGTTTAGCCCTGGTGGCACAGTTAGCACTGATACTTATAGTTATCATGATTATTGTAGAAATATTTCAAGAATATAACCTGTTGGATAAATTAACTTTGGTACTATCCCCAGTAACTAAAATTATAAAAGTACCACCGGAAGGTAACCTGCCACTACTAGCTGGCATGGTGCTTGGTATCGCTTATGGCGGAGCTATAATTATTGAAAGTGCCAGACAGGGTAAGCTAGAAGCGACGGATATTTTTCTGGTTAATCTGTTTCTGGTTATATGCCATTCTCTGGTCGAAGATACCTTAATCTGGCTGGCATTAGGAGCCCAGGTAATCCCAATACAGATAGCACGTTTCTTCCTGGCTATTATCATATGTTGTGCAGCATCCTGGTACATAAGTAAATACCGCAGGGCAGGGATTAAATATTTAAACTAAAACTATGGATTTAAAATAGTACGGCATAGGAGGAATTATAATCATGAATACAGACAAAGCAAAATCTATTACCATAACTAAAGTAACTGATTTAAACTCCCCTGAGTATCATGTAGCTATGAAACTCTACAATGATCTGTTTCCAGAAGAAGAAAGGCTATCTCCTCAACAGATAGAGGAAATGGTAACTGGTGGGGTTTACACCTTATGTGTAGCCAGACATGCGGGGTTGGATAAGATTATAGGTTTTGCCCTGGTAGTATTTAGTGAAGATCCTGCTTTTCTATTTATCGATAATATTGCCATTGACTCTAGTCTACAGGGGAAAGGCTACGGTTCTATGCTTTTTACCGGCCTGGAGAAAATGCAGGAGGAAAAATCACAAGGAATTTTCCTAGAAATTGAATTACCTGCCCAGGCGCTTGATGAAGAAGACAGAATAGCCCGTGAAAAACGAGTGGGTTTCTATGAACGTTTAGGTTGCCAGGCAATGCAGAATATTCCCTATTTATTTCCCATTAAAGATCAGGAACCCCTGCCCCTGTTACTGATGTTTAAACCTGCTCCGGGCGTTAATAAGCTACCCGCGGAAATAGTAAAACAGATGGTTAAGTGCGTATATAATGAAGTTCATTATGATGTGCCGAATCGGGAAGAGATATTTAATTCATTTGCCCACACTATACAAGACCAGTTCTTCGAAAAAGCTCACACACAAGAAGATAAATACATTATATGAATCTTCATGAGGGGCTGGATCAGGCATCCGGCCTCTTACATTATAAATAGGAAAAAATTACCTCTGAAACTGCTGGTAAATGCTTTGAATTTCATTAGCATCAATTGTTTCCTTTTCCAGCAGGTACTCGGCAAGAACCTTTAAAAAACCCTGATTTTCTTGCAATAAATCTCTAGACTGAGCAAATGCATCACCTATTATTTTTTCTACTTCGGTGTAAATAAACTCGGGGTTTTGTTTAAGAATGTAAGAACGGTTCGATATTCCCTTCTCTGACATACCTAGCTCGGCAACCATTTTTACGGCAATATCAGTAGCTTTCTCTATATCATTAGCTGCCCCTGAAGTAGCCTCACCAAATATTATCTCTTCCGCAGCCCTGCCACCCATTAATGCTACTATTTTAAGCATTAATTCATTTTTAGTATAAATTCGCTTGTCATTTTCGTTATTCTGTATAGTAAACCCCAGGGATTCACCCCGGGGTAAAATCGATACCCTTTTAATAGAATCTGCATTCTTTAGCATTCCGCATACCGCATGCCCCGCTTCATGAAAAGCTACTCTGCTTTTCTCATCTTTGGACGGAAAATATGACCTGTTCTCAATACCAGCAATTATGCGGTCAAAAGCCATGTTAACATCATCATTATTAATAAAATCGCGGTTATTTCTGGCAGCTATTATAGCTGACTCATTGCAAATATTAGCTAAATCAGCACCAGTTAGTCCTGAAGTCTGATAAGCCAGGTTTTCTATATCGATGTCTTTTAACGGCTTATTCCGGGTATGTACTTTAAGTATTTCACACCTTTCACGATAGCAGGGATAACCAATACTAATATGCCGGTCAAATCTCCCAGGTCGTATCAGCGCTGGGTCCAGGGAATTTAGCCGGTTGGTGGCGCCTATAACTACAATAGATTCATTATTTGTATTAAAGCCGTCCAGTTCAGTAAGTAGCTGGTTAAGGGTCTGGTCCTTTTCTATCGACATGTCACTATCACCACGTTTTTTCCCCAGTGCATCCATTTCATCAATAAAAATCACGGCTGCCTGTAAGTGCCTGGCTCGCGAAAACAAATCTCTTACCCTGGAAGCCCCCATCCCTACATACTTCTCAACAAATTCGGAGCCGCTGGCATAGATAAATTCCACCCCGGCTTCTGCAGCCAAGGACCTGGCCAGCATAGTTTTACCTGTGCCTGGGGGACCAAAAAGTATTACGCCCCGGGGGATTCTGGCTCCCAACTTTTTAAACTTATCCGGTTTTTGTATAAATTCGATGATTTCCACCAGCTCTTTTTTGGCTTCTTCTAATCCTGCTATACTGGCAAATTCGCCCTTATCTACCTGAGGAACTGGTTGAAACCTTTCCGTGGAATTATAGCCTTTATGCACACCAATTACATATAGAATAAGCATTACTAACATAAGGTAAAACAGCACTTGCCAAATACCAGCCTCATTATAACTGCCATCACCCATAGTTAATGCCAGCGCTTTACCAGGGAAAACTAGTAGTATTAAAGGAACTAGCCATAATGCTTTTCTCATGATAACAGGTTCAACCTCCCTGTAACTATATGTAATAAACCTTCCTTTATATATTGTTTTCCTCGGACAAGTATTATATTCCCCCATTTAAGCGCACGCAAAACAAAACCGCAAGGTATTTCCCTGCGGTTTATAACATTAACTGTATGATGTTCTCTAGGTTTTATACCTTATTGATTTTTCTCAATCATCGCATTAATAGCTTTTAACATGGCATCTACATCAATACCATGAGCCATAGCCCCCTGTTCCAGGGTCTCAAATAAAGCCCCACTGCAACCCAGACAGCCCATATTAAACTGGCCAAATACAGGAAGAGTGTACGGATATTTTTCTACGATATCTTTAATAATCATGTCCTTGGTTACCAAATTGTCACCTCCCATCCAGAAGTCCTGGGGGACAGGGGGACAGGTTTGCTGTCCCCCTGTCCTACTTGAATTTATCTTTTTTATTCTCTAAGAATAATAACAATTATACCCGATAAAATCTACATTAATTCAACTTGTTTTATTATTAAGATTCACTAACCCTATACTCTGTGGACGGCTTTATCCGTCTAGATTTCTTTCCCGCCTGGTTTGTAGCCGGTTTGCTTTTCGAGCGTCTCCACGATTACCTGAGTTCAAGTAGGAACGGTTCTTGACTTGAATTTCCTGGAAGTTCAAGTCAAGAACCGTTCCTACTTGAACTCCTACTTGAACTTTAATCATTTTATAAAACGTATTGTAAGCGGATAGCGATACATCTCTCCATTGCTAGCTTTTATTCCGGCAATAATAGCAAAAATAAGATCAACAAGCCCAATAACAAATACTAGTGACATCAGGCTAAAATTAGCATAACCAAAAAAAAGGCCGCCCCCGGATGCTTCTATTATCCCCAGCATAAATAATAGAAAAACGATACCCGCATAGATACTCATAGAAATTTGGAAGTTCAAAGCCTCTTTTCCCTGCAAGTCTACAAACTCATACTCATTCTTTTTAATAAGCCAGACAATTAAAGGAGCAATAATATTAGCCATAGGTATGCCGGTTAAAATCGCCAGTCCAGCTAAATGGCAGCCAGTCGCCCAACCCTTTTCCTGCTGTCCTAAATT
>JAQWBP010000042.1 GCA_028706315.1 Syntrophomonadaceae bacterium
GGTTCAGAGCTGTTATCGGCATAGGTAACAATAGGAGAAAAAAACGATACTCCAGCGGTTGAACCGGTTGAGCATACGATATCACCCGTTTTAGCCAGGTCAGTAGCATATCCGTTATAAATAGCTGCCTGGCCTAAAACAGCAGGTTTATAGTAGGAATCCCATATCTTGAGATATTGCAGAGAGCCGATGTTAATATGGCCATTATTAATAAACTCTGCGCCCAACTGCTTGTATCCGACTAGTGCGAAATTAAACAGTGAATCCGGCATATAGAATATTTTACCATCATTAGCAATATCAGAAGTGAGCCCATCAGTCCAGTCATAATAAAGGACAGAAGTTCTTACAATACCCTCAAAAGTTTGTAAATCTTCAATCCTGGCACCTGTGTCCTGGGCAAATCTATTGAATAAAGTCGTGTTCACAAATAAAACTTCGGTAGACTTTGCCGTGGGAAAGACATAGAGACTGTCCCCTTTTAACCGCCCTTCTTGTATAAATTCTGGAATATAGGCAGACAGTTCTTCCGGGGTAAATTGCTGATTAAGGTCAGCAAGTAGTCCCTTTTCAGCTAATATAAGTGCTGTTTTGGGATAGGCAACGGTAATATCAGGAAGAGCTGGTGCACCCGGGTCACCATTGGCAGCCATGGTCAGCTTTTCATGGATGGCTGCACTGCCGGATATGGATGTAACGTTGATTATAATGCCCTTTTCTGCACCTACGGTTTCATTAAATTCATCGATCATATTATCCATAGTATCTTTCAACTGACCACCATAGTTATGCCAAAGGGTAAGGGTTATTGGTTTTTTGGCATTTACTTTTACAGAGTTTTCACAGCCTGCTAATAGTGTGAAAAATACTAACATGAACGCGGTTAAGATAAAAATACTTTTTTTCATAGGCACCTCTCATTTATATAAGGTGTTAATAAGTGTAAATCAAATTTAAAATCTGTTGCTCCAACAGTATATTTTTAGTGAGATGAATTAATTATAGCATTTAAATAAGCACATAAAATATATATAATGGCCTTTTTACATAAAATTAACATAATCACCCTGGGGGTGATTTTTGTGTTTTAGGGGTAAAATCACCCCCGGGGTGATTACTTCTTAAACAATGATACATACAATTTTAAGTATAAAAATATTTAAATTAGGAGGTTTTTAAATTGACGACAGACGATCCCAAAATTAATAACCAAACAGTGGCGGGCAGTACAATTCTGACTATTGAGCCAGGAGATATTGAACAGAACAAGACCATGGCCGGGCTAGCCTATATCATTTTTTTCCTGCCTTTATTAGCCTGCCCCGATTCTAAATTTGGAAGATATCACGCTAATCAAGGATTGTTATTGCTGCTTTTAGGTTTTGCAGGAAGCATCGTTTTATCTATGATACCTATAATTGGTTGGATACTTTTACCAATATTTGCGCTAGGTATGCTAGTTTTAGCTGTTTTAGGACTCGTTAATGGATTCGGTGGAAAAGTAAAAGAGCTTCCCCTCATAGGTAAGTTCAGGCTGTTAAAATAATTTATTTAGCAACTAAAAATAATGGGGTTGGGAAAGATTGTACCCCAAAAGAAAGAAGGATGACAGTTGTTTAAAAGAATTATTGTAATTTTACTCAGTATAGTAATGATGTTATCTTTAGCATCTTGCGGTGTCAGGCAAAATCTTGATCAAAAGATAGAGGAAAAGGTAACCGAAGGTGTTATAAAAAAAGCAACAGGTGGTACTGCCGATGTCGATCTTGACAAAGGCCAGCTAACTGTTAAGGGCGAAGATGGCGAAAAAGTTACCTTCGGCGATAGTAAATGGCCTGAAGGAGGAGCGGCCAATCTTATTCCGGAGTTTAAGCAAGGTAATATAGTATCGGCAATAAACGCAGATGCAGCCTGTGCGATTATGTTCGAACAGGTTGAGGAGAAAGCTTTTAAGCAATATGTTGAGGATTTAAAAGCCCAGGGATTCACCAATGATGTGGCAGAGTACACCAGTGGCTCAACCCATGGTTTTAATGCCCATTTAGACGATAACACTATGATTTTTGTATTATATGACTCGGAAGGCAAAACACTCACCGTAAACTTTGAAATAAGCAAATAGAAATACCACACACCACCTGCACCAATAGTCAAACCAGGATTAACCTGGTTTATGAAGAATACCAAGCTAAACCAAGTAGAAATAAAATCACTCTGCGCTTTTATAAATAACTTGATTTAAACGCTTGGACACTTAATTAAAGGAGGTTGTTAAATGGCAAATCCAGGTCAAGAACTTTCCACTCTCGATTTTAAAAACATTATTGGAGGTCCGCTGATTGCGGTAGTTGAAGCTCAGGCACAGGCAGCATTGAGTTCGGTGAACTTCATCAAATCCGTTGGATTCAAAGCTGGCAGCAGTACAGATCCAGAAAGTACTGATACCGGTGACCCAATTTATGTAACATTTAAATACCCTAAAGAAGTTCAACCTTACCAACCGGCAGTACCCTATTCTTTTTCAATCACTGTCAATGATGGAGGCAGTGGCTACTCAGAAAACCCAACTGTGACTATAGGTGGGAGTGGCAGCGGAGCTGAAGCAACGGCTGTGGTCACTGACGGAAAAGTAACCGGTATTAATTTAACCAGCCTGGGTACGGGGTATGTTTCTGCGCCTACAATTTCTATCACCGACTCAACTGGTACAGGCGCTAAAGCAAAAGTGAATTTTGCTCCTGCTCGGGAGGCAGTGCCTGCACAATACACTGATATGAAGCTGGAAGTACCTATTCTCACCATGCTTCCCATACCATTTATCCGGATTGAAGAAACTACCCTGGACTTTAATGTGAAAATAAACTCTATGGAATATCGCCAGGTAGACACTAATTTCAATATTAGCGGTTCTTTGGAGGCAAAAGCAAGATGGGGCTGGGGATCGGCCAAACTTAATGTTTCTACCTCCTACCAGCGAAATACCACCCAGGGTGAAAAAGTCGAACGTACCTACTCTATGAACGTTCATGTTAAGGCAGTACAGGAAGAGATGCCCGCAGGGCTTGAAAAAATTCTGGGCATTCTCGAAGACTCCATAAAATCTCAACCTTATGCTATAGCATCACAACCCGAAAAATAATTAAAAATTATTAGTAATTACCCCATGAAAGGAACGATAATATGGCATATCTTGGTGATTATATAGGGTATTTAATGTCGGAAATAACTAATGCCAGAGCCCAAGCTGATTATGAGGCGGTACGAATTGCTGAACAATATGCTAAAGATCCTTATCTAAAACACATGCCCATACCACATTTTAGGATGCCCAGTGTTAGTATCGATATCCCTCTGATAATAAACAACGTAGAAGAACCGGACACAGGAAGATACAGCAATGATCAGATGTTATCGTATATGCAAGCCAAGTTTCGGAAAATACTGCCCAAGCAGCTAGATAATATTAGTACCAGCAAACTAAAAACTACCGACCTTAATCGAATAAGTAAACGAACTGATAGCATATTTGCGAGTTTTAAGCAATTAGACCAGAGCCCCATCAGAATAACCTATATAGCCGATAAACTAGTATCATCAGTTACTGAAGAATTAAAAAAAAACACCCTGCCTGATAAACTGAATATTGATGACTTTACTAATGACCTCCGGGAACAATTGTATTCTGAGTTCAGTAAATACTTGCGTAGACGGCCAAGGTTAGATATTACAGCCAATACTGCTGAGATAAAAAATGCCGGTCCTAAGGATATCCTGGCCTACATACGTTTTACAATTACTGAGGAGACATTTGAATGGACTACTGTTGAGGAAGCTAATATTAAAACGCGCAGATTAGTTCCGGAATAAGGTGTATTATGTTAAAAATATTAAATATTGAAGAATTACAAGGGTTTTTAATGCAGATACCCGGCTTAATTCTTTTATTCGAAAACAAAGAATCATATTTCTTCGACTCAGTAAAGGAATGGCTGGGACAGGTGGAAAAGATATTAGAAAGCAATAGAATGCCAGCCTGCTCTGATATTGCCCTGCTCACAGGTAACCTAATTGCAGTGGAAAGGGGTATGATTCCCGAAGGTATTGCTTTTACCAGTCGTAAATCACACAAAAAGGTTATGGACGCAGCAGCGGTTGATGCATTAAAGCAGGCCAATGAACTGATAAACAGCATTATCAAAGGGCCATTGACCCAAATAAATGAAGCCGCAAGATTGATGCGGCAAATCGCGCCCATTGCGAATCGAAAAGGATTATTTGCTCATCCCGAACTTATGCCCAATCATTCTACCTACTTAAACGCAGCCTGGAAGAGTTTATTAGATGATCCGGAACTGGGAGGCATCTGTCTTCATATTCAAGGACTAGTTAGTGCCCCGGACATTCTGATACTATTAGACAGAGTTGTACCAATCGAATAGTACGTTTTTTATGAAAATAAACACTAATACCCCAGATGAAGCAGGGGGGCAGCTTGGACTGTCCCCCTTAATTTGCTGTAGCACGGAACTTGCTATGGCTTACCTATCTCTTCAAGACCCATGCAGAGGTATCATTACATGGTTATGTCCATAAAAGCCACCCAATAAATCTTCTCTCCCGAAGCAGGAACCTGGTATTTGAAGAATTTGCCCTTTCGAATCGATTATCTTCAGGCGTTTATTGCACACATATAGAAGATGCTTACCATCCTTAGAAGTTTTCGCTGTATTTTTTACCTTGTAACAGGTTTGTAACGATTTTTATTAAAGTCACGCTTATACTTAGGTTAAATAATAAATGAAAGGATTTTGATGATATGAAGAAAAATTCGCTCCGCAGTAAGTTGTCCTTATTATTAGTAGCTGTATTTATGGTAATGAATAGTCCTGTACCTGCCACAGCAGCTGCCATAAGTGAAAATGGGCAGGATAAAATTAGAATAAGCCTCAATGGCAAGTACCTCTCCAGTGATGCAGTCCCAATTATAGAAAACAGTACTACCATGGTACCCGTCCGAGTGATTTCGGAGGAATTAGGCGCTGAGGTCAGCTGGAACAATAAGGATAGTTCGGTTATGGTTAAAACAAGTGAAAATAAGCAGATACAGCTGAGTATCGGTAATAAGCAAGCCGCCATCAGCAGCCGTACCGGCTCAAACGCAGCACAAATGGGAGTGGCTCCTTTTCTCAAAGACGGGAAAACTATGGTACCGCTCCGCTTCATCGCTGAAGAACTGGGTCTGGGGGTAAACTGGGATAATAAAGAACGCATAGTCTCCCTGACAAAAAGTTCCAGCGATAACAAAGCAGCAGCTAAGGCCGAACTTGACGATTACATAATCGCTGCTAACAGTAGTAAAGAGGCAGATATATCTTTTTACACAAATACTGCCGTAAAGAAACCTCAGGTAACTGTGCTTACCAAAGATGATCCGGTGTTTAAAGGCGAAAGCAAAGTGAAAGATGATAGTCTGAGTGAGTATCGCCTGGAACTACTCTTCAGCGATGTCAAGGCCAGTGCTGCCCTGCAGGATAAGTTAGGACTGCAAACAGTACAATTAAGCGAGAATAATCTTTTGCAATCAATTCGCCTGGCCTATCCTCCTGATGATTCTGCTATGGTCATTTATCTAGGTTGTAAATCCTTACCCAGAGCTGATCTTCTGGTAAACGATAATGGATTTTTCCTCAACCTGGTAAATGAAAACATACAAGATGGACTTAAGGTCAGCAGCAAAAATATTGCAAGCAATAGTGAAGCTGCGCAGGTAAAGCTGAGCATTCCCCAGATAGATGGCCTGCAAGATAAGGCGGTTCAGAATAGCATAAATGAGCGTTTTGAAAAGAAAGCTCTGCAGTTTAAAGAAGAAACCTTTGAGGGGCTGGACGAATATGTAAAGGATGCCAAAAAAGAAGGTTGGCCCATAAGAACATATGAAGCTCTGACCAATTACCGGGTAACTTATAGCAAAGACGATCTGCTGAGTCTATATGCAGACTACTATAGCTATACTGGCGGTGCCCACGGATTCACTGATCGGGTACACTCCAATATAGACCTTAATACCGGAAAAGAACTGCAGTTAAAAGATTTATTTAAAGCAGGGGTCGATTATAAGGGGATTATAAATAATGAGATTAAGAGACAGATGCAGCTTGATCCGGAGAAATACTTTTCCGAATCATTAACAGAATGGCAAGGGATCTCAGAGGATCAGCCATACTATATTGAAGATGGCAGTCTGATCGTATATTTCCCGCTCTATGAAATCGCCCCCTATGCCAGCGGCATTCCTGAATTTAAAATTCCTGTGTCCGCACTGGGATTAAATCTATAAAACTATAAGCCAAGTTAGACAAGGGGACAGTAAATCTGTCCCCTTGTCATCCCTATTTCAGGCTATTTTTGCGCTGTATAAGCTCTTTGTATTCTTGATCAAGCTCCGTATACTTAGGGTGATCCTGTTTATGCAAGCTTAATTGACTGATGACCCGGGAAATCTGGGTATCCAGCAATAGTTTTTCTTCCTCATCGTTCTTTTGTTCTAGACCCAGTTGGGCAGAAACATTTTTTTTACTCAGATAATCGGCCGGGCTAGCTTCTACCCTATTGATTTTGTACTCATTAAAAATGAGCATATGATCGCAAACTTTTTCCAGTAGATAGCGGTCATGAGAAACGAGTAAAATGCTTCCCGGGAACTGGATAAGGCTTTCCTCCAGAGATTCCCGGCTATATAGATCCAGGTGATTAGTAGGCTCGTCAAGTATAAGTAAATCGTATTCGCCCATAATTGCCATTCCTATGGCTATTTTCATTCTTTCTCCCCAGCTTAGATTCTCAAAGTTGATTTCGAGACGATCATAGGCTATTCCCAGGTGAATCAGCAGCTGAAATATACGTTTCTGCTCCTCCATGGTCCGATCTCTTACCATTTCTTTTAAATTCCCGTTTTCATCCCGGGGCAATTCCTGGCCCACATAAGCCAATTGGGCGCCTTGGCTCAGAAAAATCTCCCCGGAATCTAAGCTTTCCTTACCCAGGATACTCCTAATAAGAGTAGTTTTCCCACAGCCATTAGGGCCTAGAAGACCGATCCTTTCCCTTCGTTTTACATAAAACGAACTATCCTCAAACAGTATTAATTCTCCATAGGTTTTGCTGATACCTGTTGCTTCCAGCAAACGTCGCCCACCTTTCCCCCGAGCATTAAAATTAAAGCGAACCTTCAGTTCTGATTCCGGGCGTTCTATCTCCTCCTGGCGCATTTTTTCCAGGCGCTTAATATGGGATTTTATGGACCGATCACGTTTTTGGGCTTTTTTTCGATAATATTCCTTGCCGCCTATGCCTTCTCCCTTCTTACGGGATTCGCGGTGGGCCTTATCTGACCAGCCTTTTAACTGGGCTATACTAGTTTCGATCTCTTGTTGTTGTTTCTGTTGCGACTCATAAGCGTGCCGCCTGCTTTCTCGATCTTTTTGCCTGGCTTCCCGGTACCATGAATAGTTACCCAGATAAAGATTAAGCCTCCCCTTTTCGATTTCCGCTATTTTAGAAACTGTCCGATCAAGAAAATAGCGATCATGGGAAATAATAATAGCTGCCCCTCCGTAGTCAGCCAGCTTTGCTATAAGGAAGTTTACTCCCTGGTAATCCATATGGTTAGTAGGTTCATCCAGAATAACCAGGTCTGGTTGGGAAGTCCAGACCCTGGCCAGGGCAATCTTAGTCTTTTCCCCACCACTCAGATTTTGTAAGCGCTCCCCTGACCAGTCCCATACCCGGTTTATACCCAGGTGACTGGCAAGACGCTGGAACTCACCACTAGCCCCGGCTTTATTATTCATCATGTGAATTAATAAGTCTGCTTGATTTTGATACTGGCGCAAATAACCTATATTTAGCTCCTGGCTGGTAGTAATAATATTACCCTCGTCATAATTAAGATAACCAGTTAAAATATCGGCCAAGGTGCTTTTACCAGTCCCGTTACGGCCTACCAGACCTATCCGATCTCCTCGGCATATATCTAAATCAATACCATTTAGAACTATTCGATCTCCAAAACTTTTTTTAATTTTACGACAGCTTATTAACATAAAAACACCTCCAGAAACTAAAAAAGCTGCAAGTAATACCTGTTACTTACAGCCTCTAAATCCATATAAATATATACTGCCACCCAAACTCGGTTTCGGTGGTTAAATTTATTTTACAAATTAGTAATTAGTAACAAGCATTCTGGTCATAACAGGACTACTAGAAGAACCATTAATCCTTCCCCGAGACCTGCATTTATTTTATTTAGGCCAGAATAAGCTTGCGCATTATCTTTCTCCAATCTCTTGTTAATAAATTAATATTAGCATAAATTCAGGATGCCCTGCAATACCTAAAGCTAGGCCCGAAAATAGTAAAATAGGACGAAAATAATTATCTTAGCTAGCAGTGAATCGGCTAGAACATCCCTTAAATTATTGACATTCCTTTACAGTCTTGCTATCCTTGTACTACTACAAGTAGTACAAGGGGGTGGTGAATTGTGGTTTGCTATAGACCCTGGTTCCAGTACGCCTATTTATCAGCAGTTAGTCGATAAAATAAAAGCAGCTGTAGCCAGAGGTATATTATCTCCCGGAGATAAAATACCTACCGTAAGAGAACTGGCCTCGGAAATTATGTTGAACCCTAATACCATCGCCAAAGCTTATCAGCGGTTGGAGCAGGAAGGCATTATTGTAACTATGCGTTCTCGGGGTACATTTATTGCCGAACCCAAACCGGCGGTTAGCCTGGAAGCAGCCGACCAAATCCTGGCCAGTGAGCTGGAAAAACTGATTATTAATGCCTATCACCTTGGTATTGATAGTAAAAAGTTGAGGTTGTTATTAAAACAAAAACTGGATAAGTGGGAAAATCAGAGGGGGGATGAGTAATATGGAACCAGCCATTCAAATTCAGGAGTTAAGTAAAGCATTCGATGATAATCAAGTTATAGATAAATTATCATTACAGGTTCCACAGGGTTCAATCTTCGGCCTGGTCGGGCCTAATGGAGCCGGTAAATCAACTTTAATGCAGATTTTGATGGGTATTATTCACCCGGACAGTGGTGATGCCTTTATACTGGGAAAAAGTATTAAAGAAAAAACAGGTAATATCAGGAAGCAGGTAGCCTATGTCCCTGATGTTCCGATAATGTATCCCTCCTTTACCGTGCAGGATATGTTCCTACTGGGTAGTAAACTATACCCCAACTGGGATCGGAAAAGATGCCAGGAGCTTAATGATGCTTTTGCCCTGCCCCTTACCAAAAGAATTCGCTCCCTCTCCCGGGGCATGCAAGTAAGAACAGCCTTAGTAATGGCTCTGGCCCTCCGCCCCCGCCTGATAATACTCGATGAGCCTACCGCCGTGCTTGACCCGGTCGCCAGGCATGGATTCCTGCAAGCTATTATCAATGAAGTCGCTGCTGCGGAAACGACCATTTTTTACTCTACCCATAATCTGAGTGACCTGGAACAGGCCGCCGACCATATAGCAGCTTTAAATCACGGAAAACTTCTTTTCACCCATGCCATTGATGAACTTAAAGAATCCATTCACCGCTTGCAGGTGGTATTTGCAGACAGCCAACTGCCAGTAGAAATAGCATTACTTCCTGGTATCATTGCCCGCCAGAGTTCCGGTAAGATCCATACCCTGACCATCACCGGCAGCCTGGATGAAATTAAAAACCAAATCAAAATCTTTAATCCGGTCCTGCTAGAACCGGTTAACCTTAACCTGGAAGATATTTTTATAACCATTATGAAACAACAGGGGTACACTTTTGAACTTCCAGTCGATAATACTCCTGCCAATAAACCCGATAAGGAGGAATCATAATGAATTTTCCTTATATAAACAAGGGCCTTTTGTGGAAAGAATGGAAACAAAATCGGGGAACTTTCCTGTTGACCTTACTAATTTTAACTTATGCCCCATTAATCCGGCCTCTAATCAGATGGCTAAACCAGACAGAAAACCTTAAAGTCGTTTATCCCAACTACCCTAATACTTTGCAATTCATTTATAGCGGCTCTGTGGCAACTGTAGCGATTCTAGCTGTAATTATTACCGGCATTATTATGCTGGGTGCAGAAAGAAAAGGAAGTATAAATTACCTGGTTACCACCCCGGTTAGCCGGAAAGAAATCATTCTGGCCAAGTATATTACGGGAGCCGCAATAATAACCGGCATAATGTTTATAAATACTTTAGGTATATTACTAGCCCGTCACTTTTCCCCAGCTATTTATACTTATACCAATATCGATTTATCTCAAATATTTACCTGGGTTTTATTATTTACTGCCGCTTTTCTCTGCCTGTTTAGCCTGGCTTTTCTGGTATCAACTATTAGCGGTAATGTACTGGCCGCTGGAATCATTACTTTCATCTTCATAATACTTCCCAATATGCTTATATCTTTAGTCAGTTTCATCGCCTACAAATTCTTCGACGCATCACAAGATTTTACCATCAAGGCTCACACTCTTGTAAACTATCTAACTTTAACTAACTATATTACCGGTGAGAATGATAAGGTTACTAGTGTTCATTATAATGATAACTCCATTATTTATGGTGTTGCATCTAGTGGCCATAACACATATAATTACCCGCTGGAAATGATCGGGCTGTTGGCAGCATCACTGATATTTTTATTCCTGGCTGTAAAAATATTCGAACGCAATCCCCTGGAGAGAAAAGGTGAACTTCTCCTGTTTGGTAACTTTAAACATGCCGGGCAGATTTTTATCGCCTTGATCTACGGAACCAGTAAAGCACTGATAATTGCCCAATCGTTTCTCTCCTTTTTGGGCTATTTTATTCTGTACTTCTTAATCGTATATATAATAATCGCCATAATCTTTAGAATTCTATTATACTTTGGTATAGGTAAACCTGCCACGGAAGTGCACCAGAAATAAACTCTGGCACAGGGATATGGGGAGAAAGCTTGGCAACTAACTCTGTAAAACTGGCAAGAAAGTTAGGTGCTGACACCCATTTTTTTAAATGTAAGAAATTCGTAAGAATTATATCCGCTTTTTTGTCAGCTCCGCCATTTAAGGTATAGTTAAGGCTCAAGGGGTTACTAAATTCATTATGAATGGTGGTGATATATGTGGAAAAACAACGGGTCCTCGTGGTCGATGATGACCGTGAGATTGTTAATGCCATCGCGATCAACCTCCAGAATGAAGGGTATGAGGCATTAAAAGCCTTTGATAGATTACAGGCACTCGATATTATCAGCACTCAGAATGTGCAGTTGATTATCCTCGATGTGATGATGCCAAAGTTGGACGGCCTATCGACTACGCTCAAGATCCGTGAAGAAAAAAACATCCCCATTATTATTCTGTCAGCCAAATCTGAGGATACGGATAAAATACTGGGCCTGTCCATGGGTGCCGATGATTATGTCACCAAGCCTTTCAACAACATGGAGCTTATGGCCCGGGTTAAATCTCAGCTGCGGCGTTATTTAAGCCTGGGGGATATAAATGGAACTAACAGACCGAACCTTCTGCAATCCGGCGGCTTATGTTTTGATTTGGAAAGCCATACCCTGACTGTTGATGGCGAGTTGGTAAAGTTAACCGCCACAGAAACGAAGATTATGGAGCTATTAATGCGCTCACCGGGGCGCATCTTCCCGGCTGAGGAAATTTATGAGCGGGTGTGGGAAGAACCAGCCTACAGGGTAGAAAATACAGTTATGGTACATATTCGCCGCATCCGGGAAAAAATCGAAATAAACCCGAAAGAGCCTAAATACTTAAAGGTGGTATGGGGCATTGGATACAAAATTGAAAAAATCTAAACCGTTTACAGCCTGGATTTGCTTTTTTCTGGCCGTCAGTATTCTTGTCGGCCTCTTTATTACTTGTTTAGCTGCCATAGACTACTCAGGCGGAAATTGGGAGGCCTTGAAGGCTCCTTTCACAGACTATAAAAGCAGTATCGCCTTCAAAGAGCGGACAGCTAACTATTATGACCAGCTCTTTTCCCTGGTAGCTGAGCCTAATAATATCAACCGCGCGGAAATGAGAAAAATGTCTTTGGATGATGAAGGAAAAAACCTCAAATATTATGCGTATAACAAAAGTACCGGCCTTATGGTACAGAATATCGAGGCAGACCGTTTTTCCCCCAACTCGGAAACAAATATCCCCGTCTTGCCTGCGGGATATAAATACTTCTGGTATTTCGATGGGCAGAAGCTATGGGTGTATGACCATGATAAACCTGTTGATATAAAGAGACTAGACAGTGGCTACCCGAGATTAGTTCAGGATTATAAATATGGCTTGACTCCCACTTATTTGTCTAGTATCCAGGTCTTGCTGGCAGTTAAAGATCCTCTAGTGAAAAATCCCTACGGGCATTCTGGATATTATGAGGAACAGCAATTGCTGTCTGTCATTGGTTGGATTTATATATCCCTCCTGGTACTAGGACTCTTATTACTAATCTATGCCATAATAAGACGTCCGGAAAAGCGCCAATTTGACCTAAAATTGGCTGCCTGGTCGGGCCAGATGTGGCTGGAAGTCAAGATACTGCTCTCCCTGCTAGCCTTAATTTTAGTAGCTGGATTTTCCTTTCGCGTTTCTTCAGGCGGGAGCGATCTGTTGGACGGACTGCTGAGCTTTACCGTTATCAGTTGCGCTATGATATTTGGTCTCTGGTGGTTTTACCTGATGCTTGTTGACCTGATCGTCAACGGTAAGAGCTTTTTTGCCCATAACTCGATAACTTCACTGCTTACCTGGTACCGCAAATATGAAAAGCGTTATCCCTGGCAGAAATCGATGCTGAAACGGGCCTATATGCTGGTGGCGGCCGAAACGGTTCTAGCTTTGATATCAGTCATGTTTTTACTGGATGCTATAGAAGGTTCAAACGGTCTGTCGTTACTGGTGGCCGTAGCCATAGCAGGTACAGGTATATACCTTATTTACCGTTATCTAAAACGCTACGAAAATACCTTAAGTGACCTGGGGAAACTGATAGATCATATTAAACTCATCAAGAATGGAGATATACAAAACAGACTGGAAGTAGCGGAAGATTCTGATATCTACCCTGCCGCACAAAACCTTAACTCCATCCAGGAGGGTATGAGCATTGCCGTGGCCGAGAAGATGAAGTCAGAACGCATGAAAATTGATCTAATCACCAATGTATCACATGATTTGAAGACTCCGCTGACTTCTATTATCAGCTATGTGGATCTTTTGAATAAAGAGGAGGACCTGCCTGAGTATGTAAATGATTATATAAAAATTCTGGCCCAGAAATCAGAGCGTCTGAAAAACCTGATTCAAGACCTCTTCGACCTGTCTAAAGCAAGTAGTGAGAATATTACTGTTGATAAGGAGGAACTTGATTTAGCACGGTTAATCAAGCAGACCCTGGCCGATATGGAGGAGCCCATCAACGAATCCGGTCTCACCTTCCGGCTCAACATCCCGGATGAGCCCGTGTATATAGTAAGCGATGGCAAAAAACTATACCGGGTTTGGGAAAACCTGATTACTAATACCCTGAAATACTCTCTTACCGGTTCACGGGTGTTCGTAGACCTGACCGTAGACGGAGGTGTCGCGTTGGCCACCATCAAAAACACTGCCAACTATGAGATGAACTTCAGCGAAGACGAAATACTGCAGCGCTTTGTACGAGCCGATGAATCCAGAACTACTGAAGGCTCCGGATTGGGGCTCTCCATCGCCCAGAGTTTCACCCAGATCTGTGGCGGCCAGTTCTCTATTAAAATCGATGGCGACTTATTCAAGGTTGAGCTGCGTTTTGTGACTGAGCCAGGTGGGCAGGTTAACTAGTTAATGGGGAAACTTGCTGAATAGATACAGGGGGACAGGTTTGGTTAGGTCATTAAAAAATGGCCCCGGTGATAATTATCTGTTCCCCTTGTTCTTCCTGTTAGTCTTCTGCACCTCTTTGCAAGCTTTGAGCGATCCCATCATATCAATGATTTTTTGCTTTTCAGCCTGTTGAAGGGTCATGGTACTTTTGCGTTCTGCAAAGACTATTTCCTTCTGCAGCTTTCTGTAGCTTTCTAGCCGCTCAGGAGACAAGACTCCATCTGCTATAGCTTTTCTGACCGCGCAGTGTGGTTCGGATTCATGTCTGCAATCGTTGAAACGACAGTGCGCAGCGAGTTCCTCAATATCTACAAAGGTTGACGACAAATCAGCCCCCGTAATCTGGATTTCTCTCATACCAGGGGTGTCAATAACAACTCCCCCGTCTGGTAAAACAAAGAGCTGCCGGTGGGTAGTAGTATGTTTACCCTTCTCATTAGCTCTGAGTTCCTGGGTAACAAGTACGTCTTTGCCCATCAGTTTATTTATTAGTGTGGATTTGCCCACACCAGATGAGCCGATAAAGGCGACTGTTTTTCCCGGTTGCAGATACTTGCGAACATTATCATAACCATCTTTACTCATACTTGAGGTCACCAGTACATCTACACCTAAAGCAACTGATTCAATCTCAAGGAGTCTCTGTTCTAAGTCGTAACACAGATCAGACTTTGTAAGTACAACGACCGGAGTAGCCCCGCTATCCCATGCAATAGAGAGATATCGTTCCATCCGCCGCAGGTTATAATCATTATTTAAAGACATGCAAATAAATACGGTATCGATATTCGCAGCCACCACCTGGCGCTCATATCCAGTTCCCGCCGCCTTGCGTTCAAAGGAGCTTTTCCTAGTGAGAATATGGTGGATGATAGCGTTGCCTGATACGCCATCACTACGGTCCACCAAAACCCAGTCACCTACAGCAGGATAATTTTCCGCACCCGATGCCAAATAAATAAACTTTCCTGAAACCTCGGCCTGAATTTCGCCATGCTCAGTAATAACCTTATATATATCCCGGTACTGGACAGAAACTCTGGCCAGGTGCAAACCTTCTTCGTATATAGCAGCTTCTTGAACGAATCGCTCTGAAAGTCCTATATCATATAGATTGAACGTATTCATTTATGTCATTGTCCTCTCGTTATTTTGATAGCATGACATGGGGATGCTAGATGAATCTATCCAGCAATATGTCTTCAACATTTCTTCTTCCATCAATTACTGCCAGCACCCATACTTTATTTTGTTCCGTCTTATAAATAATTCGCCAGGGGAAGCTAATTAATTCCCGATAAATTGAAATACCGTAATATTTTAATTCCGGAACCATTCTTCCCCGCAGGGGCATGTGTTGTAAATTATCAGCTTTTTGTTTAATGGCCAAATAAACTCTTCTGGCTTGAGTTTCACTGTCAGTAGCAATGTATTCTATTATCTTTTTTAAGTCCTGCTGAGCAGTATATGTCCAGAATACTTGATATATTTCTTTTTTCATGACCCTATATTGTCTAAATCACGATCCATAGCCGAAAAAAAGTCTTCCTGCGATAAGACTTTTCCATCTGCTATATCACGTTCCCCCTGGGTTAATAATTTTAATATACCAAGGGCTTTCTTCATTTTTTCATAGGATTCAGTATCCAGCAAAACTGCCTTAGCCTCCCCATTTTGCGTAACATAGACAGGTCTGTGGGTCTCGTTCACTTGCGCTAAAATCTCGGCTGCATTGGCTTTGATATAAGAAATAGGCCTAATATCCTCTTTAATATTCATGTTTCTCTATCACCTCGGTACAAATATAGTACTAAATTAGGACTGGTAGGTCAAGGAGGACAGGGGGACAGGTTTGCTGTCCCCCTGTTTGAAAGAACGTCCTACATTTTTGTAACACTATAATAATTACCAAGTTTAGGGAAATGAATCGTTACCCGGGTATGTTCCCCGTAAACAGAATCTATGGACATATCATGTCCCAGTTTACGCGCCAGGCTCCTCGCTAAATATAGACCCATACCAGTTGATTTACTGAACTCTCTGCCATTGTACCCGGTAAAACCTCGATCAAAGACCCGGTCTATATCCTCAGGTCGTATACCAATACCGTTATCCATGATAATTAGCCTTTTCTCCCGTTCATCTTTGGCAGCGTAAACCTTGATGAGCCCTCCTGGGGGAGTATATTTTAAAGAATTTGAAATAATCTGGTCAAGAATAAAGAGCAGCCACTTTTTATCGGTAGTAACAGTGATATCCAGCTTCTCCATTTCAATTCTTATATTCTTAGCAATAAAGATCTTAGCGTGTTTTTTAATGCTCTCACTAAGCACTTTATTAAGTTCCAATTCGTGAACAAAGTAATCCCGAGAAAAATCATCTATCTTCGAATAATAAAGAACCTGTTCTACCAGACGGTCAATCCGCTCGATTTCCTCCCCCAGGCTATTTAGCAGTTCATCCTTATCTTTACGGCTGTTATTTTCAAGTAACAGCTTACTGACCGCAATAGGGGTTTTAATTTCATGTATCCAGGAGGATATAAATTCGAAGTTATCCTTTTTTTCTGTATAGATTTCTTCAATTTTGCTGTTTTGCTCGTCATAGATTTTAAATAACAGCTTTCTAACCAGCTTCTGCTCATAGTTATACGCTGCAGGCCAACTATATATAGCTTCTTTTTCCTCCTGGATGCTCCTGAGCATTTGTGTATAGTATCCCTTCCTTAGCAGATACGTGCCCAGAAGATAAACACCAAACAAAAAAAGAGCTGCTACGTTAAGATACACGATATTATTCGTCCATACCTTAACCGTCGGATCCAGGTAGATGACCGCAGTAATAAAGGTCATTAACAAAATGTAAAATACTATTAAATAGATCTGATCCAGTAGATACTCTTTTAGCTTCATGGAATGATGTACCCCTGCCCTTTCCTGGTCTGGATAAAATCGTTCAAACTAATATCCCGCAGTTTTCGGCGCAAGCGGTTGATGTTAACTGTTAAAGTGTTGTCATCAACAAAACTTTCGTCCTCCCACAACCCGCGCATTATTTCATCTCTACTAACAATCTGCCCGGATTTTTTCATCAAAATATAAGCAATCCTGTATTCATTCTTGGTAAGCTCAACTTTTTGGTCATTATACTGCAAGTGATTATTTTTTAAGTCCAGGAGTACGCCATTATGTTCAATTGCGCTGGCTTCAAGCTCTGCATAAGAATAGGTTCTGCGCAAAAGGGCATTCATCTTCGCCATTAATACCTCCAGGGAAAAGGGTTTTTGAATGTAATCGTCTCCCCCCATATTCATCGCCATGATAATATCCATATTACTGTCCCGTGACGATATAAATAGGATAG
>JAQWBP010000043.1 GCA_028706315.1 Syntrophomonadaceae bacterium
ACGTATTACTGTTGCATAACTCATATCGTACTGTATTAATAACTGGACTGCCTTAATTCTTTCCTGATAGGTAAACATGCGGAACCCCCTAGTTTTATATTAGGTCCAGGTTTTTGTCCGCACCTCTTTCTATGTACTTTTATTTTGCCATATACACGAATAGCCGTTATAAGAGCCTGAATAGCCTTAAACCGTGCAAAAAACTGCAGGAATTTCTATGCAAATTGTAGAAATGAGTAGTTACTGCATAAAATATCCATTTAAAGTTATATTTAGGAGCGTGTTTATGTTTCCAATACCCTGGTATTCAATCATATTAGTATCCATACCACAAACTATTTTGGCAGTAAAATTAGGGTTCGAAATGTTTGGTTTTCAAGTTAAAATTAAAAACTATTTATTGATCTCAGCCTTAGCAGGCATCATTACATATTTTCTCCGTCAGTGCTCGTTCTTCCCTGGTATACACTCTATAATTCTAATCATAACCGTTGCTTTCTTAGTAACCGCACTTGAAAAAATTTATATATGGCATAGCATAGCATCTTCTTTATTAGGATATATGGTGCTGGGAGTTATTGAAGGTGTATGTCTGCCAACATTTCTTTATTTAACAACGAGTACTATAGTGGATCTTATAGCAAATCCATGGCTTAACATACTTAGCTTTTTGCCTATATTGCTGACGGCATTGGTGCTTTATGTCTTTGTTAGGAATGAAAAGTTTGTAGTATATAACCTTGGTAAACAAAGGACTATGGAATAACATGGATATTAATCGTAATTTAATCGTAATATATACGCTCCTAATACAGACCTTATTTATAATAATTATGAATAATACTATCTTGTCTACTGTAGAAATCGAGACTTTAAAAAGATTTATCCCCTGGGTCAATTTGTTTGTTCTAGTGCTTGCTATTCTAAACATTGTATCGCTAAAACAAATGGAACATACTGTTGAGAATAGAGTAAGAGAAAAACTGCTTATAGACCATGTCCGAGACGTAGAAAGTTTGAATAATACTTTGCAGATGAGGCAGCATGAATATGCAAGGCATCTGCAGACTATACAAGCAATGGTTTATCTTGGACGACAGAACGAGCTTAAAGATTATATTGACGGAGTTACTAAAGATTACCGTCAGTCAGCAGACATGATCTATACTGGACACCCAGCAGTTACTGCACTGCTTAATTCCAAAAGTATCGTTGCCCAATCTCAGAATATCGAGTTTGCTGCAGCCATTAAATGTGATTTATCATCTATAAATATTACCCCGTGGGATTTAAACAGCATATTGGGCAATTTAATTGACAATGCGTTTGAGGCTGCGATTTATGATGAACACCCCAGGGTAGCTGTAGAGTTCAAATTCGAAGATGGAGAGTACCTAATTTATGTGAGAAATAATGGAAAAAAAATATCTGATAGTAACCTTGTTTTTGAACCTGGTTTTTCAACTAAGGATATTAGAGCCAGGGGTTACGGATTATATGCTGTCAAACAAATTGTTCAGGCTTATGGCGGGCATATAAATGTTTATTGCAAAAACCATACAGCTATAACAATCAAAATACCGAGTGGAGGAGCTATTAATGATAACTGTATTATCCAGGCACCTGGCAGTAAAACTGGGTAGCAAATTGGCTGTTAGTGAAAACTCAATAGATATTTATTCCTATGGTTTAGAAATAGTATTAGGTACAGCTTTACAATTTATAGGTATAGCATTCCTAGCTTATATTCTGAAAATGTTCTGGACAACTATTATCTTTCTTTTTACGTTTTGTTTTTTCCGTTGGTTGGGGGGCGGTGTACATCTAAGTACATTTATCAGATGTTCGGTATTCAGCCTGATACTATCTCTAAGTATGGGTAGGGTTGCTTTAGTAGAATGCAGTATGTTGGACTTAGTCGGGATGTTAATACTAATCGTTTTGATAGCGGTTTATGCATGTATAGCTTGGGTACCAGCCGGTACGGAAAAAAAGATGATCAAAGATGAAAAACTTCGCATAAAACAGAAAAAAGAAATGTTTCTATTTCTTGTTTTATGGATTATAGTTGTAAGTTTATGTATTAGATACAGTAGCAGTTATGTACTGGCGTCTATTCTAGGATTAGCTTGGAGCTGTTTTATGATTATGCCCTGTGGATACCGATTCATGGGTGTAATAGACAATATTTTTAAAACCATAAAAAGGAGGTGATAATATGTTTAAAAAATTCCAAACAGGCGTTCTTACCCATATCGCATTAATGCTTACCTTTGTTGCAGGGTTAGGAGTATCGACTAACAGTGCTTTTATTATTTATGAACCAGACGTTCCTAATTGTCTAAAGAAGTAGGGTAGTATTTAAAATGCTGAAAGTATTAGTGCTCGAAGACGAAAAATATACCCGGGAGTTTTTGCAGGCTATTTTAGAGAAAATTCCTGAAGTTAAAAAGGTTTATACAGTTAGCAGCAGTAATGAAGCAGTAAAATATGCAAAAAACTATAATCCGGACCTGATTTTACTTGATATCGAACTTGAGCAGGATGATTATAACGGAGTAGAAGTAGCAAAAGAAATTTATACTTTCAATCCAGAAGTATTTTTTATTTTTGTAACTGCCTATACTAAATATGCAGTAGATTCTTTCGTGGTTCATCCATATAGTTATATCGTTAAGCCAGTTGACGTAGGTGAATTGTCTAACCTGGTTAGGGAAATAGCTAATAAAGTTAAGGAAAGAAATTATCAAGACCAGCAAATATTATCAGTTAAAAACAATAATAACATTACTTTAATTCCTAAAAAAGATATCTATTTTATAGAAATAATGGGTAAAACGTTATTCATTCATGCCGAAAATGTCTATGAGGCTAAAATTGCCTTAAAAGAGGTTCAAGCTAAACTAGGTAAGGATTTTATAAGAGTGCATCGTTCCTACATAGTAAATCCTACCAAGATTAAAAATATTATTGAGGTTGGGGATAGATCGTATCAAATAGAATTTAGAAACTATCCTCAAAAAGCCTATATGAGTAGGCGTCACTATAATAAGCTGAAACAATATTTAGATTTTTAACGCAGGCCTTCTGCGCAGAGTAGAAGGTCTGCGTTGTTTTAAACAAGGTCGTTAGCTGATATATTTTATCTCAATGAGAAGATGCAAGGTTATATAAGGTATACTTTGTACATCAGTGGAGCAAAAGTAAATAATTACCGACAAATAGCTAAAAATAAGGGGGGGTTACCATCTCCCCATGCCGCTCGTTACAGACAATGCGAATTTATTATTATGGTTATAGATGCTCGTATTTTGATAGCCTTCATTTAACTGGCCTAGGGCTTGCCTTCATGCAAATGCTTCTGAGCATCATATCCAGATGAAATTCCAGAAGGCAAATCATGATATGGCATCTGATATGGTTCTCGGCCTAATAAACATAGGCAAAACAATACTACTTTGTGATATTTTGGAGAATGAGGATAAAATCTGTGAGTAACATAAATTTAAATAAATCCCTTAAAAATGTATGGTTATGGGCAGTATTGATGGCTGCAACTGCAATAGCCGGAGCTATTTTTTATAACCAGCTTATTGAAGTGTTAACTCCGATTATAAAATCCGTAGTCGAAACCGTAGATAATTTCTCTAGTGACATACTCCCGGCATTGAAATACCGGGCTTCTTCGTGAAGTTTTAAGCACTTGTTTGTATCAGGCACTTGTTATAGCGTCCAAATACAATACTCATTCGGCTCTTAATTAGAGTTGGTCCTGTCACTGGGGTAGCGTACCACTTATAGAGATTAATTGAAGCGTTGTCGTCTCGACCTTCGGCATAACCGCAGCTTTCGCAAGTAAACATACGAATGGTTGGGTTTAACTTTGGGTTGACATAACCGCAACATCTACAAGTCTTGGTACTTCCTGCCTCATTGACTTTTTTTACCTGATTGCTTTTTAATTCAGCTTTGTATTTCAGGTAGTCAATGAGCTTTGCTACGGGTAGTTAGTTTTGCACAACACGGTTAATTCTTTTGTCGGTTTTGCTTGAACCAGTATCAGCTAGAGTAGATTTCTTTGACCAGTTACCAACATAGTAAGTGTGATGTGGTAACCTACTAGCGGACACCAAGAAGATTAATCCAGGCAGTTGCGTTCATAAAAACCATGCTTTATGGGTGGTATGGGGATCATACATTCTGGATTAGGACACGATTCAGGCACAGGGAATGCAAAATCTGTCCCTTGCTTTGCATATTCTGCCGGGTTAACCGAAGTTAAAAAAATCTGTTGCAAGATTATCACATCCTACAACAAATTCTATCGGTTTTCATCCTAAAATAAAATGAAATATTTTTCGATATCAGTATCGATTTTATTTGCAGATTATTTATCTTAAGAATAATTTGCTGTTTTATACCTTATTAGTTTGCGGATTAACAGTAGCCTAAAGCAAGAAGCAAAAACAGAAATAAAGTGATTCCGACGATTACTTGTTTCAAGGGAGAACTATAAGGAGTCGAAGCGTGGCATATAAGATACTTAGAGCAGCTGCTACATCTTCTCGGTGTCTGTTAGTAGGTTACCAGATCAATTTTAATATATTTTATACACTTAGCTCATGTTTTTTGTTCATAATTAAAGATATAAAAATACCAGCCGTTAGAAATTGGCATTCACCTATGCAGTACGGACATTCATGCTAATAGGCTGGGATTTCGCGCAATACAGCAGGGTTCAATCATATTAATATTGAATGTGAATGTCGATATCTATCAAATAGGCAAAGCATATCACTGGGACTTTAACAAAGGGGGTGGATTGAATAAATCTAAAGTTTTTTCAAAGACCACAATTTATTTTACGAAGGGCAAGGAGGAAATGTTTATGAGTTTAAAAAAATATGGGTTTATGTTAATAGTAATGATATTCACTCTTACATTAATACCAGTCATGCAAGTAAACGCAGAAACATTAAATCCAAAAGATGTCGTATTAGAGCAAAACTTCGAGATTGAACAAATTGACAACGAAGTTTTAACTGATATGGCCTTAGAAGGCAATTTAGTTAATAATAAGCATACAAAGGTCCAGGTAAGTAAAGATGATGAAAAAACGGTTGTAACTATAAAGAAACTTCTCAAACAACGTGAGTTGCGGAATGGTACTATTGAGGAAGATCATTTGATTTTATCAACAGCTTATCTAACGAATGTAGATAATAATCCGCAATCGACCGATAGTAGCGATCAGGCTTCTCCTCTTGGTTATATAGAAGAGGATGAAAATGATCACCCTGAAACTTCCTACACGGTTGGAATGACAGTAGGTATTTACTATTCGACATATACGTCTGAAACTGGACAAGTTGCATATAAGATTACTTCATACCTTAATAGGCCTGTTCTAAAAGATAGTGACTTTCGTTTATATTCAGTTTATACGTTTGCTTCCTACAGTGGACAAGGGTTTTCTGCTACTGGGCGGCCGTTAGCGTATGTTAGTGATATGGATGATTTCACGGTTGATTATCCACAATCCGGGAAAACCAATACTAAATCATCTGGGTTTACTGAATATGTAGTAGTTATTGATGGGGTATCAGGTGGTGGTGTAAATGCAAAACTAAAATACCAGCGTATTATAGATAGCAAAATATATACGTATGGTTTTCCTGTTGATTTGCCTTCCTCATAAAAATAACGAGGTATATGGTTTGAGCAACCGTGTACCTCGTTTTGCATATTTTATAATATAAATGAAGATAAAAAAGGAGGGCAGTTATGAGATGTAATCAAAGAAATAGCTGGTTAAACCTAATTTTTGTAATTTTATTTTTAATTATATATTTTATAATAAGTGGATTTATCCGTAAAAATTACTCTGTTAATTTTAATTATTTGCCTAACATAATTTGGATGAATATCTGGCCGTTACTACTAGGAGGCTATTTTGCAAAAGGCAATTTGAAGTCCTGGTGTAAGCCTGGGAAAATGCGCATTGATTTTGGCTACCTTATCATAGCAATTCTGTGTTTCTTTATAAACTTTTTCACCTTCAGTTTATTCGGATTTAGTATTAATTTTTTATCACCTGCTTTAGGTATATTATTTGGACATAGCATAATAAATTCATTTTATAAAACTTCCTGTACTGAAGAAAAGACACTCTAGCTTTATTATAGATTTAGTGAAATGAAAAATAACTCTATGAGTAAAATAATCAGGTGAATTTAACTATAAACTCTTATGTCGCATTCTGCCAATAAAACTTAAGTTAATTGATATAGGTACCACCAAATAGTATTGCAGCTATTAGAAGAAGCCTAAAAGCCTGCCAAAAAGTAACTTCCTTAAGGTTGAATACTTGGGGCATTGTAATATTCCATAGATATTGGAGAAAAGCCGTAAAAGCAAGTATTATAACAGGAAATAACAATATATAGATTAATATAGTAGTGGACAAAAAATAGCAACTCCTTGTTTGCATTTGCTATATCTTCAACGGATACTCATTTCTCAGGGCATCGCCCAGAATCACCTTCTCTTTATTTGTTAGGTTCTTCGGATCGACGCCCGGATCTTTTTTTATGACTTCTGCTGTTCCTTCCAGAATGGCTTTTTCAAGCTTCAGTCCTTTAATCTGACGTTTCAGCGATTCGATTTCGGATAAAAGGGCATCCTTGTCATCGGGTAGTGGCTTGTCCTCTGCTTCAGGCATCGTTATGCTATCCTCCTTGCCGAGCAGATTCTTTTTCCAGTTGTATAGCGCTTCTCGCGTGACGCCATATTCCCTGGCTATTTCTTTAGCATTGCCGGTTCTAGTACATAATGCAATTACGGCTTCTTCCTTCTGCTCTTGAGAGTATTGTAGACCTCCAACACGTTTTTTGCGACTTTCTGGTGCCAATTCATCGCACCACAATCTGAGCGCCTCTTTCGAGGGGTATCCCAGTGATCTTACCGCTCTTGATAAATTGCGACCATGTTCAAGATAGTGTTCTACAGCAGCTATCTTCTGCGCTGGTGAAAATTTCGGGCATCGCGAATATCGTTCCCACAAGACCCCAGTCTCTTGTTCTTTAGATATGCTTTATACCATCTAGGCAATAGCCTACGGCTTGGATAGCCAAGTTCTTGAATTACAGGAGCTATACTTTTATCATACTTGATGTATAGCTCAATAGCTTTCATGCGATCTTCTCTTGAATACATACGGAGTCGAGTAGACGTAAACCTCTCAGCTTTAGGAATCGCTTTGTGTTATCCGTTTCTCCCCGTTTCCTCTGGGAGTGTCACAGTATTTGCTCCATAGCTGATTGGTGTTACGTCCCTCTCAGAACCGTGCTTGCGCTACTAACGCACACGGCTCCTCGCATCATTATTCACGGTACACATTAAAATAAACCCGGTTTTATCTCGTAGATGTTTACATAGATCTTAGGCTTAGGTAGTGGAAATTTTCTTAGGAATTTCTCAAACTTGCTCCAATCAAAGCTTTTACGCTGACTTCTTCGGTTCAGCCACTTGAACAGCAGTTTCTCAACTTCATAATGGTATTTCTGTACCGCTATTATGTTGTCTGTGATCCCATAATGACGGTCGTAGCCATGTAATTTCACCTTCAGCTTGGCCATCAATTCCGGCGCCGGCATGTTCCTGTTTTTCTTGAGCCATTCCTTGCATTTTAGAACGCTGGCTCTATACTTCTTGCGACTGGTTTTTCGCTTTACTCGGAACTTGCCTTTCTTGCTCTGGCTGCAGTAGTGGGTAAATCCTAGGAAATCAAAAGTTTCAGGTTTCATTCCCTCTGGGCTTCGGCGTCTTTGCCGAACGCGATTAGCCGGCTTTTATCTTCAGCTATTTCCAGATTGAATTTGTTTAGCCTGAGCTGTAGTTCCTGATAGAATCTATGTGCATCTTCTTTGTACTGAAAACAACATACGAAGTCATCTGCGTACCTGACCATGTGCGCTTCACCCTTGCAGCTTTTGCGCACGACCTTGTAAAACCATAGATCTATTACGTAATGAAGATATACGTTTGCAAGAATTGGTGAACAAACTCCCCCTTGCGGGGTGCCTTCCGGTGTATCGTACTTTATCCCTGCTTCTACTACACCTGCTTTGAGAAAACGAACGATGAGCCTTATCATGTTCGGGTCTGCGATTCTTAATTCCAGAAACTTGATTAGCCATTTCTGATCTACATGATCAAAGAACCCTTTGATGTCGGCGTCTACAATGTAGTTTATCGGTCGCTTTTCGATTATCCCGTTCAGGGATTTGAGCGCATCATGTACGGATCTGCCCGGTCGAAATCCATAGGAAAAACCTAGGAAGTCCTGTTCATATATGGCATTCACCAGGGACGCCACTACATTTTGCACTAACTTGTCCTCATATGCAGGTATTCCCAGGGGCCTCTTTTTGTCGCTTCCTGGTTTAGGGATAAAGACTCTTTTGACTGGCTGTGGTTTGTAGGCCTGTCTTTTCATCCTTGCTACAAGATCGTCTAGGTTCGCCTCTAGGTTTTGATCGTACGTTGCCCAGCTCACTCCATCCACCCCAGTGGTCTTCCGCTTTTGCATGTCTGCATGCGCAGCCATCAGGCTTTGCTTGTTAATATGGTGGACTAATGTCGTGAATCTTAGTTCTGGGTTTTCTCTGGCTTGCTCCGCTATCCTTGTTAGTTGTGTTTCCACTGTTTTCTCTCCTCTGGTGAGTTAGTGTTTCTCTTTCAAGGGCAATAATACGTTGGTCGCCTTTCCTCTGCCGGCATTACCCTGCTTCATCGGTACTATGCGCCAATCCGACTCCCTACGAACCTTTTGGCTTCCTCACTTTGTATCGCTTGTAGGCCATACTCCCTTTTGGAAGAGTCGCAGGGTCTCCCGAGTTCCCGTGACATAACTGTGTGTAGCGTGCCAAGGTCTCTGACCCCGGAGGAGTCCCAGCGGTCTTGCCATATCAATCGCTGAGATGTTGCCTTCTGCTGGGACGACAGCATCGGCCCCCTCGTATCACATTTTCGTGGCTCTATCCCTTCAACCTTTCGGCTTTCGGCCCGCTACCTCGCTTGCCTACGCTTAAACTTGACTGTTGCCAGTTTCGCTCCAAGGCTAGCTACGGATGGTTGGCTAAACCTTTCCCGGTGGGCTTCTCACCCACTATATGTCACGACCTTGCTCGGCCGCACCACCCCCCTGTCTTTTCTAAGTTCAGGATTTTGTCCGCACCCCCAGTGGTTCACTTTTTGGTTGACAATCGCAAAGGGATAGCAAACACAGTATTCCTCCAATAAACACTCAAATTGTATATATTTGAATTTACACAATACATAATTCAACACAGCTGTAACTGCTAAACTAAAATGGACAGAAAACAACAAATAAGAATGAACAGTATTTACCACAATCATCCAAACCGCTATGATATAGCTGGAAATAAAACAGCTTTTATCATAGCAGGGGAGGAAGAAAATGAATGTAGTAGAAGGGTGGAATATGTATTTAGATATCCAGGATCTAAAGAAAATGCATTTTAATGTAAGTCAGATATCTCAGCGTCTTGATCTATCTCGGACCACAGTGTACAAGTACCTGAACATGAGCCCTGAAGAAATGGAGCAATACTTAGAAAAGCAAAAGAAGCGAACTAAGAAACTTGATAAGCATAGGGAGCTAATAAAGTCCTGGTTGATACAGTATCCAGATATGACCAGCGCCCAGGTTTTAGACTGGCTACAGGAAAGAAATATAGATGGAGGTGCTAGTGAAGGAACAGTCAGAAATTATGTAAAGCAATTACGAAAGAAGTGTGATATTCCCCAGATTAAGTACTTGCGTCAGTACGAAGCCGTTGATGAATTACCTGCCGGGCAGCAAATGCAGATGGACTTTGGACAAATCTCCTTGCGCAGCAGCACTGGCAGAATGGTAAGCCTTTACTTTGCAACGTTCGTACTAGCTCACTCCCGTTACAAATACGTTGAGTGGCTGGATCGTCCGTTTACAACCAGGGATAACAGCTATTTTAGACCGTTTAATCCACAAAAGTGAGGTTATTCATCTAACTGGTGACAGCTATCGTATTAAACATCGCCAAACCATTTTTGGCAACAATTAGGTGTCCAAAGTTATTTATCATTTTTTGTCCAATATTACTTGACGGTTACAACACGTCCTCTACGTCCTCTAACATTATGATACTAAAGTTGTATTCCAAATAATTATTGCAATAGCTACCGCCTTAAGCCAATAACTAATATTCTTTTTTTGCTTTATATATCCAATGGTAATTATTATGGTAATAATAATAATTTTTATTGCTAGATTTATTAATGTGAACTTTGGATCGGAAGGCATATAAGCAACTATTACAGCACCACCAAGGGCTGAAACTATTCTGCTTAATAGACCGGATGCCAAAGAAAAAATATATATTGCCCAAATAAGTAAAAGAAATGTTATTATGGAATTAAATATTGAAATTAATTTAGTATTCAATAAAAACCACCTTCCAGTAATAGTGGGATATGAACCCCCACTATTACTAATTAGTCTTAGTT
Source organism: Syntrophomonadaceae bacterium (assembly GCA_028706315.1). GTDB lineage: Bacteria > Bacillota > Syntrophomonadia > Syntrophomonadales > Syntrophomonadaceae > STF2-222. Next base: position 10,570 of record JAQWBP010000043.1, read on the forward strand.
GAATTCCCACCAATTACCAAAATTAGAATATGACCAATCAGAACCACTAGAAGGGATTGTCCCATCCGGAAAATCTACATAATGGAAACCCTCAGTCAGATATTCTCCACTGGGTGCATTTTGATAATATTGATTTGACGTGGTTATACTGCTTATGTCTGTACCTGAAGCAAATTTAGATTTAACAACGGTGTCATCATAATATAACAATGAGGATAATACGCTCATATATGGCATCTCTACCAAGGCACCATAATCGTTAGTAGCAGTGTGATATGACTTAAACCTAACATTATCTCCTGATGCCCCAATTTGGGAAAAACCATTAACATAGAACCAACCTCTTGTTATATCTGAAGTATCTTCCTCTATAACTTGGTTATTAAAAGAATTAGACCAGTTCATTGGAGTATTATACATATTGTTTAAAACAAACTTGGGAATTTCCTTTAAAGCTTCAGGATATACTTTTTCTATTACTTCACCATAAGACACTTCTGTACCTCTAAGATTTATTAAAATGTTAAGATGTTCCTTATCCGCTGTTATCTCCATAATTCCTTCTCCCTCAGTTACCTCGTTTGCAAAAACGGCTGGAGTCATAAAAGCGGTCATACAAAGTACCATTATCAAAACTAACATTGTTCTCCTCATTACATCCACCCTCTCTTAAATATATATTTTGGTTGTTTGTTTATTCACTCATTTTCCTCATTAATTAAACTTTTCATTTAAATATTCGAGATTAAGTTTACAGTATGTTTGTTTTTCACCCCCTAAACAATTTCAAGTCGTTACAGCAGCCTACCCTCGCAGCAAACCAACTTGTAATTGTCTAACTATGCCTTCTGCTTGAACAAATTGAGTTTATCCAAGAGCAAATAAATGTTATCGAAGAAGCCATTAACCAGGTCATGGAAGAAATGCGGCCTGATGAGAATACCTCATACCGTCATGTTCTAGAAACTATTCCTGGGATTGGTCCGGTTTTAGCTGCATCGATTATCGGTCAAATCGGTGATATCAACCGTTTCCGTAATGCCAAGGCTCTGGTTGCTTTTGCTGGCTTGGACGCTACTGTAAAAGTTTCTGGTCAGTTTGAAGGTACCCGTAACCGTCTTTCTAAAAGAGGTTCTCCCGTCCTTCGCCACAGCATTTGGATGGCGGCTGTCTCTGCCAAGCACTTTAACCCTGAACTTAAAGAGTTTTTTGAGAATAAACGCGCTCAAGGTAAGCATACCCAAGTTGCTACTGGTGCTGTTGCACATCGTTTGCTTCATTTAATTTATTCTCTTTGGAAGGAGAATAGGCCCTTTGATCCTTCTTATCAATGGTCACCAAACTCTAACTGATATCAAAATCCTTATGTGATTGTCAAAGAACAATTTAATATGCATTGACTTTTCATAGCACGTCTTTTCTAAAATATTTATTCGTACCAATATCTTTATGCCTTCTCTTCTATTCCCCCCTCTCATATCAATAAATCCAACATCGATGTCAGTATGCATTATCATACATTTAATGAAATTATTGTAAATAGATTTTGCGTGAAAGGGCCTTTTAAGGGTATGAACTGCCACTTAGGCAACAGGAAATATAATTATTTTATAGAAAATATATAATATAGGATAATCTTACATCACCTAAAATGGAGGCTTTAACATTGCATTACATACCCTGGTATCTATCTCTTGCCATATCAATTCCTCAGGCCATCCTGATGATATATATTGGCTTTTCTCTGTGTAATATCAAAGTTGATTTGAGTAGGTGCATCGTTTGTTCGATTATTATTGCTGTGATAGCTTTTTTTATCCGGAGATTACCTATCCTTTTAGCTGCCAATACCTTAATTCTCACTGTTGTTCTGGTGATTCTTACTAGCTTGATCTTTCGGTTTCATTTAGCAAGACATTGATAGCGGTATTATTGGGGGTAATGGTGTCCGGAGTTACCGAAGGTGCGGTTATTCAATTATTTCTGCTTGTTAGCAGCCACACCGCTGATGAGTTGTTAGTTAACCCTGGATTAAACATGATAGCGTATATTCCGGTATTTATCGTTACACTGCTAGTATTTAGTCTGATAAAGCATTTTGATTTTGTGGCATTTGATTTGGGAAAAAGGGAACTCGATGCGTAGATATAGCGAATATTTCGTAGTTAGTACCATACTTATACAGACCCTGCTGGTTATCACTATCAACAATGAGATCATTACCATTGATAATCTAGCTGGTCTTAAACAGGTTATACCTTTTATCAATCTAATCATTGTTGGTATGTGTATAGTAAGTCTGGCCTCAATACAAAGCGTAGGCAAATATAGAGAACATAGATTTAAAGCATTGATGATGAAAATCCATCTGGTTCAGGTGGAACAGCTCATAATAACCCTGCAAGGTGAAAGACACGAATATGCCCGGCATTTACAGGCCATGCAATCATTAATGGAGCTTGGTCGGGTTAATGAAGCCATTGTTATATGGATAGTATCACTGAGGAATCTTTACCACAGTATGAGATGTGTTATATAGATCATCCGGCTTTATCGGCTCTATTAAACAGCAAAAAGATTGCGCCCGAAAAGCAGGGTATAGATGTAGCGATAGCTGTAAAGTGTGAGTTATCTGATCTGGATATCCCCCCGGGTGATATTTGCAGTATAGTGGGCAACCTGTTGGAGAATGCCCTGGAAGCTGCTGCAGAAGATAATAACCCCCGGGTTGGAATTGAGTTTATGCAGGACCATGAATCTTTCATAATCTACATCTCTAACAACGGGGCGACTATCCCCCAGGGTGTGGATATTTTTAAAGTCGGTTTTAGTACCAAAACACCGGAAACCAGTGGATATGGTTTGTACGTAGTACAAAGGCTGCTTAATAAATACCATGGACAAATTGATATAAGTTCCAATAAAGGTCCCCCAAATAAGATGCTACTAGACATTTGCCTAGTAGTACTATAACATAATTGTATGGTATTAATTGGCAGTATGCCGCCTGGCTACTGTGCTCACACGTTCTCTACCTGCTGATTAGTCATTCAAAGCTTATACAACTAATAATGCCACGCTGATTTAATTTTCTTTTTAACATCATCAACATTAGTAGTATGGTAAAAATGAGTTAGGGGTCCCGGATCTGCTGGTGCCAAAAGGGGTGGGTTATCATACGGAAAGTATTAAACTGTATAAGTGCTTCATTTTTTGTCCTAAGTATATTAGTTGCTTTAGCGCTGCTTATAAGTAATTGCGAATTTAAATATTCATCAGCATTGTTAATTTATTCTATAGGGGTAACAATAAGTTCGTTATTTTGGGGTATTGGGTACCTTGTTGAAAAATATTTATCTCGAAAAGGCTATACTTAAAAACGATTAGAAGGGGATTATAAGTCCCTTTCGCCGCCATACTATCTTTTTGATATACGGTTTCTGATATGTTTCGAATGGGCCAGCAATGGATTACTCAAATCTACGATGATAAAAAACTTTTAAAGGTGGAATTATGAGAACATTTATGAAAATATTGCCCATCATAATACTGCTTGTTTTTACACTAATAATAGATAATTATTTTGCAGGATACTTATTGTCAAAAGGACTGACGTATAAAGATACCAGTTTAGTAACAATTATGACACTCGGAGGTTTCTGCCTAGGGCTATTGGCAATGTATATCGCGCAGCGTTTGAGGTGAGCAAGCAATAATAGCTCATATATGAAATATTTCGTTAGGAGTATTTTAATATGGAGTTATTTCCTACCATAGTAACCCTTAACCAAATAATTATGTTATGTATTACAGGATATAAATTTTTACATGACCCAGAGTGGGAAGAAAAAAAGCTGCTGTATAGTTTGGTATGGTTCGGTTTATTAGCCATGAGTGTTTATATTATTATTTATATATCTATACTGTATTATTAGTTTGTAATGAATGAGCAGGAAAAGTTGTTAGATGCTTCAGATATGACAACCACCCGTCCAGGGCAGAAATAGTACTATCCATTTTATCCTTAATAGAATAAAAACGTGCTCTTAACCTGAAAACAATCTCGGATATCATTCATTTAATATCAATATTTGGTTTTGACCGTCAAAAGAGAATGATCTGCCTTCGCCTAACTTCTCAAACTTATTTTCTTTTAAATAATGCAAATATATTGAATATTTATTATACTTCTGCCATATACAGGCAATCACATACTCTTTGTTGAAAAATTGAATCGTTTCGTTGGCTGATGCAGTAAATATGATTTTTTGATTTAGAACGTCAAATATCTTAGCTCCCAGCCTGGATTTTTTCAGAGCATAAATCGCATTATCTGAAGATATGATTTGTGAATATAAGCCGTCTATTTTGGTTTCAAGTTTTTGCTTAGAAAAAATGCAGTATGAGATTAACTCGGATGTCTTATCCCAAAAATCAATTTTTCCATATTTCAGCTGTCCCCCGTCTATATGATAAAAGGTAAAAGCATTGTTAAAATTACAGCTATCAACAATATGATGTTCTCCTATTGCAATACCGGCTTTTATATCTTTTACATAAGTATCAGCGTTGACGATAAGCAAATTCTCTAATTGGTCAAAATAAGGTTTATGGTAATGCCAGAGTTCTTCCTTTTCATCCGGGTTAATTCTGCCGGTTTTTAAAACTATATACGTTTGAGAATTATACTTACTAATAATAATGTCACTGATGCGTAGCAAAGAATCGGATTTTCCTAATAGATCTGGAATACGATAACATTTATTTTCCTGTGCATCAATTAAAAGCATCTTGGTAAACATAGGGCAACCATACTTCCAGTGAATTTGTGGCATAAAAGCAATTGCATACCTTTCATTAATACCATAAAGTTCGGCTAAAACAGGGTGGTTCATTTCTTTATAATCTACAGGAATAGATACTACTTCTTGATCGTCAAAATCAATACAATTAAGTTTTTTAAACTGTATGCTAGTACCCACAGCATTTCTATTGACGGAAGCATAATACAGTACTGGCAATGTATTAGTCCTACTAATTAAACTGGCGTCGACTGAGAATTTAAAGTAATCAATGTTTTTAGAAATATAATTATATTTAATTACACTGGAATATCGACTAAAATTATCTGATTCATGATAATGCTCTTTAAACTTAATATAAATTAAATTATTAGAAAACTGACCTGCATAAAAAGTAGGCTTATCATTAATTTCATTTATATTTATGACTTTAACCATTCACTATTAACCTCTCTTAGCCAAAATCGAAGGAGTTAAGTTCTCTGTCATGTCTGATCTCGAACAAAACGCCAGAGAATCCGCTCTAATTGATGTTTTAACCCGGCTTGATTATCCTGTAAGATTTATCACCAACACTATAGTGGCGGACACATCTGCAGAAGCTCAAAAAATAGCTGATGTGTCTGCCGGCACTCCAGAAGGCAACTTGAAAACTTACCGTACTCTATACTCCGGCGCGCTGCAGCAAATGCGTCTTGAAAGAAGTATTTTAACTCAGGAGACATATTTGGTTATTCCAGGTGCAGATGAAGATGAAGCTCAAGACCGGCTTAATTTATTGACAAGTTCATTAAGGGAAAGGACTTCTGTTGTCGTTACACCGTTACAAACAACTGATGAAGTATTTGATGCCATTCAAAATATATTACTGCCGGAAAAAATAATTAAGCCGTCGTACGTTGCTATGGAAGGCGTAACCGCGCCGCTGCATTTTTCAGCAAAGGAGTTGGATAGTTTTGTTCAGAAAACGTAAGCAGGATAAGAAAATTTCTCCGGCACCTGATATAAAAGATCTATATTTTCCAGACAGAATTACCGAAAGAGAAGATCATATTTTAATAGACAATACTTTTATTCGTGTTATGGCAGTTAATATGCTTCCTGAGCAAATACATTTCGGCTGGCTGATGAGGATAACAACAATGCCTGGAGTTACAGTATCGGTATCTATCCATCCGTATTCATATGAAGAAGCTTCTAATCGGGTTTCGGAACAGCAGAGAAATCTCGGTGCCGAATTAATACAAGCTGAAAAACATTTTAATACCAGAAGAATAGATGTCTTAAATTTAAAATATGAGGTTTTCTCGATAAAACGGACACTCCAGAGTTAGGTTTTCTCCCGTTATCGCAGTCTTACGTCAAAAATTAAAATTACCAGTCATATTCATTTTGCGAATGCCTTTAAATTGGCATTCTATCCC
>JAQWBP010000081.1 GCA_028706315.1 Syntrophomonadaceae bacterium
CTATGGGGCGGTTCGGATTTTTAAGTCCGGCGCGTGCCCTTCTTACCGCCCGGGAAACAGCTTTTACTGCTTCATCCTGCCCGACAACTCTCTGATGTAGTATCTCTTCGAGATGAATAAGTCGCTCCGTTTCTTCTACGGCCAGCTGGCTTACCGGAATGCCGGTCCAGTTGGCAACTATTTCGGCTATTTCCTTTTCACCTACTTTACCTACGTGAAGATTACGCTCATTGCTCCATTCTTTACGTTCCATTTCTATCTCTTCTTTGAGTGTCTGCTCCTCATCTCTAAATTTCGCAGCAGTCTCATATGCCTGAGCATTTATGGCTTCCTCTTTTTCCTTAACTATCTCCTCCAGCTTAAGTTCTTTATTTTTTAAACCTTCCGGAAGGACATATTTGGCCAGCCTTACCTTTGATGAGGCTTCATCTATAAGATCTATCGCCTTGTCAGGCAGGTACCGATCACTAATAAAACGAGCTGACAGGCGGGCAGCAGCTTCGATAGCTTCATCAGTTATTTTAACTCCATGATGGGCTTCGTAACGGTCACGTAAACCTTTTAGTATTTCTATACTTTCATCAATGGTGGGCTCGTCAACCAGGATAGGTTGAAAGCGCCTTTCCAGAGCTGCATCTTTCTCAATATATTTACGGTATTCATTTAAAGTTGTTGCTCCCACACACTGGAACTCTCCCCGGGCCAGAGAAGGTTTAAGTATATTGGCTGCATCTATAGCTCCCTCAGCCGCTCCAGCTCCTACAATAGTATGCAGTTCATCAATGAAAACTATGGTATCCCCGGCAGACCTCATCTCATTTACGATTTTGGTCAGGCGGTCTTCAAATTCGCCCCGGTACTTGGTGCCTGCAATCATGGAAGATAAATCAAGGGACACAACTCTTTTATTTGATAAAATTTCTGGTACATGATTTTCTTTTATCCGCTGGGCAAGTCCTTCAGCAATAGCTGTTTTACCCACGCCCGGGTCACCTATTAACACCGGGTTGTTTTTCGTCCTGCGGGATAATACCTGAAGAACTCTTTCAATTTCACTGTCTCTACCAATAACCGGATCTAATCTACCCTCTCCGGCGTCCCGGGTAAGATCATTGCTAAATGAGTCAAGGGTAGGAGTTTTACTCTTATTTTTCTTTCTGGCTTGCGAGCCTAGCATCTGGTTGATAGCCTGTTCCTGATAAGGATCATTGCCACCAGGTGCGGGCGGTATTTCCCCACCTAGCAAGGTTATTACCTGTTCCCTAACTTCATCGAGCCTTATTCCCATAGACATCAAAACCTGGCCACCAACTCCTTCTTCTTCCCTGACTAGAGCTAATAGCAGGTGTTCAGTCCCTACGTAATTTACCCCCTGTAAACGGGCTTCATCAAAAGCCAGGTTAAATACTTTTTTTGCTCGGGGGGTTACCGGTAGGTCTCCCGCCGGTTTTTCGGCCGCATTACTGTTATAACCAATTACCCGGGTAACTTCTTCCCGGACTTTCTCCAGGTCAGTTCCCATACTTAACAAAGCTTTAGCCCCTACTCCTTCACCCTCGCGTAAAAGTCCTAATAAAATATGTTCAGTTCCAATCGCGGGGTGGTTTAACTGTCTGGCTTCCTCCTGGGCATGAATGACAGCATTTCTTGCTCTTTGCGTAAATCTTCTAAACATAAATTAACCCCCTTAAATCTGTATTGGCAGTATTTTATTTGTTCGCCGAAAAATCTAATATTGATTTCCCTGCAGTTATACGGCGTTAGTTTAGGTCTGCAGTGGAATCAATATTTATAACGAACTTAAAAGTTTTTCTTGAATAACACTAGCCCTTTTAATATCCCGGTTAAATGCATCCATTTCTTTACCAGCTTTTTTCTGCAAATGAGCCGGCCTTAGCGCCACGATAAGTTCATTTATGGCAAAGGGTTTGATATCCTTAATTATTCCCATATCTACACCCAGACGCACTTCTGAGAGTAAGGACAGGGCCTCGTTAGAAGTTATTACCCTACTGTTAGTAAGTATTCCATAAGCGCGCCCAACGCGATCCTCGAGCTGATATTTCATCTTTTTTTGTAAGCTTTCTCTTACCAGGCGCTCCTGGTCAATAATCTGCGCTGTAATGATAGTAAGGTTATTTATTATATCTTCTTCAGATTGCCCCAGAGTTATTTGGTTTGATACCTGATACAAATTACCAATTACTTCAGTTCCCTCACCATATAATCCTCGTACCGTCATACCAAAGTGGTTGATATTCTCAAAAATCCGTTTTGTTTGTCCCGTTATGGTTATAGCCGGTAAATGCAACATTACGGAAGCACGCATCCCAGTGCCGACATTAGTCGGACAAGAAGTAAGATATCCCCGTTGTTCATCAAAAGCAAAATTAAGATTATGCTCCAGATCGTCATCAATAACTTGTGCATGGCGGAGGCATTCTGCCATCTGCAACCCGGGTAAAAAACATTGTATCCTTAAATGGTCTTCTTCATTAATCATAATGGCCAGCGAACCGTCTTTATTGGCCAGCAACCCCCGGAAAGCATCGTCTGACCCGGCATGTTGCGGACTAATGAGGTGTTTTTCTAAAAGGATTTGCCTATCCAGGGCCGGAGTCTGATTGAAAGTAATTAAATCCATCCCTTTTAATTCTGTATCAGTACTCTTTTGCCATGCCTGCTTTATATTATCCAAGCACTTTTGCCCATTTTTGTTATCTAATAAATGGGGAAACGGAATTAGGCGTAAATTACGGGCCAGACGTACCCGGCTGCTAATAACAATATCAGATTCAGGCCCTTCCTGGGCCGCCATCCAGCGTACATAGTGACTATTTAATAGATCCATATTACCCAACTAATTCCACCTCCTCAATCCATCTTTTTTTCTAGTTCTTTAATTGAATCTCTAATTTCCGCAGCTTTTTCATAGTTTTCCCCAGCTACTGCTTGTTGTAATTGACTTTTTAGTTTATCTATCTGCTTTTTAATAAGCACTTTCCCGCCTCCCCGGGCCGGGATCTTACCTATATGCATACTATTTCCATGAATTCTGCGTAAAATTGGCTCCATTTCCTGTTCAAAGGCAGAATAACATTCAGAACAACCAAATTTTCCTGTTTGGCTAATGTCACTGAAGTTTATACCACAATTAGGACAGCTGCTAACCTGTTGCAAGGGTTGCATGCCCTGCAGCCCATAGTTGCTGCCAAAAAAACTACCCAGGAGATTGGGAATGGAGAACTTGTTACTTACATCAAACATAAATCCACCTTTTTTAGCCGCACAGTCTTCACACAGGTGGGTTTCAGTTATATTACCATTAATCATCTGGGTTAAATGAACTGTTGCTGATTTTTTTTTGCACTCGTCACAATACATAATATTAAACCCCCTTAACTCTCCGGATAATCAAAAAACTTAGCCAGCGCATACCTGAATCTTATTAAGCAACTGCTCTGATCTTCCAGAGGTAACTCTTTGAATATATTATTAGCCAAATGTTTTAGTAGGTAATCTTCCTGCTTACTGATTAATTTCTGCTCCCGGAGCTCATCTATCAGGATAATTAATTTTTTAAGATTACGTTCGAGATCTGTATATAAATTAATCTCAAACTGCCTTATGCGTACAAATCCGTTCCCACCACGCCGGCTTTCGGTTAAATATCCCTCTTGTTCAGTAAATCTGGTTCCTATTACATAGGTAACCTGGGAGGGAACACAACAAAAGGTCTCAGCCAGCTCCGACCTTTGTATTTCTATCTGGTTCTCTTCACTCCGCTCAATCAATACCTTCAGATATTGCTCAATCTTATCTGCTAAACTTCTTCTCATCTCTTTCCCTTCTTTGACTTTATTTGACCTTTGCTAATATTGTAAAGCTTTCCGGGCAAAAGGTAAACTCCTATAATAGAGATTTATTCTGGCTGGTTATAATTTATTTGACTATATTTAACTAATACGCCTTGTTT
>JAQWBP010000044.1:0-10465 GCA_028706315.1 Syntrophomonadaceae bacterium
GATAGAGCTGTTTGACTCATTCTAATTTTGACGGACACAGAATCGTGTATATAATAAAATCATGATAGGGTGCAAGCAAAAAACTGCTGGTGAGAAAAGCGATATTGACCTGTGTATTGTTAAGGGCAATTATAGATTTATGATAATAAAAGTAGTGATAATAAAAATACGCATAATAAAATAGAAAACAGGGTTTAACCCTAATTGACATTTCTTATGCTTTTAAGAACTAGATGTTAATGTGTACTATAAGAAGGTGAATATCATTCAAGATACAAAAATATTCAAAGAGCTTAATGCAATAATGAATGCCTCTGATGACGGAATATTTGTTACAGATGGACAAGGATGCGTTATTTATTTGAACAAGGCCTGTGAAAGAATAGATAACGTAAAAGCGGAATATGTTATTGGCAAGAATATGAAGGATTTAATAGCATCTGGTTATTATTCAGAATCAGTTGCCTTGAAAGTTTTAGAAAAAGGCTCAGTTGTTAACATCTTACAAACAACGATAAACGGTAAAGAGATTATGGCTACAGGAACTCCTATCAAAGAAAACGGTGAAATTATTATGGTTGTGGTCAACGCTCGGGATATTACTGAACTAATACACGTAAGAAAGAAACTTGAAGAAATACAACAAAAAGCCAGGCAAGTCGAGACCGAAGTGGAATTATTGCGTAAGCAGCATCTGGCTACCGGTGAAGTAGTGTTTCGCAGCCCTTTAATGCAACGGATTCTTAGTGTTATTATCCGGATAGCTACATTCGATTCTACAATCCTGATTGAGGGTGAATCAGGTGTAGGGAAAGAGGTTATCAGCAAACTAATTCATCGAAATAGCAAACGTAAGGACGGTCCGTTTATCAAAATTGACTGTTCTAGCATCCCAGAGAATCTTTTAGAATCTGAACTCTTTGGATATGAAAAAGGTGCGTTTACAGGAGCTAATAAGGAAGGAAAAATGGGCCTTATTGAGTTGGCAAATAAGGGTACATTGTTTTTGGATGAAATTGGTGAATTATCCTTAATGCTGCAAGCAAAATTGCTTAGAACTATTCAAGATCGAGAAATAGTTAGGCTTGGTGGCAAAGGACGAATTCCTGTTGATATTCGTATTATTGCTGCTACTAATAAAAATTTGGCTGAGATGGTCGAACAAAAGACTTTTAGAGAAGACCTTTATTATAGGTTAAACGTGGTACCAATTTATGTTCCCCCTCTTCGGGATCGCAAAGAAGATATATATCCACTAATCTTATCTTTCGTGGAAAAATTCAATCATGATTACGGCTTAGCTAAGAGTATTGATCAAAATACAATAAAATATTTACTTGAATACTCGTGGCCTGGTAATGTACGGCAATTGGCCAATGTAATTGAGCGAATCCTAGTTACTACCGAAAGTACAATTATTGACCCATCAGCCCTTCCGCTTTATTTAAAAAATCAACCGCAGACGATTGCTATCTCGACTTCATCATCGTTAAAAGAAGCTTTAGATGAATACGAGAAAAAAGTTCTTCTTGAAGTAATGAAAAAATCAAAAAGTACCCATGAAATGGCAAAAGTATTAGAAATTGATGCTAGTACGATACGAAGAAAATTAAAAAAGCATCGCATTAAAATATCATTTAATTAACCAGGGCGCAGGCCCTAGTCGACCAAAATTGACTGCAAGAGCAGCTTTTATCTTGAGCTTTTCAAAGGGGAGGCATATTTGCTTTTATAAGGTAAATATGCCTCCCCCTTTTAATTCCCTCAAAATACCGTTCAGAAATAATTTTTACCAGTTACCGGGAGGACTTTTTGCCTTGTATTATAAATTAATTTTGTTACTTTAATCTCTATGAATCTGAATTTTTCTTAGTTTCTAGGGAAAAAGGAAGGCTGGCACGTTTATTGCAATTAATTTAAGTAGATATGTTTTCTTAAACTATTAATACCTATAAAAGGAGATGAAATAACGGTAAATTCAACTTTTAGCATTAATTGTAGTTTTTAAAGTAGTTAGGTCTATTCTTAATTAAATGGAGGAATTAATAATGAACGATGCAAAAAACACCCAACCAGCAAGTGCCGCACAGTCACCTAGATTTTGTAATACCGGAACATTTATGCGTATCCCCAATACACAAACAACTGAGAAATTAGATTTTGCGATTGTTGGAGTACCCTTTGATACTGCAAGTTCGTATAGAAGTGGTTCACGATTTGGCCCAACTGCTATCAGGCAGATATCGGCAATGATTAAACCTAATAATGTTATTCTGGGAGTTAATGTATTAGAAAATTTAACCGGGGTAGACTTTGGTGATGTTCCCATAATTCCTGATTATATTCACCCTACTTACAAAGCAATCGAAGAAACCCTCCAACCTATTGTAGATGCTGGAACTATTCCTATTTGTCTGGGAGGCGACCATTCTATTACCCTCGGTGAACTCCGCGCAGTTGCTAAAAAATATGGCCCAGTTGCCCTAGTGCATTTTGATTCACATTCTGATATTTGTGATGAAGTCTTTGGACAAAAATATAATCATGGAACTCCTTTCAGACGTGCTATCGAAGAAGGTCTCATAGATCCATCACATTCTATCCAGATAGGTATGAGAGGTTCATTATATTTTCCTGATGAGTTTCAGCAAGCAGCTGACTTAGGACTCAAACTAATTCCAGCCCATGAAGTTAGAGAACTTGGACTTAAGGAAGTAGGCAAACTAATCAGAGAAAGAGTTGGGGATAAGCCAGCTTTTTATACTTTTGATATCGACTTTGTTGATCCAGCTTATGCACCTGGTACCGGTACTCCTGAAGTAGGCGGATTTACTTCCTTAGAAACCTTAACCCTTATCAGAGAAACAAAAGATATTAACTTTGTTGGCTTTGATGTTGTGGAAGTTCTTCCTGCTTATGATACCTCTGAACTAACATCTTATATGGCCGCTAATATAGTTTTTGAGTTTATCTCTATGATTGCTTTAAAGAAAAATGCAAGCAATAAATAAAATTCACCCATACGGTGCCGAGGGATAAGATACTGGTCCCCCGGCACCTCAGGGGAATAACAATTATGTACTAATGAGAATTATTCTGTTATAGCCCAGAATAAGTTCCCCGTGTATGATAGCATTTTTGGTGTAACTACTCAATTAAGTTTTATTAATACTGGGCTGCAGACTTTTCCTCATAAACGAATTCATATAAATAGTTATTATTATACTAAATAAATGGAGGTAATTTAGATGCAAATTGAAAAAAGAAGTATTGATTGGGTACCTCTTGAGGAAAGACACGGTAAGCCAAGCAGCCTTTTTACTATCTGGTTTGCAGCAAATATGCATCTGACAACACTCGTCACTGGAGCATTATGTGTAACCTTCGGACTCAACCTCTTTTGGAGTTTAATAGCTATTATTCTTGGTAATGGTTTAGGAGCACTGTTTATGGCAACACACTCCGCTCAAGGACCAAAATTAGGAATACCCCAGATGATCCAGAGCCGTGCGCAATTCGGAATAATCGGAGCCGTTATACCCCTATTTATAGTTATTTTTATGTATATCGGATTCTATGCCAGTAGTGGTTTGTTAGGCGGCTTGACTATGAGTAGTGCGCTTAACGTTAATGTGACCTGGGGCATACTCATCATGAATGCGATAGTATTTACAATCACTCTGTGCGGTCATGATATCATTCATAAGATGCAACGATATTTGACCTGGGTGTTCCTGGTTGTCTATATAATTACTACCGTTCTTGTTTTGCGCATGCCGGTACCGGCCGGAAGTTGGTCTGTTAGTGGATTTAATCTGCCTATGTTCCTGCTGGCTATTGCAGTTTGTGCCTGTTGGCCATTAACCTTTGCAGCTTATGTAGCCGATTACTCCCGGTATTTGCCTGAAGACACCTCGATGCGCCAAACCTTTTGGTACACTTATCTCGGCACAATAGGTGCGACGATCTGGATGATGTTACTAGGCATTATTCTAACTGCGTCAATTCCTAATTATCTCGATAATGCGGGGGGTAACCTGGCAAACCTTTTCGGAAAAGGAGCAATTATATTACTTGTAATTATTGTTTTAGGCCAGATTTCCATTAACGTTATGAACTTGTATGGTGCATTTATGGCAAGTACAACTACTGCCGAACCGTTCTTAAAGCTAAAAGTTACTCCTAAAGTTAGATTCATGTTTTTGCTGGGTATTACTATTATTGGAACACTAATAGAACTGGTGGGACAAAATAGTTTCGTTAGCCTATTTACCAATTTCATCTTGTTTGTCATGTACTTCCTCATCCCCTGGACAGCAATTAATCTCGTAGACTTTTATCTATTGCGTAAGGGTAAGTACAGTATAAAAGATATCTTTGATATTAATGGTATCTATGGAAAAGTGAACTGGACTGCTGCATTTGCTTATACTGTTGCAGTTATCGCTCAAATACCATTTATTAGTTCCACATTCTATCTCGGACCCGTTGCAAAAGCATGGGGCGGTGCAGATGTTGCATGGGTTATTGGATTAATTGTACCAGCGGTACTTTACTATTACTTGATGAAACCTAAAGTAGCTATGGAAATGGCAAAACTGGATGCCATCGAGAAGTCGCCAAAGCAAGCTGTTTAAATTCACTAAACTAAAATAATAGTCTGATAACCATTGCGCAGATAATTCCTTTTTCTTACCATATACATTGTTGGGTATAGACGAACGTCTATACCCAAACCTTATTGCCTTAGGGACAAGCAAGGTAATTGTACCTTGCTTGTCCCTTTTTAGAAAAATGTTAAAGCAAAGCGCGGTCTAGTAATCTTTGTCTTTCCATGTCTTCTTCCCATTTATCAATACCATGCCATTTGTCACCATCATTTCTATTGCTAGGCGATCTCTTATTCTTTCTACTACCAGGTCAATTCTTTTTCCTAGATTACCTGTTTTGACCTGGGGGGTTATCCTATATTGTCAATTCTCATATCATCACCGGATTTTTTAATTAGTGAGCACATTTACCTTTAATTGTAGGCAATTTGGGTGGTACCGCGAGTAAGTAAAAAGTTTCTCGTCCCATGGGGATGTGATACTTTTTTATTCTATATCCTAATATACGATAAGTTAAGCCCTAATAGCCTTAAAGCAAGAATTAAATAGGGAATTAGTTCTAATAGGCAGTTTTGGAAGGAATTATACATTCTTCTATGGAATTGTTAACATATTGGCATTTAATATGGGTATTATTTACATGAAATTACTGAGTTTAAAACATTTACTTTATAACGACATGTAAATGATACTCTTCTGTTTTCATGCCTTTAATTTAAAGACTTTTAAGAAAGCAGTTAACAGGGATTTATAGATGTTGAAAATATCGATGACAAAATCACTTATATGCCTGTTAACGGTTTTACAACCGTTGACTTAGGTTATGAAAAAGGAAATGCTTTATCTAATCTAGTCAATAAATTTACCGATTATCCCATGAGTAAATATTACTTTGATTTATTTGATAAATATGGAATGATGCTGATAAATTGGAATATGTAACTAACGAAGTTATTGAACATATATCTACGGTGTATAAAGAAAACGTCCGCACCCCCTTCTATGCACTTTTATTTTGCCATATACAATAGTGATACCATTTTTGCTCCCGAACATTTAATAACTCGTGAACAAATGGCAGTAATGATAGTAAAAGCAAGTGCTTTGGAAGGAACAGATCATGTCAAAAAATTTAACGATGGAGAGAAGGTTTCAAGTTGGGCCAGAGAGGCTATAGATATTGCTACTGGACACCAGCTGATAAGTGGTTATCCAGATGGTAGCTTTAGACCTTTAAACAACGCCAATAGGGCTGAGACAGCCGCAATAATAGTTAAGGCACTAAAGGAATAGTGCACGGGGTCACCTCAAACCGTCCCCGTGCCTCCATAAATTCACTAAATGTCTAAATAGAAAAATATCATCCTTTTAAAATAATTCTTTTTGGATCACAAGCAAGAAAAACTGCAGGAACGAAAAGTGATATAGATCTGTGTATTAGCCAAGATACGGACAATAAAAGGGCTCTGGCTGTAGAAATTAATATTACCATTGAAAGCGAAAGACCGCTGGATATTATAGTTTATACCCCTGATGAATGGGTTAACAGTACTAAGGATAGCGGTAGCTTTGCCAGCTTGATTGCTAAAAAGGGAGTCGAGCTTTATGGTAGATAGCAAACGCTTTATAGACTGGGTGAAAAAAAGTGCAGCCGATATTAAAGGAGAACTGGTAGGATTATCCTGGGGTATTGATACCGGGACTTTGAGCAGTTAATATATCAAAGGAGCATACTTTTAGGGGGGAAATATATAAGGAAAAGCAATAAGCGTGTTTTATATTCCCTTGGACTGATGGTTTGAGGGATATTTCGTATGGGAAGCTGCACCGGAAGAAAGTGGCTATAATCAATAAAGCAGTAACCAAAGGCAATAATCTCAGTCCATAAATGAAGCTGAATGGGAATAAGCGGATGCAGGAATACAGAACATCTTTGAGCAGCCAGGCAGTCACAGAAAAGACAGATGTAAAAGAGTGGAAGCCGAGCAAGAAGGAGAAAGCAAATGAGCCAGAAACTAAAAAATAAAATAGAAGCAACAGACACGAGTATCAATGCATTGCTGAAAAATCAGAAGTTTACAATTGATTATTTTCAACGAGAATATCGCTGGCAGGAAAAACATATCAAAATATTAATAGAAGACCTAACCAGCACTTTCTTGAAATCATATAACCAGCAACATAAACGACCGGAAGTATCAAATTACCAGAGTTACTATCTGGGGCCGGTGGTTTTTAGTGTGAACTCGGAAACAGGTAAAAAATCAATTATCGATGGTCAGCAACGAATTACATCTATTACATTACTGCTCATTTATCTTAACCACCTACAAAAAGAGAGTGAGCAAAAAGTATCCATCAGCGAACTAATTTTTTCAGAAAAGTATGGCGAAAAGTCTTTTAATATGACTGATGAAATGAGAGAGCCGTGTTTAAAAGCATTATTTGAATATGGTGAATACACGTTAAAGGATGATGATGACGAAACCGTTCAAAACATGGTAGAACGCTATGCAGATATTGAACATTCTTTCCCCGAAGAACTAACTCAAGCTGCTTTACCATTTTTTATAGATTGGTTTATTGACAATGTTGTCCTCGTTGAGATAACTGCTTATTCAGATGAAAACGCTTATACCATTTTTGAAACTATGAACGACAGAGGGCTTAACCTTTCCCCAACAGAAATGCTTAAAGGTTTTGTATTGTCTAAAATTACAGACAAAAAGCAACGCAACGAAATAAATGAACTGTGGAAAAATGAAATACAAAAATTGCATGAGTATGGGGACACAACCGACCAAAGTTTTTTCCAGGCTTGGTTTAGGGGTAAATATGCCATGTCTATCAGACCTGGTAGAGCAGGCTCTGAAAATCAGGACTTTGAATTAATTAGTTCTCGTTTTCATAATTGGTTTAAAGATAATCATAAAGAATTATTCAACATTACAACATCAGATGAATTTTATGATTTTTTCAAATATCAGTTCCCGTTTTTTGTAAAATGGTATTTAACAGCATTGGATGCTCATCTTGATTTTGACAAAAGTATGCCTCATACGACTTACATAAATAACTGGGGGATTGCCGATTCCTTGCAAGAACCGTTGCTTTTGGCTGCTATTAATTATGATGACGATACTGATATTATCAAAAAGAAAATTGATTTTGTGTCTCGCTATATTGAGACTTTTACCGTCAGAAGAGCTATTAACTACCGCAAGTTTGGACAAACATCCATCAGATACTCCATGTTTAATGTCATTAAGCTTATTAGAAACAATGACCTTACCACACTCGGTACTAATCTATCTAACGAGATAAATAACATTCCTGAAAACTGGGATAGGGTAGGGGAGTTTAGGCTGCATGGACAAAACAGAAGGTTTGTAAAGCATCTTCTTTCTCGCATATCCAGCTATCTTGATAATCTTATTGGTAAAGATACTAATTATGTGACTTATCACCATCCAGACGGAAAACAATTTGAAATAGAGCATATCTGGGCTGATAAATTTGAGGAACATAGGGATGAATTTGATCAGAAAGGCGATTTTCAGAACTGGAGAAACTCAATAGGTGCACTCATACTTTTACCTCAAGGAACTAACCAATCCTTTAGTAGCGATAAGTATGACGATAAGATTGAGCATTACTTGAAAGAAAACACTTATGCACAAACGCTGCATCCAAGTTATTACTCGAAAAATCCTAACTTCTTAAAATCGAAAGTCATTCAGAAATTAAAGTTTAAAGCACATACTC
Source organism: Syntrophomonadaceae bacterium (assembly GCA_028706315.1). Classification (GTDB taxonomy): domain Bacteria; phylum Bacillota; class Syntrophomonadia; order Syntrophomonadales; family Syntrophomonadaceae; genus STF2-222. Next base: position 8,376 of record JAQWBP010000044.1, read on the forward strand.
AATTCAAAAAAGATGATATTGAAGATCGGCAGAAACTGGTTCAGCGTATTTGCGAAAACTTATGGTCAGTTGACTATTTTAACTAACGTCAATAGAGAGAGGCATAGATATTGCTACTGAACACCAGTTGATAAGTGGTTATCCAGACGGTAGCTTTAGCTCTAAACAATGCCACTAGGGCTGAGATAGCCATAATAATAGTTAAGGCACTAAAAAAATAAGGCATAGGGTCACTTTAAACCGTCCCCGTGCCTCCATAAATTCACTCAATGTCTAAATAGAAAAATACCAGCCCACCTGTCTGTAACAGGAGCGGGCAGTGGAAAAGTACAGGAAGTAGCTGCTGAAGATATGAATGTTGTGATATGGTGCTTTAGTTTATTTTGGAAGGTTAGGGTAAAAGATTGTAATAATCAAGAGACACGCTGTCTGAAAAAAATAAAATACGGTGAAAACAAGAAATTTTGGAAGTAATACTTGGTTTTGAGGGAGGAAACATATATATGAATGAGCAAGAAATAAAGAATACGCTTATGAAGATAGAATCATTGATGGAGATGACCTGTGAGGGATGTGCTATGCCTGAGAAAATAAATCCTTTGATTGAGGAACTTAGAAAATTACTCGACAGCGAAGCTACCAAAAAAGAAAAATGATAGAGTTAGAGCAGTGCATGAACAGAGACCAGCTAAGTAAAATGAGATAAGTATTTTGCATATAATTGTTGTATATTATTGAAATCCGTAGAATGCAAAGTTCCAATTTTAAACTTAAACGGTGATATAGGTATAAATATGGTTTTTGATACACGAGCAGTTGATTTGTAGTGTAATTTTGCTTGCTGCCAAAAAGTGATAGGTGTGTCAAAGCTGTTTGTTTGTCTTGGTTCTGTTTTAGTTACTTTTACAGATAAAACTTCTGAACTATCTTTATCAACATATATTACTACTACTGGTCTGGAAATAAATTGTCCGTTGTTTTCTTCAAGAGGGAAGTTAACGAACCATACGTCGCCACTTTGTGGCATTATTTGTCTTTGAGTTCCTTATAGAGCTTATCCCATTCTACTTCTTTTCTCCACTCATCGTCTTTTGGGATAACAACGATACCGTCTTTGTTTTTGCTTATATTAGAAAGTTGTTTTATTGTATTTTTATGCTGTTTGAAAAACTTCGTTAAATCAGATTGAGCTTTTTCTAATACCGCATCCATATCCTTTTCCTCCCTCTTTTTACCTTCTATATCCATATAATACCACCCATCAATAATTTATTCAATATTCTTTAGGCTAACAAGTTATTAATTAAAGCTATGTAAAGACAATGTTCATTATGTTAACAGCTTGATATAGTTTGGTCAATAATTTGAAAATCTATAACTATTAAATAATTATATTTTGAGTGACAAGCTCCAAATGCCAGCCTCTGAAAAATCACTGTTGGCTCCAAGGAGTTTATCGAACAATTCATCCTGGATACTCCAGCGTTTCACTTCTTATTCATTGCTAGAAACCGGAATTTCTATTACTCTGGCTTGCTTCCGCTAATTGTCTGCGGAGTTTGCTCCGAAATTGAACCAGTAAGCAACTATGGGTAGTAGAGAGTACGTAAACGATGTGCCGATTAAATGCTAAACAGTTGAAAGTATTATGGTCAACATTAGCATTTCTGTTATCTTCTCATAGGCAGGGCGAAACCGGCCGCATAAGAAGCTCTCATTAAAAGAGATTTAAAAATGTCGTCGACCGGAGGTAGCGTCAAAAACCCCGGTTGACGACGACACAGAAAAACATCATCTAATGCCAATCTTTCCATAAAGTGGTTCAATAGTGTATAATATGTTTAATACCCGACCGTTTCATAGAAAGGCCGACATTTCTTTGACAGCTGAAGTTTATGACCCGCTTATAGGGGATTGAAACATCGCCCGCAGTTCTTGAATTACGCGGGCCTCTTCGGGTTTATGACCCGCTTATAGGGGATTGAAACCATAAACTGAACCTACTATTTCAAATAGACTACTCTAGCTTAGTTTGCAAAGCTGGAGTATTTTTTTGCCTTACTGCAAAAACTCCCGAACAATACAAACCA
>JAQWBP010000044.1:10565-16524 GCA_028706315.1 Syntrophomonadaceae bacterium
TGACCCGCTTATAGGGGATTGAAACCATAAACTGAACCTACTATTTCAAATAGACTACTCTAGCTTAGTTTGCAAAGCTGGAGTATTTTTTTGCCTTACTGCAAAAACTCCCGAACAATACAAACCACACTGTCTCATCCTATAGACTAAAAGCCCGCAAAAAGGTTTTTCAGCTCTATTGACATAAGTATGCTTTGGGTGTATTATGCGATGTAGTACACATGGTACACGCAAGTTATTAAAGAGATACCGGGAGGTGATTATTATCATTAGCATAGACTTGAAAAATCCCAAGCCAATCTTTGAGCAAGTAAGAGACGGACTAAAAAATCTTATTATCTGCGGAGTATTAAAAACAGATGAGAAAATTCCGTCTGTGCGTGACATGGCTCAGAATTTGGCTATCAATCCTAATACTATTCAAAAGGCCTATCGGGAACTGGAAACTGAAGGGTATGTGTATCAGGTGACAGGCAAAGGTACTTTTGTCGCTTCGATAGTACCCGGTGAAAATTACGAGAAAATTGAGAAGTTAATGAAAGAAGTATTAGAACTAGTGCGGGAGCTTATCTATCTGGGCGTTACTAAAGAGGAAATAAATGCTGCCCTGGACAGATTATAATTTTACGTGAAGGAGGTTAACAAGATAAATGATTGAAGTACGAGATTTATGTAAATCCTTTGATGGATTTCAGGCTTTACATAATGTGAATATAACTGTACCCAGGGGGTCGGTGTACGGGATAGTAGGGCCAAATGGCTCAGGCAAGACCACCCTGATCAAACATATGGTGGGAATACTAATTCCTGATCAAGGAACAATCAATATAGAGGAAAATGAAGTTTATGATAATCCTGAAGTCAAAAGGCGCATCGCCTATATTCCTGATGATATTTACTTTTTTCCTCAGGCTAATATAAAAGACATGGTTAATTTTTACCAGCGTGTGTACCCTGATTTCAATAATGAACGTCTGGAAAAGCTCATCCCTATTTTCCCACTAGATTTCAAAATGCCTATCCGCCGTTTTTCACGAGGGATGAAAAAACATGTGGCCTTTATACTGGCTTTGTGCACCATGCCTGATGTGTTCGTTCTGGATGAGCCCATGGATGGTTTGGATCCAGTAGCCCGGCGCAAGGTATGGAGCCTGCTTTTCCAGGATGTAGCGGAACATAAGGCTACTGTTTTCGTTTCATCTCATAACTTACGGGAACTGGAAGATGTCTGTGATCATGTGGGTATAATGCATCGGGGTGAAGTAGTCTTGGAACGGAGTCTGGATGAACTGCAGAATAATATTTTTAAGCTGCAGATGGCATTTAATGGTGATGCTCCTGATTTTAGCGGGCTGCATGTACTGGCTGAACACAAAGTGGGTAGTGTCATTCAACTAGTAGTGCGCGGGGAGCGGGAGGAGATTCTAAACAAAGCGGTTATGCTAAATCCTTTGATGGTTGATGTGCTGCCGCTGTCTTTAGAAGAGATATTTATTCATGAGTTGGGGGGTATGGATTATGCAATCACCAGCGCCATTATTTAGTCGAGCACTTTTTAGGAAAAACATGCAGAGATTCTGGCCTATATTTGCTATATACACCGTTATTTTTCTTCTCGTAAGTTTCAGTATAGTGACAAATGCGAGATACGAATTACTGGCTGATGTGCCTGATATTTTTGCCAAAACTATATTTGGGTTTTCCGACTTTATGTCTCCTTTGATTGCTTTATTTAGTATCATTGTGGCAGTGGCAGTCTTTTCCTATATGTACAATCCTATGTCCACATCCATGGTCAATGCATTGCCTTTTAACCGTCGTACGGTATTTATCAGCAATTATTTATCTGGCTTGTTCATCATCATGGTTCCTTTACTGCTCTTCTTTTTGAGCCTAATAGGAATAGGATTGAATTATGCATGCCTGGATATGACAGCTTTATTAAAATGGCTTTTTATCTTTACTTCGCTAAGCCTGTTGCTGTATTCACTGGCGGTAATTATTGGTATGTTTACTGGCAATATCATAGCCCACTTAGCCTTTTTCGGTATAGCCAACTTCTTACTTATAGGTTTAGAAGCTTTAATAAAGTATTTTTTAGAATTGTTTCTATATGGTTATGCCGGTACGTTTCACTACACAAACTGGTTCTTTATGAAAGCAACCCCGGTAGCCTATGCTACTACGATGCATAACGCTAACATCAACCTACACTGGTGGGTATGGATTGTTTATATCTTAGTAGGAGTAGTGCTGACCTGGTTGGCTCACAAAATGTATCAAAAACGTAAGATGGAAAATGCCGGTGATGTGATAGCTATCAGACAGCTGAATCCCATATTCAAATATGGTGTAACTTTTTGCAGCAGTTTAGCTTTGGGCAGTATGCTAATGCAAATGTTTAATTTCAGATCCCAAAGTTTTGCCCTTGCAGTGATGCTTTTCCTGTTGGCCGGGCTAATCGGCTATTTTGTAGCTGAGATGTTACTGCGTAAATCATTTAGGGTGCTAAAAAGTTATAAGGGTTTCATAGTTTATGCCTGCCTGTTAGTAATTGTCAGTATGTCAGTATATTATGACTGGTACGGTTATGCCACTCGCATGCCGGATACTGATAAGGTAGAAGCCGTTGCATTTTCTTACTCAGGAGCTCTCTATAATGTGCCGCCAATTTTACAGGCTGAACAAAGCCAAGTAAATCTGGATGGGATTCCTAATCTTCCAGAATCTTTGGCACGAGCCTATGGGGCTCCCGTATCTATGAAAAAAGACCCTCGTTCTAATAATTATGTTTATCCTGATGCTAGTAACCTGACACCGGAACAGACCAAGCTTTTGTGGTCAGTTTTTCCCGGAATATATTCTGAAAATGAGAGTATAGATAGCATCACAAAACTACATCACTACTTGGTTGAAAATGTGAAAACCGTCAGAAATGACTATCGTAAGCTGAGCAGTACTGATTATTATAAAAATGAAAATATCCAACGTTTTGACATCAGTTTCATCTATCGTCTGGATAATGGCAAATTACAGAAACATAGTTTCCCGGTGATTTTGCCCGTGAAACCATCAGCAGAAGTTGACCAAAAAATATTAACCCAGTTGGCGTCCCTGGCCGGTTGTCAGGAAGAACGGGCGAAAAAAGCTGCTGCTATCGACGTGCCTGTAGATAATATCCGGCGTATAACTATTGATATGAATATGATGAGGTATATACAGAATGGGAACGCAAACAAGATTTTTAACCGAGCCGTAAATAGTACTGCAATGGATCCTAGGGAAAAGGATTTAGTCCCGGTGGAGATTCGCGATGAGGATAAAGCTGCCTTTTTACAGGCAGTAAAAGCTGATCGCCAAAACATTGGAGGTAAACAAATACTTCGGCAAAGCAACTGCAGTTCCTGTAATGTTTCTTTTGAAAATCCGAATCTGCCCCTTGTAAACAGATTTAGGGACAGAGATTTTGACTATGACATCAGTGTTTATTATGAACACACCTTCAGCTTTCTTCTGGAGAAAGGCTATATAACTGAAGACATATACAAATTTGTTCAACAATACCGTGAATTGCTTGATGCCAAATACAGTACCCCGCTAATAGCCAAACTAGGCTAAATCAAGTAGTTACAGTATATACGAGGGGACAGAACTAGATTTCTGTCCCTTTTCTATATCCTTTATTAAGATCGGATTGCCGCTCAGACTTCTTGAGATAATTTTTCCTACAGCTTAAATCCCTCTTCCATATTATAATAATATCAGGTAACCTGTATGCGCCAATGTTCGTACTATTAAGTAAATAAAGGTATATACTTAAACCGACTAACATTATAATGGGGTGAAAACTTGAGCATTAAAATTGTTACAGATAATTGTTGCGATCTTCCGCATGATTTATTAGAGCGCTACGATATCGCTGTTGTTCCGTTAAGAGTACGATTCGGAGAAAAAGAGCTGCCCCCGGATCAGTTTGATCATGCGTCATTTTATCGAATAATGAAACAATCCCCCCTGCTCCCTAATACAAATCAGCCCGCATTGGGGGATTTTCTATGCGAATACAATCGAGCTGTAGAGAACAACCAGCAGGTCATTAGCATTCACCTTTCTTCCGGGATTTCAGGTACGGTCCAAGGTGCTCAAATGGCTGCACAGATGGTTGAAGGTCTAGATATTCATGTTATTGACTCTTTAAAAGCTTCCGTTGGGCAAGGGCTGCTCGTGTTAGAAGCGGCTAGAATGGCTAATGATGGAGCAGATGTAGCGGCTATTTTGCAGCGTCTTGCTGAGATGCAAAGAAAAATGCAATGCATTTTTGTGGTAGGAAATCTGGACGCACTTATCAAAGGTGGCCGGTTGTCTAAATCAAAGGCCTTGATTGCGAGTACTCTAGATATCAAACCAGTTTTACACGTCAATGAGGCCGGGGTAATAGAACCCTATAGCCGCGCCCGAGGACATTCAGGGGCCAGAAAAAAGCTGCTAGATATCATGGAAAAACTCCAGTCTAATATTGAACAGCAAACTGTCGGAATTTGTCATAGCGCCTGTCTTCAGGATGCTGACTATTTAACTCAAAATATAAAAGAACGTTTTGGGGTAAAGGAAGTTATTGTAGGGGAGATTGGCCCGGTAATAGGTTCGCATGTAGGAGCCGGAACCTTTTCTGTTTTTTTTGAATCATGAAAATAAAGAACAGTGGACAGCTCTTTAAGAGTTTTACCGCCCATAATAAATACCCCCTATTATGCTAGTGTTCAAACTAACACAGGGGGTATTTAAATTCACTGCCCGTTTTCCGGGTTAGTTTTTGAATATTAGCTTAGCTTTATTCCTTTTTTGCCTCAATTTGAAAAGAAGCTACAAACTCTTCAACATTCTTATCGGGCGCCCATTCCTTTATAATTTCTCTACTGTTGTCTTTTGGTGTCATTCGAATATCCTTGAAACCCGCATTATGCAGCATAGTTTTTATGTCTTCAATATATTCAGCGCCACCAATACAGCTTGCAATCAATGCCATGTCCTGTTTAATGTTTTGCGGTAATTGTGCTGTAGCAACAACATCAGATATCGATAGCCTTCCACCAGGCTTAAGAACCCTAAAAGTTTCTCTAAATACCTGCTCTTTATCCAGGGAAAGGTTGATTACACAATTCGATATGATAACGTCCACTGATGCATCAGCTACAGGCAAATGTTCAATTTCTCCTAATCTGAATTCCACATTAGTATATCCACTTTCTGTAGCATTTTTCCTAGCTAACTTAATCATATCAGGTGTCATATCAACCCCTATAACATATCCGGTTGCGCCTACCTGTCCTCTAGCCAGGAAACAATCAAAGCCGCCACCACTTCCCAGGTCGAGAACTATTTCTCCTTCTTTAAGCGCTGCTATGGCGATGGGGTTTCCGCATCCTAATCCCATATTGGCTGCAGGTGGTACATTTACCAGATCACCTTCTGTATATCCGATTTTGATGGATGTCGCAGTAATATCAACTGGAGCGCCATTACAACTGCATCCTCCGCCACAACATCCTCCTTTGGAGCCTTGCAATGCAACCTCTGTATAGTTTTTGCGAATAAACTCCCTCAGTTCTTCTTTATCTTTCATTAACTCACCTTCCAATTTTTATAATGTTTCAAGCTTATTCATGCATGACAGCATCGCTATCATGCAGACTGCACCAGGCCAGGTTCACCAAGCTGCCCATAAAAGTAGTCATAACCGCGTATATCGTCATTTCTTCGTTCGAATATTCCTGTGTTATGATGACTGCTCCGTCGCTTAAAATATGATGTTATTATACAATATTTTAGTGCTAGGCACCTAATATTCTAGGTTTATACGGGATAAATAACGTATGGCAGAGAACCCAAAAGGCCGTCAAGGCAATATTTTGGCAGGATAAAGTGTAATATTGGAGAATAAAGAATAATGGGAGAGGAA
>JAQWBP010000082.1 GCA_028706315.1 Syntrophomonadaceae bacterium
CACGTTGAGACGGTTACCTTGATAGAGTCGAAGTAAGGATATTTCTAGGCTTTTGGGGCATTAGGCCCCATTTTTATATGCGCGTGCCCAGCCAAGCACGCATTATCTAGCCGGTGAAAGTCCGGTCGGGGGAAAGGCTGGTGAATAAAGGGCTTGGAGCACTTAAGGGAGTGCTGATTTTGAGATATCTCTTGAGTTTATAAAAAAGATGAACTTTAAAACATAGGGGAGTATGTTACGTCTAAGCAAAGCTTTATCCGTTTTATTTACAGAACAGAAATAATAAACAAAATATAAGTAAATGGTTTACAACTGTGTACCAAAGTGATATTGTTAGGTACACAGTTGTTTACCTTTATAAAGGGGATTACATATATGAAACGAATCAATTTGTCTGACGGTGAATGGAACATCATGAATGTGCTCTGGGAGGCGGCTCCCAAAACTATCACCCAACTTACGGCTACTCTGAAAGAATCCACTGGCTGGAGCAAGCATACCATTATCACTATGCTTGGACGTATGGAAGTAAAGGGCGTAGTAAGATACGAGGAAGGAGTCAGAGCAAAGCAGTATTATCCTGCAGTTGAGCGAGCTGAAACGGTGTTGAGCGAAACTGAGAGCTTTCTCGACAAGGTCTATTCAGGAAGCTTGGGACTGATGGTTAACACTATGGTTGAGAAGAACACTTTGTCAAAGGAAGAAATCGACGAGCTGTATGCTATTTTAAAAAGGGCAGAGGAGGAAGCAAAATGATCAATACGATCATATCCTCATCAGCACTGATCTTGATTATACTTGCTATTAGATTTGCATTTAAGGGAAAAATTAATCCTATGGTGCAGTACGGACTTTGGAGCCTTGTTGCACTACGACTGGTTTTCTTTAGTTGGTTAACTTTATATCCGGTAGAGAGCCCATTAAGCGTAATGAATATAGCTACCAATACCGCGGAAACAATGCGAGGAGCTTCATCGGTAGTCCAAGTTATTGCTGGTAATGCAGAGGCAGGAACAATTGATAATGCTGTGCTTATTATGGATAATGTGAGAACAGGTGTCATGACGAGCGGTGACGGAATTTCCCCAGCAGCAGCTATAGATTGGCAGCTTGTGATTATGATTGTCTGGGCAGTGGGGACGATTGCTCTAGGGTTGTGGCTTATTCTTGTGAATCGCAGGTTTGGTAAGCAGCTTTTTGAAAACAGAAGATTTCTGATATCCGTCAAAGCAGGTAATAAGGGCGAGTTCGATTTTGATGGAAAGACTTTAAGGCATAAGGGTGTAGTAGTTGAAAAGATCAAATTATTGCCTGTGTATGTAGTAGAAGGGCTGGATTCCCCTTGCCTTATGAGTTACAAAAGAGAAGAGGCCATATATGTAACTTCTGATGTTGCTATGGATAAGGAAAAGCTGCGTTATGCAATTATACACGAGTTGTTTCATTACAAGCACCACGATTTGATATGGTCTATAGTTAGAGGCGGACTTTTGGCATTTTATTGGTTTAATCCTTTGGTATGGGTAGCTGCAGTTATGTCCAAAAGAGACTGTGAACTAGCCTGCGACTACGCAGTAATAAAGGAAATAGGCGAAGAAGACAGGTTGACCTATGGGAAGACCTTGGTGAATTTAATAAGCCAGAGGGAACAGAAGAATAATGTATTGTGTATGGCTACCACTATGTATGGCAGCGCAAGTGGGATAAAAGAGAGAGTAACTATGATAGCAAGCAATAATAAGATGAAGGTAACCACCTTGGTTGCTGTACTACTTGTTGTGGCACTGTCGGTGGGGTGTACCTTTACGGTTCCGGTAACCAATAATTCAAAGGATTTGAGCAGTGAAGAAAAAACTGAGATTGGTGCTTTTGCTGCGAAATGGGCAGATGCGTTTTCTCAAAGAGATGCGAGAACAATTAATGAATTATGTGAAAATGAGGAGTTGTATTTAAATATTGGTGGTATAACGGAAAACGGGGAGTATTGGATGGGTTTGTCCAGCCCATGGCCGTGGAATAAAGATTACGTTATAGACATAGTAGATTTGTCTACTATTGATATTTACTACTATTTCAGAACATCAAGCCCAACTGTTTATGCAGCTAAAGAATCCATTACAATTAAGAAAATAGAAGGTGAATATAAGGCGATAGGGGATAGTTGGAAACATTTTGATAAGATTGAGTCAAAGGCGGACTTTGAAGAGGCTTACAAGCATGGATTCCCTGACTTTACAGAGTTCGCAGCCGCCTATCAGCTACAAGCAGATGGTGACGCTAATTATAATCGGGCTAGGAAAGGAATTATTGAAAATCCTGTAACTGCAGCCATAGACCAGCTAAACCTTGCAGGGGCAAAGACAGAGGTTATTTACCAAGATACAAACAAGAAAAGAGCGAAGGTTGCGTTTGTTTGGAATGACGGCAAAGTGACTGTTAATTTAATTCAGCCGATGTTTACGGATGAGAGTGGTGTTAACAGACCGGCTACAATATGGATTGTGGTTACTAAGTAATCAATCACATTTATAGAATTATACGAATATAGTGGATATGTTACCGCTGTGGACCAAGTACTATCTGGATGACTTGCGTCCGCAAAATGCACTGAATGCCGCTCGCGAGTGGTTATCGGGAGCAATAAAATTGCCGCAAGCGAAAAAGGTAATTCTTGAGTGCCATGCGGCCGCCCGTGAAACAGAATCCAAAAACGTTTATAGGCTGTTAGGTTAGTTAGATTTCGGTAAAAACATCACCCAACCTTATCTTAAGTTCTGCAAAAACGCTTGATTCTATGGTATCTTCCTCCCCCAAGCTTTTAAAATTTTCTATATCTCTTTCGGCGGTAAAGTAATACTGCAAAATACTCTTATTCTCCAGATTTACTATCCAGTATTCCGAAACCCCGCTTTTCATGTACAATTCTAATTTTTTAACCATATCTTTGCCTTTCGTCGATAAAGACAATACCTCAACCACAAGTGTGGGTACACCCTCATATTTGTTAGATTCGTTGACCTTGTCTATATCACAGATGACAACAACATCCGGCTGGACGACATTGGGATCTTCTTCGAACTTGGTCGCAAATCCGAACAACCTTACATCTAATGGCGCTGTTAATGACCGGCAAGACTTTCCTCTAAAATAGTTGTTAAAGTGCCAGGCTATTTCGTTGACCACAATCTGATGTTTAATACTTGGTGACGCTAGCAGATAAATTTCGCCATCGATAAGTTCATACCTCTGGTCAGACGAATCGACCAGCTCGATGTATTCTTCATAGCTAATTTTCTTGGTAGTTTTATAACCTTTTGCTTCTTCGTGAACCAGAAAATAATTGGGTTCATTATAGCGAATCAGTTTGGCCACGCTTTTTCCGTTTTTGGTAACAATAATATCTTCCTTCTCTACCAGGGACAGATATTTCCCGAAAGCATTCTGCAAATCTGTGGTATTGACACGCATAAGTTCACCCCTTCTCATTTTAGCTACCATATTAAAATATATTAGCTAAGATGTCAATTTATATTAGCTATTTAGGAAGGGGGTTTTGATATTAAAAAAATCTATTCTTCTCAGACAAAATAAATAGTTGTTGTCCCTATATAACTTCATCAGTCATGAATATAAAGGCTGTGGGTTAGCAGAAATAGGATGGCAATAACCCCAAGGATTAATGAGCAGTAGGTGACTCAGCATCCGATGGATTATTTGCAAATAACTTACGGTTTGTTATGATTTGAATGCAGATAATGCATTAAGGAGGTGGCGACTTGGTAAAGCAATATACCAAAAAAATGATTCGCGAGGCATTAATAAAGATGCTGAATAAACGACCACTTAACAAAATCACCGTTACGGCTATTGTTAAAGAATGTGAGATCAACAGAAATACTTTTT
>JAQWBP010000045.1 GCA_028706315.1 Syntrophomonadaceae bacterium
AAAATTAGTAGTTATCCACCATTTACTTAATTGATCTGCTGCCAGCACCGCCAGCATTGTTAACCAAAAACGCACACTAAAACCCTCCAGCAATATTAAATTATTCAAGTAGGATTCCCTTGCAAAAAGTTGTATACATTAATTACGAGACTCCAACGGAACCAAGTAGTTATATTTTACGCAACCTGGCTTACTAACACAAGAAAGAGCTCCAAAACCTCACACTTTAATAAATAATAGTTTCATCTCCGGCATTATATAGAATATTCAGCTGCCGGATTACCTGTCCTAAATTGAAATATGGTAAAATCATTTAAATTGCTTAAACCCTTTGCAGGGCAAATATAATCTACTTAAGGGAAGTGACAACTTGAAAAATATATGTATTTTAGATGCCAAAACCCTGGGAGAAGATGCAGATTTATCAGTATTTAATAAGTTTGGTCAAGTTTCGTTATACCAGACTACTACTCCTGATGAAGTAATTGAAAGAATCAAAGACCAGAATATAATCATCACCAACAAAGTAGTTTTAAATGAAACTAACCTTAAACATGCACCCGGGGTGGAACTAATATGTGTAGCAGCAACCGGGATGAATAATATAGACCTCGAATATGCGAAAAGTAAAAATATCAAGGTTTGTAATGTTGCCGGCTATTCGACCTATAGCGTCGCCCAGCACACCTTTAGCCTGCTTTTCTACCTGATTGAATCACTATCTTACTACGACGAGTTTTTTAAATCAAATCAATATGCTAACAGTGATATCTTTACCCACCTGGGCAAACCATTCTGGGAAATTCGTGATAAGACCTGGGGTATTATTGGACTGGGAACCATAGGTAAAACTGTGGCTAACATAGCCAGGTCTTTTGGTAGTAATGTCATTTATTACTCCACCTCAGGGAAAAATAATAATGAGGATTATACCCGGGTGGCACTGGCAGATTTACTAAAATCAGCCGACATTATCTCTATACATGCTCCCCTTAATCCCCAAACTTATAACCTAATTACTTATAACGAACTAAAACAGATGAAAAATAATGCTATCCTGCTTAATCTGGGTAGAGGCGGAATTGTTAATGAAGCTGATCTGGCCCGAGCACTAGATGAGAACTTAATCGGCGCTGCTGGCCTGGATGTGTTGGAAAGTGAACCAGTTAAGGGTGATAACCCCTTATTGCATATTAAAAATAGTGATAGGCTCTTTGTCACCCCCCATATTGCCTGGGCAAGTGTTGAAGCCAGAAAGGTTCTCGTCAATCAAATAGCCGCAAACATTGAAGCGCATATTAATGGTAAGTAAATAAAGATAAGTCGAGGCGCAGGTTTAGCCCGCGCCTCTCATTCTGTTAGGAAAAAGCTATCGGCATATTATTTACGTAAAAAGTTATCTAAGTTAATCTAAGGGTTTATTGGTAGGGCTGCTAATTATGTGGCAGTTCCACCGTAAAAGACGTATCAACCCCGGGATTACTTGTGGCGTAAATTCTTCCCTGGTGTTGTTCTACGATTGATTTAGCAATAGCTAACCCTAAACCATACCCCCCATTTTCTCTGCCTCGCGATGTATCCATACGATAAAAACGCTCAAATATTTTTTCTAGATGTTTAGCAGGAATACCTGGACCTGTATTGGTAACCGATATCTTAATTTTATTTTTATCACCCGTAAGTTCCACTGAAATCCTTCCGTTGGCCGAAGTGTTTTTAATGGCATTGTCAATTAAAATGCTGATGACCTTTTTAATGCTATCCTTGTCTCCATGTAATAAAACATCCGGTTGGATTCGAGTATCCAAGGTTATGTGGTTTTCAAAAAGAATAGCTTCAAAGGATAACATTGTGCTGGTTAAGGTCTGGCTTAAATCAAAGCGAGAGAAAACCGGCTTGGTTTCCATATAATCTAATTTAGCCAGAGCCAGCATATCATCAACCAGATTCGACATTCTATCAGTTTGAGACCATATATACTCTATCCACTTGGCCTGACTTTTGACGGTTTCTTCACTATTGGCAGTGATTAACGCCAGATTCGTTTTTATGACTGTCAGCGGAGTTTTGAGTTCATGGGAAGCATCGGCCGTAAACTGCTTTTGTTTTTCAAACACTTCTTTAATGGGTTGGATAGATTTGTTAGCAAAATAGATGCTAATTAGAAAAAGCAGCACCAGGCTGATTCCTCCCACTATAACAAAGATTAGTAAAAGATTCATGAGCGTTCGGTGCTGCGGAGTCCGGTCAACAAAGACAAGCTTTGTCCCGTTGGGGGTGTTATGTTTTAAAAAAGCATAATACGTATCCCCGGTCTTGATTTTACCCGAAAAAGCCTCTTTTTTGACAGCCTGACTAACAGCCTTATTAATTACTTCTTCGTTTATATTCATAAACGAAAATGTATTAACAATACGCCCCTGTTTATCCAGTTCCGCTACCATACTAGTCGCAACGACAGGATTATCAGGAAAAGGGCGCGGAGGAGCATACATAATATTATTTAAAGCAAATTCCGTTTGGCGATCTCCGGCTATCGCGGTCAGCATGTAAATAACGGAGAAGATAGTTACGAAAACAATCGTAAGTAACGACATATTGATAATAACAACTTTTCTTTTTAGTTTATCAAACACTGATTATTCCTCCAGCTTATAACCGATTCCCCTTAATGTTGTTATGGTTGCCTTTGAGCCGATATGAGCCAACTTTTTGCGTAAAAATGAGATATATACTTCAATATTATTGTAATCAGCCTCAGAATCATATCCCCAGACTTTTTCGATTAACTCATCTTTACTTACCACCCGATTAGGCCTGTACATAAAATACCTTAATATCTCAAATTCCTTTAAAGTAAGCCTTACATTACTACTTTTCCCTTCCAACTCATATGAAGATAGATTAAGGTAGAAATCAGCAAAACTCAGGGTGTCATCAATAATCATTTCACCTTTGCGTCTGCTCAGGGCCCTAATTCTGGCCAGTAATTCCTCTGTGGCAAATGGCTTGGCCAAATAATCATCAGCTCCACAGTCAAGACCAGTTACTTTATCTTTGACATCCCCTTTAGCAGTAAGCAATATGGTCGGAGTAGCAATACCACTGGCACGTAATTGCCGCAGCATATCTAAGCCATTCAGCCTGGGTAACATTATATCTAGTACGATCACGTCATATATTCCCGTCAAAGCATAATCAAGACCAGTTTCTCCATCGTAAACCGTATCAATCATATATTTATTCTTAATAAGAAGCTCAGTCAGGGCTTCAGCCAGCTGTTTTTCATCTTCAACTAACAGTAGTCTCATAATATTCCCCTGCCTTTTGCCGTCATTCATTACACCTTTATATTATCACGCCAACCTTAAAAACATCTTTAGACTTAAGATTCATTTAAGGGAGGTATTTTATGATGGATATATACCACATAAATGTTAGGAGGTGATCCCCATAAACAAGCCAAAATTAAGACATGAAATTAAGCACTTTATCAATACTTCCGATTATTTTACTTTGCGCAGCAGACTGAAACATATTGCCGCAATAGACAGCTTTGCCGTAAGTGACGGAACTTATCAGGTGCGCAGCCTATATTTTGAAACACCTGATAACAAGGCGCTTATGGAAAAAATTAACGGCATAAACCGGCGCGAAAAATTTCGCCTGCGCTTGTATAATAACGATCCGTCCTTCATCAAACTGGAGAAGAAAAGTAAAGTAAACGGATTGTGTTATAAAGAAAAAGTCTTGCTAAGCAAAGAACAATGTAAAAAACTGCTGAACGATGATATTGAATGGCTGTTGGCTTCTGACCATCATTTGCAGCAAGAGCTATATGCCAAAATTAAACATCAGCTTTTGCAGCCCAAAACAGTGGTTGATTATACGCGGGAAGCCTATGTCTATGCACCTGGCAATGTGAGAATAACCTTTGACAGTCATCTGCAAAGTGGTCTATATTCCAGGGAATTTCTTAACCCCGACTTACCTACCGTAGCTATGGTTCCGGATGGTAAGGTTATTTTAGAGGTAAAGTATGATGAATTTTTGCCGGAGCTGATACGAGATATCATTCAGACTAATCAGCGCCGCAGTACCGCGATTTCCAAGTATGCCGCCTGCCGGGCATTCGGCTAAATGTAATTAAATGGAGGTAATAAAAGTGAACGCAGCTAATCAGTTGAATTTCAATGACATTTTTAAATCGAATTTTTTAGATAAAGTAACGTCTTTTTCCATGTTGGATATGGTTATAGCTCTGGGACTAGCTTTTGTATTAGGGCTCTTTATCTTTATGGTCTATAAAAAGACCTTCAAAGGTGTTATGTATTCCGCCAGTTTCGGTGTTTCCCTGCTGGCCCTGACGCTTATAACCACTCTGATAATTATGGCCATTAGCTCCAATGTTATTCTCTCCCTGGGTATGGTCGGTGCATTATCCATCGTAAGATTTCGTTCTGCTATTAAAGAGCCGATAGATATTGCCTTCTTATTCTGGGCCATCAGCATTGGTATTGTACTAGGTGCCGGGCTCATACCTCTGGCCGTATTTGGCTCCTTATTCATTGGCATAGTAATGGTACTATTTGTCAACCAAAAGAGTACCGACAATCCCTATATTCTAGTTATAAAATGTGCTGGTGACGAAAGCGAAAATAACGTTCTGGACTATATCAAGAGAAACGTTAAAAAACATGTAGTCAAATCCAAAACCGTTGCCGCAACTGACGGGGTGGAACTGACAGTTGAAATCAGACTAAAAGATATGTCAACTAAATTTGTAAACGAAATTAGCCGTATTACCGGGGTAAATCATGCGGTCCTGGTAAGCTACAACGGTGAATATATGTCTTAATGGCGGTGAAAGCAATGATTGGGAGTAAATACCTAAATGTTCTAATCGCTTTACTGATGACAGCTGCTATTCTGGGGACAGGTTACTTTATGTTATTCCCGCCGGAAACTAGCTCTACATCCGCAGATGAACCTGAATATGTGGATAAACTTTTTAACCGGAATAAAATAATGGAGATTAATATTTCTATGGATGAAGCAGATTTTGCTTGGATTATCAAAAACGCTAATCGTGAAGAATATCGCAGCTGTGATATAACTGTGAACGGCACCACTTTTTATAATGTCGGTATCAGGCCAAAAGGAAATTCCAGTTTAAAAATGGTTGAGCAGGATGAAAATAGCGATCGTTTCAGCTTCAAGGTCAAGTTTAACGAGTATACTGAAGGGCAAACCTGTTTTGGCTTAAATAAACTAGCTTTAAACAACATTATTAGTGATAAAACCTATATGAAAGAGTACCTGGCTTATGACATGTTTAGATCTATGGGCGTAGTTACACCTGAATATGCCTATGCAAATATTACGATAAACGGCAAACCATGGGGGTTATATCTGGCAGTTGAGGCCATGGAAGAGAGCTTTGTCGAGCGTAATTACGGCAGTTTAAACGGACACCTATATCGCCCGGAGGGTGCTGGTTCTGACCTGAAATGGGCAGGAGGAAGCGCATCTAACTATTCCGGTATAAAAAACATGGCCGCTTACGATGTTACTGACAGCGACTTCAAGAAGATAATAAGCATGATTGAGCATCTTGATAATGGAACTGAGTTAGAAAAATATTTAGATGTGGATTCCATATTACGCTATTTGGCGGTCAATACCTTTTTGGTGAATTTTGATAGCTACGCCGGGAACCTAAAACATAATTATTACTTATATGAAGAAGACGGGGTATGCACCATTTTGCCATGGGATCTAAACCTGGCGTTTGCCGGTCATGAGGTAAACAGTACTGAGAAAGCCGTGAACTTCCCTATAGATACACCAGTGACCACCAGTTTAACCGAGCGGCCGCTAATTGCTAAACTGCTGGAAGTACCTCAGTACAAAGGGCTGTACCATAAATATTTGCACCAACTAGTAGAAAATTATATCTCCAGTGGGACCTTTGAAAAAACAGTGCAAAAAGTTGATACATTGATTAACAGCTCAGTTAAAAATGATGCGACTGCTTTTTATAGTTACGATGAGTATGAAAAATCGCTGCCGGTTTTATTGGAATTTGCCCGATTAAGAGCCCAGAGTATCGAGGCCCAATTATCTGGACAGCAACCTGCTACTTCAGCAGAGCAAACTAATAATACGGCCCAAAATATTGATGCCACGAGTATTGATTTAAGCGCACTGGGTGGTATGGGAGGTAAAGGACCCGGAGGTTTCCCCGGTGCTAGAGAACCAGATAATGAAGGCGGTGCTAATAACGCTAATCCCCCGGCTCAAGGTGGACTTGCTGGCGGAACTGGTGCTGTTAATGACACTGAACAAAGACCCAAAGATTTTCCAGGTTCAAGAGGACCGGATAATAATAATCCGGGGCCAGACCATGACGGTTTCCCTGGAGCAAATAGGCTTGAGCCCGAAACCATGATGAAAGTTATGAAAATTATGCAAGAAGCCAAAGACGGCGAATTGTCTGCTGAGCAAATGACCCAGCTCAAAGAATTAGGATTGGATGATACCATGATTGAGCGTATGAAAAATATGCCCGCTGATATGCAGAACCGCAATAAAGATTTCCCAGGTGGTCAAGATGACCCCTTCGGACCTAGAAGTTCCAAAAAAAGAATTACGTCCACGCAGATAGCTTATGTTGCTATCAGCAGCGGATTGGCTTTGCTCGGCTTGTTAATTGTCTGGAAATTTAAAAAACGGAAGTATTCCAGTTAGCCGCAAAGGAAAAACCCATTTACTAAAGATATTTTGGCGCGGGCTAAACCCGCGCCTTTTTATTTAAAACACACCCTCTAAGACTAAATTAGTGACATCTTTTTATACGCCCTGGTCAAATCAATAACAGCTTTTTCAGTAGGTATCCTTTCGCCACTTGAGCCTGAAGCATAACCAGCTGCAGATGAATGATTGATAGAATACTGAGCTGTTTCTACATCCTTAAACGGTCCTCCATGGGTAAGAATGATAATATCCGGATTTACCGCTTTAGCGGCAGTACATATTTTTTGCACCTCGGTAACTGCTTCCTCCAGATTAACTACATACCGCGATCCAGTAAGGCCACCGGCAGTTACACCTATAATAGCACCAATAACATCGGCTCCCGCTGCAGCCATAGTTTTTGCTTCTTCCGGGTTAAACGCCCAGGCTACAGTAAAGATGTCTTTTTTATGGGCTTTTTCAATAAGATTTACTTCCCGGGAAAACCCGATTCCAGCCGCCTCCAGTTGACCGGCGAAAAATTCACCGTATAGTCCTACAAATGGCTCGTTAGTTATACCGGAAAAGCCAAGATCCATCATTTCATCCAGCCATTTGTCCAGATCCAGCGCTGGATTATGGGCCCCTATACCGGCAATACAGGGCGCCTCTTTTACCACCGGAATTATTTCCCGGGCCATTTTTGCGACACATTCATTAGCATCACCGTACGGGAGCCAGGCCAACAGGGTAGACTGCCCTATCATCCGGTACCGGGCCGTGGAATATACTGCAATTAAGTCAGCTCCACCTATATCTGCACACTTGGCTGTTAATCCTATCCCGGCGCCAAACATTAAAATAGATCGGCCCAGATTAATCTGAGCGTTTAAGCGTTCTAGAATCTGAGATCGCGTATACTTTTTGGCCATAAGCTGTGCCTCCCTTTTAAATACAACTTTGATTCCCCTGCAAAAAGTTATACAGCGTTAGTTTGAATGCATAAATATTCCGGCGACTACTCTCCGCATGGGAAACACCATCTGCTTGTCTTGCAGCTCCAGGGGTACCGGGTATATTCACATCCGTGTTCAGTACCCGCTCGCGACGTCCATGTCGCTCGCCCCCTTCCGCTGCGGCGCCTTCGCAGGGTGTTTCTACCATGCTCCGTTAACGTCGCTCTACATATTTATGCATTCAAACAGGCAGTTTAGGGGTTTCCGCAGTGGAATCAACTTTTAAAACGGAATAATATAGGGTCGGTCGGTATGACTATTTTTTTGCCATTGACCATTAAGCATTTCCTCCAACAGCTGAGCCATCAATTCAGCAAACTCCGGTTGATTCATATGCAAATCTGCCAGAATAACCTCTACATTATCTTTGTCCTGGTCGATATTTTTACGCAGGGCTTCCACATACCGCAGCGAGCGCAGGGACCATTCCGGATGCTCTTTATCAGCCACCCATACAGGTCCTGCACCAGGCCCGGCCCAGCCTAGTTCAATATCTGGCTCAGCCAGGTCACATGCTCCCCAGCCCCGCATGGGAACACATATTACACTCGGACCTTGAGCCTGATTTACTTTTGCTGCCATATGTTCACCTAACATATACGCTTCATCAGGAGAAACTCCTATACAGGTTACCATGGGGTTGTGAATATAAAGTCCTCGGCCCGGCTGGTCAGTTTCTTTTAACAATTTCTCCGGCACCGTATCTTGGGGACCAAAATTAATCAGGTCAAGTCCCCCCGGAGCAATAACCTGAGGTATCCCCATATCACCAGCAGCAGTCATCCGATCCGGGCCCGCGCTTAATACCCCACCAAGTAAATAATCACCTATTTCGTGAGTAGTAATATCTAGAATTCCTACAATAAAACCATCTCTGATAAGCTCCTCCATCGATCTGCCGCCACTACCCACAGAGTGATTAATCATTACATCATAATCCTTCTGTTCAAGATACCGGGCAGCCCTTAGAACGCATGGAGTCGTAACCCCAAACATCATGCAGCCGACTAAAGGCTTATCGCTGGATTCCGTTATTTCAGGAGGACTGGCCATACCGACTATGCCCCCGGCGGCATTATTTAAAATATTACGGGTAACTTTATTTAGTCCCGCTTCAGCGATAGGGTACATCATACAAATATCTCTGGTGCCCACATAAGGAGCAACATCCCCGGAAGCCATAGTCGTTAACATCATTTTGGGTATCCCTACCGGTAATGATTGCATAATTCTGGTAGCAATACTGGCACCCATAGAACCACCATAAGCAATCATTCCGTCTAGCTTTCCATTTTCAAGCAGCTCGGCCACCAGTTTTATTCCGCCTTCCACTATAATATCTGATGCCTGGCCGCGGTCTAGCGAAAATATCTTCTCAGTCGTATGACCTGCTTTCGCCACTACTTCACCAACACTTATATCTGCCCATCCCACCTGATGGCCTACACTTAACTCTAAAATTGTAGGTTGTCCACCAGCTGCTTTAACCCGTTCTGCTATGTATTGAATCTCAGCACCTTTTGTATCGAGAATTCCTGCCACAATAATTTCAGGTTTTTTATCCATCCGTCGAAACCCTCCTTTACAACGGGTTTACCTCACAAACTCTCACACCAAAAATATGAATTCTGGTAAAGAACCGGAACACTGGTGAAAATATCCACATTACTGCAAAAGCGAAAATCATCTTCCCGACCAATACTTAAAAGCCGTTGCCCACTATTCGATGCCCGGAAAGCACTTAATATATCAGGATAACCGTGGTAAATCCTGCGGGCAGCCTGGGCAGAATCTAATAGCTCAATATTAATACTATTTAGGCCTGCGATTTGCAGTATTTCCTCTACCAAAAAACCGGCACAAAAAGCATCGTCAAGTACAAAAGCATTCTTTTCTGCCGCACATATTATACCTATACCAGTTTTATACTCCCGGGCTAGTAAAAGTGCCCTTTCGCAACAGGCCTGAGCATTTAAAAAACAACCTATTAATACTTTCCTGGCTCCAGATACTTTTTTTATTACCCTGGTGCCATTAGTAGTAGTTAAGACTACACCCTTTTCCGCTACATCATTAATTAACACCTCACAAGGTGAATTCCCCATGTCAAAGCCAGGCAGAGTAAGTCCGTTACGCTCTCCAGCCAGTATATAATCTTGTTTTCTGCTTAAAGCTCGTGAATCTGAAGCGCTTGCCAGCGTATAAACCTGCTGGCAGCCATTCTCGAGAAGAGTTACGATTGTTGAACTAGCCCGTAATACATCAACTACCACACAAATCAGCTCATTCCACTTAGCGTGAAAATCTGGTGGTGTAAAAGCAACCCTTAATTTTACTTCATCCATACGATAACTCCTCTTCTTAAAATGCTCCTTCCGTACTAGAGGTTCATGTATCCAGGAATTCATTCCCGGCTGTTTCCCTCTTTTAAAAATTGCCCCTCCGGTACTGAAGGGGCAATTTTAAGTCCTATTTTTTCTTAAGGGGTATGTTTTTAAACTGCTGGCACGCCTCGGTAAGAGGTTTTTCAATAGGTATACGCTCTATACTGGATGCACCCAGGAACCCAACAGATTCGGTATGCTCATACATATAAGCTGTATCTTCCGGATAAGATATCGGACCACCGTGGGAAAAGATAAGTATGTCTTTATATCCTTCCCGGGCCCTTTTGGTCATCTCATTAACTAGTACCGCTGCTTTTTCCAGGGTCATCGATTCAGCATACTTAGAACCGATAGAACCACCACGGGTAAGACCCATATGACAAATTAGAACATCTAGTTGGGCTTCGCCGACCAGCGCAGCCTCATCTGGATTAAAAGCATAACCCAGGGTAAAAAGTCCGATTTCTTTGGCGATCTTTAAAGTTTCAATTTCTTTACTGTAGCCCATACCAGTATCCTCCAGTTCCTGACGGAACCTACCATCTATCAGGCCAACAGTGGGGAAATTCATTACTGCAGAGAAACCCAACTGCTTAAGATACTGTAAGTAGGGTCGCATTTCCCGGGTAGGATCGGTGCCACAGATGCCTGCAATCATTGGAGTTTCCTTAATAACCGGAAATACACGGTTGGCCAGGTCAATAACAATCTGGTTTGCGTCAGCATAAGGCATTAAACCTGCCAGAGAACCTTTACCATCCATTCGGAAAAGGCCCGAATTATAGACGCCAATTAAGTCGACTCCGCCCTGTTCGGAAAATTTACCTGATATGCCAGTTCCGGCCCCGGAAATTACAACTGGTTTGCCACTGTCAATAGAAGCTTTTAAACGAGCCAACACTTCTTCTCTGGTGTAACTTTTTGCCATTTCAAAAACCTCCTTAGTTTTTAACCCTTAATATCAAAAAGGCCTGTTTCCTCCTCTGCAAGAAGGCCCCAGGCATCAATAGCTGCTTGTAATTCAGGCTGGTCTTTTGCCGCTTCAGTTAACCTTATCCCCTTTATGGTGGCATCTATAGCCTGCCGCATAGCTATAGCACCGGCCACAGGTCCCATAGGATGACCATGGATGGCCCCACCAGCTCCTAGAATACAGTCAAATCCCAGGTCATTCATAATTGCGGGAACACAGTTTGGCATTACCCCTCCTCCAGGCATCGGAAAAGCTCTTTTAATGTGGCACCATTGGCTCGACAAATGATGACCTATACCCAAATAGCGCTCACGCAGCAAGGGGAATTTTCCATAAGGACTAGGATAAACTACCATGTCAGCACCAGCCAGACGAGCTAATTTACCTAGAATGAGATGCGAACTTAGTCCGGAAATAGATGATTCATACATGGTTCCGGCAAAATCTAGATGGGCCAAGATAGGTACATTAATATCCGGATCCTCTGCCAGTGCCTGCATCGCCGAAACTCCAACCGTCAAATAATTAATCATTATGGCATTAACCCCGGCATCAATAGCTTGTTTGGCATTATCTAAAACCTTGCCAGCACCGTCGGTGACATTTACAGCGTACAAGACCTTATGTCCAGTTTCTTCGTAAATCTGGCGGGCTTTTTCCATATAGAGCTTTATCCTTTTTAATCGGGGACAAAACGGAGGATCAGCGATTAATTCATCATCTTTAACAATATCTACCCCACCTCGCACCGCTCGTTCGAAGAGAATAGCACCAACCTCAGGAGTATAACCGGTACAAGGTTTAATCATATTATTTAAAAGTGGCCGTTCTTTAATGCCCAGGATATCTCGCACTCCCTCTACCCCAAATTTTGGCCCTTGAAAACCTTCCAGGAAAGTAGGGGGAAACTTGATATCTAGTAACTTTAGTCGACCTGACATAGAAATATTTCCGATTATCGTACTTAGAAGCATGGGGATTTGTGGGCCAAAATTTATGGCAGGATAGGCAAGTTGAAAAACAAACTGTCTAGAAGTTTGACTAGTAGGAATCTCAAATTCATGACCAGGAACTTCATAAATACCTACAACCCGAGCAACATGCTTTTCTCGGACTTCAGGAGTTTCCTCTGGAACTGCCACCCAGGTTCCAGTAGTTTGCTCCACAGCAATAGAACTGATCTTTTTTACGATATCAGTATCTCTACCAGTCTCAAGAAAATACGTAGCTATTACATAATCACCATCAGCATCAATTTGCTCCGGAATAGACAGCATATTGAGCTCTGACAATTGCATAACCTCCTTTTTTAACTGTTATGACAACTAATGCCAGAATGAATCCCTTCAACTGGATAAAAAGCCAGGTAAGAGTATGACAAACCTGACCTAATTTTAGAGCAGCAATTCTATCATCCTCTTTCCGTAAAATATTTGATTGTGCCTAAGTAGTTCACTTTTGGAAAATCAATGTGATAACTAGACTTGTCATGATACTATTAATGAGGCTTTAATGAAATGCAGTGAATAGTGTAAAAAATATAGCTGGATATCTGTTCCATTTAAATTAAATATACGTCAAAATCCGCTAAAATCCTCTTATATTTGCATTTTTAAGTTATAAATCATTTTTATTTTAGCCATTCAACATTCTAATGTCAGCAGATACAAAATAGTCGGATAAATTTACACTACCCGCTCTCCTTGCTATACTTAGAAACTAGAGTCTTAAAAAGAAAGATGGAACTATTGTGCTAATTTTCAGAAATGCGGAACTAAGAAAAAGAATCTTAAAAATTGCCATACCAGCAATGACTGAAATGGTTCTTTATATGCTGGTAGGAGTTGTTGAT
Organism: Syntrophomonadaceae bacterium; assembly: GCA_028706315.1. Lineage (GTDB taxonomy): Bacteria > Bacillota > Syntrophomonadia > Syntrophomonadales > Syntrophomonadaceae > STF2-222. The sequence continues at coordinate 12,964 of JAQWBP010000045.1, forward strand.
ATAGCTATAGTCGGTAGGCTCGGAGCTACATCACTGGCAGCAGTAGGACTTGGTGCTGAAATATTTTTTGCCATAATACTTTTTCTGGCGGGACTAGGAATCGGTTCTTCTATCTTAGTAGCCCAGGCAAAAGGTGCAGGCCGAATGGATTATGCCAGCCAGGTTGCCGGGCAAACTTTTATTTTAGGTCTTCTGATTGGTCTCTTGACTGGTGCCCTAGGCCTTACCTACTCAGATTATATTATCAGCCTGTTCGGTGTAGAAGAAAGTGTTTATACTCAAGCTGTTGAGTACCTGCTTATTGTTTTCAAAGTTGCGCCGCTTGCCCTTACACTATATATGATAGAAGGAATTTTCCGCGGGTTGGGTCGCACTGATATACCTATGAAAATAGCCATAGTGCAAAATATTATTAACGGAGTAGGCGACTATCTGCTAGTCTTTGGTGTACTGGGTTTCCCAGCATTAGGTGTTGCAGGAGCTGCCTGGGCAACTTTGATTGCTCATGTCGTAGGGTTTATCTTAGGCTTATGGTTTCTAATAAAAGGCCAGCAAGAACTAAAGGTTAAGTTTAAATCCCTGTTTGCCTTGCGTTTTCCAGTTGTAAAAGACATAACACGTCTAGGATTTCCCAGCCTTACCGAAGAATTTTTTATCACCGGGGCAAGTTTAGTCTCCATGTTTTTTATTACTGTACTGGGAACCATCTCCTTTGCTGCTCACGAAGTAGCCGTAACCGTAGAATCCCTGTCTTTTATGCCCGGCTTTGGTATAGGTATGACTGCTACCGCCCTAGTAGGACAGGCCATAGGTGCTAAGAATAGAACTGCAGTATACGAAACAGCTAGAGGATGCACGGAACTAGGTCTTCTACTCATGGGACTAATTGGCGTCCTTTTTGCCGTTTTCCCCTGCCAGATCGCAGCAATTTTTACTAATGACCCGGAGTTAATCGAAACAGCAGGCACTCTAGTTAGACTAGCCGCACTTGAACAAATCACTATCGCTTTTAGCATAGTAGCTGGCGGCATCCTTAAAGGCACTGGCGATACACGTACTCCAATGCTGGTTACTACATTCTTCACCTGGGTTTTCCGCCTGCCATTAATGTACCTTTTTGTTTATGTATTCAGATTTAACCTTACCTATATATGGCTCATGTTCATCACTGACTGGTTCCTCCGGTCCATTGTCTACCTGGTCATAATTTTAAGAGCCAACTTGCTACGTAAACCGGAAGGAGGACAGGAAAGTGCGTAAAAATAACTTCACCTTAACATCATGAGTCTTTCATTATAGTTTGCGCAGCCGCTTGGCGTTTCATTCCCACCGCCATATCAGCCGGAAGAAATTCAATGGCATTGGTCCAGCAAAACTTAACACACTGGGGATCACCACCACAAAGGTCACATTTATAGGCTACCCCACGCGGAATATTGAAATTCATATGTCCGAACGGGCAAGCCTGGATACACTGGCGGCAACCAATACATTTATCTTCCTGAATAGTTACGATGCCATCCTCTACGTTTCTTACTATAGCTCCTGCCGGGCAGACACTCATACAGGCAGGTTTTTCACAGGAGGCGCAACTTATGGGAACATGACGGCCGATTTTCTCAAAACGTACTATCCTTATTCGTGAAAGAGCGCTGGAACAAACACCTTCATGTACCAGAGAACATACCATCTCACAGGTACCACAGCCTACACATTTATGATAATCAACAAATATAAATTTATTATTCATTTTTTCACCCCCTGAAAATAATCCTGACTGTAAATAATATTGGCAGCATCCAAATACCAGGGATGTCTGGCAATCAAGCAAGGGTTGTCAATAACCCGCCTTAGATCGTTTAATATAGTTTTATTCCTGATAAGAGCGGTAATTGCCCCGGTACCCTTACAGTTTCCCACCGCCTGCAAGCCGAAGATCCGGTCATCAGCCAACAGCAAACGATAATAAGTAGCATTTTGTTCTCTTTCCAGGACTTCAAACTCAGGCTGGTTCAAATTTTCGTCGGTGCAGCCGATGGAAACAAAAGTGCTTCCATAAATCTCTTCCACCACCAGATTCAAAGATCCTTCATAACTGGCAGTACGCCCAATAGCATTGAGGGCCGCAACTTCAGCCTGTCTTTTGGCACTCGGCCATAAGAGACTCAAGATGGGCTGGCTGCTAATAAGGTCAAATGATTCAATACAGTCCCCACAGGCAAAAATATCATCCTCGCTGGTTTGCATCTGCCGGTTGACTTTTATTCCTCCCCAACTGCCAATTTCAATTCCGGCATCTTGAGCCAGTTCGATATTTTGTTTGACTCCCACCGCCCAGATAAGGGTGTCACAGGCAAGACTTCTCTTGTCGGTGATTACTCCCTCGACCCGGTTTTCGCCCTCGACTTTAAGCACTTTTTCCCCGGTTAAAACCTTAATATTATGTTCTTCTAAAAGCATACGGAGCATAGTCGCTGGTTTTGGGGCCAGAAATCGGGGCATAACCCTTTCCAACATTTCAATTAAAGTTACATCGCAACCCTGAATTTCCAAAGCTTCGGCTACTTCTACTCCGATGTTTCCGGAGCCGACAACTACCACCTGCGCAGGCCGGTGTTGCACTATCCTGTCAAGATCGCTAACCGATTTTAATACAAAATTTCCGGGTAAATTAGATCCCTCCACCGGTGGAATCAGCGGTCTGCTCCCGGTAGCCATAATCAGTTTGTCATAAATTAATTCTTCATCATTAAGCAGCACTTTTTTTTCTTGATGAGCAATAGCTTTAACCGATTGATTAAATCTGGTTTCAATTCGTTTATCTGCGTAATCTGCATAGCTTTTTAAAAAAAGCTGGGGACGAGGGACCCACCCCGCCATGCAATCCGGTAAAGCGCAGGCAGAATAGGCAGGAAATTCCTCATGAGAAATTATAATTATTTCAGCATCATGCTCATATTTCCTTATAGTATCGGCAGCCTGATTGCCGGCCGCGCCATTACCTATTATAATAATTCTCATTATTTCTTCTCCCCTCCTCCATTATCACCACATATTTTAGAAGCTAATTCTTCCCGTCTTCTGCTCGCTGCTTCATCTACAGGGTGAAATTGCAGGGCCCCGGTGGGGCAATATTTAACACAAACAGGGTCTCCATTACAAAGATCACAGTTTACCACCACTTCATTAATAAAATCAAAGCAGGAGGCGCCAAAAGGGCAAGCTACCTCGCAGGCATGACAGCCAATACAGGAACTTTCCTGGCGAATAGTCAAACCGCTAACCGGATCTTTGCTTATAACATTCATCAAGCAAGCCCGGGCGCAAAAAGGATCTTCACAATGCGCACAGGTCGCAGGCTGGTTTAGAGTCCGATTTCTATCTCTAATGACCCTGATACGTG
>JAQWBP010000010.1 GCA_028706315.1 Syntrophomonadaceae bacterium
TCTTTGACTTTATTTGACCTTTGCTAATATTGTAAAGCTTTCCGGGCAAAAGGTAAACTCCTATAATAGAGATTTATTCTGGCTGGTTATAATTTATTTGACTATATTTAACTAATACGCCTTGTTTCTATTCTAGCCACTTTTTGCATTAATATTTCTAGAATTTTGAATTAGGGTTGAAATGCTTAATAGCCACGGATGACACGGATTTTTTTAGACGCAGATTAACGCAGATTGTTTATGATTCACGCAGATTTATATTTCTTTTTAAATTCAACGCGGGTTCGCTACGCTCACACGCAGATCTTTTATGATTACCGCAGATTTATTTTTTTATTTTATCTGGATAGGACCTAAATTCCAGAAGGGGAGTTTATCGGGGAGGATTAAGGGTTAAGAAGAGCGCAGCGGGTAAGGCGATAGATACTGTTTTAAGCATTACGCTTATATTAAAGCATCCAAGGTCCCTCTAACCTACTGCCTACTAATAACGTAAGTCCGGCCGCCAGCGGTCTTAACCCTTAAGCCTCTTTCTAACAAAACTCAAGTTAAAAGAAAAAAGTCTGCGTAAGTCATAAAGGTCTGCGTTCTAAAAAATCTGTGTGAATCATAAACTATCAGCGATAATCTGCGTCTAAAAATCTGCGTAAGTCCTAACAGTCTGCGTCTAAAAAATCAGCACCAAATAAAAAAAGGACCACTATGGTCCTTCGTTAAAGTTTTCTTATTCTTCCCAGATTAGCTCTATCTGGCTGTGGTTATATATCGGGGTAGTAAAACCGCCTGGCTCACCGTCAACCTTTATTACTAAACGGCCGCTTAGGGGTGGTTTGATTTCGATAATATTAAATATGTCACTTAATATCGCCGTACTCTCATTCTGATCCCAGGTAATACTGGCCTGGTTGATAATTTCCTTATCTAAATCAACTGGATGCCCATTCATGAATACTGCTGCACTTTGACTCGTAATAGTAATTTCTTGCCCGTTGACACTGACCTCCAACTCCATACCACCAACTTCATTCAGCACGTCCCTTATGCGCGGGCGCATATGCTCAATGGTATAATAGATCTCTGACCCAAATTCTATCTCTTCATAAAGCCCTGTTTCCTTCCCACTGATGAATACTTTAACCGGCATCCATTTTAAAAACATTTCCTGCCCATTGAGATAATAAGTATAAGGCCTTCCCTGTAAAAGATCACGTGAAACTCCCGCCAGTTCAAGTATATTTTCCATGTTATTAATCGTTTTGAATTCTATACGAGCTCGGTCTTTAAGCTCCATATCCGGATCAAATAAATCTCCATTGACCCTTACTAGTGGGTACAGGTGAACTTTTTCCCCGTTTACATAGACATGCCCGTTCATAGGCGGGATCAAACCTCTGGCTGTAATGGAGGCATCTTTCCCATCTTGCCCCGCAACGAAACTTATTTGATCTCCTTCTTTAAGCTTGGTTTCCAGAGTTGCCTCCTCCTCGTTAACCTTTATTACAGGAGGCGTTCCCATCTCCCCTTTAATGACTCTTATGTACCCATTAACTTCAACCGTCTTCCCTAGGCCCGGTTTACCATAAATGTTGTTTAAAACAATACCTGAACTGAGTAAAGCACTGGCAACATTTATATCACCCATATTCCAGAGAGCCAGTTCCCGGCCATTAACACTTACCTTGATAAAAGGCAAAGGCGGGATGGTAAAAGAATAATAAGCTATGCCCAGAGGAGTTACTCCCTGGGGACCCTGCAGGTAATCAGCATCAAGTTTTATCAGGCTAAAACTGGCAGGAGTTCTAATACCGACACGATTAGCCGGTAAATTAAGTTTCTGAGCCAGGACACTGGTAAGAGCAGGGGTTAAACTACCCCCACCGATACATACTACGGCATCAGGGGGCTGCTGATTAATGGCTGAAATATTGGAGGCTATATTGTTGCCTAATTCTTCGATGGCTGGTTGTAATATATTTTGTATTTCTGCACTAGCTACTAAAGATTTATTTCCTAGTATATCTTCCATCTCGACTTCTTCCTGGCTGTCCAGCAACCGTTTTATAACTTCGGCCTGGTTGAAATCGAGTAAGTACTGGGCAGAGATAATCTCGGTGAATTTGTCACCCCCACTAGGTACCATAGCATAGCCAAAAATATTCCCGTTTTTGACTATAGCAATATCAGAGGTCCCGGCTCCTATATCTATCAGCGCCAGATTTAGTAGCCGCATATTAGGCGGAATAGCTATAGAGAGTGCCGCTATAGGTTCCAGGGTTAAGCTAAATATATCTAAATCAGCTCTTTTAAGTGATGAAAACAGGCTGTCTACTACTACTCGGGGTAAAAAGGTAGCTACTACCTGAACTGCAATATGCGCACCTACCTGTCCAACTAGACTGGCGATTTCTTGGTTTTCGAGTTGGTAGGAGATTACGCTATAGCCCACACAAAAGTAATTACTTTTATCCCGGCTACCCTTCTCCTCCTGGGCTAACAAGTACTGAGCTTGCTGCACAGCTTCTAGCTCCAGAGCTCGTACTTCCTCCCGGTTTATCTCATTTAGTAAATTACGCTCTTTTCGCGCACTGCCAAAAGTTGTTTTTAAGGCCCGGCCAGCAGCAGCTACAACTGCTGAGGTCAACTTAATCTGCAGCTTTTCTTCCAGCCGCGTTTTTATCTTTTTTATAGTAGCCGCTACAGCCTCAACATCATGTATCTGCCCATCAATCATAGCTCTGGTGCTGTGTTCAATCATTTCACTGGCCATTACGTTATAACTAGTATCATTTTTTTGCATCACCAGGCCAACTATTTTTCTTGTACCTATATCCAGGGCAAAAAGATTATTATTTCCCACCAAAATCCTCCTCAACAACTAACCAAAGAATAAATAATGGCCTCACTATAAAAATACCTAACTTTACCTGTCCCTACCCCTTGCTAAATATTTGTGTTTAAGTACTTGCAACGCAAATCTGGGTAATGCCAGCTGTCTTTTAATTCTTGTCGGCTCTTTCACTAGGCGGTATAACCATTCGAGATTCATTTTGATCATAAACTCCGGTGCACGTTCCTTGATACCAGATATCACATCAAAACTTCCCCCTACGCCTATGCATACTGGCACTCCTAGTCTAGCCATATTTTCTTTTATCCAGTATTCCTGCCGTGGTGCACCTAGCGCCACACAAAGTATGTCTGGTGCCAGTGCTTTTATCTGCTCAATAATACCATCTTGCTCATTTTCACTAAAATAACCATCATGTATGCCGCTGATATTTAAGCGCGGATATTGCTGAATAAGTTTTTCTCCTGCTGCTGCTGCTACCCCCGGAGCAGCACCCAAAAGATATATACTCCAGCCCTTTTGGGCGGCTAGCTCACATAGCCGGTTCAGCAGGTCGATGCCAGTTACTCTTTCTTTTATCTGGTAGCCTAAACTACGTGCTGCCCAGACCACCCCAATGCCATCAGGTGTAACTAACCGGGCAGAGTTTATGATTTGCTGTAATTCATATTCCTGCCGAGCCCGATAAATTATTTCCGCATTAAGGGTTACTATCTGGCCAGGTACACCATTTGCAATTATATTCCCTATTGATTCAACAGCTTCCTGCATATTAACCAGGTCAATATAGCAACCTAATATATTAGCTTGTTTCTTCGTACTGTCTATCATAGAATTCTCCGTTTCACAAATTTTAATAGCCACGGATAGCACGGATTTATTCGACACAGATTAGCGCAGAGTTTTTATGATTCACGCAGGTTTTTTAGACGCAGATTTTCGCTGATTTATATGAATTTTCACAGATCTTTTCTGTTGATGATTCACAAAAAAGTGCTTTGCACTTTTTACAAATAAGAGAAAAAAGTCTGCGTAAGTCATAAGGGTCTGCGGTGGTCTGCGTCAAAAGAAATCAGCGTCAAATATATACAAAAAAACCCGCCATCAGGCGGGTATTTCTATCCTAAGTTACACTGCCTACTTTATCAATAGCCACCTGTGTAGTCTCATCTACCGCCTGTACTGCTTTTTGCATCGCTTCGTAAGCCCTGACTACACTAATCAGAGTAACCATTTCTTTTACCGCATTTACATTCGATTCTTCCACATAACCCTGCAGAACATCCGGGTTTTCGATTTCCATATATTCTTCATTACTATTTAATAAAGAGTCTCCCAACCGCTCCATGGCCTGCAAATTTTCAAAGTTTACTATCTTGAGCCGGGCTATTTCTTCTCCATTAACAATTATATTCCCCAAGCGATCTACTGTAAATTCGTCTTCAATAAATATATAATTATCAAAACTATCGAGGACCGGATATCCTTCACTAGTTGTAAGCATGCCGTCACTATTAATTTTAAACTCACCACAACGTGTAAAACGTTCACCATCCGCAGTTTCAACTGCAAAGAAACCTGGTCCGCTCAGAGCTATATCACTACTATTATCTGTCTTCTTGATATTACCAGCAGTAAAATCAGTATACACCTCGTCCATACAGGCTCCGGTGCCTAGCCTCCCAATAAAATCCGGTGGTTGTGCTTTAGTTTCTCCCCGGGCGTTTTCCGTACTTTCGCCTAAACGGCTCATGAGCATTTCGGGAAAAGCCCGTGATACGGCTACATGTTTTTTGTACCCGCTGGTATTTACATTAGCCAGGTTATTAGCAATAGCATCTTGTCTGGCCATCTGTACCATCATACCTGATGCGGCTGTATATAATCCTTTTATCAAGGTTCCACCCTCCAGATACAGTTTTTATCTTTTCGTTTGTATCGTACAAACAGCAAGATAACTTTAATTTACATGATTCTCTTTACTGATTTGCCGCGTGCATTAATTAATACTGACATCTCATGGAGTGCTTTTCCTGTTCCCATTGCTACGCAAGATATCGCATCTTCGGCAATATGAACAGGTAAATGCGTTTCATCAGAAATTAACATATCCAGCCCGTCAAGCAATGATCCCCCGCCAGTCATCACGATTCCATTATTAACGATATCAGCTGCCAGTTCCGGCGGAGTTATTTCCAGAACTTTTTTAACTCCTTCGATAACTGCTGCTACGGGCTCTTGTAGTGCAATCCAGCTTTCTTCCGCAGTAATATTAACCGTCTTGGGTAAACCAGTTAAAAGATCTCTACCTCTTATATCCATTGATTTATAGCGATTCTCTTCATTAACATTAGCTGTACCTACGCATATTTTTAACTCCTCTGCCGTGCGATCACCAATCATGAGATTATATTCTCTCCGCACATAGCGAATTATGGCTTCATCAAACTTGTCCCCCCCGATGCGAAGCGAAGTGTTACACACTATACCCCCCAACGATAATACTGCTATATCAGAAGTTCCTCCGCCTATATCTACAACCATATTACCAGTAGCTTCAGAAATATTAATTCCTGCTCCCAAAGCTGCAGCCAAGGGTTCTTCGATAATAAAAGCTTGTCTTGCCCCTGAAGCTAAAGTAGCTTGTCTGGCAGCTCGCTCTTCGACATCAGTTGCTCCAGTAGGTATGCACACTATAACTCGGGGTTTAAAAAAAAGCTTACGCCCCATAATTTTCCGAATAAAGTAAGACAGCATCTTTTCTGTCGTATCATAATCAGCAATAACCCCGTCTTTTAATGGCCGTATGGCAACAATATTTCCGGGAGTTCTCCCCAGCATCTGCCGGGCTTCTTCGCCAACTGCTATGACTTTATCCGTATTACGGTCAATAGCTACCACTGAGGGCTCATGTAGTATAATTCCTTTGCCTTTTTTAAAAACTAGTACACTCGCTGTTCCGAGATCAATTCCTATATCTTCTTCAAAAAAACACATGCCTTACTAGGCCTCCCTGCTAGACATTTTTTGCTAATCTTATTCTACCTGTTATCCGGAATAATTTCTATTATCATATTCTTATATTTGTTGTTTGCTTGATTCATGATTAGTCATCGCATATTTAAGTCTAGTAGCTTCGCCTCCTCTAATATGCCTTTCTGCTTTATTCTTTTCCAGCACTTTTTTCACCTGCTCTGCCAGGTCCTCATCTATGCGAGGCAGACGTTCAGCAACATCTTTGTGCACAGTACTTTTACTAATACCGAAAACTTCTGCAGTCCGCCTTACTGTATCCGAAGTATACAATATATGTTGTGCGATTTTGACCGCCCTTTTTCTAATGTAATTTTGCATGGATCATTTACCCTCCCTGCTGATTTAATGCTTATTACATTAACTCCCGTTACAATATATTCAGCAGCAAGACGGTCAAGAACTAGTAGCTAGTTCTATAATTTGTATAATTAACTAATTTAGATTTATTTTGGAAATATATAAGGTTAGAAAGGTGATGTTAAGCATCATGGTTTCATGAAACCAAAATTTAATAATCTAATTTTTTTATCTGTATATCCTGATAATAATAATTTAAGATCTGCCGATACTTCTTGCCCTTTTGCGCCATGCCATTAGCTCCATACTGGCACATACCTACTCCATGACCATAACCCCGGCTATTTATGATTAATTTATCGTCAGCACATTGCAAATTTAGCCAGCTGGAAGGAAGTTGTAAAATGCGTCGAAACTGTTCTCCTGATAAATCCTCGCTATTTACCATAATCTTTTTGGCCCTCCCCGATGGAGTAGTTGCCGTAATCTTTATGTCTACTGGTAGTTTACCTGAATTAGTTATGGTCCCTATATCACTAGTGGAAAAGACTTGCACCGTAGAATAATAACGAGATTGGTTACAGTACTCACATTTAACTGATTGCAGGTAAGATATATCAGTTGACCAGACATTAGCCGCACTCTCAGTACAACCCCCACATGTTGAGTGATAAAGAGCATCAATAGGCTGGTTCTTATAAACCATTATTTCCCCCTGTGTTTCATGAATAGCTTTCGATATCTTCTTGATAATGTCACGTTGTTGGGGATGGCGCCTAGCGAATTCTTCCGGGGATATGTAAGCCTGGCAAGTATTAATATCATCAGCCAGGTCTGCTCCCATGGGATATTTGTGGCTATCTATTATTTTACGTAGCGCATAAGTCCTGGCACAGACTGCCTGAGCTTTCAATGCTTCTATTTCAAAAGATGCTGGCATCTCGGCAGCTACTGTTCCGATAATATAATCTTCTAATTTCAGCTTAATAACCCGTTTTTCTCCGCTTAAATATAAATTAATATAGGGATCATCATGAATTATATTTTCTTTATGCTGACAGCTTCTAAAAAGGAAGATAAGTAGTATACAAATGGTTAATAAGACAATAATTTTTATAAATTTTATTTTCATAAATATACCATTCCTTACAACACTTACACTTGATTGCCCTGCGAAAACCAGCCTGTTTGAATATACCCTTCGGGTACATCAAACTAACGCCTTATATATAAAAATATTAAAGGAACATGTTATTAATACCATGTTCCTTTAATTTAATTTCTGGAAATATTGGCTCCCAGTTTATTAAGTTTGTTAACTATGTCTTCGTAGCCCCGATCTATATGGCAGCTTTCCGTTATCATTGTCGGTCCTCTGGCGGTCAGACCTGCTATAAGAAGTGCTGCCCCGGCTCTTAAATCGGTTGCTTTAACTGCAGCTCCGGTTAGCTCATCAGTTCCTTTGATAATTGCAGTTCTGCCTTCTGTTTTTATTTTTGCTCCCATTCTTAATAATTCTTGCACATGCATAAACCGGTTTTCAAAAACTGATTCTGTAATAATACTGCTACCGTCAGTACAACAAAGATAAGCCATAAACTGCGCTTGCATATCAGTAGGAAATCCTGGATAAGGAAGAGTTTTTATATAAACGGGTTTAATATTACCTTTACGAGTTATTTGTATATAATTTTCCCCTTCTTCTATTTCTGCACCAGTTTCAATTAATTTTGCCGTAATAGCTTTAAGGTGTTCGGGAATAACATTGTTTATTTTTACCTGGCCTCCTGTAGCCGCTGTAGCAACCATAAAGGTTCCAGCTTCTATCCTATCCGGGATTGGTGTATAATCTGTGGCTTGTAAATTTTTTACGCCGGTAATTTTAATAATATTACTCCCGGCTCCACTAATTTTACCACCCATGCTGTTAATAAAATTAGCCAAGTCTACTATTTCCGGTTCTAAGGCAGCATTTTCTATATAACTAGTCCCTTCAGCCATAGTAGCTGCCATAATAATATTTTCAGTTGCACCTACACTAGGGTAATCCAGGTAGATATGATTACCTCGTAATTTACGTGCCTGAGCAATTACATCACCACAAGATAAAGTTATCCTGGCACCCAGGGCTTCAAAGCCTTTTAAATGCAAATCAATAGGACGGGTGCCGATAGCACAACCACCTGGTAAAGCTACCTTGACCTGACCTCTTCTGGCCAGTAGTGGACCCATAACTAAAAAAGATGCCCTAATTTGACTTACAAGTTCATAGGGTGGATTATTATCGTTTATATCGCCGTTAAATATTAGCGACTTTTGTTTGGAATCTACTATTATACCTAATTGTTTGATAAGTTCAGTTATAATTTTTACATCTCTGATATTAGGCGCATTATTTATTACTACTTTTCCTTCAGTTAACAGGGAGGCAGCCAGAACAGGCAATATAGCATTTTTGGAAGAACTTACTTCTACTTCACCATTTAAAATACATTTTTTGCTTATTATCATTTCCAAATCGTAATCATCACCTCCCTAATGGTTAGTAATCACCTAGAATTAAAGGTGATCCTATGTAAACATAAGTTTTATTATTTTTGTAATCAGAGCTTATCGCAACTTGAACGTTATATTTTTTTTCCTGAATTGAAACCGGGGGTATTTTCCTAACTAAAACCTGACTATAACCAGTGGTACTCAAACTATTTTCATTGGCCCAGGTATCTACTTTAGTTGCTTTAAGGTTCTTGAGTACAACGTCTACCATGGTTAATCTGGAGCTCTGCTCAATGTTGTTATTAAGTAACCCGGTATAAAGATAATAACAAGTCCACTCCAGTCCTATGATTTTATCCAGTTTATTTCTGTATTCCATAAGATTTATTTTTTTGTCATCTGTTAGTAGGGTTACTATGTAATAGGTCTCTCCTAGTTTCCCATCTGATTCGACAATGAACTGATAAATAATATTTTGAGCGGCTATATCATACCGCAAAATATAAGAATGGCTGCTGTTTTCTTCGGTAAAATTTTCTGGTCTCATCGGTAGACCAAAAGCTTTTAAAATGTTCGTGAGATCATTTTCTAAACTTTCTCGATTAGAGGTTGTATTTATTTTTGCCCAACAGTCCATTCGTGATTCGAGAGAAATTGCACCGATTGATGCAAAAGATAGGTAATATGGAGATTGATTTTCAATTTGTTTGCCAATTGTATAATCGATACTATAATTACATAAACTACATAAGAAAATAAAAATTAAAACATATAATATTGCCCTTTTCATAATCAACAGCCTCCCCAACTAACCGTACATACTTCAATTCTTACCACATATGTACCGATTTATTCGAGGAGAAGTCCGGTAATATAAGCAAAAAAACCTGACTTTTAGCCAGGTTTTTCTCCCATCATTTTAGATTATCCCTTATTACTTTTTCCCGGTTTAGCATTTTGATTAAGCTAGTTATCTGCCGTCTTATTATTTTTCGTCCCTTTTTCAGCGTCTGCCATGCTATCCTTTGCCAATTGTGGTTCTTGCTCAACTTCAAACTGACGAATGTGCTCTTTCTGCCGCTGTTTTGCCGCCAGCGCTTTTTTTTCAAATTTAATCAACTGCCGCCAGATTAAAATGGCAAAAGTTATTGATAGTATAAACACACTACCTATAAGAATCAGAAACATTGTTTGCATTGTTTGCATTTTGCTCCCCCCAATGTAGAAACCGGAAGGATTAAGCTTAATCCTTCCGGTTTTTCTATTTCTTTTTGCTTATTTAATTAGCCTTGGGCTTCCGCTGCCTTAAGCCTCGTAACGGCTCTTTGTAAGGACATATGCGCACGGGCATAGTTTATATTGTCATCTTGCTGGCTAAGCCTTTTCTCAGCTCTTTCCTTGGATGCTTTGGCACGAAGTATATCAATATCTGCACCTTTTTCAGCAGTCTCAGCCAGAACCCGGGCTGCATTGTCAACGACTTCTACAAATCCACCGCTTAAAGCTATTTTGTGCTGGGTTCCAGTAGCATCCTTATAACGAAGTACACCAATCTTAAGAGACGCAACTAGTGGAGCATGATTTTTCATGAAACCCAATTCACCTTCGGCACCGGGAGCAACCATGAACTGAACTTCATCTCTAAGAAGAATCTGTTCAGGGGTTACTAATTCTACCATGAAGGTGTTATCAGCCATAGACTACGCCTCCAGTCTCTTCGCTTTAGCTACCGCATCTTCTATATTACCTACCATGAGGAAAGCTGCCTCAGGCAGGTTATCATGTTTTCCTTCCAGAACTTCAGCAAACGAATTTACGGTTTCACTTATAGGAACATACATGCCTGCCTGACCCGTAAACTGTTCGGCAACGTGGAATGGCTGGGACAGGAATCTTTCAATCTTTCTGGCCCGGGTCACTATAATTTTATCTTCATCAGACAATTCATCCATTCCCAGTATGGCTATAATATCTTGCAATTCTTTATATCTCTGCAAAATAACCTGCACGCCACGAGCTGTATCATAGTGTTTATCGCCGAGAATCTGCGGATCAAGTATCCGGGAAGTTGAATCAAGTGGGTCAACTGCTGGATAGATACCCTTCTCAGCAATAGAACGTGCTAGAACAGTAGTCGCATCCAAATGCGCGAAGGTTGTCGCTGGTGCCGGGTCTGTCAAGTCATCAGCCGGTACATATACAGCCTGGGCTGATGTGATAGAACCCTTTCGGGTGGATGTAATACGTTCCTGCAGCAGACCCATATCTGTAGCCAGGGTCGGCTGGTAACCAACTGCGGAAGGCATACGTCCTAACAGCGCAGACACTTCGTTACCTGCCTGAGCAAACCGGAATATGTTGTCTATAAAAATCAAAACGTCCAACCCAGAGAAGTCACGAAAATACTCAGCAATAGTTAGTCCTGTTAGTCCTACACGTAACCTGGCTCCAGGCGGTTCATTCATCTGACCAAACACTAGTGCGCATTTTTCAATAACGCCTGACTCGGTCATTTCACCATAGAGGTCATTACCTTCACGGGACCGCTCTCCAACTCCGGTGAACACTGAATAACCACCATGTTCATAAGCGATATTTCTAATTAGTTCCTGAATGATAACGGTTTTTCCAACTCCGGCACCGCCAAATAGCCCTATCTTACCACCCTTGGAATAGGGGCAGATCAGATCAGCAACTTTTATACCTGTTTCCAGGATTTCTGCCGCTGGCAACTGGTCAACTAGTTTGGGCGGGTCACGATGGATTTCCCAGTAATCAGCAGCCTCAATAGGACCAGTTTCGTCAATCGGCTGGCCTAGAACATTAATTAATCTGCCCAGACAGCCTTCCCCGACGGGGACCTTGATGGAAGCACCCGTATTCACGGCTTTCATTCCCCTAGCAAGACCATCAGTAGGCTGCAAAGCGACACACCTTACGACGTCATTCCCGAGAAGCTGCATAGCTTCCAGGGTAATATCGATATCTTCATTACCTTTATAGCCCGCTTCTTGCTCAGTTGCTTTTATAGTAATAGCGTTCATTAAATCTGGCAGTTCACCAGGTTTATAGCGAATATCAACAACCGCGCCTATAACCTGGGTAACTTCTCCGTACGTTACATTCGCCATCCTCTACTTTCCTCCTTTATTGAGAGCTTCGGCGCCACCTACGATATCCAGAATTTCATCGGTAATAGCTGCCTGCCTAATTTTGTTCATTATCATGGTTAGATTTCCTATAATCTCAGCAGCATTTTCTGTGGCGTTACCCATAGCTGTCATCCTAGCCCCATGCTCACTAGCTTTACTTTCGAGTATAGCATGATAAATCTGGCTGCCTACATAGCGTGGCAACAATGCTAGTAGGATATCATCAGCACTGGGCTCATAAATATAATCAACATTGTGCTCCTCGGTTGGTTCATCTGATGAGGGCGGCTCAATTGGTAACAACCTAGTAACAGTCGGTACCTGTCTTAATACATTAACAAAGCGCGCATATACCAGATAAACTTCGTCTAACTCTTGATTTTCATACGCATTCATTACATAATGAGCTATTTCTCTCGCATCTGCATAACTAATATCATCACCAAGATTTATAAACTCGGCATCAAGTCCACTGCGCTTATGGTAAAAATCTCTTACTTTTTTACCTACTGCCACAATCCCGGTTTGGATATCTCTGGTGTCTTCTTCTATAGCCATATTAGCAGCACGAATAATATTAGTATTATATGCACCGCAGAGTCCTCTATCGGCAGCTACTACTATATAACCTACTTTGCGTATTTCCTCTCGTTTATCCAGGAGAGGATGCTTGACGTCAAACGCAACCCCTGACAATCTGCTCAGGGTTCCCTGCAGTGTTTCTGTATAAGGCCTTGAAGACTCGGCTGCTTCCTGTGCCCTGCGCAGCTTTGCAGCTGCTACCATTTTCATAGCTTTAGTAATTTGCTCTGTACTCTCAACACTTTTTATTCTACGTTTGTATTCTCTTACACCTGCTCCTGCCATTTAATTCACCACCTAAACTGTGAACGTAGACTTAAAGTCGTTAATCGCCTTAACCAGTTTCTCTTCAGTTTTATCATCGATTTTACCAACATCCCTGATGGTGGTTAATATATCAGCATGGGCACTGCGTATAAATTTTAAAAAGTCAACTTCAAAATGGGTTACTTTATCTCTGGGTATCTCATCGAGGAAACCGTTAACACCGCTGTAAAGAATAACTATCTGTTCCTCGGTAAGCATTGGTTGATACTGACCCTGTTTCAGAACTTCGATAATCCGCTCCCCGCGTATTAGCCTAGCCATGGTTGCCTTGTCAAGGTCAGACCCAAACTGGGCAAAAGCTGCTAGCTCACGGTATTGAGCCAAATCAAGACGCAGCTGACCAGCAACTGATTTCATCGCTTTAGTTTGAGCTGCACCACCTACGCGGCTAACTGATAGCCCGGCATTAATAGCAGGACGTTGACCGGCGTTAAACAAGTCAGTTTCCAGATATATCTGCCCATCAGTAATGGAAATAACGTTAGTAGGTATATAAGCAGATACGTCGCCTGCCTGGGTCTCAATAATTGGCAGGGCAGTAATAGAGCCTCCACCATATTTACCACTTAATTTACATGCTCTTTCCAATAAACGGGAATGTAGGTAGAAAACGTCTCCAGGATACGCCTCACGTCCGGGAGGACGACGTAACAACAGTGACATTTCACGATATGCAACTGCGTGTTTGGAAAGGTCATCATAAATAATTAGGACGTCTTTGCCCTGGGATTCCATAAACTCTTCTGCCATAGCAACACCCGCATATGGTGCTAAATAAAGCAACGGTGCTGGTTCAGATGCAGTAGCTGCAACAATAATCGTATATTCCAAAGCACCCATTTGTTCGAGTTTAGCTGCAATAGCTGCGATACTCGCCTTTTTCTGTCCAACCCCAACGTAAATGCAGATCATATCTTTCTTTGCCCGCTGGTTAATAATCGCGTCTATAGCAATTGCTGTCTTACCAACCTGGCGGTCTCCAATGATTAGCTCACGCTGTCCACGGCCAATAGGTACCATTGAGTCTATCGCCTTAAGTCCGGTCTGCATTGGTGTATCAACTGGTTCACGGGTGATAACACCAGGTGCAACTCTCTCAACTGGTCTATAGGCATCTGTATTTATCGGCCCTTTTCCATCTATTGGCTCTCCTAATGCATTAACTACACGGCCGAGCATAGCATCTCCAGCCGGAACTTCCATTATTCTACCAGTAGCTTTAACTACATCACCTTCGGTAATGTGGTTGTAGTTTCCTAACAAAACTGCTCCAACATTATCTTCTTCGAGGTTGAGAACCATTCCGACGGTTCCCCCCGGGAACTCCAACAACTCGCCAGCCATAGCGCCCTGTAAGCCATATACACGAGCAATACCGTCACCAACATATATGACAGAGCCCACATTGCTGACCTCGACCTCGGATTGGTAGCGCTCGATTTGTTCTTTCAGTATTGCGCTAATCTCTTCCGGTCTTATACTCATTTATGTGCTCACCCCTATCGATTAACTTATCTTTGCTTGTTTCAAATGTTCTTTTAGCATCGCCAATTTTTTAGCAACGGTTGCATCTATTATCTGGTCGCCCATTCGGAGCATTATTCCACCTATGAGTGACGGATCAACCACCTGCTTTAGCTGCACTGTTTTCCCTGTGGAAACAGAAAGTTTTTCTGCAAGTACCTTTATCTCAGCCTCAGGCACTTCACGAGCAGCAACAAGGTCCACCTTGGCTATGTTCCTTGTTTCATCAGCCATTCCGCTATATTCTTCTACGATTACTCCTATATAAGTCTCCCTGCGTTTGTCAAGAATCATATCTAAAAAGTTGAGTGTAACTTGTGAAATCTGCCCTGCAAAGATTTTGGCTACAACTTCCTTTTTATCTTTTGCAGGAATAAGTAGATGGGCAAAGTATTCTTTAAGGTTTGGTACTTCGTCTATGGTTTGAACTATTTTTTCTAACTCCAGCTGGTACTCATCAATTTTATTTGTTTCCTGGGCGATGCTAAAAAATGCTTCAGCATAGCGCCTAGCGACGCTCTTATTTAGCATAATAGATCGCCCGCCTCGTTAACAAATTCTTTGACCATTTTTTTATGGTCGTCCTCGGTAATGGCTCTGTTAAGTACCTTTTCTGCAGCCATAATAGCTAAGGTTGCAGCAGTATCTTTAAGCTCGATTTTTGCCTGTTCGGTAGCTGCTTGAATTTCTGCAGTTGCTTTGTTTTTCATATTTTTGGCATTTTCCTCTGCTTTGGCAATAATCTCAGTTTTTGCATCTTCAGCAGCTTTAGTCGCACGGCCTACAATATCTTGTGCTTCTTTGCGTGAGTCTGCGAGATTTGCCTGAGTTTCTTTTCTCATTTGTTCGACTTCTACTTTGACTTCTTCTGCATGCTTTAGGGAACCTTCGATTGTAGCTGTACGCTGTTCCAGCATTGCGTTTATCGGGTTATAGGCGAATTTATATAAGAGAGCTAGTAGGATGAAAAAGTTAACCGCTGACCAGCCTATTACATAAAGATTCCCGAATTCCGGTGTATTCCCTGCCGGTTGTTCAATCGGCATAGTTCCTGTACCTGATGCCATGCAGAAGGTTGCAAATCCTAGTATCATTACCATTGTTAAAAAGAGAACTGATAAACCGAATCTCTTGTTCCTCTTCACGGATGTGCTACCTCCAATCTCTAGAGCAAATAGTATTCGGGGCGATAGGATCAAATATGTTATGCCCTATCGCCCACAAATCTAAGTCTACAGGTAATCTGTTGATATTACATTTTACCAACCAACATGAATGCAATAAGTAGACCATAAATAGTAAGGGTTTCAATAAAAGCCAAAGTAATGAAAAGAAGAGTTCTTACATCCCCTCCAACTTCAGGCTGCCGTGCCATAGCTTCAAAAGCTTTACCACCAGCAATGCCCATTCCTATACCACCACCGATACCGGCGATTGATACAGCTAGACCAGCACCTAATGCTATGCCCATCTTTTTCCCTCCTTTCACTCACGCTCTAATGGATATACATTGAGCAGATTTGCATAATTAAAGTTATATTAAATTAATGACCTTCTCCTGTTGCAGCAGCTATATAGCTGGCTGACAAAATAGTAAACACTATTGCCTGGATAGCACCAAGCAATAAGCTTAGACCCATTATGGCAGACGGAATGACAAATGGCGCCATAAATAGCAAGAAAGCAATAACCATCTCTTCGCCAAATATATTACCAAAAAGTCGAACGGTGAGGGACAGCGGATGGGCTATCTCTTCAATCAGATTCAGTGGTAACATCGCCCAGCCTGGACTGACAAAATGTTTGAAATAACGGCCTTTATGCTCACTAAAACCAGCCACATGGACTGAACAGAACGTAATTAGAGCTAAAGTCATTGTCACATTCCAGTTACTAGTAGGTGGCTGAAAGCCTTGTACATGAGCTGCTCCAGGGATAAGACCGCTATAGTTACTTAATAATATAAAAAGAAAAAACGCCGTGAGTATTGGAGCCCATTTTTTAGCAACATGTTCCTTGTCCATTAACTGGGTAAAAAAATCATACGTCCAAAGGATTATGGCTTCAAATGCATTTTGCAACCCGCGTGGTACTAATTGCATATTCCTTGTGGCTGTAAACGCAATAATACCTATCAAGGCAATAATAACCCACTCAGTAAAAACCAGGTGGTCGACTGGAATAGGACCCAGATCAAAAAAGGGACTATCCCACATTCCGAATATCATACTTTTTTCCCCCCTTCCTCAAGCTTATTTGTACTAGTGATTGTCCGACGGAAAAATTCCCGGCTGAACTAAATTTCAAACTAGAGCTAATCATAAAGATAGCCCCAGTTGATATCCTAATAAGTTAGTTCTTTTTGTCTTTATTTTTATTCTGTTCAGGCTCGCGGGAGACATTTGTAGTAGTTGATGATGCGTTGGAAGTAATCATAGATTTTTCCCACATGGCCTTAATACCGGTGGCAACTCCAAGCAAAAAACCGATAATAGTAAGCCACGGTTCTGTATCAAATCGACCATCCAGCCATCTACCGCCAAAATAGCCCAGCGCTATAGCTGCTGCGACAGTAGTAGCCAGGTTAATAGCATCACTCAACCCTCTTACCCAGTTCTTATTCTGTTTGGCCATCAACTCCCACCTTTATGAAAAAAATCCCTATTTTCTTTTCGGCATAAATAAGCAAAATCCTTTTTTCACATTTTTCTAATTTTGGTTAGGAAAACTAGTCGAATAAGCTTTTTAAACTTACGAAATTGCTCCGGATTTATATTGACAAGTAAGGTTGTAATTCTAGACTAGAGATTAAAAATCCTTTAGATAAATATGTGTTTTATTTGCTTTATTTGTCGAAAATCCTTTGCTTATCGAGATAAATATCCTTTACGCTCGAGCTTGGCCCAGTGTTCTTCGAGAACACTCTCTATATTTACCCCAAATTGTTCCTCCATAACAAACATCATCGTAACTGCTGTCTGGGCTACATCCAGCAGTTCTTTGGCAATCTCCTGAACAATAGTATCCGGATCGATACTTATGATTTCTCCACTTAGTCCACGGTATTTACCTATAACTTGAGCCAGTTCGCCTGCTTCCTCCATTAGTTTCAAGGCAGTAGATTCAAGAGTTGGATTGAGCTGATTTAATCTTGGTAGCGAAAGAGTCTTGGCCTCCATAATGTTTCTCATTCCCTTTCCATAATGTTATAGGGGAAAGAGTAGTTTTAAATGTATACAATTATATTGCTACTTACCCCTTGTACTAGACTTGAGTTCCATTTTAATTCCCGCTTCTTCAAGTAACTCTAAAGCCAGGCTGTCCTGGAAATTACCCCTGTGCACTACTCGCCTGATCCCCGCATTAGCTATTATACGGGCACATATAATGCAGGGCTGGTTAGTGCAGTAAAGAACTGTATCCCGGGTAGAAACTCCATAATAAGCAGCATTTATTATCGCATTCTGTTCTGCATGAACACCACGACATAATTCGTATCTTTGCCCGGAAGGAATGCCCAGTGTCTCACGTAAACAGCCTACCTCCATACAATGTTTTATACCCCGTGGTGCACCATTGTAACCGGTGGCAATTATACGCTCATCTTTCACCAGTACAGCTCCAACATGCCTTCTTATGCATGTGGAGCGACTGGCTACCAGATCTGCAAGTTGTAGAAAATATTCATCCCAATCTGGTCTTACATTATTCATAGTTTAATTTAATCCCCATAGCCCTCTATTTGTAAAGAGGGTATTGATTACATAATTGTTTTACAATACTCCTGGACTCGTTTAATTTGTCCTCATTCTCGGGATTACTCAGCGCAATAGCAATAGCCTTAGCTACTTCTTTCATATCGTCGCTATTCAGTCCCCGACTAGTAAGCGCAGGAGTACCTATGCGAATCCCACTGGTAATAGTCGGCTTTTCCGGGTCAAACGGAATAGTATTTTTATTTACGGTTATATTAACTGAATCTAAAATGGTTTCAGCGTCTTTTCCGGTAAGACCTTTAGGCCTTACATCTACCAGCATAAGGTGGTTATCAGTCCCACCTGATACTAATCTTAGTCCACTTTCAACTAGTGCATTAGCTAGAACAGATGCATTAGTAATTATATGCTGCTGGTATTCTTTAAATTCTTGACTTAATGCTTGTTTAAAACAAACTGCTTTGGCAGCAATAACATGCATTAAGGGTCCGCCCTGATTGCCAGGGAATATAGCGCTATCAATTTTCTTGGCCCATTCTTGCTTACACATAATTATTCCGCCACGTGGTCCACATAAAGTCTTATGGGTAGTGGAGGTAACGAAATCTGCATAAGGAACTGGACTGGGATGTAATCCTGCTGCAACTAAACCAGCTATATGAGCCATATCCACAAAAAGATACGCTCCAACTTCATCGGCTATTTCTTTAAATTTCTTAAAATCAATTATTCGTGAGTAAGCACTGGCACCGGCAATAATCATTTTGGGTTTAGCCTGTTTAGCAATCTTTCTAACTTCTTCATAATCTATGATCTCACTATCTTTACTAACACCATAATCAACAAAATTATAATACTTTCCGGAGAAATTCACCCGGCTACCATGAGTTAGATGTCCGCCATGGCTTAGGTTCATCCCCATTACTGTATCTCCATGTTTTACTGCGGCAAAATATACAGCCGTGTTAGCTTGAGACCCAGAATGGGGCTGCACATTAACATGCTCACAGCCGTAAATTTGCTTTAGCCTTTCCCGAGCTAAATTTTCTACAACATCAACATGTTCACACCCACCATAATACCTTTTACCAGGGTATCCCTCCGCGTATTTGTTAGTCATAACTGACCCCTGGGCTGCCATAACTGCTCGGGAAACAAAGTTTTCCGAAGCAATTAGTTCGAGCGTGTTATTCTGCCTTTGTTCTTCATTTTTGATCGCTTCTGCTACTTCAGGATCTACAGATCTAACATATTGTTCAATATAATCCACTAGTTTAACTCCTCTCTTGATGTTTATTTTCAATATTAATTATTTTTTTTAGTCGCTTAAGGTGTCTCCCACCTTCGAATTCACTATTAAGAAATGTACGTATAATTTCTACGGCCAGACCCGGTCCTGTAATACGGGCTCCTACAGCTACAATGTTAGCATCGTTATGTTCCCGTGCCAGGCGGGCTACATAACTATTCTGGCAAAGTGCAGCCCTTATCCCGGGAATTTTATTGGCAGCAATAGATATACCTATTCCGGTTCCACATATTAATACACCTCTGGCATCATTTTGCAAAACTTGTTCGGCTACCTTTTCGGCAAAGTCTGGATAATCTACAGATTCTTCGCTGTATGTGCCGCAATCAATTACATCATAGCCATCGTTCTGGAGATCTCGAGTAATTTCACATTTTAGTTTGAACCCTGCATGATCACTGCCTATTGCTATTTTCATCTGCTCACCTCTGCATCAATCATTAATACTTATCTATTTATGAAATACTGCCTGTGACTTTATTCACTAGGCAGTATATGAACTCGAGTTTTAAAAATATCTATCCTGCATTAAACTGGTTAGAAATTATACTACCATTATGAGTAAGCAAAAACTAGCTATTTACCAGATAGTTGGTTTCCATGCACGAGAGAAGTTCTAGGCATTAGTGTATTATGCTATTTTATTATATCTAATTTTACTGTTGCCATCGATAATATGCAATGCAATCTACAACTAAGATACAGCTGACTAACAAAAAAAATTGTCCACTGAGAATCGGCCTATTAATCCTTATAATTTCCGAGAATTTTAACTATAACTTTCTGTAGTAAGTTTTCCAGCTGTTCTGCAGTTTTTATATACGTATCTAATCCCATCCCGTAGGGGTCAAGTATATCTTCACCTGGTTGTTGGGCTAACTCGGATAAAGTTATAATATTGTTCGTTTCTGGATAACCCCTTAATAGATACTGACGATGATTATCCGTCATAGTAATGATAAGATCAGCAGACTGGATAAGTTCGTCACTAATCAGTTGTGATTTATGATCTGAAATATCTATGCCTTTTAGCAGCATAGCCTCGATGGCCTCAGGAGAAGCAGCTAGCCCTTCGTGGGTAAAAATGCCGGCCGACAACACCTGAAAATCCTCAGGAGAAAAAGTTTCCTGCTCTACTTGTCCCAGAAGTTGCAAAAAAATAGCCTGTGCCATCGGACTTCTGCAGGTATTTCCCGTACACACAAATAGAATTTTCACCTTAATCTCCTCCCTTTCGAAAGTGAAAAAGGGCACCGTAAATAGAAATGACTTTTGTATCTGCAACACCTGATTTAATGATCGTACGGTACTATTATAATAAATCAGATAGTTTTTGTTCAACTATATTAAATAACTAGTTTAATTGCTAGGGCTAATAGAATTATCCCTCCAGCCATCTGGGCATAACTCCCTATCAAACGATTAAATAGTCTGCCGCCAATAAAGCCTAGTATAGTCATACTACCTGCGATTAGACCTATTATCACTGAAGTAATAATCACTGGCATCTTAAATGTACCCAAGCTAAATCCTACTGTTAAGGCATCCATACTTACCGAAACAGCTAGTATAATAATTTTTATCCAGTTATCATTATTAAGAGATTGTTTTTCTCCGGATATTATTTGATGGGCTTGGCCAAATTTATATTTCTGGGGCCGGGTTTCTCGATAACCTTTAATAAAAAAATCAATAGCTATATAAACAAGAACTGCGGCCCCTAAACGCGCCGCCCATACTCCCATGATTTTACCTGCCGCCAGACCAATATTTAGCCCTAGCAGCGGCATAATTATATGTAATAGTCCAACCGTACTGGCAAATTTAATTTCATAACTACGGGATACACCTTTTAATCCCATCCCCATCGATAGAGAAAATGCATCTAATCCCAGTACTAGAGCTATTAGCAATATAGTTCCCAGCTGTTCGTACATTTAGGAAACTCCTTATTTATCCTTTTTCTACCTGGTTATAGATTCGCTCCAATAATGAAGTCGTAATCTCCGCAATTTCATGTTCCAAAGGTGCAAATAGTAATATTTCTATCTTATGATCTTCTGCATCACGTAATATGGTATAAAGGTTGCTGCCCTTTTCCTTAAGATAGTATTTCCTATAAATGTTATGCGAGTTAACTCCGTTAATATTCCGATTATAGACAACAGCTATTTTAGGGGCCGATTTAATTGAGCTCGCAAATTTAGTTATCTGGGCCTCAAAATCTTTCTCGTTACTGCTTATAATTATCCTCAGGTTAGGATGATAGTCACCATGTTTTCTCGTCATACCTTTATCAATCTTCACACCTAATGCTTGCTCAATCTTTTCGACAGGAAGTCCCCCCTGCCTGAGCACCTTGAAATCTCCTGCTGAAAGATCTAATATTGTAGATTCTAGTCCAATACCAGTCGGCCCCCCGTCTAGTATAGCTGCAATTCTACCCCCTAGATCATTTTCAACATGTTCAGCATCTGTAGGACTAGGACGTCCGGAAAGGTTAGCACTCGGAGCTGCTAAGGGCCCTGCGGCGTCAATTAAAGCCAGTGCCACCGGATGTGAGGGCATTCTTAAACCGACAGTAGGCTTACCACCTCGCACTATCGGAGGCACATCTTGACTGGCCGGTAGAATTAGGGATAACGGGCCTGGCCAGAACATATCCATCAATAGACTAGCTGCAGCTGGTATATCAGTTACTAGTCGTTTTACCTGTTCTATATTACTGACATGAATTAGCAGCGGGTTTTGTGCTGGCCTACCTTTAGCTATAAATATTTTTTCTACTGCTGCCGAAAAAAAAGCCGCAGCCCCTACGCCATATACAGTTTCCGTAGGAAATGCTACTAATTCGGAACTCTTTATGATTGCGGCTGCCTGGCTTATGATCTCTTTATCGGGATTTTGCGGATCTACTTTCCAGTGAATAGTATTCAGAAGTCTTACTCCTTTCGCGCCTTGACCACGCGATCGTGCCCAGCTAGATCTTTTATTATTTCTTTATCTTTAAAAGCCTGCATTAAATTTAGAGCCGCTGCCCCCTGGTTATATGCAATTTCAACTAACAGATAACCGCCCGGGGCCAGCATCTCGAAAGCCCTGGGCACCAACTGGCGGTATAAATCCAGGCCATCCCCTGGAGCCACCAAGGCCCCCACCGGTTCATATCTAATAATCCCGGTATCAAGTTCCCGGTATTCGTTTTCAGGTATATAAGGTAAATTAGCCACTATAACGTCAAACTGCTTTTCACCTGTAAATGGCTGCAAGAGGTCACCCTGCCTGAGATCAATATTCACATTATGCCGGGTAGCATTTTCCCTGGCAATACCCACAGCATCCTCCGATAAATCCACTGCATAAACACTAGCCTCATGATTATAAAAAGCAATACTTATAGCAATAGCTCCTGAACCAGTACCTACATCGCATATACGAGCATGATCAGATTCAGTAATTATATCCAGAACATTCTCCACCAGTAATTCGGTTTCCGGCCGGGGTATTAAGACTGCCGGGCTAACCCTAAATTCCAGTGACATGAATTCTTTATACCCGACAATATAAGCCAGTGGTTCTCTTTTTACCCTTCTCTTTATACTTTCCCGAAATTTCTCACGTTCATGCTGGTTTACCGGAGCATCATAGTTAGTATATAGATAAACTCGATTTTTCCCTAGTATATGAGCTAGAAGAACTTCAGCTTCCAACCGGGGCTCATCAATGCCCTTTTCCCTAAAGTACCGGGTAGTCCACTCGAGTAAATCTTTAACAAACCAGCTTTTCTGCAATTTATCCCACCTGTTTCAAACGCTCTGCCTGATCATGGGCAATAAGAGCGTCAATTATTTCATCTAGTTGCCCTTCCAGTATTAAATCCAGCTTATGCAAAGTTAAATTAATACGATGATCACTAACGCGACTCTGCGGGAAATTATAAGTACGAATACGTTCACTCCGGTCGCCTGTCCCCACCTGACTTCTACGTTCACCGGCTAGTTCAGCATTTTTTTCTTCTTCCATAACTTCTTTCAAACGTGCCCTTAATACCCGTAGAGCTTTAGCCTTATTTTTATGCTGGGATTTTTCATCCTGGCATGTTACTACCAGACCAGTAGGCAGATGTGTAACTCTGACTGCTGACTGGGTGGTATTCACTGACTGACCCCCGGGACCACTTGAACAGTAAACATCTACTCTAATTTCATTAGGGTCTATTTGCACTTCTACTTCTTCAGCCTCCGGCAACACAGCTACAGTAGCAGCAGAAGTGTGTATTCTTCCACCAGATTCGGTAGTAGGAATACGCTGAACCCGGTGCACACCAGATTCATACTTTAGCTTACTGTAAGCACCCTGGCCATCAATAACAAATATTAATTCTTTTATGCCGCCAATATCAGTATAATGGGAATCCATTATATCGATTTGCCATCCCTGCGTTTCAGCATAACGGCTGTACATGCGGAAAAGGTCACCGGCAAAAAGGGCCGCCTCATCTCCACCAGTCCCGGCACGGATCTCCATAATAACGCTTTTTTCATCATTAGGATCTTTAGGCAGAAGTAATACCCTAAGTTCATGTTCCAGGTCGGTTTGCCTTTCTTTCAAAGTCTGCCGCTCTTCATGAAGCATTTCCTGGAATTCTGGGTCTGGGTCTTCCGCCAGCATCTGGTTGGCATCTTCTAGCTGTTGGATTATTGATTGATATTCTTGATATTTATTAACAATTTCACTTAAATCTGAGTGAACCTTGGCATATTTCTGATATTGGCTCTGGTCGGAAATAACCTCGGGCTTGCTCAGGAGAATATTTAATTCATTATATTTATCTTCTAAACTTTTTAATTTTTCCTGCATCAAAATGCCTCCTCCAATAGGTACTTACGCTAGCCCGTACTTTATATACCTGTACTGCTCGTTGGCTCTTCCTGGATAACAGCTTTTAATGCTGCCAGAGCAATTTCCAGCTGGCTATCATCCGGTTCGCGCGTTGTAAGTTTTTGCAGCCACAGGCCGGGAGTTATAATAAATCTTGCCCACCTATTATTATAATATTTACCACTAAATCTTATAAACTCATAACCTAGCCCGGCTACAATAGGTAATACAGCCAGGCGAGACCATATTCTATAAAAAAGTGTTCCCTCACCTAGCAGTGCAAAAACAAGTATGGAAATAATCATCACTATGAGTAAAAAGCTCGTACCACAACGCGGATGTAATGTGGTAAATTTCCGAGCATTTTCCACGCTTAATTCTTCACCTGCTTCATAGGTGAAAATAGATTTATGTTCGGCACCATGGTACATAAACACTCTATCTATTTCATCCATTTTGGCTATAACATAAACATATAATAGAAAAAATCCGATTCGCAAAAAACCTTCCACTATGTTCTGGACAAAAACACCGCCCAGAAATTGACTAGTCCAATGTACAATCGTAGTAGGAAGGACTACAAAAAGCAGAATAGCCAGGACCAATGCTATCAGGCCAGTTAAAAATATCTCTATAGTGCTGAGTTCTTCTTCCTCTTCTCCCAGCGACATGTTAGCCGATTTATTCAACATACGTATCCCCACAGAAATTGATTCGATTAATACGTATGTTCCTCTGATAAGCGGCCATTTTAAGAACGGATAACGGTTAGAAATATTCTTTACAGGTTCTGTTTCCAACTCGATATTACCATCAGGTTTTCTTACCGCTATAGAAGTGGTATCGGGTCCGCGCATCATTACCCCTTCAATTACCGCCATACCACCATATTGGATATTCTTACTCATATAAATCACCCTATTCTCAAATAGCTGCTAAAGTTAAGTGCGTTTATCCCATAAGTTACCTTTTATGGTTAATGGGCATAGTAAGCCCATTAAATCCATAGTAAATGGATCTTTCACTAGGCGGATAAATAATAAATAGCAGAGACTGTCGCCCCTGCTATCAATTATTTAAGACCATATTTCTTCTTGAATTTATCAACTCGTCCTGTGGTATCAACTAGTTTTCCTTTATTGCCTGTATAGAAGGGGTGGCACTTGGAGCAGATTTCAACTCTTATGTTCTCCTTGGTAGACCCTACTTCAAACTCATTGCCACACGCACATCTGGCGACGGTCTGATGATATTCAGGATGTATTTTCTCTTTCACCTTTTTTCACCTCACTTCAGGTAGACTAAATAGCCTTTAAGTACATATATCATTGAATAACTTAATTAACAAACTGCAAGTGCAATTATATCAATAAAAAAAAGAAATGACAAGCAATATTGGTCCTCAATTTGGGATACATTTACAATTGAATTTTCCGGCCCTCTGGCAGTTAAACAGGGACGTTTCTCTACTTGAATTTTATGGAGATTAAAGTCGAGAAACGTCCCCGCTTTACTAAATTACTCTTCGTCAGGTGTTGCCGGTTGATTGTTCTGAGATTCAGCATCATTTTCATACTGATACCGGTATTTGAAATACTGCTGACCGAAGAAAGCATCATACGGGGTAAAAAGTTCTCCTCCTTCGGCGTCTTCGCTGATCTTGTCAAAAAACACAAACATTTTAGCATCCAGGTTATCTGCCACATGTAATAGTAATGCCTCTGGAAAAAGTGGAATAACCGGTGAACCATATTCCAAATTACCATGATGGCTTAATACCATATGTTTTAACATCATCTCCAACTCTTCTGGAAAGCTAATGTTATCTAGCCGCATTTTTACGATTTCAGCACTAAGTATTTCAGTGCCCAGTACAATGTGCCCCATCATCCTTCCGGCGGTAGTATACTCCGGGGTGACTTTAATATAGTATTCCTTAATTTTTCCGATATCATGGAGAATGGCCCCGGTGATAAGCAGATCGCGATTAATGTCGGGATAGATTTTAGCTGCCATATTACATAACCGGGCAACTGTTAGCGTATGTTCCAGCAGTCCACCATGATAATTATGATGAATTTTGCGAGCAGCAGGAGCTTTATAGAATAAATCTTTCATCTGTGGATTAAATAACCGCTCCAGCAGTTCTTTTAAATACGGATCACTAATAGATGTAATCAGCTCTTCAAACTCGCTCAACAGACTAGATGTATCAACTAACGGAGCTTTCAGGTAAGGAATCGGATCTTCGTCAAGGGTTTTGACCCTTTTGGCAGTAATCTGCAGACGATTATTATACGTGCCCAGATCTCCTAACAGACCTATTAAAGCGCCCGATTCCATCTTACCGGATACGTTACAACTTTCCCATACCACCACATCTACTTCGCCAGTAGAATCGCCTATTCTAAGATTAGTAATTTCTTTACCATCTTTAGTTTTACGGCTGTTGCATTCGAGGATTAAAAATTTTCCCCATATCTGTTGCCCCACTGCTAGTGTTTTGATTTCTTTTACCTCATAAGGCCCTTTTTTAGTCAATTTCCTCTCACTCCTTTAACCCTGCGGGCTGAAAATGTTACTACTATGCCTTAAATTTATATAAAAGATAAGATTATCTAACTGGATGAGTATATGAGCCAATTACGACCCGGGGTATTTCCTTCTGTAGTAATTCTATAAAATTAGTTATGCCAATTCCCGAGCCAGTATTGGGAAAATGACTCATTAAAAAATCCGGGTCAATATTCAGGTTACGTAACTGTATCATATCAATATTACACTCCTGGGCAAAGTCTACCAGACTTTCCATCTCCTCTTTAGTGTCAGTGAATCCGGGAAAAATTAAGAGGTTCATCGATATAGTTAAATGCTTATCTTTGGCGTATTTTATAGAACTCTTTACATCGCTTAAGCTGTAAGTGCTAGGGCGATGGTAACTATTATAATTATCCTCTACACAGGAAAAAATCGTAACCCTCATAGCATCCATACCAGCATCACACATCATCGTAATTCCCTCGGTATAACCAGCATTAGTATTAATATTTATAGTCCCTTTCGCACTAGATTGTCGTATCTGTTTTATGGCCTCCGATAGTTTACGTGCGTTTAAAGAAGGTTCTCCTTCACAACCCTGACCAAAACTTATAATTGCCTCTGGCGCACTATTTAAATGTTCTAGGCCTATTTCAACTATCTCTTTAGTCTCTGGTGTAAAATTGATGCGATCCTGGGGCGCTTCTACCCCCGTATGGCTCTCCGAAATACAGCCTATACAATTAGCATTACAAATATTCATAGTAGGAATACCACCTTCCCAGCGCTGGCAAAAAATATTCTGTGCAGTAAAGCAGCCATATTCCATAGAACAATGTGCCAGCTGCCGGAGTATCCTGTTTTCAGGATATTTCTCTAACATAAGCTTAATCTTGCCGGGCAGTTCTTTAGTATTGTAACGTTCCGGGTGCCACTTACGATGTTCATCAGATTGAACTGCTGCGACATATATTTCCCCGTCTTTAAATCCTACCGCAGTATAGCCAAAAAGAGGTAGTTCTTTTGCGTTTGCCTGACTAGTACAAGCAGGCAGCAAAGTTCTGCTAAAACCCTGCGGAAGAAGCGCCGCAACCGCATAAACCTTTTCCCCCGCGCTAAAAGGATTATAATCAAAATAGGCAAGTTTACCATTTTCATCTATGCCGACTGGTATACGATATGGTACGGTCACCAGCGAAGACCCTTCCGGAAGGAGTATCATTTCTTCTGCGATTGGTTCTAACCATTCCTTCCCACTCCTGCCCAGCATCCCCATTCCTGGATGTTCGATTAATTCACCTTTTTCATTAGCATATAAAGTTAAATACATATTTAAGCCTAACCTCAATTCTAAGCTTTACAACTTTACTATAGACTATTTAAAATTAAACACCAAAAACCCTTCTTTGGAAAGTAATTTAAAGTTTTGTCTTCTTAGTTTATAGACAAATAGAGCCGATTTTATTCTCCAGCGGGTATTAAAACAGGATTATAACTTTTTAGTTTAAAGACAAATAGAGCCAGGGTATAATAAACTACACCCTGGCTCTATTTACTCTTTAATGTATTACTTTATTTTTATAACGGTTCCGGTCGAATTGTAGAATGCCTTGTCAGGAATCTGAGCTTGGAAAGCATCTATAGCCAGCTGTCCAGTGCAGTGAGATACCCCGATTTTTTCTATATCCATACTATTAAACGCTTTAATAGTATCCTGAATCCTTGTTTCATTTGCCTCTATAAGGTGGGTTCCACCTAATACAGCATAGATCTGTTTACCAGTTCTGTTCTTAATAGTTTCTACAATATTTAAAATTCCAGTATGTGAACAGCCGGTTACAATAACTAAACCTTTGTTAGTATCTACAGCTAATGCTACTTCTTCAGTGAATAGATCCTGCGGATATTCATCACCGTTTTTCAAACGCATAGCCGGATTCATCTTTTCCTTGGGGCTAGTACCAAAATTACCAAAAAGGCTAATCTGTTTGCTTATCTTAAGTTCGTCACAATCAACATATTTAATTTTAACATTATGCTCATCTAAATAGGCCTTATCAAAGTTTGTACCTATGTAAGTATAACCTTCTGTACCATCGGTGAAGTCTAATTTAGGCCCACCACCAGGTGAATAATGATACTTATCCATCTTATCAAGAAAGCCTTCACCTAGATAAAGAGTATAGTCATCCGGGTTAACTTTTTCGACAAATGCTTTAACACCACCACAGTGATCATAATGGCCATGACTTAATACTACAGCATCAGTTTCCTTCAGATTGATACCTAACTTTTTAGCATTATCAACTATACCACCATATTTTCCAGTGTCAAAAAGCACATTACAGTCAGGGGTCTCTATAAACACGGAAATACCAAATTCATTTGCCAGTTCTGGATGATTTTCATTAGAGTTCTCGGTAAGAGTAGAAATTTTTACCGGGCCCATAGATTGTCTAGACTGGTTAATGTATACAGAATTATCCTTGTAGTCAATCTGGGTACCTAATAATTCACATAAATAACGGGCCGGCATATAAGTAGTGTCATCGATTAATAGACTCTTAACCGGAGCTTGTTGTCCATTAATAACGACATTAATCGGATTAATTGATGCTGCAAACGCAGGCATAGCACACATAGTTAGTATAAATGCGGTCATGAGTATAAGACAAATAGACTTCTTTTTTGTCCTCATAAGAAATCGCCTCCTTAATTTTTGAAAAGGTAATTAAAATGCTTATTTCCGCGCGGTATAAATGAAATAATTACCTTTCTAAGTATAACATAATAGCTGCGTTTTATGGCCTATTATATGGTGTATTTAATTATAGTACATATAACTAATTGTTATCTATCCATGAGAAAGCTTTATGTTGCACCATGTTTTTTGGTGAAAGGTGAGATGCACCATCTTCATAAAAATGTGCATAAAAAAGGGCAAAGGATTAACCTTTGCCCCGAAATTTATAAGATATAATTAGTGTCTGAGGAACTGAAGGGGATCGTAGGTTTTGGTGTCTTGCTTAATTTCAAAATGTAGATGCGGCCCTGTGGTGCGGCCTGTTATACCTACATTACCAATAGTTTGGCCTTTTCGTACCTTTTGCCCCTTAATAACATTAGCTTTTTGCAGATGAGCATACAGTGTCTGTCTACCGTCGCGGTGGTCTATAATAACTGTACGCCCGTAAACAGCTTTAGATTCGCTGCAAGATACTATACCATCAGCACTTGCCTTAACCGGATCACCTATATCACCTGCAATATCAAGGCCATGGTGAAAACCGGAGCTACGCCAACCATATTTCGAAGTAATCGTTCCTACCAGCGGCCAAGCGTAACTAGTTGCTGAAGATAAACCTCGGGATGGTGTTATGTCGACCATAGCAGTTCGGTAGGCACTATTAGGTATAGCTAATTTATCGCCAATTTTTAGCGTCCGCGGATTTGTATTAACATTATTCTTTTTGATATCTTCAACCGTTACATCGTACTTAACAGCTATATCCCACATGGTTTCCCCACTGCGGATGATATGGACTCTTGACCTGCTACCAGATGGTATTTCGATAGCCTGTCCAATCTTAAGAATACTTTTTTTATTCATATTATTAATAGTCATAATTGTCTGCAGATCAACATTGTAAGTACGGGATATGTCCCACAGGGTATCACCTTTCTTAATATAGTGAACTATAGCCCGGCTACCAGTTGCTGAACTTTTATTTTGCACACAGGGGATAAAATTACCCTTATTTAATCCTGCGCAAGCTGGTGCTGTAACACCGGTGATAATAAAGGTGCATAACACAAGTGAGCCAATCCACCTCTT
Source organism: Syntrophomonadaceae bacterium (assembly GCA_028706315.1). GTDB lineage: Bacteria > Bacillota > Syntrophomonadia > Syntrophomonadales > Syntrophomonadaceae > STF2-222. The sequence continues at coordinate 30,542 of JAQWBP010000010.1, forward strand.
CATCACAAATTCACCTCATTTCTGCAGGCATAAAGACAATAAGCCTGCTGCCCTCTATTTTTGACATAAAATGAGGTGTTTATTCATTACGATAATTAACTGTTTAATAAACGGTTGATAATCATATGATAAAAAGGTAGGCCTCCATTTAAGAAAATCAGATTAATCATAATAGGGAGAACAAAATTCACAAATCTAATCTGCTTTAGCTTGCGCCACTTTCGATTAACTTATTAGATATTAATATGCGTTACGCGCATATTCCCTCTTACCAAATACTACCGGTGCCGCCCGCAAAAGGTCTTGGTTCGATTGCGTCTTTCTCATGGTATTAAGCATCATCTGCATAGATTCCACCGGGTTATGATCACTAAAAGCATTACGCAAATTCCAGTTCAGGTCAAGTTCTTCCCTGGTTAATAGTAATTCTTCTTTTCTGGTACCAGAGCGGTGTAGATCAATGGCAGGAAATATTCTTCTTTCCGCCAGCTTTCTATCTAAAACAAGTTCCATATTACCGCGGCCTTTGAATTCCTCAAAGATAACCTCATCCATTCGCGAACCTGTCTCCACTAGCGCAGTAGCAATTATAGTCAGGCTACCTCCATCTTCCACATTACGCGCCGCCCCAAAAAATCTTTTCGGCTTATCCAGAGAAGCCGGATCAATTCCACCAGATAAAGTCCTGCCACTAGGTGGTACAACCAGGTTATGAGCCCGGGCTAAACGAGTGACACTATCCATTAATATAACTACATCTTTTTTATGCTCTACCAGACGTTTAGCTCTTTCCAATACCATATCAGTAACTTTGACATGACTTTCCGGTGGTTCATCAAAAGTTGAAGCTACTACTTCTGCTTTAGTTGAACGCTGCATATCAGTAACTTCCTCCGGCCGTTCATCAACAAGAAGAATAATAACTTCTATATCCGGAAAGTTAGCTGTTATCCCTTGGGCAATTTTTTGTAAAAGAATTGTTTTGCCCGCTTTCGGCGGCGCAACAATTAATCCACGCTGCCCCTTACCAATAGGTGAAACTAGATCAATTATCCGGGTTGATAATTCCTGTGAGGTTGTTTCCAAGGTAAGTCTTTCCGTTGGGTACAGAGGGGTAAGGGCATCGAAATGTATCCTTTTAACTGAATCTTCCGGGGGAAAGCCGTTAACTTCTTCAACCTTTAGTAGGGCAAAAAACCGTTCATTATCTTTAGGAGACCTTACCTGGCCACCTACACGGTCACCAGTCCGAAGTTCAAATTTCCTGATCTGTGATGGGGAGACATAAATATCTTCCTGACTCGGTAAATAAGCAAAAGGCCTTAAAAAGCCGTAACCGTCAGGCATTATTTCCAGCACACCTGAGGCCTGCAACAGCTGATCCGAGTGAGTCAGCGCCTTGGTTATTTCGAAAACTAGTTCCTTCTTTCGTAACTTTGAATACCCAGGCAGGTTTACATCCCGGGCAATTTGGTAGAGTTCAAGCATAGTCTTATTTTCTAACTCTGATATATTCAATTTTTTCCTCCTTTCATAAAGCCCACTACGTATTAACAATATTAACCACAAAATTGCAAGTTAATACTTATTGGCCAGTCATACATTAATCTTAAAGGTATTAATATAACATTTATCATTTCATAATCCTTAATTGAAAAATATTAACCGGTGTGGGTAACTATTGGACAAAGTATGTGCCAGGGGTAGGCTCCCCTGAGGGGGATTTTTAGGTTAAAACATCACCCTACTATATAGTATACCAATATTCCAAGCTATTTAATCCTCATTATTAAAAATATCAAAAGTTATACCTTGTAATATCTGGTTTTCCCTTATGTGATTTTTTATGGTGCACAAAGTAAGGTACATATGAAGGGCCAGTTGGAAAGAATATTAATATAAGATAACTGACCCTTCATTAATATAGCAGATATTTAGTACTAATAAAACTGAAAATATAATTAATCCATAAGTTTAATATGATTATCTTTGAATAGTGGTTTCTTATCTAGATTATGATGAGCCTCTATATGTCTTATAGTACCCGAGGCACTTCTCATAACTATGGTCTGGGTAACAGCACCACGTTTAAGATACCTTACTCCTTTGAGTAGAAAAGAATCAGTAATACCTGTTGCCACAAATATTACGTCTTCTGATCTGGCTAGTTCATCAATAGTAAATATTTTATTTACATCCTTAATACCCATCTCGTGACAGCGGCGAATTTCTTCTTCTGCCTCATCACCTTCAGGGTACAGGCGTGCCTGAAAATCTCCTCCCAAGCATTTTAAGGCAGCTGCAGTTATAACTCCTTCAGGAGCTCCTCCTATTCCCATTAAAATATCTACTCCAGAGTTTTCATATGCTGCAGCTACTCCGGGAGAAACATCTCCATCAGTAATTAACTTAATGCGAGCTCCTGCCCGGCGAACGTCTTCAATAATCTGCTGATGGCGGGGCCTATCAAGAATGACAACAGTAATCTCACTTACCAGTTTATCCAGAGCTTTGGCAACCTCTTTGATATTTGTGGCTACCGGGGCATCGAGATTAACTCTACCCTTACACTCGGGTCCCACAGCAATTTTATTCATATACATATCAGGGGCATGTAGCAACGAACCCCGGGGAGCTGCTGCTAGTACGGCTATGGCCCCAGTTAATCCCTTGGCGACAATATTAGTTCCTTCTAAGGGATCAACTGCTATATCCACCTGGGGCGGAACTCCCATTCCGACTCTTTCACCTATATAAAGCATCGGGGCTTCATCCATTTCGCCCTCGCCGATAACTACAACACCGTCTACTGATACGGTATCAAACATTACCCTCATGGCAGTAACCGCAGCATCATCAGCGGCTTCTTTATCTCCCTTGCCAACCCAGCGAGCAGCTGCAAGAGAAGCAGCTTCGGTAACTCTTGCAAACTCAAGAGCTAATTCTCTTTCCAAATTAAACCCTCCCATCTTAAAACGCCTGTTTCCAATCATTTAAAAATCTTTCTATTCCTGCATCAGTTAGAGGATGTTTAATCATTTGTTTAATAATTTTATGGGGTATGGTAGCAATGTGTGAACCTATTTGGGCAGATTGAACGACATGCATAGGATGCCTTATGCTGGCTGCAATTACCTCAGTATCAATGATAAATTGATCAAAAATAGTAATAATATCTTTGAGCAACACCAGTCCATCATGACCCGTGTCATCTACTCTCCCCAGAAACGGGCTGACAAAATTTGCTCCTGCTCGTGCAGCTAGCAAAGCCTGATTAGCAGAAAAAACCAGGGTGGCATTTGTCTTTATACCTTTTTGCTTGAGGGTATGAATTGCCCTTAAGCCTGTTTCTGTAACCGGGATTTTTATGACTACATTAGGGTGAATTCCAGCTAATGTTTCTCCCTCTTTTATCATGCTTTCATAATCAAGTCCAATAACTTCAGCACTTATGGGACCATCCACTATGGCACATATGTCCTTGATTAATTGGTGGTAATCTTTTTTTTCTTTTGCGACCAGACTAGGATTAGTAGTTACCCCAGATAGAAATCCCATATTATTTACTTCTATTATTTCGTCCATATTCGCCGAGTCAATAAAAATCCGCAAAAGGCATCATCTCCTTATATTTAACCCGAGACTAAGGCGTTAGGAGTAAGCAGCTACAAGCTGTTTACCCCTTACACCTCACTCATACTCGCTTATGCTTTACCGGAACTACCAAAAACTCTCATCTTCTCGCGGATAATTTCTATAGCTGCCTCTCTGGCCGGGCCTAGTATTTTGCGCGGGTCAATTTCGTCAGGTTTAGCATCTAATACTTTACGCATGCCTCCTACGAAAGCTTCTCTTATGTTGGTGTCAATGTTTACTTTGCAGATACCAAGTTTAATTGCTTCTTTAACTGCTGCATCCGGAACACCAGAAGAACCATGTAAAACAATAGGGATTTTTACCAGGGATTTAATCTGAGCCAGACGCTTTAAGTCTAATTTCGGCTCACCTTGGTACTGCCCATGAGCTGTGCCTATCGCAATAGCCAGGCTTTTTATTCCAGTTTGCTCAACAAAATATCTGGCTTCCTCAGGATCAGTGTAGCGAGCTTCTTTTTCACTAACACTTACATTATCCTCTGTCCCACCTATTTTGCCCAGTTCTGCCTCTACTGATACACCTATGGGCGTGGCCATCTCCAGAACTTTTCTGGTCATGGCTATGTTCTCTTCCAGCGGTAGTTTAGAACCGTCATACATAACGGAACTAAAACCGCTGCGTATACACTTAACCACCTGCACAAAGTCGGTTCCATGGTCCAGGTGTAAGGCAACTGGAATTTTGGAAGATTCAGCAGCAGTTTTAACCATACCAGTTATAAATTCCAAACCGGCGTAGTTAATTGCTCCCTGACTAGCCTGCATAATAACAGGTGAATTTTCCAGTTCCGCGGCTCTTAAAATCGCCTGAACAATCTCCATGTTATTGGCGTTAAAAGCTCCTACCCCAAACCCTTCTCGGTCTGCTTGTTCTAACAAAACATCTACCGGAACTAATGGCATAATAGATCACCTCTTAATTATTTAATTGTCAGGATATATTATCCATGACAAGTTGATTTACCATATCCTTCAATACTATGATATCAAAAGGCTTATTTATACATTTCTTAACCCCGGCATCCATGGCACCATTTATAACATCTACTTCGCCATAAGCCGTCATCATTAATATAATCATATCAGGATGGTTTTGCAGAATTGCTTTTGAAGACTCCAGCCCATTCATCTTAGGCATTTTCATATCCATAAGAATGATATCAGGTAGACACTCTTCTACTTTATTAATAGCTTCCTTACCATCGGCAGCCGTAAATACTTGCCAACCTTCCCGGTTAAAAAGCTCTTCTAGTAGTCTTCTGACACCTTTCTGATCATCTACAATTAATATTCGCTGTCCCATCGATTAAACCTCCCGGTTGATATTACCATATATTTCTATTTCTATTGTATGTATACAATATCCTGCTATTATAAACTAAAAGTTGCCAACGAAACAGCTATAAAAACCACCCCGGCTCCAATTAGTAATATGGCAATAACCGGTAATATTAATAAAAAGGCCGCTTCACCAGTTGTTATCTGCAAAGCTTCTCGTACCGCAATTACTTCTAGTATAAGCACCCAAAGCAAAGCTAATAAAGCGAGTATAGTTCCTAGGTATTGCACACCAATCAAAACCGAAGCATACTGCAGCGGTGGTCCGAGTACCCCGGGTAAACTAGCAAATAAAAAACCTACAAATAACCCGCTGCCATTACCCTGGTGATAAATAAATTCACCTAGCAAAGATAAAGTGCCTGCCATCATAAATAACAGTAATACTGAAGCTATTATCCCTATGCATCCAAATACCCACCACATTGGGCCTGAAACTGGTAATAATTCCTGCCCTGGCTGCCCAATGTTTATACCGCGATTAATTATCATATTTAAAGACATCACGGCTATGAATACTAAAAGGCCTCTTCCCAGTGGCTTGGTCTTACTAATAAGTCTTAGTGTAGTGACCGGTTGAAATAAAACTCCATATAGCATTTCGCTTAATGTCAAATAAAATTCTCTCCCCCCTGAAACAGATCCATTTAGTACTTCATTTCAAACTTTGCGTCTGGTATGATTCTGGCAGCAGAAACATTTAGTAACAAACGATCCCAGAAATTTTGGGTATTAATAACCTCTATTTTGCTACTCCCTTTTTTGAGACCGGCCTTTTGCTCAGCAATGTCAACCGCATCATAATAATTTCCCAGACCGTCAACTAGCCCCAGTTCAAAAGCTTTACTGCCGGAAAAGACCCGGCCATCTGCAATATTTAAGAGCTCTTCTTCATTAATCTTACCTTTACGTCCTGCACGCACCTGAACTAGAAAACGCTCATAGGAAGTGCCTACCAAGTCCTGAAATATTACTTTCTCCTGTTCGGTAAGCTCCCGCGCAGAAGATCCCATATCTTTTAAATCTCCACTCTTGATTACTTCCTGCTTGATGCCCAGTTTTTCATAAAGGCCCTGTAAGTTGCTAATTTCTACTATCGAGCCTATACTACCTGTCAGGGTAGAAGCATTAGCCACAATATAATCACTGCTGCAGGCTATCCAGTACCCTCCGGAAGCGCACACATCACCCATAGACACAATAATGGGTTTACCAGTTTGTCGCAACTTATCCAGTTCGATAGATATTTCTTCGGCCGCCACCGCGGTCCCTCCCGGACTATTGATGCGTAATACTACCGCCTTTATGTCTTCCCTTTCCCGGGCATCCCTTATAGTCTGCATGATTATCCCGGAATCAGCACCAGTTCCCTGCATCAACGTTCCCGTAGAAGTACCGCCTAAGACGCCATTAATTTCTATAACCCCGATAGTTGAGCCGCCTTTTATAGCCATACCCGTCTTATCACTGCCGGCAGCCCGCAATGCTAGAATGCCCATAGTAACTAAAAAAAGGAGGAGCACCCCAACTACCCACTGTTTTTTCATTCGTTAGCCTCCTCCACTATATAAGTAGTTCTTTCCCGATCATCTATTTTGACTGGTTTACCATCTTTCATATAAACATGCACCAGACTCTTTGCTGCCAAGGTTTTTTTTACTGGTACCTCGACTTCATCACCCACCTGGATGTCGACTCCTTCTGGAATTTCAATTAGAGCCAGCTGCATAAATACTTTACCTCGGACCGGATAAGTATGCCCTTTTATAGTAACTGCCAGATTCAAGCGCGCCACATTCATATATTTCAAGATATATTTAGCCACAATTTTAAGAAAATCAACAAAGCCCAGCGGTCGGTTTGATACTCCTAAGGCCAAGCCATCATTATATCCTACTGGTATAACTGCAACCTGCGCCTTTTGTTTTAAACGATAAGTGCGGTAATACCCCAGATAGCTGCCTGCCTCCAGGGTCCGCAAAGAGATAATCCGACTTTTAAATTTAAAAGGATCAACCAAGGGCAAGTGGTGGGTAAATTGCCCTACCGGATGCTGTCCTGATAAGAGAGTACCAATGCGGACAGCATTAAGATGCATATGTGGGTATTTCAAAAATACCGCGCTATTAGCACAATGCTTAACGGGAATGTTAATGCCTGCCTGTTCTAGGTCTTTTACTGTTTCCATAAATCTGGCAAATTGCATTTCAGTATAGCTGGCCTTATCTGCCGCGCCTTCAGCCATGTGCGTGTAAATACCTTCTATATATATGTACGAATTCTCTCTTAATATATTACATATTTCCATTGTTTCTTCTTTATTAGCGCCAAACCTGCCCAATCCTGTATCCACTTTAATATGTATAGTAGCATTGCTGTTAATACGCCGGGTAACTTTATCTACCAACTGGCCATCGTAAATTGAACTTACGGTAAGGGTAATATGGTTGGTGATAGCCTCTTCCAACTGGTCTTCGCTGATTATCGGGCTAAATAGCATAATGCTAGCCCGAATACCTGCCTGCCGCAGGTTAAGAGCTTCTTCTAAAAAAGTAACAGCGAAAAATTCAACTCCGTTTTGAAAAAGCTGACGGCCGATTTCAGCAGCTCCATGCCCGTAAGCATCAGCTTTAAGGACAGCAATAAGCCTGACTTGGTCATCCAGAAGGGATTTTACCGCATCGAGATTATTTTTTACTGCATCAATATCTATTTCTATCCATCTATCATTTGCTAATTGCTGCACGGATTAAGCCTCCTGCTCATTCTTTGCTCTGAGTCGTGCGCGGGTTGCTTTTAGGTAAATTGGTAAAACTCTGCTCCAGAGCCAGTAGAATAGAGGTGAATAAACTAAATCCCATTCCCCAATAAATTCGGTAAACTCACCATTAAATCCTTTTTTAAAGCGATATAAACCATATAAAGGGTTATCTTCATCAATATCGCCAGAGACCCCTCTAAAATCATACATGGAGCATCCCCGGTTGCGAGCCCATCTGATCATCTCCCACTGTAGAAGGTAATTAGGCATCACATTACGGTACTCATTGCTGGAAGCTCCATAAAGATACCAGGCCTTATCACCAGTAACCAAAGCCAGAGTCGCCGCAATAACTTGTCCCTCATATTCAGCCAGGAAAATCTGAGCATAATCGTTTTCCACCATATAGTCCCAAATCCATTCAAAATACTCATAACCCCTGATGAGAAAATTGTCACGTATGGACGTCTCCTCGAGAATAGTATAGAAACTTTTCAGGTCATCTTTCCCTGCTGCCTTGCGGATTTCTACCCCTTTTCTACCGGCCAGCCTGATATTATATCTCCACTTGGAATGCATATTTTCTAATAGCTTAACTTCGGATGGAGTAATGTCTAAGCGAAAAACAAAATTAGGTTGAACACCTTCGAAATCTAAACCAGTTTCATTTTTCTGCAGTCCACACTTTTCCAATATGTTGGCAAAGAGCTCATTATGTTTTACCACATCAGGATCAATTTTTAAAAATATGGCGCCGTGTTCCTTGGCTACTTTTCTAGCTCCGTCAAATAATACCCGGCTTAATTCTTCATTTTCCACATCAACTACTGGCCCACGCGGAGAATAAAATATACTTTTTTTTAGGCCCGGCACCGGCAACCTCCGTTTTAAAATAAGCATCGATGCTCGAATTTCTCCATCCTCTTCCAGAATAAGTGGTAGCGGCTCCCAGCCCATACCCTTCTTTACCTGGCCCCATTCCCACAACTGCAAGAAATGGCCTCTGGTATGTGCGACAACAAATTTATTATAACGTTCCTTTTCTTTAATATCGATGATCCTTGTCGTAAACATCAGTTTTCTTCCTTTCGTATCTTCTGCTAGTTCCACCACATTTAAGTCCGCATATCCGAAATAATATGCCCTTTTAATTACGCCTTCAAACTAACGCAATATGACTTTACTGTAGTCGAACTAAGCTTGTGTTTAAATCTTGTAAAAAAGCACGGAAGATCGGGTCAAGAATTTCTTTAGTTTGTATATATTAATATAGGCCAAAAATAAAGCAAGCGAAAAGCTTGCTTTATTTTCCCTGTTGGTAATTAAGAGCATTTTCAATAAATCCCATAAATAACGGATGCGGTCTATTAGGTCGTGATTTGTATTCCGGATGGAATTGACAGGCCACAAACCAGGGATGTTCTTTTAACTCTATAATCTCGACCAGCTGATTATCCGGGGAAATTCCACTAATAACCATACCATGTTTTTGTAATTCATCCCGATAGTCATTATTTATTTCATAGCGGTGCCGGTGACGTTCCCCTATATCTTCTGTATTGCCTCCATAAAAATGAGCAGTTTTTGTTCCTTTGACCACCTTGCAGGGATAAACTCCCAGCCGCATAGTTCCGCCCTTAGTATCTATACTTTCCTGGTCAGGCATAAGATGTACCACCGGATAAGGAGTATCCAGGTTAAATTCACTACTGTTAGCCTCTTTCAGCTCACAAATATTCCGGGCAAATTCGATTACTGCACACTGCATCCCCAGGCATATCCCTAAATAAGGTATTTTATTTTCCCTGGCATATCTGGCCGTAGCGATTTTACCTTCTATGCCTCTTTCACCAAAACCACCCGGAACAAGAATAGCATCTGCATCTTTCAATAATTCGTGCGGTCCTTCTTTTTCAATTTGTTCCGCATATATCCAGTTAATCTTAATCTCGCTATTATAATTAAATCCGGCATGATTTAAAGATTCTACAATACTCAGATAAGCATCGGGAAGCTCTACGTATTTGCCCACCAGAGCTACAGTAACCCGTTTATCAAGATTGCGCACCTTTACAACCAGATCTTCCCATTCTTTTAATTCTGCTACACGACATTTTAGCCCTAGTCTTCTTATTACTTCCTTATCAAGTCTTTGGTCAGCCAGCATAAGGGGGACTTCATAAATAGAACTGGCATCTTTTAACTGGATAACCGCCTCGGTATCGACATCGCAGAAAAGAGCCAGTTTAGCTTTTAAGTCCTCAGATAAATCTTTTTCCGTACGGCAGACCAGAATATCTGGTTGTATCCCGATGCTGCGTAATTCTTTTACACTATGCTGGGTAGGTTTAGTTTTTAGTTCGCCGGCTGCACTTATATATGGAACCAGAGTAACATGTATATATAATACCCGATCTTTACCCAGATCAAATTTTAACTGGCGAATGGCTTCCAGGAAAGGAAGTGATTCTATGTCACCTACTGTTCCTCCGATTTCACTAATAACTACATCCGGATGGGCTTTTTTTTCAATAAGTGTGACCCGATCTTTGATCTCATTAGTAATATGGGGAATAACCTGCACTGTTTGTCCCAGATAGTCCCCGCGTCTTTCTTTATCAAGCACAGCCTGATATATTCTCCCCGTAGTGCAATTAGCATATTGGGTCAGGTTTTCGTCAACAAACCTTTCATAATGGCCTACATCGAGATCCGTTTCGGCTCCATCTTCGGTTACATATACTTCACCATGCTGATAAGGACTCATAGTTCCCGGATCAACATTAATATACGGGTCAAATTTTTGCAGTGATACCTTCAGTCCCCTGCTTTTTAAAAGCCGGCCCAGAGATGCAGCAGTAATCCCTTTTCCAAGCGATGATACAACTCCTCCAGTGATGAATATATATTTAGTCACTTATTGTTTCCTCTCTTTCCCTTCTTCAAATCCCTGTTTTTTTTGAGACTGAACTTTTTCTATCAGGTCAATTATAGATAATCAAGCACAATTACTTCAAGCTCATTTTTAAAATCCGAGCTGGTAATTTCCAAGTGAGGTACCTTTACTGCCCGAGGAAATCTTGAAGTAAAGGCTTCCACCGGTGCCAATTCAAAAGAAAGATGAGGGGTGTTAAAATGCATAGGTATTACAATATGGGGATGTAGCTGCTCAACTACTTTAAAAGCTTCTTCCGCATCAACGGTAAAAGTGCCCCCGACTGGTACTAGTAATATATCAGTATTACCTATATCATTAACCTGCTCTGGGGTCAAAGTATGTCCCAAATCCCCCAGATGTACCAGGTCAAGACCTTCTGCAGATATCTTATAGATTATATTTTTTCCCCTTTCACTTCCCTGGCTCTTATCGTGAAAAGACTCCACCCCGGTTATGTTGATTACACCAAAGTTAAAAACCCCTGGTTTCTTAACTACTGCCGGAGAACCCTTAAGTATTCCCACCGCATTATGATCCCAGTGATCATGACTGACTGTTGTTATGTCTACTTCCTGCTTATAAACTGGATAACCAAGTTTATCATCAAAAGGATCAGTCACGAGCTTCTGACCTGCTATTTCTATAAGAAAGGAAGCATGCCCCAGCCATTTTATAAACATAACTATCTTGCCTCCAGTATCCGATTACTGTCATAATACCAGTATCCATCCCCCTGATAAATTAACCGATTATCAAGATTTAGGCGGGTATAAATAGAAGTAATCGTTTCATTGTTTTTGCTTTTTCCCATTTTTTCTATTATTTTTTTGATTAAATCCTGATAATGCATGGGTTCCTGACTTTCCTGAAGTATTGCCACCGCCCAGTCGGCTTCACTTTTTTTCCTCTGTATCATACTTTCCCTCCTGACTACATATGTTCTGGAGCGTTAACTCCTAATACCTCCAAAGAGTTTTTAATGGTAGTACGGGTAACATCCATTAATAATAAGCGGGCATCTTGCATATCCTTATCATCGCTAAGTACCCGGTAGTGATTATAATAACTGTGGAACATTCCAGCTAGATCTAGTATATATCTGGCTATTCTATGTGGAGCCATAGTCCGGGCTGCTATATTAATTTCCTCCGGAAAATCGGCTATCTTATGCAGTAATTCTAATTCCTCTTCTGCTGTCAATAAAGCTGGGTTAATATCGTCTATAGCAGACATCTTAACACCTGCTGTAGCTGCCTGCCTGAATATGCTGCAGATACGCGCATGGGCATATTGTGCGTAATAGACAGGATTATCCTGGCTCTTCTGCTTGGCCAGTTCCATATCAAAATCAAGGTGACTATCCGGACTGCGCATCACAAAGAAAAATCTGGCTGCATCCCGACCGACTTCCTCAATTAATTCATCCAGAGAAACCGTAGTACCAGTTCGTTTAGACATACGTACAATTTCACCATCTCTGTAGAGTCTAACTAGCTGCATTAATAAGATATCCAGTTTGTCCGGGTTATAGCCTAAAGCCTCCATAGCACCCTTCATGCGGGCTACATGACCGTGATGGTCGGCTCCCCAAACATTTATTACCCAGTCAAAGCCCCGCTCAAACTTATCCCGGTGATAAGCAATATCAGCCGCAAAATAAGTAGGCAGCCCGTTAGCACGCCTTACAACTTCATCCTTTTCGTCCCCGAAAAGAGTTGTTTTAAACCATAATGCCCCTTCTTTTTCATAGATATAGCCTTTGCCTTGTAAATACTCCATAACTTTATCAAGTTTACCTGATTCATGCAGAGTTTTTTCACTAAACCAAACATCATACTCGATTCCGAGTTCCGATAAAGTCTTCTTAATATAACGGATTTTTTCTTCCAGGGCCCAGGCTAATATTTTCTCCCGCCTTTTATCGGCTGGCATATTATTAAGTTCGTCATTATGTGCAGCCATAATATTTTTCACCGTATTAATTACATCCTGGCCGGCATAGCCGTTATCAGGAAATTCCACATCGTGGCCAGTTAGCTGTAGATAGCGCGCTGCAAGAGAGTCAGCAAATATTTCAATCTGGTTGCCAGCATCATTAATGTAGAATTCTCTTTCGACATCATAACCGGCTCGGTCCAGAATATTAGCCAGAGTATCTCCTATCGCCCCACCTCGGGCATTCCCCATATGTAGATCACCAGTAGGGTTAGCACTTACAAACTCAACTTGTACCTTACAATTTTGTTTCTCATTATAGCCGTACCGGGAGCCCATTTTATGAACAAGTGCCGGCAATTCGTATAACCATTCATTATTAAGAAAAATATTTATAAAACCAGCCCCGGCAATTTCTATTTTATTTATATGCCTTTGTTGTTTTAGATCAATCATCTCCAGCAATATTTCTGCTATTTTTCTAGGGGCCATACGTGCCTCCCTGGCCATAAGCATCGCTACGTTACAGGCAAAATCACCATGCTGCTTTTCGCGTGGAACTTCAATTACAAAATCAGGTATTAAATCATAGTTAATTAATTTTTTGCCACGAGCCAGCTCCAGGGCGTCTAAAATAGTTTTTCTTAAGGCGCTCTGCAGGTTTTCGATCGGATTCATCCTTTTCCTCCTCATTCATATTTTCCCATCTATAATCTTTGCCCCTAAAGGCCAAACTGAACAATAGGAATCTTAAAAAAATTATTATAAAAATGTTTTTAAAGGGGGCATTTATATGCAACTTCCACCTGGTGAAAAATCTATTCTCGCTTATTTTAGTTCTGCTACCAACGCCGCCACAGCAGTGTTAGCATTGGAAGAAAGGGGAATTACTGAAACCCAAATCGATCAGATTTCACGTTTCCCCGGTAATCGTACTTATGGAGGTTCTACTAATTCTATTTCAGCAATGGTTATCGGTGACGGAGGCTATGATCATAAGTTTGGTCCTCTTCTGGCAGCAGACCCGGCCTCGAGCGGGCTGGGAGCAGGTTATGAGCTGCCGGGAGGATCTACCTACCTGGTCACTGTAGTTACCAGTAATAGCTTGGCAGAAGAAGCTGCTCAAGTACTTAAAGAACATGGCGCTATGTTTTAAGATGAAAACCACAAGTCAAAATAATAATCCATCTCCTGATGGGCTTCCTCTTCTATGATATTTAGTAAATCCTTAGTAGTAGCAGTTCTAAACTTGAAATCGGCAAGATAGCGTCGCAAGACTCTGGTCACAGTTTCTTCCCCCAGTTCTTTTTCCAGACCAAACCAAAAAGCTTCTCCACCAGTATAAGCAGTTAGATAGTATTCCCTGGTTGAGTATATATCGCACATTTCTCGCGCCAGATTAATCCCACCCTTAAGGTTTGCTGCTGGTGGAGGACTTTTCCCTTTATATTTTTCCAGATATTTGTACGCTGACCAGTTCGCCAGCCCCTCATCAAGCCAGGGTTCCTTTAACTGGTCATTGCCAACCATACAATACCACCACTGGTGGGCTATTTCATGCGCCAGAATAAATAAACCACGTTCTTGATCCGAACCCTTAGCCAAAAATTCTTCCCGCAAAAAAATGAGCCCGGAATATTCCATCCCGTGAAAGCCTTTCATCGGTACGAAAACTACTTTAAATTCCGGGTAAGGATAAGAACCCAGAGTACAGGAATAGTGATTTAATATATCCCCGGATTCTTGTAAAATATCACGGGCCATATCGGTATTATTGCCCGGTACATAACATTTTATAGTTACCTGTTTGATTTCTTGTATTAACTCGTTGTAATCATACATTACTGCCAAACAAAAGTCACGGACATTTTTGGCTTCAATAAGGTAACTAACCCTGCCATTATCCTCGGCTACAGCCTGTATATTACTACCTGTTGAAACCATTTGGTATGTTTCGGGTATATTCAGCCTGACCAGATAATCAGCACAGTTAAAACAAAAAGGATCCCCAAATAAAGAATTATAAGAGATGTGCCAACCTTCTTCAGTAAAAACATTTAAAATCGGATAAAAATTGCCCAGCATGTAAACTCCATCGTTTACTCCATAGCGGTAAGCTACTTTTGGTACCCGGGACTGCCATTGCATCTCTACATTTATATCCCGGCTCGGCAATATATCATGGGGCAGAACTACCTTTAGTGAAACACCATCCAGAATATATTCTACCTCCTGGCCATTAACTTTGCAGCCATTAATCTCTAACCAACCAGCATCAAAACCAGCATAATACGCATTAAGTGGCGCAGGAGTACCTTTTTGATATCGGAAAGCATTAGGATAGAGGGTAAACCATAATTCGTCCAATGGTTTACCCGTTGTATTCACAGTATCAAGAATAGTGCTGCCATAAAGGGTACGCGTATTAATGTCCAGGTAAAGGCCCATCTGATATAATGTCTGCCCGGGTTCGGGAAACGTGGAAGGCGGTGATTCATCTTCTAAAGAAAAAGTAGCCATAGTCAGCTTTTCGCTGTGCTGCGCCGGATAAATAAAATAGGCGGCACATATGACGCCTATTACTATTATACTAAAGAAGAATTTACGCTTACTCAAATTGCTCACACCCGGTATTAATTATACAATATTATGTCTTCACGGTAATCTTTTTGTAAATCAGTCTCCAGGAAATTTAGAAATCTTACTAACATAACTGACGCCTCAGCTCTGGTCATTACGTGTTCGGGATTAATGCGATTAGCAGCATCTCCCCGGATTAAACCAATTTCCTGAGCCATGTAAACACTATCTCTAGCCCAATCAGGTATATTGTAATCATCGGAAAATGAAGTAAAATATCCCGGAGTCGGGGCTTTACTTTCGAACCCCAAAGCCCTGATTAATATGGTAATAGCCTGTGCCCTGGTTAACTTGTCCCCCGGCTTAAAATAATCTCCGGCTACCCCACTTACAATACCCCGATTTAGTGCTTCTTTAATATACTTATAGTCAGGATTATCAACTCTCACATCTTTAAATGGTGAAACTTCCGCTACCTTATTTCTTCTAATACGGCTTTTTCGGGTTTCTTCCTGCAATACCCTGATATCCGAAGCTTTCATCACTGCGCGGATAAAGTCCATCCTGGTCATAGGAACATCCGGGGCAAAGAATTGCATGTTACCTGCAAAAACATCTAAAGAATAAAGTTTTTTAATATCTTCCTCAGCCCAGTGTCCACCAATATCACGGAATTTAGGTACAATTAGTCTTTCTATTTGGGGGAGCATCTTCCGATTAAGTTCGACTTTCCCTCTATCTCGCTTATTGTTATTAGCCGTACTTCCAGTTACCCGAGGGAGATTATATTCATACTGAGAATACATTTCCCGGTTGCTGATACGCATGTGCCCACCGGCAAAACTAGAATAATTAGCCTCATTACCCGAATATTTAAGAGTTTTGCTCATACTATCTGATACTATAGTCTTAACTGTACCCTGCCAATTATTAGTAGCAGCCTCTTCTTCATCATCTTCAGGAGGAATCAGTTTTTCTACATCAATAATATAATCTAGCACCATAGTTTCAGTACTGCCCCAAAAATTTTCATAACCAGCACTGCCACCACTAATTTCTACTATTGCCGTACCTTCATCCTTATTTATATCGTAATACTTACGAGCTTTAAGCGTCCCGGAGTAAAAATCTGCCGCTGGCCGATTGTCGATTATATCTGATTTGGAAAACTGATAATCAGACAAACTATAGCGATCTTCTCCAATATTAATAGTTTCCCGGTAAGTCTTGACTTCCCCTTGCGCCACAGTCTGGCCTTTATCATTATAGCGATCATACTGTATCTGGTAAGTAACCTTACGATCAAGTTTACCTTCTATAGAGCTATCTTCCGGCGCTAATTTGAATTTATAACTTATCGACTTCTCATTATCCCGGTCTTTTTCAGAAATACTGAAAGTTCCAACAAATTTTATCGGGTTACCAGATAGAAATACGACTTCTTCATATTGATATTCATCATTTACCCCTCCAGCAAAATCAGGCGGTATAGCTCCTGCCACCAGAGGACAACTAAACAACCCCAGAGTTAAAATAGCTATAAATACTAATCGTTTCATACCCTTCTCCTTATTACTCACATTTTTTATAGACGCTGATTTACGCTGGTTTTTTTAGACGCTGATTCGCGCTGATTATTTATGATTATCGCTGATTTTTTTTGACGCAGAGTAACGCAGAACTTTACGACTAACGCAGACTTTTTTATAGCTACGATTTCACCGGATTTATAGACATTGAGCTTCGCTTATTATTATGATTGCTGCTGATTTTTTGGTTTCTATGAAAAGTGCTTTGCACTTTGAAATAAATAATTAATAAAAAGAACAGCGTTAGTCATAACCGTCTGTGTAAGTCTGCGTTAAAAAATATTATAGGTCAGCGTAAATCATACAAATCTGCGTAAATCTGCGTCTTGAAATTATTTTACTATTATCACTTTAGCCTTAAAGTCATCGCGAACTAAGTAGAGACGGTCGCCTGTCCTTAATTCCTCGGGGGTTATTAGCGTTCCGTTCTTGATGATCATAGCCTTGCTCAGACTAATATTAAGGTTACTGCTCTTCGGCATCCACTGGTTACGCCGGGTACTCCAGTCTCTGCTATCCCGCAGCGATAACATCCACCCTGCCATAGGATTATCATTAACATTTACTACGGATCCGCTGGTTACTCTCTGCCGTAGAAGTGAATCCATGTTCTTCTGCAGGGCGATACAAGCAATCCGGTCACCATCTGTATAAACATAAGCATACCAGTCTTTCAGTTTATTTTTCTCTGCCCTATCGCTATCCTCATCAACCGCATAATCGCCAGCAAAGAACTCCCCGGGAGTTATAAGTTTACCCTGCCCCATGTCATAAATTCTCGTGTCATTATCATAATAAAGCTGTTTTTCTTCATCATAAGCTTCCCATTCATTCTGATTGAGAATAGAGAATTTTTTCAGCCATACCGTATCTTCTAACACCTGATCAATTCTACCTGTGTATATGTAATGTTCACCTATACTAGAATTATTAATATCTTCATTATAGATATATATGATACTGGCTATACGGTCTCCTGCCCTGCCATCAGATAATATGTAAGCATCATCTCCAACACTTAAAGCAAATTTGTCCCGCAACCGTCCATTTTTTATAATAATACTGCCCTCATCAAAAGCATAATTGCGGTTATTATCCATTTCCAGGGCTTCAGTATACCAGTTAATATCCCTGATTTTATCGGCTACCGTTGCCTCATACTGATTTTTAATAATCATACTAGCGATATTATCGCGTCCCATAATATTTTTTCCTACCAGATAAGCAGTTTTTCCCCGGTAATATTTAAGATTTTGTAGAGGAATTTTTTGTCCCCCAATATAAAGAGGCATATCATTACTAAATGGCATAGAATACACTGCCGTTAACTCCTGCCACTGACCATTGCGAAACACCTCGATATCTTCAAGCCCTATGGTATTATCTAGTTCATCGACTAAGGCTAATCTTCCTTTATACAGATCCTTAACTAATATAGAATCACCTTCAACCTGCATGCGGCTGATAATATCGGTTTGTAAATCATCAAAATAAAGAAGAATCTGGTCACCTTCATATAAAGAATCCAGCGCTACGTTCTGCCCTTTACGCTGAACTATTGTAGCTGGCGCAGTATAGTAAGTTGCCTGCTGGCCATTACTCTGTGCAATCTCGATTTGGGAACGGTCAATATTTTTTATTATCCCTTTTCTTACTCTGCTGCCCGGGCTAATATAACCCATGGCGGCAGTCGAATAAGCTTCTAGGGAGACTAGCTTTTTTCCCTGCAAAACACCATAAACCTCCATGCCGGCTTGCAATGCATCCCTACTAACTGGACGGCGATCAATAATAAATTTGGCTCCGGGATCAATATCAAATATGTAATGATACCCAGCATAAGTTTCAATCTCTGCTCGGGCAGGTGCTGCTTCCTCACCTGAAACTCCTGATGTCAAGCTAACCAAATAACCTTCGGTATAACCGGCCGTATACGGGTTAATTTCTACCGCATAGACCTCCCCGGCCATGGCCAGAAGAAATACCACCACTAACAAGGTTGAAAATACTTTTTTCATCACTACTTCTCCCTTAAACCAAATATTTTGGCAATTAACTAGTCTTTAGCTAGCCATATCCTTAATTTCTATCGCCTAAAACGGTATACATACCTAACTGTTTGATCGAGACAGGTACTGCTCCACCCGTTATTCTACGCTGCTCTAATGTCATCCAGTTGCTATTATGTTCATCATACCTGCAAACTGTGGCTTTAGTCAGCCTGCGCATAGAGGCTTTAGCCGTATCAACATCCAGCATCAAACTCATATTAGTAGCCAAGTAATTTATCGGGCTACTATTTCCCCCCTGGAAAAAATTAGCTTCCAGTGCATAAACCGGGGAAAGGTGGTTGGCAGCAGTTAAATAATTACTGCTTTTAGCCGGAGCAATCTTAAACCTGATGCCGGCGTCATCCCGATAGCTGTTATTTTTTACCTGGGCTAACCCGAAAACCGCTGGATTCATTTTTAAACTGAAATTACTGCCCCTTATTTCGATATCCCGGGCCGCTCTGCCAACTATCGCCCGGGCAGGTATGCTCAGCACTACTTCTTCTGCGCCAGCAAGATCACCCCGAGTCAGATCTATTAGCAATGGTTTACTATTATGATCTTTAGTCCCCAGGGTAACTAGCGCCGTGTTCCCTTGTTTGCGCATTTGGGTGTTATCAGATATACCCCCATCATAATCAGGGGCACCTACTCTAGTACCAGTTCTTACCTCATTACTTTCCGCTGAAGGTTGCGAAGAACCAAAATCGCCCACAGCTTTAACTATAAATTTATAAGTAGTACGCCGCTGCAAATCGGTATAAACATACGAAGTTAATTGAGTAGAACCGACAAAGTCTACCTGACCACCTTCAACTACGTAAATCTCGTATTCTCGTGCCCCTTCTACCGCATTCCAGTGTATTTTAATACCATGGTCGATATCATTGTACTCGTCAATAATTATTTCGGCTACTACCCCTAAAGGAGCCTGAACTTCAGGGAAATCGTAATGGATACCATCATAAGAGTCACTAGCTCCTTTATCCGGATTCACTATAATAATCCCCCCGGTATCTACCTTCCCAGGCGGAGTCTTAACTATTATGGTGTCAGCATCAAGGACTTTGACGTCAGTACCTTCATTACCTGATGTCAGCACATAAGGATCAATTTCATTACTCTGCCATTGACCTACCGACCGGCTGGTAGTTTTATAGATGATCTCTCCTCCAGTTTCGGCATCAGCTTTCTTCGTTACTGGATTAAATACTACTTTGCAGCCTGCCATAAAACCTGACCCTTTAATCTTGATTTCCTGCCCGCCCTCAGCCGAAATTGAGTTTATATTTTGATTATTTGTGCCAACCACCGTACTTTCCACACCGGTAATTTTCGGGGTACTAATATAAGTAAATTCCCCTTCTGGAACTGGCATTTCTCCATCCGGATTTTCCACTCTTACTGCCACTGACCCCGGGGAGTTAGCTGGTGTTCTTACCTGCACTGTTTTATAATCAATAAATTTGACATCACTCTCTGCAACCTTAGCTCCGCCAAAATAGACTGCCAGCGGATCAGCATAACCTTCCATTTTTTCTCGGAAATCCTTACCCGTTATCGTTACTACAGTTCCCCCGGTAGCCGGCCCCATAGTAGGCGTAACTATACCTATCTGGGGACTAGTTTCTCCTTTGGTAAACTGGATATAGATCGGCTTTTGTCCGGTCGGCAGCTTATCAGAACATGCCACCCCGCCATCCTCATTAATTACTATTACCCGGTGCAGTTTCCCTACCTGGCTTTCATTAACCTCAGGCATGGTAAAGGTAAGTTTAGTAGGTAAAGTATAAGTTATGGCTTCCGGTTTTATTTCCAGGATATCAGCTATTTGAATTCTAGCATTTTCCCGGAAATCCTCGCCCAGAATGGCAACTTCACTTTTACCTTGATAATTCATGCGTAATATATTCATGTCCTGCCCATTAACACTAGTATTTTCCGGATTTTTTCCATCCCGAGTTATATTATGTATTACCGGACTGCTGGCCGGGTTTTTATATTCAAAACTGGAACTGGCTGTTTCTCCATCAGGGTTAACTAACGTAACCGGGACACTTCCTACTGTGTAATAAGAAGGTGTCACCACAATCAACTGACCTACCCTTTCCAGTCTGCTGGAAGGAGAATACCCACGTTCTACAATAAGCCGTCGATCTTGAACTTCTACTCGTACTAGTTCATAACCGGAGTAGTTTGCCGCCTCACTAGCCATTCCAGCTGACAATAGACTTAAATCTATATATTTAACCGTATTATCATAGCTAAATTCGCCACTATAAATTTTATTGTTCGCATTTAATTCAACTTTTAGCTGGCTGTTCCCATCTTGACTGGCATCATAAGCAATAGTCAAACCACCATCAAGTTTTACTGTCGCATGCTCACTATCTATCCTGCCAGAATTATCCTTATCCCGAGGGATATCCCGGTTAGAGATAGCGCCAAAACGTAACAATGGTATTTCCTTTGTCTTGGTAGTAGTCAGGCTGTCATATACTTCTATACTACTGGGGAAAAACCCGCTACCATAAACTTCTACGTTTTCCCGCCCAAATTTGCTGCCCTCGGCCGGAATAATTTTATCTATGCGAGGCTGGGAACCTTCAAAGGTAAAAGGTACTTTATTCGAGATCCCTGAATCATTATTGACTACCATTACCTCTACCTTGCCGGCTGGATTAGCTGGAGATAATATTTTTAAGTACCCATCAGAAAACTCTAATACCTTAACCTGAGTGCGATTAAAATAAACTTTAGGTAAAACTGGCCGCACTATTCCCTCAAACCAGCTATCGTAGTCTGAATAATCCTGGGGGGTAGATTTATACAGATCGCGTAATGCTGCCGCTCCTATATGTCCACGGAAATCATCCCAGCTCTCATTACCGTTTAAATCAGTATAAGGTTCTCCCTCCTGGCGCATGCGATCACGGTTTTTATCATCAAAAGGTTCATAAAACCGGAAATCCCGTCCGGTAATTTCAATAATATCTCCCCCGGCAGCACTACCCTGTGCCGGTACTACTTTAATAATTTCCGGATAACTGGTAGGTACTATATAGGTAAAACCGTCCGCTTTAACTGCAGAAGCACCGTCAGGATTAATTACTACTACTGGCACAGTTAAACTTCCCGTCCCCTTGTCTTTCCATAAATCCCCCGGATAAGAAGGAACGACAACAGAAATCATATTCCCTTCAATACTGACTTCAGTATCTTCGGGACGCACCTCCAACCCGTTGATAATTACCCGGCTTTTTTTCTGACCATAATCTTTGAAATCACTGCCATGTATTTCTATACTGTAGCCTCCCAGGGTAGAGCCCTCAGAGGGAACAATTTTATCAATAACCGGATTAGACTGGGGCTGGCTGAAATAATAAAATCCCTGGTTACCAGTACGGCTATCACTCTTAGTATCGGGATTTACCACTTTAAGGTCATAATAGCCATCTGCAGCTAGAATCGGCACCGTAAACTGAATTTCACTTTTATTTATTACCCGCACATGTTTACCTGTTATCTTACCGTTATCATCTATATGGTAAGGGGTCTGCATAATAAGATTAACCTCTGGCGAGTCTTTAATAGTAAGCCCTTTATTATTTACGCTTAAATCATAGGTAGAGCCTCCTACCTTGCGGGCCTTAAGTGTTTCACCGGAAGACTCAATTATATAAGTATTACTAATACCATCACTCAGTTTAACTGTACCATCAGCTTCTTTGTCTAGAGTATAATATTGTTTTGGGTTACTACCATTAACATATAATAAAACACTGTCATAATAATCTGCCAATATTAGGTTTTTCTTATCATTAATAGAAAGCAGTTTTTCCTTATCATTAGAATAATTAACTAACTTTATATGCTTGTAATTATCCGTGTTATAAATGTTGATATCTTTATTATCCAGAAAAACCCTGGTACCTATCAGTTTTAACATATCAATATCGCCGCTGGCAGAATCCGGTTTTAAAAAATTTTGCCCCGTTACTACTACTAGGGTACCGGTACTGCCTGATTTAGGAGAAAAATCTGTAATTTTAGGATCAGTATAAGTTTTGACATATTTGAATGGCCATACGGCTATTCCACCTTCCGGGTTTAAGACCTGAAGCTGAGTCTCACCTTCCCGTCCGGGGGGTGCCTTGAAAGTAATTTGTTCCCCGGTGCCATTGCGCTCTATTCCTGTAACTTCTTCACCGTCAATAACTACCATTACTCCTTGTCTAAAATTGCTACCCTTTATAGTAACTTCTTCGCCGCCATTAATAGTTACAATATCTGGTATTACCGAGGTAATGGATGGAATTATATTTGCTGCCGGGTATAAAAATTCAATAGAATTAATTAATTGAGCACTTAAGCCATAATCGTTGGAATTGCGTACCGGGTTAACGATTTTAAGGTATGTTTTACCCAGTTGTTCCACCGGGGTTCCGGCCGGTACAATAATTTGTAACTTACTGCCCAGGTCATTCCCTTCCGTGCCATCAACTACCTGACCACTATCGTTAAATAGCTGCAGTTTTATATTGTTGTTTCCATTTTTATCCAAAATTATTTCCTTACCCAGCTCAACCCGAGGAAACCGTACTATTTCCTTATTATCCTCCTTATATTTAGTTATCATGAAATTTTTGCCATGAATAGTAATCAGTAAATCTTTAGGAATTTGATATTCAGCAGTTGTTTTTTCTACCTGAATTTTATCTGGAATAATGCTGTTTATTTCAGGCATTTCTTTCCCACTTATATAGGTGTAACCATCAGATAGTTCAGCCCGTTCTTTAAACACTATAGAACCGCCTTCATAATAAAGTGTAGTGACGGTTTCTACTACTACATCTTTAACCAGTTCGGAATCCATATCTGAGGTTCCATAAGTTCTTACGTTAATTTCATCCAAACTTTTGCTAAAATATGCCTCATAAGGTGTCGTAGCATTATCACAAAAATACGCTTTTTCACCAATCCATACGGTTATAAATCTGGAAGCCGAGGTAATCGTTTTTTCCCCAGATTTGCCCTTATTATATATACCAGGACCATAATTAATTTTCAGGGTTGTAGCATCGTATACCTCAGAGTCGATTTTATCCAACTTTGTAGGTTCAAATTCAGGTATATTTAGAGTACCAAAAAATTCCCCGAATATGGTTGTCTTTGACCCGGTTGTAGGTCCATGATTCGGATCTGTTTTTATAATTTTCATCTTGGTATCAGCGTCAATTACATTAAATTTTTCCAGGAGGATATATTCTCTTCCTATTTTTTTATCGGGATCTCCTGAATCAACACGGTTAGTTAAAACAACATAATATTCTCCAACTGCAATTTTAGGTACTTCTACCGAAAATATATCGATGTTATCTTCTTGGTCAGTTGTAGGGAGAGTAGGATTTACCCCTTTATTCTTAACACTATACGGATCAGTACCATCTAAAGACCGTAAAAAATATACGTCATACGATTCATTTATTATGCCACGGCGAAAATAGACCTTATCCCCTGCCTGCCCGCGGTTAGGTAGCATTTCAATACCGTCAAGGTCAATGGTTTCATAAAGGCGGAACTGATCTTCATAGGTATGTCTTATCTCAAGATTAACCTCAACATCCAAGTTGGATGGGAAATCAGATTTAGTAACTGTATTTTTAATAAAAACTATATTTTGCAACCCCAGGGCCCCAACAACAGGTGAAATACTCACTGTTTCTGAAGCATCCTCGTTTGTAAATTCTGCATAATTACCTGGTCTACCATATTGAGCCGTAATTTCTTCAGTGCCTATTTTGTCCATATTACTGCCCTTGATAGTCAAGATACCCTCTGCAGTAGATTCCCCATTGGCTACTCTACGTGTCACTTCTGATATTTTCGGTATGGTATTTTCATTAATATCTACGGTATATGAACCTATTACTATTTTCTGTCCCAAGAAATCAGTTTCATCGTTAATGCGATCGGCTGCTACTTCAAATTTGAGATAATCAGAATCATTTTCTGTTCGGTACTGAGTAAGGGTCTTCAGACCTGATTCATATGTATCAATCTTGACCGTCGCGTTACGCAGATTAACACCCTGAATATCTATATACATCTTGATTAACTCACGGTTGTTGTTAAAAGTTTTACCTATCTTAATACTATTCACCTTATAGTTGGTAGGATCATAATCACCGACTTCAGCCCATGCAGACTTATAAGGCCAGAGGGTTAATAAAAAAGTAAAAACGAGTAAAATAGCAATTAAGCGACGACCAGCTCTCTTTTTCATCAGCTTTCCTCCTGTGTAAATGATTTATCTTAACTGCTGAATTATCAGCACTTAGTATTACTCCGCGCGCATATGCTTTAAAAAGACTCTTAAAGCCAATTCTTCGCTAATACTTTATCGACAAAAGCATACTATTCCTTTAATCTAATAAGATAAAGGTCCTGAAGTAGCCTTTGAGCCAGGTCAGGACCTTCATTATTTAAATTCACGTTTTAATTCTGTTATTCGACAACGACAAATATCCCGGGGTACCTACTGCTGAATTCGACTACATTGTCTAGCAAATTAGCTCTACAGGGGAGTTCATGCCATTGCCTGGTTTGCTCGTCATAGCGTAATACTTTGAGATCGTAACCTTCACTATTTGTAAAGGGAATGCTCAGTTCCACCTGGTCAAAAGTAAAGTTTTCCCCTCCTACTTCAATAAACTCAGATTTTATGCTCGCCATAGCCAGTTTCTGTTGCAGGCTTTTCTTCAGAACTGGTTCAATCCTGCCTAATCTTAGTTCTATATCTTCCCAACTATAGTCAGAATCTAACTTTATGCCGCATAATCTGATTTCTGCCCACCGGGAAATAGTATCTATTTCTCGAATGCTCTCCCCTCTTGTGGCTGAGAAAATTATCTTTCTGACCAGCACATCGTCACCCATTAATTCATCCAGGTCGAGAGTCAGGCCTCTTCTTTCTATATAACGAGATGCTAATAAAACCGTATCCTGGCTCCTATTTACTGTTTCGAGCACTTCACTGCTGCTGCCGGAATACTTTACCCTGACACCTTCTGCGGGAACCAGGTAGTCGGCTGCTCTGATAACGCTAAATTCATCGTAAAAAGTTTGTTCGTTATTATCACTATTAATAACTGTAATGTTATAAATACCTGGTTCTAAGCGATCGTCATCAGGCAAATAGACCTCGAGATACATTTTCCCATCACTTCCGGTATGGGTATATACCTTTTCCGCATAAATATCATTAAACTTGACTCGAATATTACCCTCAGTATTAAAACCATCTCCTGCGATAAGCACTGGTTCATCTTCATCGTAATCTTCACTGACACTGCCTGGTGAAATCCCGGTTATAGCAGGGACCTGAATAGCGGAACCCTGCGCACTAGCAGAATATATTCCAGTAGTTAAACTAATTATAAAGAAAAAACAAACCAGATAAGTAATGATTTTACCTATAAACCTTTTCAATCTTTCCTACTCCTATCTCAATACTTGGTGGCAGGGGGTGAACCGCCCATCTTCATAGGTGGTTATGCCCTGCAGCCATGCATCTTACATGATATATTCCCTTTACATAATATATCGTTGACTCAGCATGATTCTTGATGCTCAAATCTAATAAATATCTGGGTTATGCTTTATATTCTGCATAAATCGTGCGGATTTCATCAGCAACTTCTTCCATGGCCACCACTACCAGCGGATCAAATAAGCTGCCAGTTGCTTTTTTAATGACTTGTATAGCTGCCTGATGATTTAAGCGTTCCTCATCAGGAAATAGGCTGGTCATGGCGTCATAAATATCAGCAACAGCTATGATACGAGCATTAAATGGTATTTCAGTATAGGCCCGTCCTTCTGGATAGCCACTGCCATCATACCTTTCATGATGATATTTAACCCCTGCTTTAATCTCAGCAAAAATCCCCGTAACCGGCAAGAGTTCCGCACCATAGGCAGCATGGTCACCCAAAATTTCCCCGGATTCATTCAGGCTATTTTCCTCTGCCCTAATTTTCCCTATATCATGTAATAAAGCAGTATACTCTAGAACTTCCATTTCATCATCGACTACGCCCAACTGTTTCCCTATTAGTTTCGACACCAATGCTACCCGCTCAGCATGTCCTTGATATCCGGGCAGCAAAGATTCAATTGCTTTTACTAGAGTTTTTATAATCACCAACATGTTTTCACTCTTCTGGATCTCAGCCTGGCTTTTTCCCCGGCAAAGCGAAATATATCCACAGATAGCAGTAATTAATTCCTTATCGCGTACCGTAAAAATTTCGCTGCTATTGTTTACCAGATACAGTACTCCTTCTATTTGTTCTTCACTACCCAAAGGTACGGCCATATAATTTTTTATTAATGCAGGCCGGTTGGCTATTTCTGTTTCAGTATCTCCAGGATTAAAAATGATCGTCCTGGAGTTTTGTAAAATACTTTTATTGATTTCTTCCCATCCTGTCCATTCAGCAACAGGTTGAGGATAAAACATATTTTCTGGGGCTAACCAGATAAAAACCTGTTCACTTTTCACCAGATGATTTGCCCATCTTAATAGATAATCAACCAAATTTTGCCGAGGCATTCCCGTATGTAAACCTCGCGTTGCTTTTATTAATAATTCAAGTTTCTCAATATGCTCGATCCGTTTTTGATTAAGCGCAATGTAGTAAGTTGCCGCAAGACTTATCCCAAGGATAATAAAGGCTATAATAAACTCCGGCAACCGCCCGGTTAGAGTGATAGATATTAATAACGCTGTAACTATAAAACCTATTAACACAATTTGTTTAGCATTCACGATTTACCGCTCCTTTGCCTCTATAAGTTCGATATTATTAATCTATTGTCCTACTTCGCGCTATGTTTTGCTAAAATTTCCTCTTTTTCGCGTATATATATAAATATTTGACATATTTACCTGCCAGATCTAGTATTAAGATAAGTAATATTAATCACAAAGGAGGCGAAATAATATTACAATCGCGGGAATTGCGGGGTTCTGGGGATACAGGAGTACACAGCCATAAAAGATTGTAAATGATAATGTTAGTAAAAAAACAATTATTTATTTTGTCTCGTTATAATATTTAATTAATTTATACAGGACTGCCTTACCTGCAAAACATTATATCAGATATAAAGTGCTTGGTTGAACCTGACGCCATAGTGAGCCTTTTATACCTGGTCGTATCACTAGATTGCTTCTATAATCGCTGATAGCTCCTTATTCCCTTTCATTTAAACAATGTGACACCTACCTGGCAATTCCATTTACTAATCTACTCGGAAATGCATGGAGGGAGATAATTATGAAGTCGGTTAAGCAAATTGTAAGTTCTACTGTTATTAATGAAGGGATTAACTATATCGAAAAAAATCCAGTTCAGAACCTGGAAAAACTGCTTAACTGGGGAGAAAAACTAGTCAGCAGAGAAAATCATAAAGAATACGCGCAAGCGTTTCATAAAATCTTAACTGGCCCCGACAATAACTGG